>JBNMKJ010000021.1:0-40530 GCA_050874285.1 Helicobacteraceae bacterium | reverse complement strand
ATTTGGATTGCTTCGGCGAATCTATAATTCGCCTCGCAATGACGAGGTGGGCAAATTTATTATTGTAGGATTCACACAAATTGCATTTATATTGTCATTGCGAGGGCTTTGCCCGAAGCAATCCACTCTCCACACCACTTTTAAAGGAATCCAAATGCAAACTTAAATCTTAAATTTCACGCATTTAGATTTGCGTGTGCGGCAAAAATGGTAAAAATCGTGGCGGTAGAGAAAAAGATTCGCCCAAAACAAAGGGGCAGAATAAATTTTTTAAGGAGTTTATTATGAATAAAAACGCACAAAAGCACCCTTTTGAAGCTGTGTTTGATAGCGATTCAAAGGTGCTGATTTTAGGCTCGTTTCCCTCACAAAGCTCGATAGAGACGGGATTTTACTATGGCGATTTGAGCAATCGTTTTTGGGATATTTTGGGAGAGATTTTTGACGATTCGCAACTCAAAGCGCAATCAAAAGACAACAAAATCGCCTTTCTATTAAAGCACAATATCGCGCTTTGGGATATTTGGGGACATTGCTATAAAAGTCCGCCAAATAGCGCAAAGGACGATGATATTTTGGGTGATGATAGTGAATTTGCGGATTTAAGCGTAATTTTGCAACACGCGAAAATCAACAAGATTTTTACCACGATAGGCGGTAGTCAAAATAGCACAAATCCGCGTAGCGATAACTTTAAAAAGTGGGGCGTAGAGCAATGGCTGTGGGATAAATATGCAAAATATTTTCCACATTGTAAGGATTCGCGTGAGATTGTCTGTCCGCTGTTTTCTACCGCGCCACAGACGAGACTAAGCGTGAGCGATGACAAAATGTTTGCTGATTATAGGCAAATCAAAGATACATTAAATAAATTAAAAGGAGAGTGAGATGAAAAAGATTATTTTGATAATTATGTCAGGATTTGGATTATCTGGTTGTGGTTTGTTAGTAGGTGGTGTGGCATTCATAGCAGACAATGCAGAAAAAGATAAAAGGGCTGGTATAGAAAAAGCAAAAGCTGAGCTTACAATAAATGCCTTTAACGCACAATTAGCTTGTTATAAGCTTAGTGGAGCAAGTGAGGTAAATGTTAAGATTGATGCAAATAACCTTAATGGCTTACTGACAATAATGCAAAAATAGATGAAATAGTAGAAGCAAAGGCATCAAAAAATGGTAGCAAAGAGCAAATAGAGCAATGCACAGAACAAATTCAAACTATAATGAAAAGCAATAAATGTGATGGGCAAGACCAAAGCTGTTACGAAAAAGTCAATAGAGCATTAACCTCACATATAGAAAGCCTTAGCTCACAATTAAAAAATGTCAAATTTACTTGTTCGCAGGAATATGAAGTTTTAAAAGCATATGGACCAAAATTTGACAAAGATATAGAGCAATATGCACTAGATTTGATTAAATTTAAACCCATTGTTTCAAAAGATATAACTATTGATATATCTAAAAATATCACAAAAGATTTGGAAGCAAATCTTTTTAGCGATATAAATAAACAAGAAACAGATGAGCTAATCAAAATTGTGCGTGATACTCTATCTAATGCTCCAAAATGTGTGTATAAAATGCAATATTATGGCGGAAATTTGAACGATTTAGATGATTTTAAAAAAAGTGGCACACTAGCTGATAGTATAGCTAAAGGATATGGCGAATTTAAAGGTAATATAGAAACACAAAATGATGAAGTGGCAAATGCTGCTATTGTTACGCCTAATGACAATTACACTATAAGGGCATTAGAAAGCCCAGAGAAATTGTTTATGGCAAATGTAATGGAGCAGAGGTATTTAAAATCAAAGAAATAAATTGGGCTGTAAGTCCTGCTACAATACAAAAAGAGTTAGCCCAAGTTAATCAACATATTAAAGAATATCAAAACTTTTATAATGGGTTAAGCAAACAAGAACGCCCACAATACTATACAAGCCGTAATATGGAAATAGCCAAACTTATCGTTAAAAGAAAACAATACGAAGCAATGCTAAAATTTTTAAAGGAGGACTAATATGAGAACTTTAATCTTAGTGATATGTATAGCAAGTGGGTTGTTTGCAAATGTATGCGAGGCAAATAAGCAAAAATTTAAAGATAGGATAATGTGGAGTTTTGTGGCAAGTTATGTAAATAAAAATAGTTTGGTAGATTTATGAACGCACTTCACAATATATACCCATCAATGAAAGCAAATGAATGCCAAGTGGTAAAAACCACAAAAAGCAATTTAAAGGAATATTGTGAGGCTATTGTCGAATTTGATTATATTTTATATCCATATCTATATGGCTATAGTCGGAATAAAAAAGAACTTGCGAATCGCCATAAAGATTGTAAATATGCTAAACCAAATGAATATTTGTTTGTAAGGGATATAAAAAATCTACCAAATATTCTAAGTAAATATGTTTTTAATGTTAGGACGCTAAATGAAATTGATTCGCCCACTTTTTGTGTAACTAAAAGCTCTGTAAGATATAATCATTCAACAATCGATAAAGACGCAGTGCTAGAGAAAATCAAAACAGCTTTAAAAAATCTCAACGATAATAATGAAACATATTTGGAGTTTATGAAAGATGAGGATATGCAAAACAATGCCTTGCGAATCTATCGCTTTGTAGGCGATAAAATGCTAAAAGATTTTCAAAAATACTATGATGACTATAAATATCCGACAGCTACAATAGCGAGATATAGCGATTATTGGAAATTACCCATTGAATATGAAGTGATAAATTGGAATCAATTAAGTCGCATTGATTGGATATATCATTATAAAGATACTTACGATTCGACCTACAATGTCAAATGTTATAATAAATCACCACAAGATAGCGTAACAATAGATTATGGCAAATATCAAGATGAATACAATAAAAGCACTATGACTTGTGCCGAGCTAAAAAACCAAATGGAGCTATTTGAAAAAGTAACTAGGGATTAGTATAGTTTGGATTTGTTTGCCTTTATGGCAACGAATCACTACAAATACTCTGTCATTGCGAGGCGATTCGATAGAATCGCTGAAGCAATCCAGAATAAAAAATAGATTGCCACGACTTGCCAAAGGCGAGTCTCGCAATGAGGAAGTATGGTATAGATTCGCACGGTTTAGATTCTTCGCTACGCTTAAGTAATGACAAGGTGGGGCGTGATGACAAAAAAAAGATTCGTCATTACTTCGGGCTTTAGCACGAAGTATCCATTTTGGTGATTCGTGAATAAAAGCGATTCGCGGACTTTGTGTGAATCTAAGGACGATTCGTTTGTTTCGCTTTTGGGTCATTGATTCGTTATTGCTTTAAGATTCGCTCGATTTGGATACTTCACTACGCATAAATGCTACGCTCAGTATGACGAGGTGGGTGGGGGCGTTATATTTGCGCTTTGTTTGGATTTGATTCGTTTAAATTGCCACGATTTGCCAAAGGCAAGTCTCGCAATGACGAGCGGGAGTGCAGATTCGCACTTTGTGCGAATCTGTTTTTTTTGATTTTAAAGTTTGCTTGCGTTTTCTGCGAGGTAACTTGCCACGCCTTGCGCATTTGGCTTCATACCTTTATCGCCTTTGTGCCACCCAGCTGGGCAAACTTCGCCGTGTTCCTCGACAAATAGCATCGCATCTACCACGCGCAAAGTCTCATCGACATTGCGTCCAAGCGGTAAATCATTGATTGTCGCGTGGCGAATGTTTTTATTTTTATCGATGATAAAAGTTCCGCGCAACGCCACCGCGCCGTTAAATAGCACATCATAATCGCGCGAAATCGCTTTTGTAATGTCGCTTACGATTGGGAATGCCACTTCGCCGATACCGCCCTGATTTACGGGTGTATTGCGCCACGCAAAATGCACTTCTTTGGAATCCACAGAAATGCCGATAAGATTTATGCCTCTATCGTGAAACTCTTTCATGCGGTTGTTAAAAGCGATGATCTCGCTGGGGCAGACGAAAGTAAAGTCTTTGGGCCAGAAAAATAAAATCGCGCCGTTTTTGCCTAGATTGCTATAAAGCTCGAATTTATCATCGAAAGTGCCATCGGCTTTTAACGCCTCTGCTGTGAAGTTTGGTGCTTGTTTTGTAACTAACATTTTTAAATCTCCGTTTTAAGTTAAATTTATCTCTTTTTTCAAAGAGTGAATGCGAATTTTACATAAAAAACTTTATAAAAAACTTATGCAAATAATAAATTTTATCGTTTTGCTAAAAATTTTACGCAAAAAGTTACCAAAATGCACTTTTATGCGATTTAATTTGATAGATTTGTAAGATTTGCACTAAAAATAACAAAAATAGATTGCTTCGTTGTGGCGTTGCTACTGCCTCGCAATAACGAAAAGTGATGAATAATTGCTTTACACTTCACTTATAGGAATTATTCTAACGCATTTAGTCGCTCTATTAGCGGTGGGTGGCTCATATAGAAAAATACAAAGATTTTATGCGAATATGGAAACGCTTTATTTTCGCTGACTAGCTTTGTCAAAGCGTTGCGTAAATCCGCCTTGTTTGTGAGATTCGCGCCAAATTCATCTGCCTTATACTCCGCCTTGCGCGAGAAAAAGTTGATAATAGGCATAAAATAAAATGAGATGAGATTTGAAATCAAAAGTAGCACACAAAGCGTAAGTGCGCCATTAAGCGTAAGTGTGCTGTTCCACTGCGAAAGATGCCCAGCGATAAAAAATATCGCAAAAAGCACAAAAGCCATAATGCAAATATTTTTTAGCAAATCCTTGTGCTTGAAATGCCCTAGCTCGTGTCCCAAAATCGCCAAAAGCTCATCGTGCGAGACTTTGGATAATAGCGTGTCAAAAAGCACCACGCGCTTTGCCTTGCCAAAGCCCCCAAAATAGGCGTTTAGTCGCCCGTCTCTTTTACTTGCGTCCATCACAAAAATGCCATTTGCTTTGAATCCTACGCGCTGCATTATCGCTTCTATGCGGTTTTTAAGCGATTCATCATTTAAGGGCGTGAATTTATTAAAAATGGGCGCGATGATGAGCGGATATATGATATTTGCGATTAACGCGACAAAAAGCATTAGTCCAAAGCCCCAAATCCACCACAGACGCACATTTTCGATAAGCCAAACTAGCGCAAATGCGATGACAAAGCCAAAAATAATAGTCATAGCAAATGATTTTATAAAATCAAGCGCGAATAATTTTGCGTCCATTTTGCTAAAACCAAAGATTTTATCGATGACTAGGCTTTTGTAGGCGTCAAGTGGTAGCGTGAAAATAGCATTGATTGCCAAAAATAGCACCACAAAAATCGCGCCAAATACCACGCTACCTGAGAGATTCGCAACACCGATGATTTGCAACAATAAATACAATCCAAAATTCGCCCAAAAGATAAATAAAACACCACTCCAAATCGCCTCAATAATACTATAAATTTGCATTGTGATAGCGTAGTTTTTGGCGACTTCAAAATCATTTTCGCTCAATATCACAACCTCATTTTGCGCCTTTATATATGCGATTTGAATCATTGCGATAATGCAAATGGGAATCGTGTAGAAACTAATAAAAATTACACTTAAAAATACCATAATTTTGTCCTTATTATAAAATCATAATTGCGCTTTTTTAATGCCACGCTTTCGCACGACATATATAAATCCAAGTGCTACAAATAGCGTGATTAAGGATAGAATCTGCCCTGCGGTAAGCCCAAAAAAATAGCCCATTTGCGCGTCCGCCTCTCTAAAAAACTCGCAAATAAACCTAGCAATCGAATAAAAAAGCATATAAAAGCCGATGAGTTCGCCCTGAAATCGCACTTTGTGCCGAATCAAAAACAATATCACAAACACGCAAAGCCCCTCTAAAAACGCCTCATACAGCTGACTTGGATGCACGAGTTTATTATTCACCAAAATGCCTATGGGCAGATTCGTTGCTCGTCCTACTAATTCGTGGTTTAAAAAATTGCCAATTCGCCCCAAAATATAGCCCAAAGGCAGGGCAATCGCTGCCGAATCCATAAGCATTAAAAATGACTTTTTATTGCGCCACGCACAAAGATAAGAGCCTACTATAAAGCCCACCACCGCGCCGTGATAGCTCATACCGCTAATGCCGACAAATTTGCCATTTGCAAAAGGATTGAAAATATCCCACGGGTGCGTCAAATAATAGCTCGTTTGCGTGTCATAAATCAAAATGTATCCCACTCGTGCGCCCAAAATAATGCCAATTTCGCCGTAAATAAAAAACGATTCGAGCAGTTTTGGCGAAATAGGATATTTGTCCTTTTTGATAAAATACTGCACCGCAAAAAGCCCCACTAGCAAAGCCCCAGCGTAAGCCAAGCCATACCAATAGATATTCACACTACCCACAGAGAAGGCGATTCTATCGAAGTTTTGATAGATGAGATTCCAGCTATTCATCTGTATTTCCATTTATTTTGGTTGCGATTCGTGGATTCGTGCCATAGATTCGATAGATTCGCGCTAAAAAATTATACTTTTTCACTCTATAAACTCTTTTATTTTTATGTCAAAAAACTTATTAAAATCAATGCTTTGCAAAAACTCATACAGCCTTGAATTTGCCACGATTATATTAATCTTAACACCGCTATTTTCGGCTAGATTCAAAATAAATCCCAAAATATACGAATCTATCGCCGTAGAATTGATAAAATACAGCGTGAGTGCGCCGTCTTTGATTTCATCTTTGATTTGATTTTTTATCTCAATATATTCATCATAATCTTTCAATTTTCCGTCAATTATGACTTCTTTATTGCCTTTGGTTAGTCGCGTAAAAATGTCCAAAAGTTCCCCTCCTCAGCGCAAAATTCATATCCTAAAATCCCTATTTTATATGCGTGAAGCATAAGCCTAGCGAAAACTTGCCCACCATAAGAGCTATCGCCTAAAATGGGGTGCTTTGCGCTTTGTAAATGGACGCGGATTTGGTGTGTGCGCCCTGTTTTTATAATGACTTTTATTAGCGTTTTTTTGCCATAGATTTTTAGTGGCGTAACCTCGCTAAGCGCGTTTTTCCCGCGCTTAAAGTCAATCACACTTTTTGCAATGCCATTTTTTTTGATTGTAAAAATGGGCTTATCAATGCTAAAAGGCTCAGCCACAATGCCACTCACTAACGCCAAATATTCCTTTTGCACGGCGCGATTTTTAAACTCCGCGAGTGCCTTTTCATAAAAATCGCTATCTTTTTTTGCTAGTAAAATAATGCCACTTGTGGGCTTATCAAGGCGATGAAGCAAAGCAAAGCCGCTAAATTTTTTCTCCAAAAGGCTTGAATCAAGCGCGTTTGGCTTATTGATAGCCAAAATATGCTCATCCCTAAAAATCACTTTGGGCGAATCCACTTGCAAAATTTTTAGCGTGGCATTTTCGCTTAGCAAATCACTAGCGCGAATCTTTTTGCCACCGCTTTGCACTAGCCCACTATCTAGCAGGTTTTTCGCCTCTCTGTTTGAGATATTTTGTTGCAGTGCTAAAATTTTATATGCTTTATCCATAGATTCGCCCTAATTTGCGAGAATATCGCTGATTTGATTTTGGATTTTGGCAAGTGCCGAATCTATGATTTCGCTTTTTGGTAGCGAATCTAAATCGCCTAAAATCTCGCTTAGCTCGTCATTTTTGGCGATTTTATAGCCTTTTATCAGCGCAAAAAGCGCGTTTTGGTTGAAAATATGTTCGCCACTAATTAGCTTCACGCCAAAATGCGCACATTCAAGCGGATTGTGTCCGCCCATTTTTACAAAGCTACCGCCCAAAATCACGCAATCAGCGATTGCATACACATTGATTAACTCGCCCAGCGTATCAAGCAAAATGACGCCAGATTCGCAGTCTAGCCCATTTTGGCTGTATTTTGCAGCATTAAATCCGTGCGATTTGATAATCTCCCAAACCTCACTAAATCGCTCAGGGTGGCGCGGTGCAATGATTAGACGATGAAACGGCGAATCGCTAAAATGCGCCTTATAACTACGCAAAATCAGCTCTTCTTCGCCTCTATGGGTGCTTGCCGCGACAATGAGATTCGCACCATTTGCCAAAAGCGTGTCTTTATATTTGCTAAAAACGGCGAAATTATTGCTTACTTTGGGCTTAATTAACGCCTTTATATTGCCAATGACTTCGATATTTTGTGCCCCAAGTTCGCCTAGTCGCTCTTTATCGGCGTCTTGCTGACAAAAAACCCTATCAATGTGGCAAAAAAGATTTTTGTAAAACCACGCATTTTTTTTGTATTTTGGGTAGGATTTCGTGCTTATTCGCGCATTTAGCAAAATCGTCTTTGCACCATTTTTTTTGGCGCAAAAAAATAGCATAAACCACAGCTCCGCCTCCAAAACCACGAGCTTTTTTAGCCCCTTTGGCATAACAAATGGCAAAAAAATCTCAAAAGGCAAGTAAGCAATTTTTACATTTTTATACGATGAAAATAGCTCATTTGCTTTGGCGAATCCCGTGTTTGTGGTGGTGGTAAGCAGCTTTTTTTGCGAGAGATTTTTATCCAAAATCGCTTGTAACGAGCTAACTTCGCCCAAAGAACACGCGTGAATCCAAACTTCTGGCGCAAAATCGCTAAAATGCCCATTGTGGCGCAGAAAAAACCGCGCTGGAATGGACTTGCGATATTTTGGCTTAAAAAGCGCGAAAAAGCCCAAAATAGGCAACATAAAAATATATGCGATGAAAACCACCACATAGTAGCTTACTACAAACGCTTTTGCTTTCATTTACGCCTAAATAAGCCACTTTAGAGCTAGGATTTTTTGGGCGCAGATTTGCTTTTCGCGCTACTTGCCTTTTTGGTAGCAGGTTTTTTGGCGGTGGATTTTGTCGCCGTTTTTGCGGTGGTGGCTTTGGCGGTGGATTTTGCAGAGATTTTTGCGCTCGAATCCTTGCTCGAATCCTTTGTGCTTTTCGCGGATTTCACGCTTGAATCTTTGCTCGAATCTTTCGTCTCTTTCGCGCTTTTGGAGGCTTTTTCATTTTTTAGTGCCTCTTTCATTGCCGCTTCCTCAGCCTTATCCAAATACAAGATTCGCCCACAATGCGGACAAGTCGTAATCGCATCGGCTTTGATTAAATCCACGAAAATTCTATCATTGATTCGTATAAAGCACCCGCTACACGCTTGTTTTTTGATAGGCACTACGCTTGTATCTTTCGCCCATTTGCGGATTTTTTCGTAGAAAATGATGATTTTATTATCAATATTTTTGGCGATGACTTCTTTTTCGTCAAAAATGCCTTTTAGCTCTTTTTCTATCACGCTTACGCGCTCATTCACGCTTACGCGCGTCTCTTTGATGAGTTCGCTTAACTCATTCATTTTGGTGGCTACTTCGTTTTCTTTTTCTTTGAAATTATCGATTTTTGCCTCTAGCTCGGCAATGATTTGATTTGCAAAAGTGATTTTTTCTTTGGAAATCCCGCTCTCAGCGTCCAGCGCACGAAGTTCGCGCTCACTTTTTGCATTAGCCATTTTGACATCAAGCTGGGCAATTTTCTCGTTATTTTCCGCAATGGATAGCTCACTATTTGCAATCTCTAATCGCGCTTTTTTAATATCATTGCGAATCTCCTCTATGTCCCACTCTAGGTTGTTTAGCTCTTTTACTTTAGAATCTAGCTCTTCTTCAATCGCGGCGATTTCTGGCTCTTTGGCAGATGCCTTTTTGTCAATTTCTGATATTTTTATAAGATTTAGCACATCACTATTCATACATTTTCCTTAACATTTTGATTTGGTGCAAATGGATTTTGCGAAGTTAGAATTATACCTTTATAGCCGATTTTTTTCAAATTTTTTTGCAAAATATCGCCAAAATGCCCTTCGCTGTGGTAATGCCCGACATCGATGACTGAGACTTTTAGGCTTAAAAATTTCATTGCATCGTGGTATTTCACATCGCCTGTGATAATGCAGTCATTTTCGCATAGCGATTCATCGCTAATCGCCCCGCACCCTGCGCCACAAACAATGATGAGATTTTCTATAAAATCACTTGCTTGAGCGATTCGCAAGGTGGATTCAGGCATTTTTTGCTCTAAGATTCGTAAAATCTCAGCGAATCCAGCGCGAAATGGCACTTTTATCATAAAATTTTCCTTATCATAGCGTGTGAATCCAAGTATATCTCTCACAAAAGATTCGTTTAGATGACTTAAATCAAAGTTCGTGTGCATCGCAATAAGAGCGATATTTTTACGCACCAAAATCTCTAAAATATTATTTGGATAAAAATCCGCGCATAGATTTTTAAGTGGCTTAAAGATTAGCGGGTGGTGCGTGATTAGCAGCGAATCTTGCGGTAAATTTTGCGCGATTTCCATTGTCGCCTCTAGCGCGACAAAGATTTCTCTAATTTTGCTACTTTTTTTGCCCACCAAAATCCCGCTATTATCCCACGCCTCTTGGCTTTCAAAGGGTGAGAGCGAATCTAAAAAGCTATAAATCTCAGCTAAATTTTTCAAACGAATCTGCCTTTATGACGAAAATTAAAAGCGCAATTTTAGCGAAAAGTAGAGTGATTTTGCCCTAAAATTTTTATGAGCCAGATTCATCGTCATCATCGATATTTTTGCCACATTCGCAATCCTTGAAAAACTCCGTTATATCCACTTGCAGGGCTTTAGATAGCTTGTAGATATGCTCTAAATTGAAGTGTTTGCCGTAGCGGTTGCACTCGCAGTTTGAGTAGAATGCTACGGACTTTATGCCTATCTCTAGTGCTAAGTCTAGCTGTGAAATGCCACGAGATTCGCGCAAGTTGCGGACATTGTGCGACAGAGTGCTATAAAAGCGCGAAATCTCATCGCTAGTAGCATTGCCGAAATTTTTATTATCTTTGTCGTTCATCAAAAATTATCCTATAGGATTAAGAGTTTTCTAAACTTTACAAAGATAAAATTCCTTTTTATATATCCTATGGGATAAAAATTTTAGTTGAGGAGTAAAGAATGAAAAAGAAACTTTTTGCAGCAATAGCTGCCATTATGCTATGCGTTTGTGGGGCAAATGCTTATACTATCGGTGGTATGTATGTAAGCCTAGTTGATTGCTCGTGGGGGCAATATGGCTATCAGCACGGCTATATAGGGACATATAAAGATTCAAATGGTAAATTGTATCAAGTATTTTTTGGCTCAAATTATTGTCAACATTGATAGATAAATCAAAATGAGAAAAGACATAAGCGAAGTTATCGAAAAGGCAATCAATGAGATAATCGCTAGATATGCCTTGCAAGAGCAAAAAGATACAGCACGATTCAATGAAAATACGCTTTATGTGCTTTGGCTTATGCGAGAGCAGATTCATAAGATTGAAAAGAATCTGTTATGTAGTGATAAGGCAAGTTGTGATAGTGATTCGAGTGAATCTAGCGATTACTCAAATCTAAAAGTTGGCGAAATAGCGCGAAAGTTTTTAAAACCATTGCTTGAAAATGCGCAATGGAGCGATGATAATTTAAGGTTATTTTTAAGCAAAGCCGATTCAAGCAAACTTTTTGGAATAAGTCATTCTTTGCTTTCGCTTGATAGATTCGATAAATATAACCGCCCACGCTACTATGCAAAGGAAATAAATATCAATGGTAAGCGATATTTTTTCTGCTCACAATGGAATGACAAACCATCAAGAGATAAACTTGTGAAATTTATAAATCAATATAAGGGGAAAATAAAATGAAAAAGTTAGTTTTGATAGTTGGCGTCATCTTATGTCTAGGCAATATCAATGCCAAAATGATAAGCAATGATGATATTAAAAAGGTATTTGATGAATGTATTGAAATTAAAGAAGGGCAAAAGCAAATTTGCCAAAAGTATATAGATAGCGGTTTGCCAAGCATAAATAATTGCAATAAAGAGTCTTGTTTGCTTATTGGAATCATATATAAAAACGCTGGGCATTTTAATCAAGCTGAGCAATATTGCAATCAAGCAATGGCATTAGGCAATAATTATTCCTATGGCACACTTGGCGATTTATATGAAACACAAAACAATCTTTCTAAAGCCAAAAAATATTATAAAATTGGTTGTGATAGGGCAGATTATAATTCTTGCGATAAACTCGGCTCTTTATATATGTCAAGCAAAGAATATCTTATTGCAAAAAAATATTATGAGATTTCGTGTGATAGCGGAAATTCATTTTCTTGCAATAAGTTATTTATGATGTATTTTCGTGGAGATGGCATAAAGCAAAATCTAGCCCTATCTAAAAAATATTGCGCTAAAGTGTATGATGAAAAATCTTGTAGCTCTGTTGAAAATTTAATTTCAAGCATTACATTAGCAAATCAAATTGATGGAGATAATCTAATGACATATATGACATATAGAGTTAATAATAGCATCAATGATGAATTTAAGCGATTACTCAATAATGTAAAAAATGGCGATAAAGAGCTAAGTGCGGTTAATTTAGCTTTAATGTTTAATGCGTTAGAAACTGACAATGTCCCTAGTGTATATGAATGCGATAAAGATACTTGCTATGAGTTGGGTGCATTGTATTTACTTGGCGGACAAAGCGGTAGCAATACAAAGAATAATCCGTTTGTAAAAATACAAGATACAAATAAAGCAATTCAATACATAAAAAAAGCAATTGATTTAGGTAATATACTTGGCTATGACGCGCTAGGAATGATTTATCGAGATAAAAACGATATAAGCACTGCAAAATATTATTATAATTTAGGTTGCGAAAAAGGAGAATATACTTCGTGTAATAATATAGGTTGGCTATATAAAAACGAAAAAGATTACAAGAATGCAAAAAAATACTTAGAATTGGCGTGTAGTAAAAATAATAAAGATGTAGATTCAAAGATAAGAGGCTGTGGTAATCTGGGCGAGATGTATCAAAAAGGACTTGGAGTATTGCATAGCTATCAAAAGGCTGTTGAGTATTATAAAATTGCGTGTGATTTAAAAAGTGCTTTTGCTTGTGTTATTATAGCAAGTATTTATGCAAAAGGTGGATTTGATATAAAACAAAATTTTTCCATTGAAAAACAATATGCTGGAAGGGCGTGTAATTTAGGAATGCAAGAAGCCTGTGAAGCATATAAAATGCTTAATGAAGCTGGTGTAAAATAAAAATATAGATTCGTCATTGCGAGTGAGTGAAACGAGCGAAGCAATCCAAATCTATCGTCATACTGAGCCTTTAGGCGAAGTATCCATTTAGGCGAATTGTAAATCAACAGCGAATCGCTTACTTTATGTGAATCTAAAGAATACTTGTTTGATTCACCCTTAAGCATTGTGTGTTTTTATGATTTAGATTCGTGTGATTTGGATACTTCGCTACGCTCAGTATGACGGCGTGGTAGATTCATAGATTGCTTTGGGCGTTGCCCTTGCAATGACAGCGTGGGCTGAATCATAGATTCGCCAAAGCACAAAACCACGCGAATCTAGCTCATATACCGCCTCATTTCTTCGTTGAATCCTTCGATTGTTTGCAATACACGGATTATGGCAAACATTAGGTTTCGTGGCACAGGCTCATCGATTTCTACGCCACGATATAGCTCACGGGCGAGTTCCTTTTGTTCGCGTATGGGTATATTGTGCTGACGCGCAATGTCTTTGATACGCACAGCGAGTAAATCCGTGCCTTTTGCCACGACAGTGGGCGGGATTCCCTCTGCTAAGTCAAATGTGAGTGCCACCGCGTAATGCGTGGGGTTTGTGATGACGACTTTGGCATTTTTGACATTGGATAGCATTTTTTGCGATGCCATTTTGCGCATCGTTTGGCGGATTCGCGCACGAATCTGCGGGTTACCCTGCAAGTTTTTAAACTCATCTTTGACTTCCTGCTTTGTCATTTTTAGGCTGTTAATGTATTGCCGTTTTTTGACAAAATAATCCACAATCGCCATTAGCAAAAATAGCACCAGCAGCACACCAGCCAAAATCAACGCCTTATCTTTCAGCCACAAAAGCTGTTTGAAAACGCTCAAAAACGCCACGCCCTGCAACTCTTTGATAAAACTCATAAAGACAAAAAGCCCCAAGCTCAACGCCACGCCGACTTTTAGCGTGATAAGAAAGCCGTCAAGCAGCTTTTTTAGCGAAAACATATTTTTTAGCCCATTTATCATATTGATTTTGGAGAATTTGGGAATTATGGTTTTAATCGTTACGATAAAGCCGAACTGCAGGACATTTCCAGCGATTCCCACCAAAATCAGCACCAAAAATATGGGCGCGACAATCAGCAGACTTTCGCTTAGGACGAACACGGCGAGGTTTAGCATTCCGCTATCGGTGAAATCATCTAGGCTAAAGTGCATCACAAAGACAAAAAGCCCGTTGATTCGCCGTGCGAGGTAGGGCAGTAGCCAAAAAATTATGCCAAAGCCAAATAGCAGGGCTAAAAAGCCGATGACTTCTTGGCTCTTTTTGACATTGCCTTCCTCACGGGCTTTTTGCTGTTTATACTCGCTAGGAAGCTCGGTGCGTTCGTCTGTATCGGGCATAAGATTATCCTAAATTATGTGTGATTCGCGTGGTTTGCGAGTGATTCAAGTAAGGTTTTCGCGCGTGATTCACGCAATATTTCAAGCGCGGTGAAATAATTTTCTTTTGTGTTTATGTTGAAAAATTCGCTTTTGTCAAATAAAAGTGCCTTTGAGTGCGCCTTATCGATGATATTTTGCAATCGAAAGTCGCCTTTTTTAAAGCAATCTTGCAATAAAGGCAGAGTTTTCGCGCTCCACACGGCAATAAGCGGGTGAATTTTAAGCGAATCTTTGGCAAAAACTATGTCGTATTTGGGGGCGGATTCACAAAGCGATTCAATCGTATGGAGCGATACAAAAGGGCAATCGCAACTAATAAAAAAAATATTTTTCGCTTGTAATTGCGTAAATGCACTAATGATTCCCACAATGGGCGCGAAAATATCGGGCGATTCGATGATGAAAATGTCGTTTGGATTGCGTGGCAAATCCAAACCCATAAAATCGCCCAAACTTTTTCTTATCAAATCCACCTGATTATCCTTACACGCGATAAAAACGCGCTTAAAAAGATTGCGCATTTTATTAAAATTGTGCGCCACAAGGCTTTTGCCACCAAAGGGCAAAAAAATCTTACTCTCCCCATTTGCGCCCCTTAGGCGACTACTTTGCCCCCCACACAAAATCACACACGAATCCACCGCCATAATCGCCACATTCCTAAAATAGAGTTTGTGCTTATTATAGCGAAATTTTGTCGCCAAAATAGTGCGATTTTAAAACCCTCCGTCATACTTGCTGCAATGCGTTTTGCTAAAGTATGACGGCGTTGGGGTTTGTCATTGCGAGACATTGCAAATACCAAAGCAATCCATTATTTTTGCAATGGCAATCGAGGATTTGGCGATGAAAATCTACAAATCACCCACTTTAAAGAGCTAGGCGCGTTTTATATGCGCTCATCGATAATCATTTGGATTTGTTATGTAAGTGTATGTCATAAAAAAGCGGATTTTTACCTTTGTGGTGGGGCGTGGATACTCTCTAAAGGCGACTTTGATATTTGTCTGCATATCATTATCCAAAATGATTGAGTTTGAGCTAGAAACCACGCGTAGCTCGGAAATATCGCCATTGGGGTGGAGATAAAATTCAACGATATTTTTACCGCTAATCCCCATAATCGCCGCCTCTCTAGGATAACCGCGCCGATTTATGTGATATATCGTGATTCGCCCTATGTCGCGCAGATTATTGACTAAAAAGTCAATTTCCGCCAAGCCATAATCGCCTAGCTCATCGCCGTATAAGTCGATGATTTCAGCCTTTTGGTCGCTTGGAATCGCCTGTGCTGCGATATATCGCAAAGCCTGTTTGTATTTCATCTCGCGTAGATTTGGATTTATGGTGGCATTGTCATAGATTTGGAGATTTGCCAGATTTAGCGTGTTTTGGGCGTTTTTACCCGAATCTTTTTGCGTGGATTGATTTTGCGAATCACTATTTTGTGGCATTTGGATAATCTGCGGACTTTGTGTGTTGCTTGAATCTTGTGCGTTATTTTCTGCAATTTGGGCATTTTTTAGCAATTCCTGCGCCTTTTGGGCTGCGTGCTGTGGAATGGCGGTGTTTTCTTTGTATTTGCTATCTTTTATCGCGCTATCGCCCCCGCGCTTGAAATTTAGGCGCACTTTTTGTGGCTCATTTTTTTTAAACAAATCCTCGCTTTTTTCTATCAAAATAAACGCCAAAACGCCCACAAGCGCGTGAATCAAAAGCGAAATCACAAAACTTTTTAGCCAAATGTTGCGATTATTTTGATAAGGATTTTGACTTATGACACGATTCATTGCAAATGCCCTGCCCTTTTAGATTCGCCCATATTTTCATCGGCGATTTTTGCCTCTGTGTCCGCGCTATTTGCGGATAGATTTGCAGAGCGATTCGCATTTAGATTTATGCTTTGTTGTGCGTCTTTATACGCCTTTAGCATATTTACTATTTTATTTTCCTTGTGCGTGATGATTTGAGGAATATTTTCGGCGCGTTTTTTGGGAATGCTATCGATGATAAAGGCGTTTTGCTGCCCGACAAAGAGAATGTAGGTGTTGTCCTTTGAATCTAAGATGATGATTTTATTTTTCATATCGATATTTATGCTTTGCGTGAGCGTGATTTGGGGCTTTTTGAAATAGTTAATAGGATTTTTTTGATTTTGCGTCCGCTTTTTTACGACAAGTAGCGTGATGATAAGTGCCACCAAAATCGCCACCACAAGCGCATATCGCCACAATTCAATGGCGTTATTTGGCGTTGTGAGCTGATTTTGCGCTTTTAGGGCGTTTATGGAATCTTCTAGGCTTTGATTCGCGCTTTGATTCGCGCCCACACTGCTTGAATCCACCCTAATCTCATTTGGAATTTCTTTGATAAGCATTTCTTGCGTGATAGTAACTTTGGGCTTTATGGCGATTTTTAGCGCGTTTGGGCTATTTAGCACGGCAATATCAAAGCGCAAATCCACATTTTCCTCGCCCAGCACGACATAGACATCTTCGCCACGCGCGAAAATTTCGATATTTTTTATGAGCCTTGATTTGGTGGCGAGTTTGTTTTTGGTGTAATTTAGATTTTTAAAAATTATGCTTGAAAAGTCGCGCGAATCTTCCTTAACCACGCGATTTTTAAACTCTGAATCAAGCAATAATAAAATCTCTAAATGCTCTTTATCGCCCTTGATATGCACATCGCGCAGGTTTGCGTCAGCTGCGTTTAGATTCGCAAAAAGCGCGAAAATCACAAGCGCGAGGCAAAATCGCGCAAGATTCGCGCTTTTAATGCTTCTCTTTGGTGAGATAGTAAATGATTGCATTGCTATCTAGGATTTCGTTTATGCGGATTGCGAGGCTTTTTTCATATACCATAACCTCGCCTTTGCCGATGATTCTATCATTTACAAAAACCTCCACGCTTTCACCTGCGGGTTTTTGCAAGTCAATCACCGTGCCTTTTTCAAACTTTAGGATTTCCTCCAAGCTAATTTTTGTGCTACCAAGCTCGGAGCGAAAAACTATATCCATATCAAGTAGCCCTGAGTAGCTATTCATCATCTCTTGGAGATAATTTGCTAACTCTATGTCCTTTTCATTATGGACTAGCCTATCATCTAGGATATTGCTAATGTCATTTTGCTCATCTGCCATTATTTCATCTCATAAATGCAAATTTTCATATCTTCAAATTTGTAGCTAAAAGCGTTCTCATAGTTTGATATGTATTCCCAGCCGATAAATTCGGGGATTCCTAGCTTTAGGATATGTCCGCTTTCCTCAAATAGCACTTTTGCCTTGCCTAAGATGAGATTTGCCAATTCTTTGGCAATGTCTATTAGCGTGTCGTTGCTAGGATTTGGCGAATCTAAAAAATCCTTTGCGAATCGCGCAAGTAGTGGCTTATTCATCGAAATGATATAATGCTTGTCCTCTAGCGCGATTTTTGAGCTAAATGCCGTCTCAAGCGGAGTGCTGTCCTGTTGCAAATCAAATCCCATAGATTCCTTAATCGCACAAACTAACGCATTTTGCAGTATATTCATTCACTTAACTCCACAGAAAATTTAAATCGTATTGTATCTTAAATTTTGGACTTTTTTAACTTTGTCTTTGCAAAAATCATAGACAAAGCATTTATCGCACTCTGGCTTTAAGGCTTTGCAGATATATCGACCAAAAAGCACAAAGGCTTGGTGCAGGTTGCCACGATTTTGCAAGAAAATCTTATTTAAATCTTTTTCAGTCGCCTCCGCAGTCTTTGCACTGCTTAGCCCAAGCCTATGAGAGACGCGAAATACATGCGTATCGACTGCCATAAGATTCGCATCGCAAAACTCTAGCAAAATGACATTTGCAGTTTTCTGCCCTATGCCTGATAGAGACTTTAAATCCTCCGCATTTAGCGGAATCTCACCGCCAAATCGCTCCATCACGCTTTTTGCCAAAGCGATGATATTTTTTGCTTTGTTATTAAAAAAACTCACGGATTTAATTAGCTCTTTTACCTCATCAAGCTCCGCGTTTGCTAGAGATTCCACGCTTGGATAATGGGCAAAAAGATTTGGAGTTACAAGATTCACGCGCTTATCGGTGCATTGCGCTGATAAAATCACGCAAATGGTTAGCTCATAGAGATTTCTAAATTTTAGCTCTGTTTTTGCGCCCTTGTAATGCTCTAAAAATGCGCTCTCAATGGCTTTGATTCGCTGCTTTTTTTGCAAATCCTACCTCAAAAGCCCACTAATATCGCTCAAATGTGCCATTTACGATACCATAAAGTTGCGTTTTGTAAGCAATCTGCGAATCTTCGAGTTCCTCGCTGAAATATCGCTGTATGTCATTTTTCATTTTGCTTAAAAAGAAATCCACGCCAAGCGCGGTGGAGTAATTCACCCAATCATATTTCATATCGCTTGATAGCAAACCGCCATATTCCACAAGGCGCGAATCCACCTTGCCAATGGAGTTTGCGATGACTAAGTTGCGCGTATTTATGCCACGCAAAAGCGACAAAATCGCAGGATTGTAATTTACCTGCGTGGAAAAAATCTTATTTGGTGCTTGTTTTAAAAGCCCAATTTGGCTCAAAAGTAGCCCAGAGATGATGATTCGAGTGTTTAAAAATAGATTGCCCTGCGCGATACTTGTCTGCCTACGAGCGAGATTCGCGCTGAAATTCGCTGCGTCCTTATTAGTAACGACTTCTTGGTAGAATTTAAACTTGCCATTTTCGGCAACCTGCGCCTCTAACGATTTGCCTATCATCGCGCCAAGTGCCGAATCATCATTATAAGCGATAAGATTATTGCGATTTGTTTCTTTTAAAAGTAGCTTGATTTGGGCGTCATAGTCGATACCGCCAAAGATGATATTGTCCTTGCCGTCCCAATTTTGTGGCTTTTTGATAGTGGGAATGTAAATGGGCAAATTTAGATTTTGCAACATTTGCAGATTTTGCTCTTTGGATAAAACTGCGATGACAAAATTAAACTTTTCTCTTTGCAACGAATCTATCGCACGGCTGAGCGATTCAGGCTTTTCATCAACGCTATCAAAGACTTTGAATCTAAAGTCAATATCTCTAAAAGCCAAATACGACAATATCGTGTCAATGGTGGTTGATGAGTATTTGCCAATGGTTTTGCGCGGAATGATTAGGGCGACTTCTAATTTATTTTCTAGCAAATCAAAGCGCACACGATAATAAAGCCCGATTTTCTTGCTATAAGCCATCATAAGATTTTGCAAATCCTCATCATCGATTTTTCTATCGAATCGCGCCATAAACGAAAATATTTTTTTATTTTTCGCCAAATCTTTAAGGCAGGATTTGGAGCAAGGCTCTGGATTTAGATTGATAAGCTCGATTTTTGCCACAGGAATGTTTGAAAAAACATTGCTTTGTGCGTTTGCGCTCTGAAAGCATAAAAATGCCCCCAAAAGTGCCATTATTTTTATGAATCTCATTATTTTCCCCTAATTTTTAATTTTCGCCAAATAATCTTTTGCGACATTGAAGTCGCCAAGCGCGAGTTTTTTAAGGCTTTGATTTTTCAGCAAATCGCCAATGTGGAATGTTACTATAAAATTCCTTTTGTTTGCATTTAAGATTCGCCCTCGCAAATTATCTAGCGATTCGTCATTTTCTAACACGAAATGCGCCACTTCCTCGCCAAAAATCACAAAAAGCTGCGATTTATCGCCTTTTATTTGCTCTTTTAGGTAATCAAAGCAGATTTTTGCGTGATTCGCGCTATTTTGGATATGTGTGTCGCATTTTATTAGCGACAAAAGACTATAAGATTCAATCCCAAATACGCGCTTTGCGATATTATCAATCATCTCAAAACTCGCACTATATGGCGCAATGGGCTTTTGCGTGATAAAGCACACTTTTGCATTATGCTGAATGCTCCCCACACACTTGCCATTTGCGCTTTTTGAAAGCTCACACAACGCGCAGGATTTGATGATTTGCTCTAGGCTAAGTTTGCTTTTTTCGCTGACTATAAGCTTAGCGCGTGGTTGCAAGGCGATATTTTGGCAGTATCGCTCTCCGCACAATGCGCGTAAATAAAGCTGTTTTAACAATAACGCCTTTTTTAAAATGTCATCTTGAATCTCGCTCATTTCGCCTCTTTTTTAAAAAATATATTGTTGATTGCCAAAGCACCCAAAATAAGCGTCTGTGAGTGGATTCGTATCTAAATCCTCAAAGTCGTTTTTGTTATCCAAGTCAAGCACCATTGCGCTTGATTTTGTCGCTAAAGTCTTTTTCTTTCCGCCACGAATCACAATGTAGCAATTTTTGGGGGCTTTTAGATTCCCGCCCTCGCTTAAAAGCACGAATTTATCGCCGTCTTTTCGCGCCTTTACACGCGTGAAATATCCGCCCGTGCGACTTCTCACGCGCAATAAATCATCTTTTTTCGTCAAAGAATGTGAGCGCGAATAGTAATAAAAGTCCAAATTGTCATCGATTACGACATTTGACTTAGCCGTGCCTATGGCTTCGTTATTCTTAATCTTTGCGCTCACCCTATCCAAATCGATAATCACATCGCCATCGCGCACCTTAAAATCCTCATCATCAAGCATATAAATCGTATCTTGCTTGTAAGAAAAGTCGTGCGAAAACAGCGGATTCGCCCAAAATAGCGCGAAAACTAGCATTAACATCAACGAACGCATTTTGTGTCCTTAAAAATAAAAATTTTGCTATGATTCTAAATAAATTAAGGTTTCATTTTACTTAAAAAAGGCAAAATCGTGGCAAAAAAAATCATCATTTTAGGCAAACCAAATGTCGGCAAATCATCTCTTTTCAACCGCCTACTAAAAGACAAAATCGCCATTACAAGCGACATTGAGGGAACTACGCGCGATATAAATATCCGCCCTTTGGTGCTTGGAGAGGGCGAAAATGCCTTTGTCGTGCCACTTTGCGATACAGCTGGGCTAATAAAAAAGGCAAATGGCATTTTTAAAAATGTCAAAAAAATCATATTTGATTTTATTGATGAGGGAGATTTGATTTTATATGTCATTAGCGCAGAAGGCGGGATTTTGGAAGAAGATTTGCGCTTTTTTCGCTCTTTAAAAAATGCCACTTTAATTGTCAATAAAACTGATATTCAAAAAAATGAAAGCTGGGAATATAATGCCTTTGGGGCGAAAGATGTTTTTTATGTTTCTAGCTTACATAATCGAGGGATAAAACAGCTAAAAGATTTTTTATATTTGTCATTGCGAGGAAGCAACGCGACCGAAGCAATCCAAAAATCAAAAATAGATTGCCACGATTCCACGCAAAGCGTGGAATCTAGCAATGACGGGAATAGTGCCAATTCACACAATCCTATGAATCCACCACAACAAACAATCGAAGGGATTGCGGTGGAGGTTGCGGAGTTTTTGCCAAATTTTGAGTGTGAGGCTGGACTAGGCGTCCGCGAACACTCGAAATTTGGCAAATCTATGCAAGATGCACCCAAGCGCGAATTGCAAACGCCACAAGACAAATTTGCCACGATAAATATCGGTATCATCGGGCGCGTCAATGTCGGCAAATCCTCCATTCTAAACGCCCTCTTAAACAAAGAGCGTTCGCTTGTCAGCGAAATTGAGGGCACGACAATCGACCCCGTGAGCGATGAAATCATTTATAAAGACAAAATCCTGCGATTCGTAGATACCGCTGGAATCCGCCGTGCCTCTAAGATTGAGGGCATTGAAAAATTCGCGCTTACTCGCACAAAGCGCATTTTAGAGCAAAGTAATATCGTGCTTTTGGTGCTTGATTCATCAAGCGATTTTGTCGAGCTAGATGAGAAAATCAGCGGTCTAAGCCAAAAATATAATTTAGGCATTATCATTTTGCTAAACAAATGGGACATAAAATGCGCGGATTTTAAGGCGTTTAGCGAGAATATCAAGCGCAAATTTGCCTATCTATCTTACGCGCCAATTTTGACGATTTCCGCGCTAAAAATGCGTCACATTGATGAGATAAAAGAGTGCATTTTGCGCGTGTGGGAGAATTTTAATCGCAGAATCCCCACAGCCTTACTAAATGAGCATATCAAAATCGCAATGCAACGCCACCCGATTCCAAGTGAGCGGGGCAAAATAGTAAAGGTTTATTACGGCACACAGGTGGATTGTGCCCCACCACAGATTTTGCTAGTGATGAATCGCCCTCGTGCATTGCATTTTAGCTATAAGCGGTATTTAGTGAATTATTTTCGCAGTAATTTTGATTTTAGTGGAGTGCCGATTGTGATTTTAACCAAAGGACGCAGTAAGGACGAAGTAGCGGAGTAAAATAATGTATTAACGACTTAAAAAATCACACAAAAATTTTTTATTTACTTTTCATTTAAACTTAATTTAATTTTAAAATCCTAAAATACCATTTATTTTACACTTTTAAGGAGGCTATTATGCGAAAAGGGTTTAGTATGATTGAGTTGGTATTTGTCATTGTTATTTTGGCTGTTTTGGCAGCTGTCTCGATTCCTAGATTTATAGCTACTAGGACAGATTCACAAGTTGCTACCGCTAGAAGCGATATGAGTTCTGCGCAAAAAGTCATTGTAGCAAAGGTATTTGCAGATAATATCGAAGCCACATCAAACTTAGCACCAGACCCAAATAAAAAAGCACAAGATGGAGAAAATTGGGGTTCTTGGGGCAAATGGATTATGGATGTTGCTAGACTTGATGGCTCTAAATGGCGCGTTGCCAAAGGATATGGGATAAAAGTCGGCACATTGAAAATCAATGGCAATGATGAACGAAGCGTTGAGCCAATCAATAATGTCAGAGATGAAAATAACCCAAGCGTAAAAAATGGCTGTGGCGATATGCTTGGGATTCATCAAAGTGGATATATGGTATTTGCCCCAAATAATCTCAAAGGTGACGATTCATCATCTAATTCATCTACAAGTTTCTGCTACGCGCTAAAAAAATCATACATAAGCAGTGGTGATGAGGGCAATCGCATTACGCCACTATCCACAAGCGGAACGGTTGAATACTAATAAAATTTCCACGCTAATGTAAGCACTTTGTTTTTTATAAAAAATGACAAAGTGCTTTAAGTGCAAATAATTTTTACATAAAAACATAATCACTTTAATAGTGATTTTATAATCGCTTCGCTACAATTTCGCTTTTAGATTCAAAGGATTGTGATGATAGTTAGGATTCCAGCCACAAGCGCGAATTTAGGACCGGGCTTTGATAGCTTAGGACTTGCACTTTGCCTATACAACGACTTCCAAATTAAACCATCAATCTTGCAAAGTATCAAAATCAAAGGCGAGGGCGAGGGAATCCCAAAGCTAATCAAAGATAATAATTTCATCAAAATCTTTAAAGAAACTTGCGATTTTTTACAAAATGGCGAATCTACGCCAAATCCCACGATTCGCGCCACGAATCGCAAAGCAGATTTAAAAGATTCAAAGCCCAAAACGCTAGATTCCAAGCCACCAAAGCCCCCCAAAGCAAATATTTTGCAGAAAAATTTTAGCTATTATTTGGAAAATCATATTCCCATTTCGCGCGGACTTGGCTCTAGCTCTGCCGTGATTGTGGGGGCGATTGTTTGCGCGTATCAAATGCTTGGCGTGAAATACACCAAAGATATTATCATAAATAAGGCGTTAAAATACGAAAAGCACCCCGATAATATCACACCAGCAGTAAATGGTGGCTTTAATGTCGCTATGCTAAAAAATAATCGCGTTTTTTATGTGAAAACTAAGATTTCCTCCGACATTAAGGCGGTTGTGGTGATTCCCAATAAGCCTATTTCCACGCGCCACTCACGCAGGGCGATTCCAAAGCAAATCCCATTGCAAGATGCGGTGTTTAATCTCTCCCGCGCTTCGATGATTGCCTCGATTTTTGCTAATAAGCGGTGGAATCTACTAAAAGTCGTGGGCGAGGATAAGATTCACCAAGATTTGCGTATGGGGCTTTTCCCCGCGCTTTTTTCCGTGCGAAAAGAGGCGATGAAAAATGGCGCGTTAATGAGTGTGCTATCTGGCAGTGGCTCGAGTTTTTTAAACATTTGCTACCGCGATGACGCGCCCAAAGTCGCCACTGCTTTGGCAAAAAAATTTAGCGAATTTCGCGTTTTAGAGCTAGAATTTGATAATAATGGCATAAGCATTTTATAGTATAATGGCGGATTTTATAAATGGCAAAAGCGATAAAAATGCGAATGTGTGTCGCGTGTCGGGGGCGATTTTGGCAAAATAGCCTTTTAAGATTGCAAGTGGATAATGGCGAAGTTGTGGCGTTTCGCGGATTTGGGCGGAGCTTTTATCTATGCGATTCGTGCTTAGGGACGAAAAATTGCGAAAAAATTGTAGGCAAAATTTTTAAGATAAATAACACAAAGGAGATAGCGCAAATATGGCAGAGCAAAAAGTAAAAGTGGCGGACATTGCCCTAGAATTGGGAATGCAAACAAAGGAGATTTTATCAAAGGCTGCTGAGATTGACATTATCATAAAAAGCGTCCAAAGTAGCGTTACTTCGGCAGATGCGGAGATTATCTACAATTATATCGCAACGGGCAAAGTCCCTGAGATTCCTGCCAAAAAAGAAACCAAAAAAGCCACCAAAACAACCACTACAAAGGCAAAAAGCACCACTAAAAAGACTGATGGCGAATCTGAAAAAGAAACAAAAACCAAAAAAACCACCACCAAAAAAGCTACTAAAGACGCCGATGATAGCACCAAAAGCGAAACAAAAAAATCCACCAAAAAAGCCAAAGATTCCGCCGAATCCACCGAATCCACGCCCAAAGAAACAAAAGAATCCACCAAAAAATCCACCGCAAAAACCAAAAAAGCCACCGAATCCAAAGGCGAATCCGAATCTAAAGCCGATTCAAGCGAAAAATCCGTAATCGAATCCGCCCCCGCAAAAGCCCCGCAAGAAGTCAAAAAAATAGAAACTAGAAAAATCATCATCATCTCTAAAAACACGCCACAAGCCACACCGCAAAAATCCACCAAAGAGCAGCTAAGCAAGGCGCGTGATTTGCGCGATAAGATTTTGCATCCGAGTGCTGATTTTGGCGATGATGAGGGCGCACCGAAATTCAAATCCAAAAAAGATAAGAAAAAAGAAGCCGCCAAAAAGATTCACACAAACGAGCAACGAATCGACTTAAATCGCAATTTGGGCGATACGGCTATTGATGATGACGATGATGAGGTAATGTTGCTTGATTTGCGTGATGATGAGAAAAACGAAAAGATGGAGGATAGGAGTGAGGGGCGAATCACCGATAGGATTCACATTCAACGCGCCAATCCGTGGTTTTTTGATAGCGTCTCAAGGGAGCGCAAGAAAAAAGGGCGCGGTTTCCATAAACGCGAAGCACAAAGAGCGCAAAGTGCGAGTGTAGCGCAAAAAGATGAAGTGGTAAAAATCCCTGAGGGCATTCGCGTGTATGAATTTGCCGATAAGGTGGGGCTAAAAATTACCGACATTATCTCCACGCTCTTTAAAATGGGCGAAATGGTAACCAAAAACGACTTTTTGGACGGAATGCGCGTGGAGATTTTGGCAGAGGAATTTGGGCTAAAGATTGAGAGCGTAAAAGCAAACGAGGAGTTAGAATATTTAGAGGCGCAAAGCGAAAACGCCACGCAAAATCTCATCACGCGTCCGCCTGTGGTAACTATTATGGGGCATGTAGACCACGGCAAAACTTCGCTACTTGATTATATCCGCGAATCGCGCGTTACAAAAACAGAGAGCGGGGGAATCACCCAGCACATAGGCGCGTATATGGTGGAGAAAAATGGCAAGGCAATCACATTTATTGACACGCCCGGACACGAGGCATTCGTAGCTATGCGCTCACGCGGTGCGCAGGTAACTGACATTGCCATAATCGTAATTGCCGCAGATGATGGCGTAAAAGAGCAGACAAAAGAGGCTTTGGCTCACGCTAAAGATTCGCAAGTGCAGATGATAATTGCGATGAATAAGATGGACAAAGAGGGCGCGAATCCAGACAAGCTAAAAACCGAAATGGCAGAAATCGGCTATATGCCAAGCGATTGGGGCGGGACGCTAGACTTTGTGCCTGTGAGCGCGAAAAGTGGCGCAGGGATTGATGAATTGCTAGATACGATTTTGATTCAAGCCGAGCTAATGGAGCTAAAAGCAGATACGCTATCTCAAGCAAAGGCTGTCGTGCTAGAAGGCAGCCTAGATAAAGGCAAAGGTCCTGTGGTAACGGCAATCGTGCAAGAGGGCATTTTAAAAGTCGGCGACAGCGTGGTGGCAGACACGGCTTATGGCAAGATTCGCGCACTGATAAAGGACAATGGCGAACGCGTAAATGAGCTAAAGCCATCCGAAGTGGCGATTCTCACAGGGCTAAATGAAGTGCCAAGTGCTGGGGCGATTTTGGTAGGCGTAGAGAGCGAATCTAAAGCGAAAGAATACGCAATGAAGCGAAAATCCTATCTCCGCACCAAAGAATTAAGCCGTAGCACGAAAGTATCACTAGATGAGCTTAGCTCCGTTGTCGCAAGTGCGAGGCTAAAGCCATTGCATTTGATTGTCAAAGCCGACACACAGGGCAGTTTGGAGGCAATAAAAGTCTCACTTGAATCACTAAGCAATGATGAAATCAAAGTCAATATCATATCCTCAAGCGTGGGAAATATCACGGAGAGCGACATTGACATAGCCCAAAGTAGCCAAAGTAGCAACAATGTCTGCTATATTTTGGGCTTTAATGTAAAGCCACTAGGCAAAATCAAAAGCAAGGCAAAAGAGATGAGCGTCTCTATCAAAAGCTACTCGGTGATTTATGACTTAGTCGATGAAGTCAAAGGCATTATCGCGCAAATGATGAGCCCTATAATGCAAGAGGAAATCATCGGCAATGTCGAAGTGCGCGATATTTTCAGCATAGGCAAAGGTAGCGTGATTGCTGGGTGCTTTGTGATTGATGGCATCGTGCATCGCAACGACAAAGTGCGCCTACTGCGCGGTAGCAAGGTGTTACACTCTGGCAATATTTCATCACTAAAGCGATTCAAAGATGATGTCAAAGAAGTCGGCAAAGGCTATGAGTGCGGGATAATGCTAGATTCGTTTAATGACATAAAAGTCGGCGATAGCTTTGAAATCATCAAAGAGACTTTCAAGCCACAGCAACTCTAGCGCGGGAAAAGCGGATTTATGAATATCAAATTGCTAAAGGCGCAGTCCATTTTGCAAGAGGCTTTGCAAGAGGCTTTGTTTGACTTGGAGGACACGAGGCTAAAAAATATCGCCGTTACGCGCGTGGAATGCACTCGTGGCAGGGAAATGGCAAAGGTTTTTTTAGATGAAAATTCGCTAGGCGATATGGCAACAAAAGACGCGCTAAAATTGCTAAAAAAGGCTAGTGGCGCGATTCGCGCGAATCTGCAAACGCAATTATCGTGGTATAAGACGCCAAATCTTGTGTTTGAGATTGATGATAGTTTGGGAAAAATCAATAGGTTAGAAGAAATTTTTAAGAATATACATAATGATTCGTCATTGCGAGGGAGCAACGCGACCGAAGCAATCCACGAATCTAAAATAGATTGTCACGATTTTGCTACGCAAAATTTCGCAATGACAAGTGAGGTAGATTCGTCATTGCGAGGCGCACGAAGTGCAACGAAGCAATCCATAAATCAAAAAATAGATTGCTTCGGGCAAAGCCCTCGCAATGACGGCATTAAATCACACAAAAGCGAATCCAAATGATTGACGCCAAACTTTATTCTCAAATCGCCCAAATTGTCGAATCTCAAGGCTACACGCTTTTTGACATTGAAGTCGTGCGCGAAAATGACAATCTCATTTTGCGCATTTGTATTCATAGCGCGAAAGGCATAGCGCATAGTGATTGCCAAAAGATTAGTGAGATTATTTCCCCACTGCTTGATGTTTATGAGCCTTTTGAGGGCGCGTATTTGCTTGAGGTTAGCTCACCGGGAATTGAGCGAATCTTAAGCAAACCGCAACATTTTGCTTGTTTTGTGGGGCAAAAAGTCCAAATCACGCTAAATGACAAAAGCAAAATTTGTGATATTTTAAATGACGCTAATGAGACGCATTTCACGCTGGGTGGCGAATCTTACGCGTATAGCGATATTAAAAAGGCAAAAAGCGTTTTTGAATGGAATTAGATTTTTATATGGACTTGGCGTTGCGGTGCGCGTGGGATTCACAGCTACTCGCACTGCCAAATCCAAGCGTGGGTGCGCTTATTTTAGACAAGCATAGTCGCATTATCGCGCTAGAGGCGCATTCTAAATGTGGTGAGCCACACGGAGAGCTAAAAGCGTGTAAAAACGCCTATATCGCGCTAAAGGGCAAGAATTTTGAGGCATTGCAAAGCCTGACAAGCGCAAATGAAATCTATGATTTTTTGGTGGCAAATCATAGCGGAATCTTGCGCGGTGCAAGTATTTTTGTAACGCTAGAGCCTTGCAATCACTTTGGCAAAACGCCACCGTGCGCGGAGTTTTTAAAGACTTTGGAAATTAAGCAAATATTTTTTAGTGCAGATGAAAATAGCGCAGATTCGCGCGGTGGTGCGGAAAATTTGGCGCATTGTGGCGCAAAAATCACGCGAGGCATTTTAAGGCAAAGGGGCGAGGATTTGCTGTATCCATTTGTAAAATTGCGTGATAGTGGCACTTTGCGCGTTTTTAAAGTCGCCCAAAGGTTAAATGGTAGCTTTGAAAATGGCATAATTTCAAGCCACGATTCGCGCGTATATTCGCACAAACTCCGCACGATTGCTGAGCAAATCATCATAAGCGCAAGGACGATTTTAAATGATAATCCGCTGTTAGATTCGCGCCTAAGCGGCAATTACAGCGAATCTAGCGCGGAAAAAGCCCCAAATGTCTGCATTTTTGGCAATGAAAAAAGCCTAAAACAATGCGAGGATAGGAATTTGCGCGTTTATAGCGTCCCAAATCGCGCTGTGAATCTTTATGATAATATCGATTCACTCCCTACACAGGGCTTTAGCATAATCGAGGGTGGCGCGGATAGCTTTGAGATTTTTAAGGATAAAATCGATTTGTTGCTTGTCTTTATATCCGCGAAAATGGCGAGTGGGCAGAACTTTTATAGCGATTTTGGCGGTAGGATTTTGTGGGCAAATCGCGTGGGCGAGGACATTGCAGTATGGATAAAGCCGTCCTAAGCCTACACCAGCTTGAAAATGGCTATTGCTACAATAGCGATAGTTTGTTTTTATATGCGTTTATTGCAAGATTTTTGAAACGCGGGGTTTCGTTGCTAGATATTGGCGCAGGTTGTGGAATCTTGGGTTTGCTCTGTGCTAGGGATTTTGGTGTGAATCTTAGTTTGATTGACATTGATGAGATGAATACAAAATTATGCAAGAAAAATGCAGATTTTAATAAGCTAAATGCGGAGATTTTTTGTGAAAATGTGCTTGATTTACCCAGCGATTCGCCCCTAAATCCGCGCAATTCTAATACCAAAAAGTTTGATTTTATCATCTCAAATCCACCTTTTTATGATAGATTTTCGCCACCACCGCGCAATAATCATATCTTTTTGGCGAAAAAAAGCGAAAATCTGCCATTTGACAAACTCGCCAATTTCGCTAAATCCGCGCTAAAGGCGCAGGGCAAATTTATATTTTGCTATAAAAGTAGCGAGTTGCCTGAGATTTTTGCGCACCTTAGGGCGTTAGGCTTTAATGTGAGCGCGTTGCAATTTGTATATCCTAAAAAAAATGCGAAAACTCAAACAAAGCGCAACGCCACTCTGGCGATGATTTGCGCGGATTTTAGCAAAAAATATTTGGCAGTGTTGCCGCCCATTTTTAACTTTATCGATGAGGTGCATAGCGCGGAGGCAAGGGAGATTTTTGCGCTTTGCAAAACGCAAAGCATAAAGATTGCAAAGGAAAATCTATGAGCGAAAAAGATAAATGCGAATCGCCCGAATCTCACGGCGAATCGTGCATAGATTTTGGCGAATCTACCAAAGATTCACGCGAATCGCGCGTAGATTCAAGCGATTCGCATATCAATTCGGCGCATATTTTAGAGGAATGCGAAGGCTTTGACTTTGCCTTTAACCCCGCCAAATGCGCGGAATGCGGAGGCAAATGCTGCATAGGCGAAAGCGGATATGTGTTTTTGACAAAGGCGGAAATGGCGCAAATCGCGGAGTTTTTAGGACTAGACTTTGGCGCATTTACAAAGCGATTCGTCCGCCAAATCGGCTCACAATACTCACTCATCGAAAAACCCCATAAAAGTGGCTTGGCGTGTGTGTTTTTCGATGATGATAAAAAATGCACGATTTACCCCGTGCGCCCAGCGCAGTGCAAGAAATTTCCATTTTGGGACATATTTAAAAACAACGCACAGGGCGCATTTAGAGAATGCGAAGGCGTAGAAAAAAGGCAAAATTTAGCGCACCACCTCTAAAACATAAACGCATAGCGCGTAACCACGCCATAGATTTGCCTATTTTGAAATTTCATTTTAAAATCCACGCCATTGCCACCAGATATAGTCGCATTTAGCAAAATTGTCGGTAGAAACGGCACTCTAGCACCAATCTCTATGCTATGTCGCCTAGCGAAATTCACGCGCAACCCCGCATTTACCGCCACATCAAGCGATAAATCTCTCACCTTAAAGCCTAATCCGCTGTCCTTAATATCGCGCTTCAACTCCGTAATATCCTTGCTTATCCACCAATTACCGCCCACTCCAGCACCCACGAAAAAGCCAAAATCCGCATTTTGCGTAGATACAAAATTCACCAAAAAGTCCAGATTCGCGCCGAAATTAAGCAACATAGCTTCCTCGCGCTCACCATCAAACTCAAACTCAGGCAGAAAAACATCGTATCCTGCGTAGATTCGCATTCCTACATAAGGATTAAAAAAATATTTGTAGCCCACGAAAACCCCTGCGCTAAAGCTATCCGCCTTAATCGTAGTCGTGCCTGTGGGAATAACGAAGCCATTTATGTCAAAGCTACCCATAGTTTCCTGCTTAAATCCAGCGTAGCCAAAGTTTGCGCCCAAAAATACGCCACTTTCCTCCGCTAGTGCAAATGTGCCTAAAAATGCCGTAATTACCGCAACGGCGCACATTTTACTAAAAAACGCGCTCATTTTGCAAATAGGGGGGGGGGAATTCAAGTGATTGAGAAAATTCGCGCTGTGTGGAATATCGCGCGGAATGAGATTTTAAAATTGCCTTCATATCGTATCCTTTAAAAAGTAGATTTTAAAATGCGAGTGGAATTGTAGCAGAAAATTTTAGATTTGTTTTTGTTTAATTCGCTTTTTAGTCATTGATTTTGACATTGCGTTTAATTTCTCGCGATTTGGATACTTCTGGCTTAAGCCCTCAGTATGATGATAAATTTTATTTTTTGGATTGCCACGAAAATCCTACGGATTTTCTCGCAATGACGATTCTGCTTACGAGATTTTGCGTTAGCAAAATCGTAGCAATCTATATCGTTTTATTGGATTGCTTCGCCTTGCCTAAAGGCAAGTCTCGCAATGACGGCGCAGAATGGATTCGTCATTGCGAAGCAGTGCAAGCAAAGCAAATGCAATGAAGCAATCTAAACCTTTTGTCATTGCGAGAATCTGCGGAGCAGATTCGTGGCAATCCACTACGAATCTGTCATACTGAGGCGACTTTGTCGCCGAAGTATCCATTTTAGCGAATCGCTAATCAAAAGCGATTCGCTGATTTTTAGTGAATCATAATCCAAATTCTTTAATTTGCTTTTAGGTCATTTTGATTCGTTATCTTTTTTAAAATATTACGATTTGGATACTTCGCTACGCTCAGTATGACAAAAAATGTGGATTGCTTCGATTCGACAAATGCCGAATCTCGCAATGACAAATCATTATAATTTTATATTCGTATTGATTTAGCAAAGTCTAGCGAAATAGCATACCCAAGAACAAATTGTCCTTTAACTTGCGCATTTTCTGTCGCTTATGAGATTCCCTATTTTTAGATTGTAACTTGAGAGCATTTCAATGTCCGCTCGTGGGGCTTCGCCACTTGTGGTAAGATAGTCGCCTAGCACGATAGCGTCAATGCCGTATTTGAAAATCTCGCGCTGATTGCGCCCAAAGACGACTTCGCGTCCGCCTGCAAGCATTAGAATCGAATCGCGCAACAATTCCCGTGCCATTATAATCGTTTGCAGTGCCTCATCACGGCTCATCACAGCGTTTGCAATGGGCAAGGCGGCGTTTGGAATATAAAAATTTATCGGGCTAGAATGCGGATTTAGGCTTTGCAGTGCCTTTAAAAGCTCGATTCGCTGTGCCACACTCTCGCCCAAGCCATAAATCCCACCACTACATAGCTTTAGCCCCGCACTTAGCGCGTTTTGGCAGGTTTCAAAGCGCGATTCAAAGCTGTGTGTGGTGCAAATGCGCGAAAAATTGCTCTGCGCCGTCTCTAAGTTGTGATTGTAGCTATCCACGCCACTTGCCTTTAAATGCGCCAAAGACGCCTTATCTGCGATTCCGCAACACGCAATGAGAAGCATTTTGGGTAGTTTTGCTTTGAGCGAGTGCGCCAAATCCGCGACATATTCGCATTTTTTGCTTGTCAATTCTCTGCCTGAGGTTACCAAGCAAAAGCCACTTGCGCCAAATTTTGCTAGATTCATCGCCTCAGTGATGACTTGCTCTTTGGGCTTATATTTGTAGATTTGGGCGTTTTTGCCGTATTTCACGCTTTGATTGCAATACGCGCAATCCTCCTTACACGCGCCACTTGAGACATTGCTAATCGAACATAAAAAGACTTTTTTCATAAATTTGCCTCCGTTTTTAGATTTTTGCCTTTAGATTCGCCCTAGATTCGCACCACAAAGCCTATGAATCCTTTGCTAAATTCACTTTATTTTTGCAGTCCAAACATTCCAAATATTTTTTGGTTTTGGTTTCTTTTAGGACGAGCATTCCTTTGGATTCGCCCTTGTTGTCGCACGATTCGCATTTTTTGGCAGTCGGTTCGCCATTGCTTACAAATTTGCATTTGGGGTAATTCCCACAGCCATAGAATTTTCCGCGCCTTGAGATTCGCTCTACTATGTCGCCACCGCATTTGGGGCATTTCACGCCCTCTACTACTTTGCGCTCTTTTTTACCGCCTAAAGATTTGGTATTTTTGCATTTTGGGTAGCCACTACACGCCAAAAATGCCCCATTGCGCCCCATTTTTTGCACCATTGCTTTGCCACATTTTTCACAAACGCCAAATTCCTCACTCACTTCGCTTGAATCGCCCGAATCGCCACCACTCGCGCCCTTTTCATCGCGCTTAATGTATTTGCATTTTGGATAGCCACTGCAACCGACAAATTCGCCAAATCGGCTTTTGCGCTTTACTAGCTCTTTGCCACACTCGGGGCAGGATTCGCCTGTGGGCGTATTTTGCTTGAGCGAGGTAATATTTTTTTTGCCCTCATCGATTTTTTGCATAAAAGGAAAATAAAATTCGCGCAAAATCTCCTGCCAGTCCGCCTTTTCATCGGCTATGCTATCGAGTTTGTCCTCTAATTTTGAGGTAAATTCCGCATCGACTATGTCGCCAAAGTGATTTTCTAGCATTTCCACCACGCTGAATGCCACCTCTGTGGGAATGAGCTGTTTTTTGTCGATTTGGACATAATCTCTGCTTGTGAGTATGGAAATAGTCGGCGCGTAAGTGCTAGGACGCCCTATGCCAAGACTTTCTAGCTTTTTGACAAGCCCAGCTTCGGAGTAACGACTAGGTGGCTCGGTAAAATGCGAATTCATCTGCAAATCCTGCACCTCAAGAGTTTGCCCCGCTTTCAAATCGGGCAAAATTTTGTCCTTATCCATATCGCCATAGACTTTGTAAAATCCGTCAAATAGGATTTTTCGCCCACTGATTTTAAACAAAGCCTTATCACCACGCGCAAAAACGCTTTGCGTTTGGGAGAGTGCAGGGCTCATTTGACACGCCAAAAAGCGATTATAGATAAGCGTGTAGAGCTTTAGCTCATCTTTTTCTAGGAATTTTCCTGCGACTTCGGGCGTAAAGCTAAGATTCGTAGGGCGAATCGCCTCGTGCGCTTCCTGTGCGCCCTTGCTTTTTGTGGCATATACGCAGGGCTTGGCGGGTAAATATTTATCGCCAAAAGTCTTTTTGATATGCGCCCTAGCACTTGCCACAGCCTCTTTTGCTAGATTTAGACTATCTGTCCTCATATAAGTGATGACGCCCATAGTGCCTTGATGCGTTTTCACGCCCTCATAGAGCTTTTGGGCTATCATCATTGTCTTTTTAGGATTAAAGCCTAGCGCGTTAGAGGCACTTTGCTGTAAAGTAGAGGTCATAAATGGCGGTTGCGGGGCGATTTTGCGCTCTTTACTCTCTATATTTGCCACGCTAAATTGCGCCTTTTGACACGCGGTAAGTATGAGATTCGCCCTATCTTTGCTTGTGAGGCTTAGCTTTTCAATCTTTTTGCTATCAAACTCCACAAGCTCGGCATTTAAATCCGTCCTAAAAATCATATCAATACTAAAATATTCTAACGGCACAAACGCCCTTATTTCGCGCTCTCTATCCACCACGATTTTTAGCGCGGCACTTTGCACTCGCCCAGCACTTAGCCCTTTTTGAATCTTTTGTGCCAAAAGTGGGCTTAGTTTATAGCCTACAATTCTATCAAGCAAACGGCGTGCTTGTTGCGCATTTACGCTATTCATATTGAGTTTGCGCGGATTTTTGAGCGCGGATTCAATCGCGCTTTGGGTGATTTCGTGGAAAACTATGCGTGGCAGGGCGTTTTCGTCCTTATCAATAGCTTTTGCTATGTGGTAGGCAATCGCCTCGCCCTCTCTATCCTCATCGGTGGCTAGATAGACTTGCGAAGCGGACTTTGCGCTAGTCTTTAGCTCTTTGACTATGGCGGAATGGTCTTTTGAAATGCTGTATTCTGGCACGAATCGCTCATCGGCGATTTTTATGCCAAAGCTCGTCTTTGGCAAGTCGCGTATATGCCCTTTACTCGCCACTACTTTATAATCGCTACCTAAAAAATTGCCTATGGTTTTGGCTTTTGCGGGAGACTCCACGATGATTAGTTTCAAAAAATGTCCTTAAAATTAAAATTTTGCGCGGGATTCTAACATAAAAATTTTAAATCGCTTAATTTTAGGGTGGGATTCGCGCGTGTGAATCATAATGTATCGTCATTGCGAGGCGACAAAGTCGCCGAAGAATCCAAATCATACGAATCTAAAATAATAAAATGCAATGTTGCAAGAACAAATCTAAAGAATGATTGTATAGATTTGCCTAAAGTGAGCGAATCGCTTTTGATTCGCGAATCGCTAAAATGGATACTTCGGGCTATTGCCCTCAGTATGACGAGGTGGAGCAGATTCGCACTTCGTGCGGATTTTTACTTCTTACCCTTGCCTAACTTTTCTTTTATTAAGTCGCTTAGGGCGGATTTTATACCGCCTTTGCCACTCGCTTTGCCTTTATTTTTGCAATCATCGCAAATGGGCATTCCCACGATACAATCGCCGATTAACTTCACTTTGCCACATTTAAAGCATTTCTTTGGTGTTGCTATTGCCATTTTGTCCTCCTTTGGATTTATTGTCATTTATTATCGTTAGCACGGATTCAACCTTTGCCTTTTGCAAATACGCGTTGCAGAGCTTTCTTTGCTGTGCGTTTATTGCTATTTTTCTTTCGCATTTGCGCGTTTGTAGGGCTTTTATCATTTCATATTTTACGCCTATCTTGCTATAAAGATGATTTGCAAAATACTCATATATGCTCTTTTGCTGTTTTTCTACAACGATTTTTGTGCAAGACATTTTGGCAAATTTATCTAGCATAGCCCTAACTTCTATGCTACACACGGCTTTTTCAACCTCATCTTTGCTAATAATTTCAGGCGATTCGCCACATTCCACGCATAGCTTTTTAAATTCGCTATGCGCTAATTCTGCGATACATTTCACTATCTCATCTTTGTTTCGCATTGCCCTATCCTAGCTTACTAAGTGCTACTTGATTTGTAGCTATGCTTTTTGCTAGGGCGATTTGCTGTGCTTCCTTGCCTAGCTTATCGGGCGAATTTTGATAGCCCTCCAAAAATCTCACGCTTTTTTCTGCGCTGGATTTTATGCCCTCTAACTTCGCGCTTAGCTTTTGCTTTGTCAGCTCAAATACCGCATTTAGCGCGTTTTCTAGCTCGTTTTGAAAGTTACGCAAAGCATTAGCGTTAATATCATCGATAAACGCTTCAACCTTTTTTCTTTTACCCTCGCCACTATCCTCCATTAGGATTTTTGATAGCGATTCATTATCAAAGCTAATTTGGCTAATTATGCTAGAGCGCAGATTTTCCTTTGCTTTATTAAAGTGATATTTGGCGGATTCGCGCATATCTATGGCGATATTTTCATCTATATCCCCCAAAAGTTTCTCACTAAAATCAAACATTTTGCTAAATCCGCTTACAATCTCATCTGCGCCACTATCTAGCTTTTGCAATGATGAGTTTTTATAGTTTGAGATAATCCCGCGCATTTGTTGAATCTCTGCGATACTAGCCTTTTGGGCGTCAAAAGATTCGCTTTGCGATAGCTCATTTGCTAATTGCTTCCTATCATCGCCAGAAATCCACTCTGCAAATTTCTTTACAACCACAGGTATCAGTGTCTTACAACCCTCTACAACATAAGGCAATAATTTTGTGCCAAGCGTTTTTAGCGCGGTTGCTCCTGCAGTTACTGCTGCTCCTATTATTGCTGGTAATGCCATATCACACCCCCTTTATTGCGTTTAGAATGGCTAATTTTTTATTTAAATCAAGGGCGAGTTTGCTTTGCTCATTTTGCTTTTGCTCTACATTTTTTGCCTCTTTGATTTTCTCTAAAGTCGCCACTTGATTATTTGCTAGGGCTTTTCGCGTTTCTAGCTTAGATTCGAGTGTTTTTATCATCGCATTGACATTATTTTCCACGCTATCTACGAATCTATCGCCTAAATTTCTAAATGCTTTTTTGATAGCTTTGTCGATAAAATCTTTCATTTTATCCTCTTTAGCTTTGCCACTCTCTTTGCTTAAAATCTCCGTGCATTCCGCATTATCTAGGCTTATTTTGTTGCTAATCTCGCGTAGCACAAAACCCTTAATCTTTTTAAATTCCGTCTCGCATTGCTTTGCGAAATTTTCCCCACTATCGGCTAAGGTCTGCGTTAGCTTTTCGATAGCTTTTCGCCCTATGTCAATAAGTGCGACTTCAAAAGTCTCTCCCTCTTTACTAGCGCGTGATTTAAAAGTGCCTATTTCATCATTGATTCGCTTTAGCTCAGCTGTGGCTGCCTTTTGCATATCCAAAGCACCCATTTGCCCTATATTGCGTGATGATTGATAATTTGCGCTATTGATATTTCTAGCGGATTCGTTTGCCGAATCTGAAGTGAAAAAATCATAAACGCTCTTTACGACACTTGCAACCCCACTTACTACGCTACTTATGCAACTACCAATAAAACTAAAAAGTCCCATTTTATCCTCCTTATTTATTCTTTTCGATGAGTTTTTCGATTTGCTCACCCAAACTTTTAAGCGTTACTTTGCTTTGTGATTCAAATTGCTCAATAACGCCCTCTAACTCATTTTGCGCATTTTGCAAGTCTTTTAATTCATCTTTTTCTTTGGCGATTTGCGCGTTGATTGCCTCAAGTCCGCCAGAAAGTGCCTCATAAGTATCTTGCTTTTTGCCTATATCGCCTGTGAAATATGCGATAACTTCGCTACGCAAATTTTCGTAATTTCTTTTTACGCCTTTATTATAAATATCTTGCGCATCGTTTAGTATGTCTTTTTGTATGCGCGTATGCATTGAATCCACATTAGCAAACTCTAATAATTTATCCAAATTTGCGTCTATGTCATCATTGCCACAAACTTTATAACATTTCTCTTTTAGCGATTGAATATTATCTAACTCGCCTTTTTTATAGAGTTCGCATAGCAATGCCACACGCCCAGAAATATTGATAATATTTTTTTGCGCCAATTCTTTGGTATAGCAAGTGCGCTCTTTTATATTATCATCTATCTTTGCGGCAGTTAGATAGTTGCTCCACTCATCTTTTTGCCTTGCCCAATCATCTTTTGGATTTTCAAATTTATCGTATTGTGTCCCAAGCACATATACTTTGCTAGGGTCGCTACTTTGGTCAAACGCGCTGTAAATAGTAAGCACTTCATCTTTTGTCATTGCCTCTACACTATTACAAACAAGCACGACTTTCGCACTTTTGATATATGCCCTAGTAATCTCTGAGCGATATGGCACAGGGTCATCTAGCCCGGGCGTATCCACAAACATTAGATTTTTTTCATAAGGAAAATCAGGATAGCTAATTAGCACTTCCTTTACGAAAAAATGCTCCGCCTTTTTAGATGAAGTGTATTTTTTAAGCGATTCGACACTAAAAGGCTCTGTGATTGTAGCCTTGCCTACGAAATTATCTTTGTGAGATTCGGCGTCTATCTCATTGTATTTTTTCAAAAACAATTCGCCACTTTTGAGCGCGTCATCATATAGCTTTTGCCACTCTTTTTTGGTGTAAAAAGTTATAGTCATTTCGGCATTTTTGCCCCATTTAAATTTCGTAAGCGTAGCTGTCTCTGGCGTAGCGTGTGTGCTTGCATACTCTGCCTTTAGCAAAGCATTTACAAGCGTGGATTTACCCGCATTTATCGTGCCTACAAAGGCGATTTCTAAAAATTCGCTTTGATTTAGAAAATTCTCCGCCTCGTTTATATAGCCATTTAAAATCTTTTTAGATTCATCGCTATCCTCGTCATTTACGCAAACTTCAAGGATATTTTTGATTTTTGCCACTTCATCAAAATAGCCCTGCACCGCCTTATTTGGCGCAGGTTTTGAATCTATGGGCTTATTTAGTGTAGCGATAAAATCTTTTAGATTTTTTGCGTTCCGCGCTAATAAATCTTTATCGCTAAACTCGTTCTCATCTACAATTTCGCCACATTTATAGCAAAATAACTCCGTCTCAATTCCACAATTTTTACATTTATGTAATGCTGACATATTTTCTCCTTTTTTTATTTTTATGTCTATTTTTTTAATCCGCCGTCCCTATTTGGCGAATCTTTTGTCGAATCGCCAAAATACCAAAATCCTTAGTTTAAAGTCATCGCGGACTACGAATCTGCATAGAATCGCTAGATTTGTGCTTTTGATTCGTAGTGCGAATCTGATTCGCCCCACAAATCTACACAATACTTGGTTCTTTGCCCTCTAAAGTCATCATAGGATAAGCAAATAGTTTTATCGCATCAAGTGGCTCGATTTTGCCGATGATAATGCCCTTTGCTTTATTTGCAAGTTCATCTAGTCTGCTTTCTTTTTCATCATTGAAATCATCATTTTTGCCATTGATATACTCACTTCGCGCCTTTGCAAGGGCGAAAAACTCATCAAATTCATTGCCCGTAAAGTCGCCCTTAATCATCTCGCCAAAATATCCCAAAGCGATAGCCTCTGTGGCTTCTTTTGCTTTTGTTTGGTTTAACCAATTACCAATACCAGCAAAGCCTTTGCCCACTAAACCTTTACCAAATAACAATTCGTTAATATTGCTACGATTTGCAACAAGCAATGCCATTAGCCTATCAATAGACAGCGTAGTTAGATTCGCTAATAGCGTAGCTTTTGCCTTTTGTGCTACCTCGCTAAACTCGCTCATCATTTCATCGCTAAGCTCACTTGCCTTTTTCGCGCTACATTCTCTTAAAATCCTAGCCTCTCTCGCACTCAAACTATCCTCTACCATTCCTATAAATGTGTAT
>JBNMKJ010000020.1:0-42096 GCA_050874285.1 Helicobacteraceae bacterium | reverse complement strand
TTTGCTTAAATGCGCGAAATCTTTTTGAAAACGCATTAAAAATTCTAGCTTTGATTCAGTGGCGATTCGCCCGACATTCCACCAATATCCGCAAAATTTTAGATAATAAAATAGCCCAAAATATGCGTCCATAAGATTTTCGCGCTCTAAAAAACGCGCAATAAAATCATACTCATCGCAAATGCAATACACTTTGCCTTTGTCATTTGATGATGAGGATTCGTTGTCCGTGCGGTAGCAATAATGCGCCTCATCTAGCAAGTAAAGCGAATCTGCCAAAATCGTAGTGATAAACGAAAATCCTGTATCTTGGTAGGACGCGCCTAAAGATTCGTTAAATCTAATGCTATGTTTTTCTAAAAAGTCGCGCTTAAAAATGCTACTTTGATTCATTTTCCACGCGGTTTTTAGGATTTTGGTTTTTGTGTGCTGTGAGGGCGAATCCGTGCTTGAATCTAGGCGCGAATCAAAGATAAATTTTTGATTATAAAATCGCGCATTTTTTATTATGGGCTTATGTGTGAATTTATACGCATTATTTTCCGTGTGAAAGCATAAAATATCGCTTTTGACTATGTCGCAATCTTGCGCTTTTGCTGTGCTATAAAGTCGCTCATACATTGTGGGCTTGGCGAAATCATCAGATTCGACTATGCCAATATATTCGCCTTTGCCTTTGGCGATGCCTAGATTCATTTGGTAGCCGTAGCTTTTGCACTCACTAATTATGACGCTTAGGCGCGAATCACCCTTTGCATAATCTTGTAAAATCTCTAGTGTGCCGTCAGTGGATTTTGCATCTACGGCGATGATTTCTATGTCGCGCAAGGATTGATTTAGCACGGATTCAACGCATTCTTTGAGATAGTGCGCGGAATTTAGCGTAGGAATTATGATAGAGATTTTGGGGTTATTTTTATTCATTACTGCAACTCCTTTTTTACTAGATTTAACGCCTCGATTATGATTTTATCCATATCAAAGTATTGATACGCACCAAGTCGTCCGCCAAAGATGATATTTGATTGCTTTTGGGCTAAGGCTTTGTATTTGGCATAAAGGGCGGCGTTTTTCTCATCATTGATAGGATAAAATGGCTCTTTGCTTATATCCCAAGATAGTGGAAACTCAATACTAAGAATCGTGCTAGGGCTCTCCACAAACTCAAAGTGCTTATGCTCGATAATGCGCGTGTATGGCGTTTCGTAGTCGGTAAAATTCATAACCGCCACGCCTTGATAATTCTCACACTCCAAAATCCGCTCCTCAAAGCGCAATGAGCGATATTCTAGCGCACCAAAAGCATAGTCAAAATAGCTATCAATCGCCCCTGTGAAAATAATCTTTTTGGCGATTTTGTGAAAATGCGCTTTGTCGCTTAAAAAATCCGTGTTTAGCTCTACTTCACAATGTGCTAGTAGCTTTTCAAAAATCGCTGTGTAGCCACCTTTGGGAATGCCTTGATATGGGTCGCTAAAATAATTATTGTCATAGATAAATCGCACGGGGATTCGGCGGATAATGCTCGGTGGCAAATCAACACACGCCTTGCCCCACTGCTTTTGTGTGTAGCCTTTGATGAGCTTTTCATAAATATCTTTGCCTACAAGAGAGATGGCTTGTTCTTCTAAATTACGCGGTGTGTGTTTTATCGCGGATTTTTGAGATTGAATAATCTTTTTTGCTTTTTGTGGGGTTAGGAAATTTGGGGTAAGTGGCGTTTGGGTTTTATGCGCTTTAGATTCGTTGCTAGAATGAGTTAGCGAATCGCTAGTGGATTCCCCCCCCCATAAGCGCGTGGGCTTGATTTTGTGCGCTATATTTGCCAAAAATCTGCGCAAAGGTATTCATATTAAAAGGTAGATTATAGATTTCGCCTTTATAGTTCGCAAGGGGCGCATTGATAAAGTGATTAAACTCGCAAAATTGATTGATATAAGCCCAAATTTTCGCGCTATTTGTGTGAAAAATATGTGCGCCGTATTTGTGGATATTTATATTTTGTCCGTGCGAATCAAAGCTCTGCGTGTAGCAATTCCCACCGATATGATTGCGTTTGTCAATCACAAGGCACTTTTTGCCTCTTTTACTTGCCTCATAGCCAAAGATTGAGCCAAAAAGCCCAGAGCCTACGATAAGATAGTCATAAATTTTCATTTTTGCCCTTTAAAAATATGTGAATCAAAAAAGCGAAATTATAGCACAAAAATTGCAAACCAAATAAAAGCAGATATATCCAAGTGCAAATTTCTTCTGCGAATCTAAGTCTTAAAGCTACCCACCAAATTGCCTATCAGTAAGTTGAATCCATCGACTAAAATAAAAATCAAAATCTTAAAAGGCAGCGAAATCATAATGGGCGGGAGCATCATCATACCTAACGCCATCAAAAGCGAACTTACCACCATATCGATTACCAAAAACGGCAGGTAAAGCAAAAAGCCGATTTGAAACGCCGTTTTTAACTCACTTATCATAAAGGCTGGAAGTAGCACGGTGAGCGGGACATCGTCAATCGTCTTAGGATTTTCTAATTTGCGAATCCGAAAAAACAACGCCAAATCTTTCTCGCGCGTATTTTTTAGCATAAACTCTTTAAAAGGCGCAATCGTGCGGACAAACGCCTCATCATAAGGAATCTCTTTAGCGATATAGGGCTTTATGCCGACTTCATAGCCTTTTTTTGCCACAGGCTCCATAATAAAAAATGTCAAAATTAGCGCGAGGCTAACTAAAATCTGTGTCGGTGGTGATTGCTGTGTGCCCATCGCAGTGCGCAAAAAGCCAAGCACGATTATGATTCGCGTAAAGCTAGTCATCACAAGCACGAGGCTTGGGGCAAGGACTAAAAGCGTGATGATTACAACGATATTTAGCGTATTTACCAAATCGCCCGGCTCTTTTGGGGCGTTTATAGAGAGATTCACGGTGGGCAAAGTGGGCGACATTGTGGCGGGTAAATCACTGACTTGACTAGGCTGAATCGTATTGCCTGTCGTGCCACGCGGTTGCTCTAAAATAAGTCTGCCGTTTTCATCGAGATTCGCTGTGGCGTCATTTGGATTTTGGCTGTTTTGTGTCATATTATTTGCGTTTGTGGCGGTGCTTTGCGCTGGGGTGGCGGTATTTGGCGTGGAAAAAAGTGGCATTGTGAGAATGCCACAAAGCAAAAGAATTGCGAATCGCATTAAAACGCGCCTTTGTCTAAAATCCCTTTTGCATTAGTCGCAATGTCTTTGGCGTAGAATCGTATGTTTATGGTGTCGCTATCCACGCTTTTATCCTCTTTGCCTATGGTGCTAATGCGACTTCCATCAATGTCTAGCGCGTGAAGTTCGCGCGAAATGGCTAACGCGATATTTGAAGCGCGCTCCATATTTATCTGTGCGCTTGAGGCATTTGAGCGTCCCAAAATTTCAATATTTGTGTTGTGTGGCATTTTGTCAAAAATCTGCTTTACACGGCGCAAAAACAGCTTTGCGTCCTCATTTACAGCAAAATTATTATCAAAAAGCATATTTGTAGGAAGTGTGATAATAAAGCCATTTACGCCATCGCCTATGATATTTGCCGAACCAGCCGAGACATTGGGCGAGGTGTTAAAATCAATGATAGATTGCTCAATCATTTTGACTTCCTCCGCATACTCAGGGGGAATCACAATGTCAGCAGGTAGCGTGATACGATGAAAGCTAGGGTCAAATTTGATTCCGCCGTCTAAAACCGTTAGTGCGCCTTTGATACTCGCCTCTGCCTCGCGTAGTTTTTTGGCATCAAAAGTTGCCATTGATAAAAGCAAAATAAAAAATGTCAAAAGCAAACTCATCAAGTCGCCAAAAGTTCCCATCCATAGCGGTAATCCGCCCTTTGGCTTTTCCTCGAATTTCTTTGCCATTTGCGCCCTCGCACCTACAATCTAGTCAAATTGACTTACGCGCTCATTGGGTGGTAAGAATGATAAGAGTTTTGTCTCAAGCACACGCGGGTTGTCCCCTGCTTGAATCGATATAATGCCTTCAATTACGAGCTGTTGCATTAGCACTTCATCTTTGGCGCGAGTGCGCAAGATATTTGCTATCGGCGAACCCACAGTGTTACCGATTAGCGAACCATAAAGCGTTGTAATCAACGCCACCGCCATTGCAGGACCGATAGAGCTAGGGTCGCTCATATTTACAAGCATTGCCACTAGACCGATTAGCGTCCCAAGCATACCAAACGAACCAGCGAGTGCCGCCCATTGCTCAAACATATCTGCGTTGTTATTGTGGCGCGTGAAACTTTGCTCCATATCCACCTCTAAAAGCTCACGAATCGAATCAGGCTCAGAGCCATCGACAGCCATACTTAGCCCTTTGCGTAGAAAGTCATTTTCCTCTTGATTGACATTTTGCTCTAGGCTCAAAATCCCATCTCGCCTAGCTTTTATAGAATATTCAGTGATAGTTTTGATAAGCTGTGGAATGTCGTAAGTGTGGGGTTTAAAAGCGATTCCCATATATTTGAAAAGATTTTTCATATTTTCCATTTTGCTAGAAACCATTAGCGCAGCCAACGAACCGCCCACCGTAATCATTAGCGAAGGTATGTCAATATAGACGGAGATTCCAGCCCCAAGAACGGTAGAATAAAAAAGTAACCCCAAAATCGTAAATAAACCAATTATGGTCGCTAAATCCATATTTATCTCACTTTTTGTAGATTTATTTCAAATAAATTGCGATTATATCGTTTTTTGTGTTAAAATTTTTTAAAAACTTAAATATTTTTTAAGCGAGGAAAAAATGAGCGAAAAAACAAGCTACTTTGCCCCCGTGTCCGCCATCATTCTAGCTGGTGGCTTTGGCACACGAATGAAGAGTAAAACGCCCAAAGTGATGCACAAAATTTGTGGCAAGGAAATGCTTTTTTGCATTATCGATGAGGTGGCGCAAATCAGCGATGACATTCATATCGTGCTATATAATGAGGCAGATTTGATAAAAAAGGCGTTGCGCGAGAATTATGGGAATCGCGTGGAGCGTGGCATTTTTACGCATTTGCAGGATTATAAAAATTTTCCGGGCACGGCTGGAGCGATAATGCAAGGAGGCGATTCAAGTAGCCCCAAAGCCCCCATTGCAACAAAATATGAGCGAATCTTAATCCTAAGTGGCGATATGCCCCTAGTTCGCGCTAAATCTTTGCAAAAATTTGCCAAATCAACAAGCGAAATCACACTTGGAATCTTAGAGCTAGAAAACGCCACAAACTACGGACGCGTGGTAATGAGCGGAGATAAAGTGTGCGAAATTATCGAGGAAAAAGACGCCACAGACGCGCAAAAACAAATCAATCTAGCAAACGCTGGAATCTATTGTGTGAATCGCGCACTACTCGAATCTGCCCTGCCACACATTGAATCCCACAATAATCAAAGCGAATTTTATCTAACCGAAATTATCAAATTTAGCGATGATATTAGCGGGATTCGCGCTAATGAGTGCGATTTTATGGGGGTAAATTCTAAGAGCGAGTTAGCAAAGGCGGAGGAATTTATGCTTACTCGCCTCCGTGAAAAAGCGATGAGAGAGGGCGTCATTATGCACCTGCCACAGAGTATTTATATGGAATTTGGCGTGGAGTTTGAGGGCGAATGCGAGATAGAAAATGGCGCGGTGCTAAAGGGCAAAAGCAAAATTATAAATTCCACAATTTTAGCGCATAGCGTGGTTGAATCAAGTGTGATTAAAGATAGCTCGGTGGGTCCATTTGCGCGAATCCGTCCAAACTCGACTATCGAATCCTCGCACATAGGGGACTTTGTGGAGGTGAAAAATTCGCATTTGGTGGATATAAAGGCTGGGCATTTAAGCTATTTGGGCGATAGCGAGATAAAAAGTGGCACAAATATCGGTGCTGGGGTGATTACCTGCAATTATGATGGCGTAAAAAAACACAAAACTTTCATCGGCAGAAATGTCTTTGTCGGCAGTGGGACGCAGATTGTCGCTCCAGTGCGAATCGAGGATAATGTGCTAATTGCCGCTGGGAGCGTGGTTACAAAGGACGCAAAACGCGGCGATTTAGTCCTAGCGCGTTCAAAGCAAGTCAATAAAAGCGGATTTTTTTATAAGTTTTTTGATAAAAAATAAAGGAGGTTTGGCGATGATTTTAAGCATAAATGGCGAAAATATGGAATTTGAGAGTGGCAAAAATATCGATGAGATTTTGGCGATTTTGGGCGTGGAGGCAAAGATTTTTGCCATTACGCTAAATGCGAAATTAGTCAAAAAAGAGGATTACAAAAGCACGATTCCGCGTGAGGGCGACAAAATAGAAATGTTGCAATTTATGGGCGGCGGGTGAATATGACTTAAAGACGGAGTGTCTGCTACCACCGCTCAATAGCGCATTTATAAAAGAATAAAAAAGTGAATCTAAATATATTTTTATAAGGTTTGTGGGAATTTAGGATTTTTTAGAATTTATTTTTTGGATTGCCACGCCTTGCCTAAAAGGCAAGTCTTGCAATGACGGAAAATCACCATATTTGTCATTGCGAGTGAGTGCAACGAACGAAGCAATCTATTTATTTTGTTATGGATTGTTTCGGCATTTACAACACCTCGCAATGAGGAAATGTTTGGAGAAATTCTAGCAAAGCCCTCGCAATGACTAGATTGTCGTTATTTTTGCACAAAAAAAAGAAGTAAGATAAAACTTCATCGGCACGAAATTTTATCGCCAAAGTAACGCAAATTATTACATAGGAATCAAGCCACTATTTACACGCTAATTCCAAATTTACTTGTATTTCTACTTCCACTTCCTCGCTAATGGGGGCTTTTGTGTGCGTTGTGTCTGCCTCTGCTGTCGCATTTAGTGCTTGTTTTGCCATTGCGTAGCGCGGAATTTGAATAGAGTGGCTATCTTGCGATGAGATTTTGCGCACTTCGCAGGTTTTGCTAAGCAATTTTGCATAACTATCCACGATTTTGCCCACACCGCCCAAAAATTCCACGAATAACGCCTCTTTTTTCGCGTTAATCTCTATTTGCGTTATCCGCGATTGCACTTCTGGCTGTGGCAGTGCCAAAAGCGCGTTTTTGCTTACCTGCGCGTTGATTTTCTTTAAAAGCGCGTTGTATTCGCTTAGATTCGCCTCGCTAAACTTGCAATCTAGTGCGAAATCCACATTCTGCCCGATTGTATTGCGCTTATCGTCCTTGTAGCTAATAATGGGGTTGATAGAATAGCTCCCGCCCTTGCAAATCTTTGCCTCTTTGGCGTCTTGGATTATCGCGTTTAACGCGCTTGTGATAGAGCCTCTGTCTTTTTGTGTGAGTTCGCCTATATTGCGGAGTTTCGCGCTTGAATCTATGCGGATTGTCGCAAATAACATCATCGGTTTGACGCTACCTTGCGTTACAAATGACTTTGTGATGACTATTTCTCCCGCGTTTAGCATAGCGCAAAGGATTCCTAACAATGCTAATTTTTTCATTTTTTACCTCCTAAAATTAAAATTATACACCATTTTTTAGCGTAATTAGATGAATCTCAGCGCGTGTCAAAAATCGCCCATAAGTAACGGCTAAATGCGCACCTTGCGAGATATAAAGCTGTGTGCCGTTGATATTTTTTAGCCCATAAAGAAATGGATTTGCAAAATACACGCCAATGCTAAAAGGAAAAATCTGCCCTCCGTGCGTGTGTCCGCTAAGAATCAAATCCACTTTTTGCGCATCGATATGCTTTATCATATTGGGCTGGTGTGAGAGCAAAATCTTTGGCAGACGCTCATCTACGCCACGAATCGCGCCTTCAAAATCTGGCAAAAGTTCGCCACCAAATCGCCTCCCGCTTAAATCGCTAATGCCGATTAGATTGAAATTTTCATCGATAATTTTGCTTTGATTGATAAGTGCCGTGATATTTGGTAAGCCCTTAATCGTCTCTATGCTTTGATTCGCGCCAAAGATAAACTCGTGGTTGCCAAGCGCGAAATACACGCCATTTTTTGCGCGAAGCTCAGACAGATAAGGCAAAAAGTCTTTCATAATTTCAGGGCGCGAATCGATTATATCGCCCACAAGCACGATTGTATCGGCGTTTTGCGCGTTTGCCAAGTCAATGATTTGCTTTGCTTTGTTACGCGAAATAATGCGCGATAGGTGCAAATCGCTCATCATTAAAATGGTGGTTTCTTTTTTGAGATTCGGCAGATAAATCGTCTCAAGCGTGATATTTGGCAATCTAGCGGCGTTAAAAATGCTAAGGATTATGCAAAGCACACAAATGCTAAAAACGATTCGCGAGGCGGTGATTTTTGCCTTTAGATTTTTGCGGAAAAGCACCAAAAGCACGATATTTAAAACGCCAAAGACAAAGAAAAGCCCAGCATTTAGCGCGGTTGTAGAAAATGCGGCTGTTAAAAAATGCCCTATATCCGCGCGAAATCCTATCATTGCGACATTGAATCCTAGCACGATAAGCAAATGCACCGCCACGCAAATCCCAGCGATGATTTTGCCCTTTGCGCTCTCAAACATTGCGCGAATTAGCCCATAGTAAGCGACTAAATGAAATGCCAAAGCGAAACAAAAGAAAATCACAAAATGCACGATAATCCCCTTAGATTGTGGTAAAAATTGTGTTAGAATTTCAAATTTTGAAATTATAGTAAAAAATTATTAGGAGAATCTTTGCGATATTTATTTGTGGCGATTGTGGTGGCTTTGGTGTGCTGTGGCTGTGCGGAGAGGGCAGATTCGCTAAATTACAAGGCGAATCTCCCGCAAAATGCGTTGCTTTATGTGATAGATAAAAATGATGAATTAGATTTAGGCGAAATAAGCGCGAATCCTAGCGAATCTAGCGCAGATTCGGGCGAATCGATAATAGATTCGAGCAATTTTGGCGCGAATCAAAGCGATGATAATAAATCTCAAATCGCCGAATCCAAAGAGTTAAAGAAAAAATACCTTAAAAAGCATTTTAGCGTGTGGGAGAGTGGTTTTAAACCGCCAAAGACAAAGGATATGTTTTGGGCGATTTATGATAGAAGTGGTTTTGATGAAAGCAAAAAGCCTCTCAATTCGCGCTTTTTCACAAATCTCATAAAATCAATAAATATCAATTCATATCCAAATCAGCGCAAAATCGCCATTATGGTAAAAACGGCGAATATCCGCGCCCTACCGACAAATAAGCCACGATTTAGCAAGATTGATGGCTATCCGTTTGATAGGTGGCAAAATTCGCTTATTTTCGCATATACGCCCATAATCGTGCTTCATAGCGATAAAAGCAAAGAGTGGCTTTTGGTGCAAAGCTCGTTTGTCTCTGGCTGGGTAAAAGCCGATGAGGTGGCGTTTGTGAGCCAAAAACAAGCGCAAGAGATGAAAAACGCGGATTTTATTTTGCCTATGGAGGATAAGATTCCGCTCTATCATAATGGATTATTTTTGCAAAATGCGCGTGTGGGAATGCTTTTGCCGATTATCAAAGGCGATTCAAAGATTTTAGCTTTTAAGCGCGATATAAACGGCGATGCGATAAAGGTGCGCGTGGATTTTGACAAAAATCTTTTCGCGCCTTTTCCTTTGCCATTAAATAATGAAAATATCGCAAAAATGATTGAAAAAATCGGTGCGGAAAACTACGGTTGGGGTGGAATGTATGAGAATCGCGACTGCTCTAGCTTTGTGCGTGATATTTTTGCAAATGTCGGTGTGTGGCTACCGCGCAATTCTAAAGCGCAAGTGGAATATGGCAAAAGGGCAAAAGGCAGTGAGTTTATCGCACTGCCAAAGGATAATGACGAAAAAATCGCCACCATTTTGGCAAATGCGAAGCCTTTTCGCACGATTATTTGGCTAAAAGGGCATATAATGCTCTATATTGGCGCAATTAAGGGCAATCCTATCGTAGCGCACCAAGTGTGGGGCATTAGCGGAAAAAATGGCACAGAGATTTTATCAAGCGTCTCAATCACCACGCTAACACCAAAAGCGGATATTGATAGCCAAAGTTTTGTAAAAAATGGCGATGACACAAAAAATACGCTATTAGATAGGATTCAAGCTATAAATATCGTGCGCTGATTTGTGCTTTCTCTTTAGGCGGTGTGGGTGAATCGCCTAAAGATACTCACATATATAAAATGTGTAAAAAATGAAAAATAAGAAATTAAGTCTTGTGGTATTTGCGTGAAAACAAAGCACCCCTTTTCAGATGGCTATGGCACATACAAATCTAGGGGCTCTGCTGTGTTCCCACCCTGAAGCATTACCTAAAGTCCATATTGCATAGGTCTAAAAAGAGGCAGTGGAATATTAGTGCAAGTTTTCTTAAACTTTTATAATTTTATGTGGAATGCTTTTTGCTTTTATTTTGCAAAATTCAACAAAAAGGTCGAGGAATGAAATCTCAAGTATTATGGATAATGAGTGGATTGTTAGTTTTCACAGGTTGTGCGACAATGTCAGAGGATGAGGAATTAGCAGCGTCAGGTATGATACCGCCATCGGCGAATTATTCGCCCGTGCAAGCACCTGTTTATCCGCCTCTAAATCAGCCATATAGCCCGAATCTGCTAAATGAAAATGACGGACGCGTGATGAATATTGATAGGCTAAATGTAGGCGAGGCGAATCTACCAGCACCGCTAAATCAGCCTAACACAGAGCAAGGCGTGGCACAAAATGGCAATGCAAATGCTAATGGCAACGCACAAGCAAATGGCAATGGCAACTATGAGTATGAGGAATACACAAGCGATTACGCGCAAGAATATGTGCCAAGCTACATTGCGCCAAGCGAGGTTGTGCCTTATGAGCAAGTGCTTCCAGCACCGCAAGATTCGGCAAATGGTGCATTGCCAAATGGACAAATGGCGCAAGTTCCAAGTCCATTGCCAAGCACACAAATGCCAAATGGTGCATTAAATAATGTGCAACCTTATGGGCAACCAGACAATGGGCTAATCCCACCTGCGCCGATTCCAAATCCAAATATCGCAAATGTGAATCCAAATATGAATCCACAAGCGAATATGGGGCTAAATTTGGCGAATCCACAAGCGAATCCGCCGATGAATCCAAATGCGAATCCTATGAATCCGCCAATGAATCCAGCGTTTAATCCAAGCGTGAATCCACAGGTAAATCCTATGAATCCACAAGCAAATGGTGCGAATCCAAGTGTGGCGTGTTACTTTGAGCCTTGCCTACAACCAGAGCAGCCCAAATCTCCCACTATGCCACCTATGGCAGAGGCACAATCACAGCCACAAGTGCAGCCACAAGCACAGCCCGAAAAAGTGCCAAATATTATTCCAAACTCGCCTATTTTGGAGAGTGAGCAAGTTATCGAGCTAAGCGCAGTGGGTATGGGCGTTGCGCCTGAAAATACCATTTCGCCTTCACAAGCACTAGCTTTGGCGAAACGAGCGGCGATTATAGACGCATATAGGCAGATTGGCGAGAAAATGTATGGCATTAAAATCAACGCCCAAGATACAGTAAAAGATATGATAATGACAAACTCCGTAGTCAAAGCGCGTGTAGAGGCACTTATCAAAAATGCGGACATTGTAGAGACGATTTACAAAGACGGACTTTGCCAAGTAACAATGGAGCTAAAATTAGATAGCAAAACTTGGAATCGAGTCCTATCTACAAATGGCTAAAAATAGCTAAAAATGCGCCATTTACTACTAGCATTACTTTTCGCACTCGCCTTTAGCGCGTGTGCGACTAAAACTCCACCGCCACCAGAACCCATAAAACTAAGCGATGATGAGCTAAAACTTGTCCTAATCAAAAGCAAAAATATTCGCTTTTATGATTTTGGGACTTTGAGCGTGAGTGGCGGGGATTTAGATTTGCAAGGCTCTAGCAATTTTAGAATCGAACTGCGCGTCTTTAAACTAGGCAAATTTTTGGGTAGCTTTGTGGTTACAAAAAGCGAGATTTGCTACACGGATTTTAATAAAATCGATGATTGTGCGCCCAAATGGGTCGCAGCGCGGAGCTTTTTTGGCAATGTCAGCTATGGCGAACTCTTTGAGGACATATTCCAAAAAAAGGATATTTTTGACGGGCAGGGCAAACGCGTAGAAGCTAGTGGCGTGGAGATTCAAGAGTTTAGCTATGGTGGCGAAAAATTTTATTATGAGCGAGGCGACAAACGCATATACTTTAAAAACTTAAGCAACGGCGTAATTGTATCAATCGAGGACTACAAAAAATAAGCCACTTGCTTTTATAACAAGATAAAATTAGGCGAATCTAAATAAAATCCTTAGATTCGTCCATTTTATGCAAATATTCTAAAAAATTATCTCACTATCATAATCCATACTATTGCTTTGTGTAGGCAATTTGGAAGTATTTGTATAATAATAATCCACTCCGTCAATATTGCGCTTATAGACATTGGGTGGCATATCAAAAACGCGCTTTAAGCCCGGCTCTACGCGCAAAATATTTTGAAAAAACTCACTTGCCACAGGCGCACTCACAACGCCACCTGTTTCATTGCCACCGATTGCGATATTATTATCTCTGCCATACCACACCACTACTTGCAAGGACGGCGAAAATCCGCTAAACCACGCATCTACGCTGTCATTTGAAGTGCCTGTTTTTCCTGCGATTTCGATTCCCGCAACTCTAGCGCGGTAGCCTGTGCCGTGATTCACGACATTTTTCAAAATATCCACGCTTAAATATGCTTGTTCTGGTGTGGTAACGGTTTTTGGCTTTTTGTTTGCGGGGCTATCGGCGTTTATAAAGTCTATTTCCTCGCCTTGCGGATTGATTACGCCACGCACTAGCTTTGGCTCTATAATCGTGCCGTAGTTTGCAAACGCCGAGTAATATTTCGCCGCCTCTAGCGGAGATAGCACAAAACTACCTAGCACGATACTCATATCTTGGGGTAGATTCTCAAAGCCATAAGCCGTCATTTTATTATACACGCTACTAAAGCCAATCATATCTACGAGATTTATGGTGGCTAGATTCAAAGAGCGGCGTAGTGCCTCTTTAAGCGTAACGATTCCGCTATAACTGCGCGAGTAGTTTTTGGGCTGCCACGCAGCATTAGCCCTTGCTCTTGTATCGCCCTCTATATCTTCTGTAATCACACCTCTTTTTGTCAAATCCGCCTCATTTTGCTTAAAACTTCTAGCCACATCAGAAATCTGCGTAGCTTGTGAGTAGCCCATATCAAGCGCGATTTGATAGATAAAGGGCTTTACCGTGCTACCAAATTGTCGCTTTGCTTGAGTGGCGCGGTTAAAATTACTTTTAGCGTAATCCACACCGCCCACAAGTGCCAAAATATTGCCCGTCCTACTTTGCGTAACGACAATCGCGCCATTTAGCGTGTCGGTTTTTTCAGATTCGCCTGAATCTTCCTCGCTAGATTGCTCTAAATCTTTTTTGGGCTTTCTAGATTCAAGCCTTGCTAGGATATTATCATAGCCGTTTTTTAGCGCGGTTTGCGCGACTTTTTGGTAGTCTAAGTCAATATTTGTTTTGACGATATAACCGCCCGTTTTCAAGTCCTTGATATGCGCTAACTGCCTTAAAACCTCATCGACCACATAGGGCGCGAGATTTTCAGTAAGCGTTTTGTTATAAACGCGTGGCGTTTCATTTATCGCTTCCTCGTATTCTGCATTGTCAATCCAGCCAAGCGAGTGCAATCGCTCCAAAATCATATTTGCGCGTGTCAATGACGCCTTTAGATTCGTAACGGGATTGTAATATGACGGGGCTTTGGGGAGTGCCATAAGCATTGCGATTTCTTTTAGTGATAGATTTTGCATATCTTTGTCAAAATAGCCCAGCGCAGCGGTTTTTATGCCATAAAATCCATTGCCAAAAAATATGCAATTTAGATATTTCTCCAAAATTTCCTCTTTGCTTAAGAAACTCTCCACTTGCATTGTGATAATCGCCTCTTTTAGCTTTCTATCAAAGGTGCGCTCCATTGTGAGAGCGACATTTTTAACGAGCTGTTGCGTTATGGTGCTACCGCCCTCATTTAGCCCACCACTTTTTAGATTTTTTAGCATTGCACGCATAATGGCGTCCAAATTGATTCCGCTATGCTCAAAAAACATTGTGTCTTCCACCGCCAAAAGCGTCTCAATGATTTTTGGCGGAATCTCATCAAACTCCGCATAATGACGAAATTCGCCCTCAAATGCGTTTGCCACAAGCCTATCTTTTCTATCCAAAATCTTTAGGGCGCGATTGGGAGCGTAATGCACCACCTGCAAAACCTTGCTTTGCGTGTCATAAATGGCTATGATTGTAATTAGCGCGAAAATCGTGGCGAAAAACACCGCCACCGCGATTAAAATGCGCTTTTTGCTATTTAGCGGTTTGGGTAGTTTTTTGGGCAGTTTTGGCAGATTTTCTGGCATTTTTTCATTTAGTTTTTCAAGTGCTTCTTTAATAGTTTGCATAGGCTAATAATGTCCTTTTTTGTGTGTTTTGTCGATAAAATTATCCTTAATTGCGGAATTTTCACGCTTGGTTTGCGAATCGCGCCCACGAGAATCCCGCTCTTTTTAAGGTGGCGAAATGTTTTTAGCATTTCGTTTTGATTTTGAAATTGTATAGAAAAAATCTGCGAATCAACTTTAATTTTGAGATTTTTTTGGATAATTTTTTGGATTTTTTGGATTTTGGCGTGGAATCGCGAACGATTTTTGTGGATAAATCTTAGATTCACAAACGCCAAAGCCGAATCAAACGCGCTTAGGGCGGTAGAGTAAATGATAGGCTTTGCGCGGGTCTGCAAATAAGCATAAATGTGCTTTGAGCAGCAAATATACGCGCCATAGCTTCCGTAGGCTTTGCTAAAAGTGCCTAGTTTGATGAAATTGGGCGCAATTTTTATGCGATGAAAATCAAAATATCCTAGCAGATTCCGCCCCAAAGTGCCACTGCTATGGGCTTCATCGACTATGAGAATGGCATTGTATTTTAGGGCGATTTTAGCAAATGCCTTTTTGGCTATGTCGCCACTCATCGAGTAAATGCCCTCAATGGCGATGATAATGCGCTGATTTTTGTCATTGCGAGGGCAATGCCCGAAGCAATCCATTCTGGCGATATTAAAATTCTTTATAGCACTATTATTTTTGGGAATAGCTGTCTTATTTTTTTGGATTGCTTTGGCTTCGCCTCGCAATGACGAAATGGTGGATTGACTTTCAGTAGCCTTGCCTTGCAGCAATTCACGAATCTTATTTTCCAAATCCGCCTCATCATTATGCTTAAAAAACTCCACACCTTGCACTAACTTTGACGCCAAAAGCCCACTTGCGTGGTATTCCTCATCGATAAAAATTTTATCGCCTTTGCGCACGAGGCTTTCAATTAATGCAATATTTGCCAAAAATCCGCTTCCCACCAAAATGCAGGATTCAAAGCCATTTAGCCTTGAGAGATTCGCCTCTAATTTTTGGTGGAGTTTGGAGTAGCCATTTACTAGCATTGAGGCGCGTGGCGCGAAATATTTGGGATTCGTGGTGAGTTTGTAGGCTTTTTTTAGCGAATCTGCGCGATTTGACAGCCCCAAATAATCATTTGAGGCAAAGTCTTTGAGCGAGGATTTAGCGGGGTAAATCCGCCGCTCACGCAAGATTCCGCTTTTTGTAAGTGCGTTTAATTCGCTATTGTAAAATCCAAGCAAGGCTATTTGGATTCGCCCCCATCTTCGGCTTTATTTAGCAATGCTTCCATTTCTTTGCTTAGCTTTGTAATTTTTTCATTTGTGATAGCTAACTTTTCGCCCAACATTTCATCTATTGCACTAAATATATGCTCACCAGATTCCTCGATGATACGCATTTTGTCATCAATGAAATTCTTTGGTGTTTCTTTATTGGGGTCTAGCAGATTCGCAGCCAAAATATTTGCCTCTGTGTGGATACCTAAATGCGGAGTTTCGATTTTCTTATAAGCCACTGTGTTAGAGAAATTCTTTTTGCCATCGCCTTCATAATACCATTTGCCGAATCGACAGCTTGTGCCATCGACTTGCTTAAATTCATTTGACATACCAAATACGAGCGAATAAAGCCCTTGTTTGTAAAGTAGGTGGTCGATTTTTGCAAGTCCGCAAAATACCTTGTCATTGGCACAAGAGATTTTTAGTTCTGCTAAAATCGCATTGTCTTTGAATGCGCGAACCATATTGTTGATTTTATCGACATCTTCTTTGACATTTTCGGTAACTTCATTGATTTCCTCTGTGCTTGTTTGAATATCACTTGCTTCTTGTTGCATTGATTTTACAACGATTGCGATTTCTTTGGTAGCCTTTTGTGTTTTTTCAGCTAGTTTGCGCACTTCATCAGCTACAACGGCGAATCCGCGTCCGTGCTCCCCAGCTCTAGCTGCCTCAATAGCGGCATTAAGTGCTAGTAGATTCGTCTGCTCGGCAATGTCATCAATTAGCGAGATAACATTTGTGATTTCGTTGCTTCGCTGTGTGAGTGAGCTAACCAAACTTATGGCATTTTGCATTTTTTCATAAAGGCTATTTATTTGCTGTGATGAGCTATTTGTAATAGAGATTCCTTTTGCCATTCCATCTGCTGCGCCACTTGCTGCGCTATAAATCACTTTCAAATCATCTACCAGCTCAACAAAAGAGGTTTGGCACATAGCAATACCGCTTTGCATACAATCATTGTAGAATTTTAACAAATCCTCGCCCATTTCCTTAGAGCGCGAATCAATTTCTATAAGGTAAAAAACTACCACATTACCAACGCGTTTTGAGTGCAAAATAAAATCATTTTGTGGCGTAACAATCTCATCTCTGCCCTCTTTTAGCTCGGCTTTAATGACATCAAAATTATCCAATTCCTCAGCTTTTTTATTTTTGAAAATGACTTCATCGCCTCTCATTGCGATGATACATTCATTATTTGAGGATTCGGCTATCGCTTTGTAAATTTCAAGTTCTTTTTTGATATTTTCTACTTCGTGCTTATATGCTTCTAACTGCCCACTACTGCTACTTACTGGCTTTGAACCAAACATTTTTTCTCCTTGTTTTATAAAAAATTTGCAAGATTTTACCAAATATTTCTTTACATTCTAGTATAATTTCAAAAATATTTGAACTTTTGGAGAATAATCGTGGCAGAGAATACTAAAATCAAAAAGACGGAAAGCCTTGAATCTATCATCACAAGACTGCAAAAAGTGGTCGTTGCAAAGCAGCTAAAGACGAGCAAACAAAGGGAGCATATCTTAGAGCTGATTTACAATAGCAAGACGCACCTAAGCCCTGAGGAAATCACAAATGGGCTAAAGAGCGAGAATAAAGATTCATCGCTTTCATCGGTGTATCGAATCTTGCAGTTTTTGGAGACTTATGGATTCCTAACTTCCATTGAGACAAAGGGCGGAAAACGCTATGAAATCGCCTCAAAAGAGCATCATTATCATATAATTTGCCTTAGTTGTGGGGAGATTATGGAATTTATTGATGATGACATTCGCCAAAAGCAATTTGATATAGCTAAAAAGCTCAAATGTGAGCCTATCAGCGACAATCTGCGCCTTTTTGTGCTATGCAAAAAATGCTTGGAAAAAAAGAAAAGTAAGCAAAATATCATCTATTAAAAATACACCGCATTGAACGACATTTTTTATGGGGCATTTTTCGCGTTAGCGCAACAGGATATTGTATTTTATATGCGAATCTTAATTGCTATATGTGTGGCAAGTGTAGTGATATTTTTCGCTACGCGTCTTATTTTGGGGCGTCAAGTAAATATTAGTGGCGATTTTTGGGAGCACCAAAATCTTGCCAAAAGCAAAATAGCGTGGCTAAATACGCTATTTTTTGCAATGCTAACGCTCATTTGTCTATGCGCTTTTAGTTTATTTCAAATGATTTTTATTGGCTTTAATGTAGATTTTGGCGATGGCATTGGCGTGGAAAATGATATTGCGATGACAAATGAGCTATTAAAAATGAGTGGCTTAAATATGCGAATTGTGCCTGATAGCGCGTCTATCGCGGATTTTGATTATTATAGCTTTATCGCAAATCGCATTACTTATCTTAAAGTCTCACTTGGGATAAGTGTGGTTTTTGTGCTTGTGCTGTGGCTGTCATATTTTTTTAAAAGCATTGCTATGCGCACTAATGGCATTGATAAACTCGCTGATTCGCTAAACGCCGATGAGATTTTTGGCGATTCGGAGCGAAATCGCGCTTCGCTCATCACGCATAATATCAAAAATGGTAGCGACATAAAATTCGATGATAATGACGAATCTTTAATTAGGATTTTGGACGCTAATGGCGCAGATAGGACGGATTTGGTGGATAGGCAAAATGACAAAGAAAAAAGAGTGTTTCAAATCATCGAGGAAATGGCAATCGCCTCAAATATGCCTATGCCACGCGTTTTTATAATGCGGAGCGAAAATGGCATAAATGCAATGTGTAGCGGGGAGCGATTCGGCTATGCTGATGAAAAAATCGCTATTTTCGTTACGCAGGGTGCGGTGGATAATTTCACGCGCGAGGAAATGCAAGGCGTCATCGCGCACGAATTTTCACACGCATTTCACGGCGATGTGGCTTTGAATCTAAAGATTTTTTCGCTGATTTTCGCGCTGACTTGGACGATGATGATAGGCGAATTTATCTTTCGCTCGTGTATGAGGTCATCACACTCACGAAGCAGTGGCAAAAACAAAGGCGGTGGCGTCATCGTAATCGCGCTAGTCGCGCTTGTATTTTATGTGCTGGGATTTTTGGGGACGCTTTTTGCCAAAATCATACAATTTGCCATTTCGCGCCAAAAGGAATTTTTAGCAGACGCCTCAAGTGTGCAATATACGCGCAATGTAAATGGCATAAAGTCCGCCCTAAAGCGCATAAAAGGCATTAGCCTAAATGGCGCAAATGGCATAAAAAGCGGTGTGAATTTTAGCGCGAAAAATATAGGCGTGGTGAAAAATATCAATGCAAAGCCTTGTGCGCATATGTTTTTCTTAAGCTCGGTGAGCGGGTTTTTTAGCGATATATTTGCGACACACCCGAGCTTGGATAGTCGCATTAAGGCGTTAGATAAAATTGGGTAGATTTTGCAGTAAGCCACGCCTTTTCGTCATACTGAGCGCACAAAGTGAGCGAAGTATCCCCTCTACCTCGTCATTGCGAGATTCGGCATTAGCCGAATCAAAGCAATTCACATTTGGTAATCTAACATAAGTTAATGAAATAGATTATTTTGTCAGTTTTGCTTCCTTGCAATTATTAGGTTGGCATAGATTTCTTAGACATTCACTTGCAATGACAATTCTCTTATCACTTCGTCATTGTGAGACTTGCCTTTGGCAAGTCGAAGCAATCCAAAAGAACAATATAGATTGCCACGATTTTGCTTACGCAAAATCTCGCAATGACAAGGTAAGCAGAATCGTCATTGCGAGGCATTGCAAATGCCGAAGCAATCCAAACCACGCGAATCTAAATTATGGGCGAATCAATAGCCAAAATAAATCGCACTTAGATTCGCCCAAATTCACACATTAGCTTTGCTCCGCAATCAAAACGCCCTCGATGATTTCATCAATATCGCCGTCCATTATTGCCTCGACATTGCTATATGCGATATTGCTACGCAAATCTTTGACTTGTTGATATGGCGCGAACACATACGAGCGGATTTGGTGTCCCCAGCCGATTTCGCTTTTTTCCTCAACCACATTATTTTGCTTTTTTAGCTCCAAATCATAAAGGCGCGATTTTAGCATTTTTAGCGCGGTGGCTTTATTTTTGTGCTGACTTCTATCATTTTGACACTGCACGACAAGCCCCGTAGGAAAATGCGTGATGCGAATCGCGGATTCCGTCTTGTTGATATGCTGTCCTCCCGCGCCACTAGCACGATAAGTGTCAATGCGAATGTCTTTATCCTCGATTTCGATTTGTATATCATCATCGATTTCGGGGCTGACTTGCACACTTGCAAAGCTCGTATGTCGCTTTTTATTCGCATCAAAGGGGCTGATTCGCACTAGGCGGTGAATCCCATTTTCACTTTTTGCGTAGCCATAAGCATTTTCGCCCTTTATCAAAAAGCTCACGCCCTTGATTCCAGCCTCTTCGCCGTCTTGATAATCCAAAAGCTCCACCTTAAAGCCCCTGCGCTCACACCAGCGCAAATACATTCGATAAAGCATACTCGCCCAATCTTGGCTCTCCGTGCCACCCGCGCCGGGCTGAATGCTAACAATGGCATTCGCGCTGTCATTTTTGTCGCTTAGCATTATCTCAATCTCAATTTTTTTGATTTTATGCTCTAGCTCGGGGGCTTCGGCAAAGAGGTTTGCTAACATTTCGCTATCATTTTCGCTTTGCGCTAGGGCAAAAAGCTCGTTGCTGTCATTTATGGCATTTCTGGCATTTTCATAAACGCTTAAGATGCGATTTAGCCTACTTTTTTCCTTGCCGATTTGGGCGACCCTCTCAGCGTCATTCCAAAAATCAGGCGCATTTTCCTCCTTGAAAATCGCCTCTAATCGCGCCTTTTGCTCATCGATACGAATGATTTTTGCGATATTTTCAACTTTTATCGCTAGAGACTTGATAAGTTCGCCATACTCGTAAGAATCCACTGCTAACCTTTATGAAAATTTTTCGCAATTATAGCTTAAAATTTTGCTAGAATCTAACATTTAGATTCGCACATAAAGGGCAAAAATGCAAGTTTTTAGCACAAAAGCAAAGCAAAATAACTCCACCAAAATCACCACCATTAAGATTATCGCTGGAAAATTTCGTGGCAAAGTTTTAAACGCCACAATTTTGCCTACCACGCGTCCTACAAAGGCGATTGTAAAGGAATCCGTCTTTAACACTATCGCGCCTTTTATCAAAGACAAAATTTTTATCGAAGCATTCGCAGGATACGGCTCTATGGGCTTTGAGGCGATAAGTCGTGGCGCAAAAAATGTGATTTTTTTGGAAAAAGACAACGAGGCGTTTAGCATTTTGCAAAAAAATATTTTGCTTTTTGGGGAGGAATCACATAAGATTCAAGCCCAAAATGTGGATACTTTTGAGATTTTGGGCGATTTGTTTCGCTTGATAAATAAAAGCGCGATTTTTTATTTTGACCCGCCATTTGGGGCAAATGGAGAGTTTTATAAAAGAATTTTTGAGATTTTAGATTCGTTAGATTCACACGAATCAAACGCGAATCCAGCGAATCTAACTAATAAAATCCTAATTTTTGAGCATATTTCCACATTTAAAATGCCAAATTCACTCGCAAATATTCCACTACAAAAATGCAAGAAATTTGGCAGGACAAGCATTAGCTATTATTTTATGGCATAATTTTTGCTAGATTCGCGTGATAAATTCACTTACGGAGTAACAAATGGCAGACGAACAACAACCAGCAAGTGGCGGTGGCAAGGGCAAAATCATCGCTATCATCATTGTAGTTTTTGTGCTACTCATCGCGGGACTTGTGGTGGCGTTTATGTTTTTGACGCAGACGCCAGAGGAAAGCGCACAAGCCGTAGCGGGGAACAGCAACGCACCGCAGACACAGCAATCAAACACTATGGGCGAGACAAACGCGCGATATTTGCGCATCGGACCTATTTTTCAGCTTGATACATTCATTGTAAATCTGCTCTCACAGGGCGGTAGGCGGTATTTGAAAATCAATATCGGGCTAGAGATGACAACGGCGAATTTGGAAAATGAGCTAAACGCCAAAAGGGCTTTGGTGCGCGACATAATCATCGGTATTTTGACTTCAAAATCGCCTGAGGACATAAGCACCACGCGTGGCAAGGACAAGATGAAAGAGGAAATCGTGCAGCGACTTAATGAAAACCTTGTCGATGGCAAGGTGCGCAATGTTTTTATCTCTGATATGGCGATTCAATAGCGCAAAATAGGCGCATTGTGGCTTTAGAGGAAATTTGCGCGTGGTGGGAGTGGATTTAGTCGCCATTGTGCGAATCGAGCGACTGCTAGGCAAATACGGCGTCTCATTTTTGCAAAATTTTTTACGCAAAAGCGAGATAGATTTATGCGTGAAAAAGGCACAAAGTGGCGAATCTAGCGAGATTTTTAGCGATTTGCGCTTAAAAAACGCCGATATTTCGCGCTTTAATATTTCGCACTTTAATGTAGAGCGAATCGCAGGATTTTTCGCCGCAAAGGAAGCAATCGCCAAAGCACTAGGAAAAGGCATTAGCAAAAACCTAACTTTTAAGGACATAATCTTACGCAAAGATTCGCTAGGCGCACCCAAAGCGAAGCTAAGCAGACGCGCCAAAAAGCATTTTAAAATCAAAAAAATCCACCTTTCAATCTCACACGACAAAGCGCAGATTCGAGGCATTAAGAGCGAAAAAAAATTAGATGATTCGCATTTGCCCCAAAATATAGCCGAATCCAAAGGCTACGCTATCGCTATCGCACTAATAAAATAAATGTTAAAAGATTAGAAGTATGTAGAAATCTTTAAGCAAGGCAAAGCCCTGCTTAAAGAAAGTGTAGCTAAACTACTATAGATACCCCGCAATTAAGGCTAGAAAATATCCAGCCACGCAAGAGGTAAATACGCCAATTAGCCCGGGTATAATAAAGCTGTGGTTGATTACAAATCGCCCGATATGCGTTGTCCCTGAGCGGTCAAACTGAATTGTCGCCAAGTCGCTTGGGTAAGTAGGCAAAATGTAATATCCATAGCACGCTGCGGCAAATGCCACGATAATGCCGGGCTCTACGCCGATTCCCAAAGCCAAAGGCACGAAAGCCGCTAACGCTGCCGCTTGTGAATTAACGAATTTTGAGATGAGAAGTAGCATTACCGCGTAAGTCCAAGGGTGTTCTTGCACCACGCCACCAAGTGCCTCTTTTATCATCGGTGTATGCACAGCAAACATTGAATCTGCCATCCACGAAATCCCAAACACCGCCACCATAGCAATCATACCTGATTTAAAAATGGCGTTGTTGCCTATGTCGCTGACTTTGACTTTGGTAAAAATCACTAACGCAGAACCAGCAATAAGCATAAACATTTGAATCACGGCAACCATACTCATAGGTTTGAGTTCGCCTTTGCCATTGTCAAACGCAGGGCGCAACTCGCTGAAAACCCCTAGCAGAGCCACTAGCGCAATCGCGCCTAAGAAAATCCACATTGCAGTCCATTGAATCATAGGAAGTTTTTGCCCCATAAGCGTTTTGCTCTCGCCATAGACATACTCTTTGAATTTGGGGTCTTTTAGCTTTTCTTGGAATTCCTCATCTTTATCCAAATCTTTGCCCCTAAACCACGAAAAGATTCCCACGCATAGCACACCAAAAGCACCGCTAGGAATGGTGATTTGCAATAGATTCACATATCCGTCAAATCCCTCCAAATGCTTTACGCCCGGTGCCAAAAGCATAGCTGTTAAACTCACCACCGCCACGCTCACAGGTGAGCAGATGATACCCATTTGCGAAGCGATACTAGCCCCTGCCATAGGACGCTCGGGGCGGATATTGTTTTTAATCGCAATGTCATAGATGATTGGCATCATCGTATAGACAACATGCCCAGTCCCGCAAAGAATCGTCAAAAACCAAGTAACAAATGGCGCAAGAATCGTTAGAAACTTAGGATTGCGCCTTAAGATTCGCTCGGCAATTTGTAGCATAACATCTAGCCCACCGCTTGAGAGCAAAGTCGCACTCGCCGTAACCACGCAAAGAATGGTGAAAATCACATCGATGCTTGGTTTGCCCGGCTTGACATTAAATAAAAATGTTAGGACAAAAATCCCAATCCCGCCTAGCAACCCAAGAGCAATCCCGCCCTTTCTTGCGCCGTAAAATAGACAAATCAAAACGATTATAAGCTGAATAGCAAACTGCTTACCATCGCTTAGTGAAGTTAGAAACTCCATAAAATTCTCCTTTTGTTAAGATTATGTGTGTTTTTGGTAAAACAACAAGGAATTTTAGGGCAATTTTATTTAAGGTTTTCTTAAGTAGGGGGGGGGAATTTTAAAAAAATTGTAAAAATTTGCGTTATTTTGTCATAAATATTTGCGAATCCAAAGCATTGCACGATAAAATCGCGCAATGCTACGAAAAAATTTAAGTAGCGCGAATCTTAATCAATCACACCACAAGCCATTCTAGCACCGCCACCGCCAAGTGCCGCTGGATTGTCGCTGTGATTATCTCCGCCGAAGTGAATCATCAAAGCGTGTTTTTTGATTTCATTTAAATCTTTTAGTTTGGGCGCAAGGACGGGATTATTTGCGTTGCCGTCTTTATCTACGAAAAGTGCTGGTAAATCGCCTTTATGTCCTTTGTCGTCCCAAGGAAACGAGTGATTCGTTGTTTTTTCTGGGTCCCAATGTCCTCCCGCTTTCATTCCTAGCCCTTTGTCAGTCGCGCCACAATCGGCATTTTCGTGGATATGAAATCCGTGAATCCCAGCCTCTAAACCTTTAAGATTTGGGAAAAATGCCACACCATAAGGCGTCTGCACGGCGACAACCTCACCTGCATCTTTATTCGCCTTTTTGTCTAAAATCTGCATTTTGATTACCAAATGTTCTTTGGCAGATTTTGGGTCAAAATTCTCCGTATTTGCCGCTGAAAGCGCACTCATAGTTAAACCGACTGCCGCACTTGCTACCATAGAAGTCCAAAGCAATTTTTTCATTTTTATCTCCTTTGTTTTTTTGAATGAAAGCGGAATGTTATAGTAAAAATATTAAGAAATAAAGTATTTTGCAAAATTGTTGAGAGAATATGCAAATAAAACAAACAAAGCAATTTATTAGATTCGTGGATTTTTATTTTATGATTTTTATGGATTGCTTCGGTCGCATTGCTCCCTCGCAATGACGAGATAGGCGTAATTGTAATGTAGGACGCAATAAAAAAGTCGTCATTGTAAGATTTTGGCACAGATACGAAGCAATCCAAGCCTAACTTACTATAACAAAATATTTGTGGTGAATTACCAATATTTGTGATTTTCTGCAACTTGCTTTTGGCAAATCTCACAATGACATAGAAGGTGTAATGATGACTACCACACCTTGTCATTGAAATAAAACCCATAAGGATTTTCGTAGCAATCTAAACCCAATCGTCATTGCGAGATTTTGCGTTAGTAAAATCGAAGCAATCTATTAAATTTGTGTGAATCGTAGTTTTTTATTTTTATGGTTTTTATGGATTGCTTCGGTCGCTTTGCTTCCTCGCAATGACGGAATATTGTAAATTTACGCCAGATTTCATAGTCGATTCGCTTTAGCGAATCGCAATCGAAGTAATGGCGCAATTTATAAGATTCAAGCGAATCTAGCGCGGAAGTAGCTTTAGGCGATTTTGTGGGTTTTCGAGCGCGAGACTATGAGATAAGACTAGAGCGTCTATCGAATAGTCGAGCGCGATGAATCCCACAAAAGCGTCAAAGATACAATTGCGCCATTTTTTAAAATTGCAATCCCACTTCTAGCCCATATTGTCGCAAATTCCTTATCGGCGTTCCATACTGAAAATACCCTTGCGCGAAAATATCCACCACATCGGCGATTTTATACGCGAATCCAAGATAGATTTTCCCGCCAAATAGAAAATGCCCTTTTAGCTTATTTTCGTTGTTGTTATTATCCACAAACATCATCTTTGTGAGTATGCCATAGCGCATTTTGACATTCGCCATAAAACTCCCCAAATCACTCATCGAATCTTCGCCCCAAAAGCCCACAGGAATGTATAAAAAGTGCATATTCCTACGCGGACGCGAATCGCTGTAACTCTGCACTACGCTTTGATAGCCAAGCCCGATATACGCGCTACCTAGCACCATTCCCATACTCTCAAACTGCGAATCCATTCGCATTCCAAGCCGATACTCAACTTCGTAGCCATTGTATTTGGAATTTACGCTATGACTTTTGGCATTTTGTGAGAATGTGCCACGCGCTAATAGCTCGTGCATTGCGCTTGTCGTAGGAAAAATCGCGCGGAGTTGCGCCTCGTGGATAAAGCCTTTTTGCGGAAAATTCATCTCGCCAAAGCCATAGAGTGCCTCCAAATATACGACTTTATCGACTTTGACTACTTGTGGGGCTGCGTTTGCGACAATCGCGGACAGAGCGGAAAATGCAAGGGCTAAAATAATTTTTTTCATCTTAAAAAATCCTATAATTTTTGAAAACTTAAAGGCGGATTCTACCATAAAATATTATAATTCCAGCGTTATTTTATTTTTGCTTTATGGGGGCATTTTGGAGCTAAAGGATTTGCTAGAGCGCAATTATGAGTTGCGAAACACGGAGTTTGAGCTAAGTTTGGATAAGCCAGACCCGCTTTTTGCGGTAAGAGAAAATCTAGGGCAAAAACATATCGATGAAATCGCCGTAGTTTGCGCACTTTTGGCTTATGGTAATGCTGGGCAGATTTTGAAAACTTTGCGAAAATTAGACTTTAGCATTTTGGGCGATAGGGACGCTATTAAACGCGCGAATTTTCCGCTGTATCGCTTTCAAACAAGCGAGGACATAAAAAATCTATTTTTGGGACTAAATGAAATTATCGCGCGTGGCGGGATTAGGCGCGTTTTTGTCGAATCTTACGCTACGCAAAAAAAATTGGCGCAAAAAACTTTGGCACAAAAAGAGCAAAATATGGCAGATTTACGCGAATCTAGTGGCGATTTGGCGAATCCAAAATGCGCATTGCCCGTGATTTGTGGCATAAATGCGATGATTGACGCGCTTTTTAGTGCATTGCAAAAAAGTGGCGTTAAAATGCCCACGCAAGGGCTTAGATTCCTAATCGGGCAAAAAGCCACGAATCCGCGCACTTCATCGCCACTAAAGCGGTGGAATCTCTTTTTGCGCTGGGTTGTTAGACAAGATAATATTGACTTGGGGCTATGGAGCGACACTAAAGGCGATTCAAAGCAAGATTCGCGTGATTTGCAAGATTCGCACGATTTTGTAGATAAGGCGGATTTGATTTTGCCCCTTGATACGCACACTTTTCGCCTTTCAAAAAAACTAAATCTCTTAAAAGGCAAAACCTACAATCTCCACTCCGCTATCGAAATCACGCAAAATTTATCGCGCTTTTGCGCCACCGACCCCGTGAAATACGACTTTGCGTTGTATCGCTTGGGGCAAGAGCGTTTAATGTAAAAACGAGTTATTACAAAGCCAAAAAATAATATAATGCGCTTTTTAAAAATAATCACAAGGTTGCAAAATGGCAAAAACGATTAGCTACAAGGATTCAGGCGTCAATATCGATGAGGGCAACGCGCTAGTTAGCGGTATCAAGGCACTAGCGCAAAGCACCTTTAATGAGCGTGTAGTGGGGGGAATCGGCTCATTTGCTGGGGCTTACGCACTGCCAAAAGATTTGCTCTCCACGCTCAAAAATCCTGTAATTTTAGGCGCGACTGACGGCGTAGGCACAAAGCTAAAAATCGCCATAGAGACGGGGCGACTAAACACAATCGGCATTGATTTAGTCGCAATGTGCGTGAATGACTTGATTTGCAACTTTGCCACACCGCTATTTTTCCTCGACTACTACGCCACAGGGCATTTGGATAAAGAGGCGTCTTTGCGCGTGATAGAGGGCATAGTAGCTGGGTGCAAAGAAGCAAACTGCGCTCTTATCGGCGGAGAGAGCGCGGAAATGCCTAGTATGTATCAAAAGGGCGACTTTGACTTGGCTGGATTTGCCGTGGGAATCGCCGATAGAAGCGACATAGAAACGCCACCTGCGTTAAAAAAAGGCGATATTTTAATCGCATTGCCATCAAGTGGAATCCACTCAAATGGCTACTCACTCGTCCGCAAAGTGCTTTTTGATGAGCTAAAAATGGGATTTGATGATGAGATTTGCGGGGAGAGTTTGGCTGATATTTTGCTAAAGCCTACGCGAATCTATGTGCGCGATTTTATCGCACTGCGTGGCAAAATCAAGGCTCTAGCACATATCACAGGTGGCGGAATCATAGAAAATCTGCCACGCGTTTTTGGCAAAAATATCGGCGCAAGGGTTGAAAAAAGCGCGATTAAGACGCACGAGATTTTTAAAATCATCGCGCAGTGCGTGAGTGAAGGCGAAATGTGGCGGACATTTAATATGGGCGTGGGAATGATTTTAGTCGTGGGGAGCGAAAATGTGGAGGCTGTGATAAAAAATACGGACGGGTATATAATAGGCGAAATAGTGCAGGGTGAGGGGGTTAAACTTTGCTAATTATACAATTTGTTCTGGGGTAATCATTGCGTAGATTTGGCAAATCGCCACAAGGCACGGACACCAAGTCCGCTATCCTTGTGTCGATTCGCCAAAAACTCCACAAGCACTACCGCCATTACTTCGATTGTCGTGGCTTTGCCACGAATCTAGAAATAAAGTGCGAATCCTTATTAAAGTTTTTGCTTCGTTTTGCTTTCGCAAATAGGTAGAGTCCTCCCCTTCCCGTCATACTGAGGGCTTTAGCCCGAAGTATCCAAATCACGCGAATCTACATAAATAATGAATCAAATGCCCAAAAAGCAAATCAAACGAATCGCATTTAGATTTACCTAAAGTCCGCGAACCGCCTTTGAAACACGATTCACACAAATGGATACTTCGCGCTGTCGCGCTCAGTATGACGATTGGATATGTGGATTTGCCCCACGCCGTCATTGCAAGTTTTTGCGCAAACAAAATCATGGCAATCCCAACTCACCCAAACCTTCCCTAATACCCCATTTCCTTAAGCTCTTTATATTTGTCGCAAGTATCTTGATAGCCAAAATCGCATACTTTTTTATATAATTCTTTGGCTTTGGATAGATTTTGCTTGATGCCTATGCCACTTTCATAGATTTCGGCTAACCTACTACAATCACGCATATACTCTAAGTCGCAGGATTTGGTATATAGCTTTACTGCGTGATTTAAGTCCTTTTTCACACCTTGTCCCTCATAGTATAGCTCCCCAGCACTAGCGCACCCATAAGCACCGCCCAAATCACAAGCCTTTTGAAAATATTGCAATGCTTTTTCATAGCTTTGCGTAATGCCATAATCTTTGTCGTGGTATAATTCCCCTACCGCCCAACAGCTTAGCTGCATAGCTTTAAGCGTGGTAGGCACTTTTGCTCCCGCGCTATCGATTTCATAGCTATCTTTGATATTGGCATTTTCGCACACCATTTCGTAGTATTTTTTCGCCTCGCTATATATCTCATACCCGTAATTTAGCTCACCTACCACATAACAAGCCCTATAATTTTTTGCTTCGCATTGCTTAGCAAAGTGATTGAGGCAAGATTTTGCCGATTTAGTGCCACAATATAATTCCTGCAATCCACCCGCAAACACATTTGTGATTAGCATAAATGCTAGTAATATTAGCGTTTTCATAAATTTCCCCTTAAATTTGAATCTTTAAATAAAGTAATTATATTATTTTTTAACAATAAGTTTAAAGATTTGATAAATTAAATATGATTCGATAAAATCACAATTTGTATGATTGTAAAACAATCGAAGTAATGGCGGTAGTGCTTTGGATTATTTTTGCATAAAACGAGCGAAATAGGACTTGGGCGTCCATTGAGCGAAGTTTTATACAAAAATAATTCAAATGATTACCCCAGAACAAATTGCAAAAAAATGGAGATTTAAAAAATATGAAATTAGGCGTCAATATCGACCACATTGCCACTCTCCGCGAGGCGCGGAAAATCAACGAGCCAGACCCCCTACAAGCGATTTTTATCGCCCAAAACGCAGGGGCGAATCAAATCACAATCCACCTGCGCGAGGATAGACGGCATATCAACGACTTTGATGTGAGGCACATTATCGAATCTGCGCCATTGCCTGTGAATGTCGAATCTAGCACAAATAGCGCGATTATCGAGTATCTCATCTCGCTTCGTCCCCACACAATCACGCTTGTGCCTGAAAATCGCGCGGAAATCACCACAGAGGGCGGATTAAAGGTAAGCGAATCATTGCGCCCCACTATCGCAAAACTACGCGATTGTGGCATAAAGGTGTCGCTTTTTATCGATTCGCAAATCGCCGACATACAGGGCGCAAAAGAGCTTGGCGCGGAGGCTGTCGAGCTACACACGGGGCGATTTGCAAATCTTTTTTTGATTTTAAATAGCAATCTAAATCGCACTCCAAATAAGCTAGAAATCCCTAATGCGCGTGAAGAATACAACATTGCCTTGCAAAATCTACGCAAGGGCGCGGAGTTTGCTAAGAGATTAGGGCTTGAAGTTTTCGCAGGACACGGGCTAAACTATCAAAATGTAGGCGAGATTCTAAGCATAAGCGAGATTACCGAGCTAAATATCGGGCATTCTATCATTGCACGAGCGGTTTTTACGGGATTAGAAAATGCGATTAGAGAAATGATTGCGCTAATAAAAAGCGCAAGAAACTACGAATCTAGCGCGATTTAAAGGCATTTAAGATTGAAAAAAGTTGCCATAAGCATAGGCGATATAAACGGAGTAGGGCTTGAAATCGCGCTATCCGCGCATAAAACCATTAGCAAAATTATCAAACCTATCTATTTCGTGGATTTGCCCGTCCTCAAATGCGCGTCAAAAATCCTAAAATGCGAGATTCCAAAGGATTTTGAGATTTATGAAATCGCGCCTTTTTGTTCGGCTGAGGTGCGCGAATCCATTGCAAATAATCGGCTTATTTGTCCATCACAGGCGACAAAAGAGAGTGGCGAGTATAGCTTTGTGAGTTTTCAACGCGCCGTTATGTGCGTGGAGCGTGGCGAAATGAGCGCGATTTTGACGCTGCCTATCAATAAATTCGCGTGGAAAATGGCTGGGATTAACGGCGTGGGGCATACGGAGTTTTTACGCGCCCATTTTGCGGGGCGAATCACAAAAAATGGCGCGAATCTTAGCAGTGATTCAAGTGCGAATCGTGCCACAAAAAAAGGCGCGGATTTTGCCAAAGATTCCAGCACTAATGGCATTATGATGCTTGGGTGCGCGGAAATGTTTGTCGCGCTTTTTACCGACCACATTCCGTTACGCGCCGTGCCTACGCGCATAGAGTTTAATGCGCTACGCGAATTTTTGCTTTCATTTCACGCGCATTTTAGCTTTGAATCTGCGCTCGTGCTGGGGCTAAATCCACACGCAGGTGATGGTGGCGTATTAGGAAGCGAGGATATAATCATTCAAAACGCGCTAGATTCGGCAAATGAGAGGCTTGGCGCGGAGATTTATAAAGGCGTGGTTGCGCCAGATTCGGCGTTTCGCGTCCAAAATCGCGAGAAATTTAAAGTCTTTGTCGCAATGTATCACGACCAAGGGCTAAGCGTCCTAAAGGCGTTGTATGCGGATAAAAGTATCAATGTAACGCTTGGGATTCCCATTTTAAGGGCGTCAGTGGAGCACGGCACAGGGTTTGATATAGCGTATAGGGGTATTGCGAGGACGGAGAGCTATATTGAAGCCGCGCGATTCATTGCAAATCACAATGCTACCAACAAGTAAAATCTTAGGAAATTCATTTGTTAAACGCTAATTTTTATCGAATCTTGCGCCAAAATTTTGGTGATTCGGGTGATTCGGGCGATACCAAAAGCGATTCTATTCCACGAATCGCCATTTTTAAAAACTATGGCGAGGCGTTAGAGGCGCGTGAGGTGTGCCGTTTTTGCAAGGCGATTGATTCGCGCTTTCCTAATGCGCACTTGCTAAATGAGTTTCCGCCCAAATTTGGCGATGATTTGCGTAGCTATGCCTTTGAGTTAGGCGAGTTATTGCTAAATTTATCGCATTTTTATAACGACAAAAATGGCATTTTACTTGCGCCACTGCATTCACTTTTACACCCGTTACCGCCACCAAAATGGCTTCGCACAATATCACTTGCCAAATCACAAAAATGCGATTTTGCCACATTTACACAAAATCTCATTAACGCTGGGTTTGAAAATTTAGACATTGTCTATGCACCCAAAGAAATGGCGATTCACGGCGATATAGTGGATATTTTTCCGCACAATCTGCCAAATCCTGTGCGAATCTCGTTTTTTGATGATGAGATTGAGGACATTGCTTATTTTGACGCTTCCACGCAAAAGATTATCGAAAAAATCGAGCGCGTGGAGATTTTTCCCGCGCTTTTTGCGCTAGATTCGGCGGAATACGAATCTTTAGAGCGCGAAGTGGCGGAGTGCGATTTTGATGCGTTTATCAAGGATATTCATTCGCTTGGATTTTGGTTTATTAAGCAAAAGCCCTTAATAGCGCAGTTTCCAAGCATTATCGCGCCAAGTGCGTTAGATGAAATCGCCGAGTTAGAATCGCTTGAAAGTTTGAGTTATATCGATTTTGGTGCGTTTAAAAAGCTAGATTCGTTTGAGTTAAAGGCGGAATTTAGCGACATTATAGGCAATAGTGCGGATTTGCTCCCAAAAATTTTGCCCCTTCATAAAGATAAAAAAATCACCATTTTAAGCCAAAATGAGCTAGTGTTACAATCCTTACAAATCCCGCCAAATGCGCGAATCTTGCGCGAATCTATTGTGCTAAATATCATTACGCCAGATGAAATCATTTTATCGCTTAATACGCTTCCAAAAAAACGCCCTAAAAAAGTCAGCACACTTCGGCTAAATGAGCTAAATAACGGCGATTATGTCGTGCATAGCGAGTATGGAATCGGGCGATTTAATGGCATTACGCAAACGCGCATTTTAGGCAATATCAGCGATTTTATTGAGATTATTTATTTGGGCGAGGATAAGTTGCTGTTGCCTGTGCATAATCTTAATTTGATTGATAAATATATCGCAAGTAGCGCGAGTATTCCTGTGCTTGATAAGCTAGGCAAGGGCAGTTTTGCCAAAATCAAAGAAAAAATCCGCCCCAAACTTCTAGCAATCGCGCAGGAAATCATCGACATTGCCGCAGCGCGTGAGCTAATCAAGGGCAAAATCATTGAGAAAAATAATGTCGAGTTAGATATTTTCAAGCAAAGTGCGGGGTTTGAGCTGACTGCCGACCAAGATAAAAGCATTGATGAGATTTTGGGCGATTTATCAAGTGGCAAAGTTATGGATAGGCTACTTGTGGGCGATGTAGGCTTTGGCAAGACGGAAGTGGCGATGAATGCGATTTATGCGACATTTAAAAGTGGCTTTCAGTCCGCGCTAATCGTGCCTACGACACTTTTAAGCAATCAGCATTTTAAATCTTTATCCGCGCGATTTGGCGAATCAAACATAAAAATCGCCAAATTAGATAGATTCAGCACCAAAAAAGGCGCGATTTTGGAGGGTTTGAAAAATGGAAGCATAGATATTGTCGTGGGGACGCATAGTTTGCTAAATGCGGAGTTTAAAAACCTCGCGTTAGTGGTGCTTGATGAGGAGCATAAATTTGGCGTCAAGCAAAAAGAGCATTTAAAAAATCTCACAAAAGATGTGCATATTTTATCGATGAGTGCCACGCCCATTCCGCGCACACTGAATCTTGCCCTCTCTCACATAAAAACGCAATCCAATCTAAATATTCCGCCAAGTTTGCGTGTAGCGCCAAAAACCTTTGTGAAAAATTATCACGATTCGGTGCTAAAAGATGCGATTTTGCGCGAGTTACGGCGTAACGGGCAGATTTTTTATATCCATAATAATATCGCAAGTATGGAAAAGCGTAAAGCCGAGATTTTAAAGCTAATGCCTAGCTTAAAAATCGCCATTTTGCACTCTAAGATTCCCCAAGCGATGAGCGAAAAGATAATGGTAGATTTCGCAAATGGCGCATACAATGTGCTTTTATCCACTTCGATTGTGGAGTCTGGCATTCACTTGCCTAATGCAAATACCATTATCGTGGATTGCGCGGATTGCTTTGGAATGGCGGATTTGCACCAGCTTCGTGGGCGAATCGGACGCGGAGATAAAGAGGGATATTGCTACTTTTTTGTCGATGATAAGGAAAATATCACGCCAGAGGCGCGAAAACGGCTTGTTTCGCTCGAATCAAACTCATTTTTGGGCGCGGGTGGGATTTTGAGCTACAATGATTTGGAGATTCGCGGGGGCGGAAACATACTAGGCGAGGCGCAAAGCGGACATATCGATAATATCGGGTATAGCCTTTATCTTAAAATGCTTGAAGATAGCATAAATTTGCTAAGTGGCAAAGGCGCAGAAAATGCGCGTAGCGTGGATATAAAGCTAAATATTTCGGCGTTTTTGAACGCAGAGCTAATTAGTAGCGATAGGATTCGCCTTGATTTGTATAGACGGCTTTCAAATGTCGAATCGGTGGCAGAGATTTATGACATTGAGGGCGAGATAAGGGAGCGATTTGGCGCGATTGACAGCTACACAAGGCGATTTTTGCAACTAATGCTAGTGAAATTTTTAGCCTCTCAAAAGGGCGTGAAGCTACTTTCAAACTACGAGCAAAATATTGCGCTGAGCTTTGAAAACGGCGAAAAAGTCGCCCTAAAAAGCGAGGAAAAAGACGATGATAGCGTAATGGAGACGATTTTAGGATATTTGCAGAAAAAATAGTGATTTGCAAAGATTTACTAAGATTTGCAAGGTGGCGGAATGTTTTTATTTTGGCAAATTTAATGTAAATTTAAGTATTATTTATTGTGTTTATAAATAGAATGTTAGGAATATTTTGATGAATAACTTTACCAAAATCGGCTTTATCCTAGCTACTTTGGGTAGCTCTATCGGGCTTGGGCATATTTGGCGGTTTCCGTATATGGCTGGAGAAAGCGGTGGCGGTGCGTTTGTCGTGCTGTATGTGGTTTTAACCATTGCCATTGGGATTCCCATACTTGTGGCAAAGATGATTATCGGCAACAAAACGCAGAAAAACGCCGTGAGCGCGTTTAAAGAGTTAGATAAAACCACGCGTCAGCATTGGCACAAAGCGGGGTTTATGATTGTCGGCGGTCCCATAATCCTAACCTTTTATGCCGTAGTGCTAGGCTGGGTGTTTTACTACCTCTTTGTCGGTAGCTTTGCACTGCCCCAAAATGCGGCGGATTCACAAGCACTCTTTGCGAATCTCACGCAGGAAAATTTCATCGCGTGTGTGATTTCATTCGCATTTTGCTTATTTTTCACGGCATTCATCGTCTCAAAAGGCGTAAAGCACGGACTTGAAAAATACAATCTAATCCTTATGCCCGTCTTATTTCTTATATTTATGGGATTATTTTTTTACGCGATGAGTATGGATTCATTTGAAAAAGCAGTGGAATTTTTATTTAAATTTGAGCTAAGCAAAATCACGCCAAGTGTGGTAATAATCGCGTTATCTCAAGTATTTTTCTCGCTGTCTTTGGGCGTAGGGACGATTATCACTTATAGTTCGTCTGCCAAAAAAGGCGAAAATCTACTATCAAGTGCGGCGTGGATTGCACTCTCTGGCATTGTGATTTCTATCATCGCTGGGCTTGTGATATTCACATTTCTTTTTGAGCACGGGCAGGAGGCGAGTGCAGGACCCGGAATGCTATTTATTAGCCTACCTATCGCATTTGGCGATATGAGCTATGGGTGGGTAATCTCATTTTTATTCTTTTTGGCGGTGCTTTTTGCGGGAATCACCTCGACAATCAGCATTTTAGAGCCACCTGTGGCGTATTTTGCAAATACATATCATATCAGTCGCGCCAAAATCTCTTATCTTATCTCATTTCTTATATTTTTGGTGGGAATCTTTGTGATTTTGAGCTTTAGCACGAAATATGGCAAATATTTTACATTTTTTGATAAAACGCTATTTGTTTGGGTGGATTTTATCACGGCAGCCATTATTATGCCACTAGGTGCGCTGTCTGCGATTATATTCATCACTTATTTTGTCAAAAAGCAAGTGGTGTATAAATTCGTGCGTGGCTTTATGAGCCGAAAGCTATTTAATGTGTGGTATGTGATTGTGAAATTTGTAGCACCTGTGGTGATAATAGCGGTGTTAATGCTAAAATTTAGCGACACTTTTAAATGACAATTTGTTCTGGGGTGCGCCTTTCGTGGATTTGGCAAATTTTGGGCGTTCGCAGACAATAAGTCTAGTCTCACGCCCAAAATTTGCCAAAAACCGCAAAAATCCCACCGCCATTACTTCGATTGCGCTTACGCTAAAGCGAATCGATTATGAAACTAGCGCGAATTTGTAATGCCTGTCATTGCGAGGCAGTGGCAACGCCACAACGAAGCAATCCAATCCTATCGTCATACTTTAAGCGTAGCGAAGTATCCAAACAAAATAAATCCAGCGCGTAAGCTACACCACTTAAAAGTTTTTGCTTCGTTTCGTCATTGCGAGGCAAATCATAAGGCGTGAGATTCGCCAAATGTGCGAATAAATTTAATGTGCGCGAATCGCACTTGACAAACGGCACTATTATCACAATAATTCGTTTTAGATTTTAATGGAGCGAAAATGCAAAATAAGACTTTAAAACTTATTTTTCCGCAATGGCAGGGTGGCGATATAGTGGGCTTTTTCAAGGATTTAGAGCCTAGCGAGGCGGCGCGTGGGTATGTGCTAGGTGCACAGATTTTAGATTTGCTGACACGCGATATAAATCCAAATCTAGATAAAAACACCGCGTTTGTGGATATTTCAAAAGATTTTAGAGTGGATTCAAATGGAGCGCGAATCGTGCAAGGTGGCATAATTGACAAAGAGATTTTACTCTCCCAGCACAAGAGCGCACTAAAGATTTTGCAATCTAAAAACCCAGCTAAAATCCTCACACTTGGCGGAGAATGCGCCACAAGTATCGCGCCATTTGGCTATTTGGCGGATAAATACGCTAGAGATGGCGAAAATATCGCGCTTATTTGGATTGATGCGCACCCAGATTTAGGCGTGGCAAATGATGATTTTTACAAAGGCTACCACGCTATGGCGGTAAGTGCGCTTATAGGCGATGAGAGCCTAAGGGGTGATTTTGCGCTTCCAGCGTATATCAAGCCTCAAAATGTGCTATTTGTGGGTTTGCATTCAAACGAGGCGGAGCATTATAACGCACGGCGCGAAAACCTAGGCATAAAGTCCATTTCAGGCAATGACATAGTAAGCGATGAGGCAAAGGCAATGAGCGCGATTGACGCGTGGCTAAAAGAGCGTGGGGTGAAAAACGCGCTAATCCACCTTGATTTAGATGTGCTAAATCCAAAGGAACTCTATGTTGCGGTGGGCGATTCGGGCGTTTTGAGCGTGGCAAATGTGATAAATGCAATCAATGCCGTTAGCCAAAATGCCGAAGTCGTGGGGCTGACAATCGCCGAGCATTTGCCAAAGGCGGAATTGCAACTAAAAGCAATGCTAAAAAATCTGCCCTTGATTAAAGAGTAGGGCGGTTTGGTGGAATGCGCGTTTGGCGAATCTTAAAAATCATATTTGGCATTTTTGTCCTACTTAGCGCATTTTTGGCGGTGTGGTGGATAAATATGGAGGGCATTTTTATGAAAGACTTAGCGACTACAAAAGCGCGAATCGCGCACTCATCAAACTTTGTAAATGGCGTGGCAAAAAATTATGAATCCACAGAGGTGATGACAGATTCGCGCCAAATAGCCGAATCTTTTGGCGAATCTATGGGCGATTTGCGCGAATCTAGTGGCGAATCTAGCGAATCTAAGCGCGAATCTACAAGCGAATCCAAATTTAAAGCGATTTTATCCTTGCTAAGAGTGCCAAATATTACGATTCCTAGCGTCAAAAGCGATTTAAGCGCGATGAAACAGCGCGATAGTTTTGTGTGGTTTGGGCATAGCTCGTATATGCTGAATTTGGGCGGTAAGACGCTACTAATCGACCCTATTTTGAATGACAATGCCGCGCCACTGCCTTTTATCATCGCGCCTTTTAAGGGGGCGGATATTTACGCGCCTAGCGACATTCCAGCCATTGATTTTCTCATCATCACGCATAATCACTACGACCATTTGAGTAAAAAGACGCTAAGGGCGTTGCTTGGTAAAGTAAAAAACGCGATTGTTCCGCTTGGCGTGGGAAAATACCTAAAAGCGTGGGGATTAGACGAGGACAAAATCACTGAGCTAGATTGGGGCGAAGTGGCGGAATTTGGGGCGTTTCGCTTTCATTGCCTAACGGCTAGACATTTTTCAGGCAGAGGAATAACGGACGGCAATAAAAGTTTGTGGGCGTCCTTTTTGCTAGAGTATGGCGCGGATTTTAATGGCGAATCTAGTGGCAATTCGCGCAATTTTGGCGAATCTAAAAAGCCACGCGATTCACGCGATTCACACAAAAATCCACGCGAATCTAAAAAAATCTTTTTTGGTGGTGATAGTGGCTATGGGGCGCATTTTGCAAAGTTTGGCAAAAAGTTTGGCGCAATTGATTTAGCGTTTTTAGAAAATGGGCAATACAACACGCAGTGGGCAAAAATCCACGCTTTTCCGCACCAAACCTTGCAAATCGCGCAGGATTTAAACGCAAAGTCCATAATGACCGTGCATAATGCGAAATTTAAGCTCTCTACTCACGAGTGGAATGAGCCACTAGAGCGCATTTACAGCCTTTATAGGCAGGGCAAATACGACTTTGCGCTATGGACGCCACAAATTGGGCAGATTGTTCCTTTGTGGAGTGATAAAAAGGCGGATTTTCGCGCGTGGTGGCGCGAAGTAGGCGAATCTAAATAGCGCGAATCTAAAGTTAGTAGAGACAAAATGATTGAATCAAAATTGCAACAAATAGACGCGGAGCTAAAATCTTTTGGTATGGTGGGGCTAAATCAAAAAGCCACGAGTGAGGGCATTGCTAGGCTAAAAAGCGAGGCAAAAAAGCGATTTGGCGCAAGGCTATGTAGTCAATATTTGGCACTTTTGGAGCGCGTAAATGGCGTTGAGTGGAATGGATTTGTGCTGTATGGCGTGGATAGCGCGTTTTTGGGCGATAGCACAGGGCAAAATCATAATGGTTTGATTGAGAAAAATGAGCTTTGGGACGAGGTTTTAGGCGAGGCAGGGGCGCAAAAAGCGTATATAATTTATGGCGATAGTTCTATTAGTTTGTTTGCTTGTGAGCTAAAAAGTGGGCGATTTGTGGAGCTAGATAAGCCTTCAGGCGATGAGGTGGAGGCGTTTGAGACATTTAACGCAATGTTTGAGAAATTTCTAACAGACGCGCTAATGTGATTTATGCGATTCGCAAGGGGAAAAACGATTTTTTACAAAAAAATTTGCGATTCGCCCTTGACAGAGAGTAGCTCTCATGTTGTATAATTTCAACTCTATTTTTCAAATCAAAGGAGAAACAATGAAAATAGCAAAATTCATCGCGCTTAGCGCGGTTTTGGGAGGTTTGATAATGGCAAATGCGAACGCAAAAGATGCGCAAGAATTAGTCAAAGCGGGGAGTTTAGGCGGATTTGTAGGCAATGATAAGATTTTCACAGGCGAAGTCAAAGTAACAAAACTCTTTGATGACGCGCCATATCGCCCATTTGGCGGGGGCTTAGTGGAGTTTAGCAAAGGCGCAAGAAGCGCGTGGCATACGCACCCTGCGGGACAAACGCTACTTGTAACCAAAGGCGTGATTATCACAGGCACGGAGCAAGGCGAGGTGCAACTAGCACACGAGGGCGATACAATCCTTTGTCCGCCAAATTTAAAACATTGGCACGGCGCGACTGATAAGCAAAATGGCGCACATATCGCGCTTACGGGCGTAAAAGACGGCAATAATGTGAATTGGCTTGAAAAAGTAAGCGATGAGGAATATAAATCCGCGCTGAAAAAAGCGAAGTAGATTTTTGAGATTCGCGGGTGATTCGCGTGAAAAAAGCACGAATCTTGCGAATCGTGGCTAAATCGCGCTTAAGTCGCGTGTGAATCTTATGTGATTCGCGTAATTTTGGCGCGAATCAAAAAAGCGCGAATCTAGGGCTTTTTTCTGCGATTTGCATTTGCTTTGCGTGGCTTTGGCGTGGGCAAAAATGGCAGAGTCGCTTTGATAACCTGCGCCACTAGCTTTGCATTTTCAATATCTAAAATATAATGCTCTCTTGCGCCATTGTATGGGAATCCAAGCGAAAAATACGCGCTATTTTCCTGCGCCATCGCCTCTAAGCACTCAAACTTTTTGATAAACACATTCTCATCGCAAAGCAAAAATAGCACTTTTTTGTCCGAATCTATATGCGAATCGCGCAAATCCGCGACATACACGCAATATTCGCCAAACATTTTCCTTGCGCTAAAGTCATATTTGCCCTCCAAATATTCCTCCGCACACCGCACTAAGCACTCTAAAACAAAATCCTTAAAACCCTCACTTGTCGCCATAAACGCACCTTTATCCTTTAAAAAAATAGTAAGATTTATATGTCGCAAATCACACATTTTTTTACAAATCTAATGTGTAAATCGTGTCAAATTATGACATAAAATTTGTTAGATTCCGCTACAATTTCAGCTTACAAACTCCAAACCAAAAACAACAAAAGGACAAAAAAATGAGAAGTGATGTGATAAAAAAAGGTTATCTAAAAGCACCGAATCGTTCGCTTTTGCGCGCTTGTGGATTAAGTGAGGAGGACTTTGATAAGCCCTTTATCGGTGTGGCAAATAGCTATATTGACATAATCCCCGGGCATTTTTACCTCAATGAATACGCGAAAATTATCAAAGATGAAATCCGCAAAAATGGCTGTGTGCCTTTTGAATTTAATACAATCGGCGTTGATGATGGCATTGCTATGGGGCATAATGGAATGCTCTACTCCCTGCCTAGCCGTGAAATCATCGCCAATTCGGTGGAATCTGTGATGAACGCCCATCAACTTGACGCGCTGATTTGCGTCCCAAACTGCGATAAAATCACGCCGGGTATGCTTATGGGTGCATTGCGCGTAAATGTGCCGACTATCTTTGTGAGTGGCGGTCCTATGAGGGCTGGATTTAGCGAAAAAGGCGAGAAACTCACGCTTAATAGCGTATTTGAAGCGGTGGGCGCGTATGAGATTAAAAAAATCAGCGAAGCAGAACTCAAAGACATAGAGTGCAAAGCCTGTCCTAGCGGTGGGTCTTGCTCGGGGCTTTTTACGGCAAACTCTATGAACTCACTTTGTGAAGCACTAGGAATCGCGCTAAGTGGCAATGGCACGGCTTTGGCACAAAGCAAAGAGCGCGAGGAGTTGCTACGAAAAGCAGCAAGGCGAATCTGTGAAATCGCCCTTGATGAAAAGTATAAAATCCGCAATATCATTAACAAATCCGCGATTCGCAACGCAATGGTGGTGGATATGGCGATGGGCGGAAGCTCAAATACGATTTTGCATATGCTTGCGATTTCGCGTGAGGCGGGTGCGCCACTAGATATACGCGAACTCAATAACATTAGCAAAAAAATCGCCCATATCGCCAAAGTCGCGCCCTCCTTGCCCGAAGTGGCTATGGAAGATGTGGGCAACGCTGGGGGCATAAACGCGCTTATCAAAGAAATCTCGCGCAGGGATAACGGACTGCTTGACTTAGGCGTGCTCACTATCACGGGCGAGAGCTTGGGCGAACGCGTGAAAGACGCCAAAATCAAAGATGAGAGCGTAATCCACAAGGTAGAAAACGCCTACTCGCAAGTGGGCGGACTAGCGATTTTGTTTGGGAATCTAGCCGAGCAAGGCTGCGTGATAAAGACAGCTGGAATCACAGGGGAGCGAAAATTTAGCGGGAAAGCCGTGTGCTTTAACTCACAAGAAGAAGCGATAAAGGGAATCATAAAGGGCAAAGTGCAAAAAGGCGATGTGTGCGTGATTCGCTATGAGGGACCAAAGGGGGGACCGGGAATGCAAGAAATGCTAAGCCCCACAAGCCTCATAATGGGAATGGGGCTAGGCGCAGATGTCGCGCTCATCACAGACGGGCGATTTAGCGGGGCGACACGGGGGCTAAGTACAGGACATATCAGCCCCGAAGCGGCAGAGGGCGGACTAATCGGGCTGCTAAAAGACGGCGACATAATCGACATAGATGTGGATAGCTACACAATC
>JBNMKJ010000019.1:0-42558 GCA_050874285.1 Helicobacteraceae bacterium | reverse complement strand
AACCACAATCCATCTCATTCCACACCCAAAAGAGTATAGCAGCATATATTAAGAAGTTTGCTACGCTTAGTGGTATAAAGTCTCTTTATCCTACACTTGATGATGATTTTTTAAAAGAATTACTAGATGATAATATCAATAGCATTTATGACATTACCCAATCAAACTTTGAGAAAATAAACGCTGAGACATTTAATCAAATCTCAGATGCAATATTAAATAATGAGATTTTATCCTTTGATTACAAAGAAAAGCAACGCATTGTAAAACCCTATAAACTCTCTCATATAAAAGGTATTTGGTATCTTATCGCTGAAGAAAGTGGCAAACTAAAGCATTTTTCCTTTACCAAAATGCAAAATATCATCTTTACTCAAAAGCACTTTAAAAGAAAAAGAGAAATCCTAAAGCAAATAAATGACAATCAAAATCTTTGGCTATCCACTAATCCTAAAAGTGCAACTATATCTATCCACATAAAAGCAAAGGATTACTTCCTACGCAAATCTTTGCCAAAGCATATCTCACTAATAGGCTATGATGATAAGAAAATCCTTATTAGATTCGCCTACGCATTTGATGATGAAATCTTTAACTTTCTAAAGATATGGATTCCCTACGCACGAATCAAAGAGCCAAAGGCATTACAAATAAGATTTAATGAGATATTAGAAAAGTATGTGAGGGAGGTGAGGGAGAAATTAAATAGGCAGTGGGAATCTAATGGGGAATCTAAAGGGATTCAAGGCGAATCTAATGGCTATTCGGGCAAATCAACGCACGAATCTAAAGATTTATAGTCCGCGATGACTCTAAACTAAGAAATTTTAAATTTAACAAAAGGAGTTAGAAAATGGCTTATCGATATGATGAGGATTTAGAGTTTTTACACTCTATGGAAAGTAAGGATTTAGATGTGCTTGTAAAAATACTTACAAAAGCTAATACTGAAAGGTTAAGTAAGCAATGGAGTTATAAAGCATATCAACCAGACCATAGTAGGTATGTATATGAAATTATAGAGGAATTGCAACTATTTGGTGGTAATACTTTTGCAAATATTTTTCGTAGGTTTGGCGATGGTGTGCTTTATAGGGAAATTCTTTACGATGTGTGTGATAAGATTAAAGTAACTTATGACAAAAATTCACCTGTGGAGCGTATTGAAGGCGCATTGTTGTTAAAGTTTTTAAAACAAGCCATAGATGAAATGACCGAAAAAGAGCTTAGAGATTTACTTAAAGATACAAATATTAACACTGCAAATGGATTTAGCAGACAAGCGGTATTTGCTGCTATACAAAGTGCAATACTAGCAGGTGGGTTTATGTCCTACCAAATAGCACTAATTGTAGCTAATATTGTGGCAATGCAAACGATTGGTAGTGGGCTTGGCATTGCAACAAGTATTGGATTAACGAGGGCTATAAGCATATTTGCTGGACCTATAATAGCGATTATCACAGGACTTTGGACTGCATACAACATAGCAGGACCAGCATATAGGGTAACTATACCAGCCGTAATTCAGGTGGCATATTTGCGATTAAGATATAAAAATACATTTAATGTATTTTTAACGGGCGAACCTACGGTGGGAAAGGATACGATATTTCATATCCTTAAAGATGGAAAGTTTGTGAAAACTTCGGATTCTACAAGTAAGATTCACAAAGAAACACTTGATACCTGCGAAAAGGTATTGCGTATGGTAAATACGGGTGGTGCTAGGAAAAACGATGAGGAAAATATAGAAGCGCGAAACGAGTTAGAATCTGGCACACAATATATTTATGTCTTTAGGGCTGATTATTATCTTACGAATGCGGATTTTAAAGAGCAAGTTGAGTTAGACTTAGAAAATGATAAGGTGTTTTGTAAAGAAAAGGATTGCACACTTAAAATCATAGGCACACATAAGGATAAATGCCTTGAGAGCGGTATTATAAGCGAAGATGATATTCAAAAGCTAGTTGATTGGCTTGGCGAAAATGGCAAATTCAAATGTCAAATTTTGGATTTAACACAATTCAACGGCAAAGAAAAGCAACAAGAGCTTTGTGATTTTATCATAGATTAGGAGGACAAAATGATAAGTGCAACTATACAAGGTATAAATAGAGCAGATAATTATGAGCATACCACCGCACAAAATGGCAAACTGATTACAGGAGATGAGCAAACAAAATGTGCGAATGAGATTTTAAGGGATTGCAAAAATGTAATGGTAAGTGGAGAGATATATAGTGAGTTAGAAAATGGTAAGCTATTTTGCGCACTTTATCACCCTATAAAAGATGACATAGGACGGAGGCGAATCGCCCTAATAGTTTGGGATAAAGATACCCCAAATGAACTCATACAAAAGACGCTTGAGGTAATGGGGCTTAAATACGAACGCTTTTTAGAGCTAAAGAGTGAGTTTGAGGCGCGATTCGTAGCTGTGGATAAAAGTGGCGGTAAAAATATATGGATTGCAATAGGTGGCGTAGCCTTAGTGGCTTTTGTCGCTTATTTGATATTTAAACAATAAAGGAGTTAAAAATGACAAAAGAGTTAGAAAAAGTTTGTATTGTAGATAAGGGAATGCAAAATGCAATGAGACGAATCCCAAAGTATGCAGAAGTCAAAAAAGAGCTTGAAAAAGAGGACTTTAAGGTAGTTTGCTTTAATGATACGCAAAATAAAGAGCTATTTAGTGGCGATAAATCTATGCCTATTGATGATTATCAGGGCTTAGTAATTAGAAGTGATTTGTATGTAGGCGATAAGTCGTTTTATCCATTGCTCTATTATTCGCAAAGCTATTTTGTCCAGCTAAATATGCTAATGAAACGAATCGCTGGATATATGGGCGCGTGTAAATGGGAATTTAGCTTTATAGAGGAAGTTTTGAAATCTCAAAAGCAAGATAATAGCGTTGATATAGGTGGCAGTGTTGAATCTAGTAGCTGGAGCGAGGGCACAGGGAAAAACAAAATAACGCACGGAGCAGATATTGGCGTAGGATTTGGCTATGCAAGTGCAAATAATAGCTTATATAGCAATGACGCTAAATCTGCATATCAGCACAGCGAGGAGCTTATAGAGCGCAAAAAGAGTCCGCAAGAACTTGCAGACTTTATCAAAAAGCAAGGAATCAACCTAAATGCCTTTGACCCGTCATTTAAGGAGCAGGTATGCGACTATATAAATGGCGAAAAAATCGGCACGACAAGCCAAACATTTGATAAAAGTGAGCGAATCATAGAATATAATGAAACTCTATGTAAAATAAATGCAAATACCACTATATGCAAGTTTTTTGAAGCTAAATTTAAGTTAGGCTTGAAAGATGAGCTAAAGACAGAGCATAGGCAAAGGGTAAAGTTGCTTTATCGAATGTCGTTTAAGTAACGCAAAAAGGTGAATCTTATGCAAAGAATTAAAGCTATAATTAGCCTAATATGTAGTGCTGTATGCACTTTTAAGAGATTTTTAACTCCAAAAGGGCTAACGCGCATTAGTGTGTTAATCTATAAAGTAAATGCTAGAATTAAGGTGTTTGCAGATAAGGGCAAATCTAAAGAGGCGAGAATCGATTCAATATTTGAGGCGTTAGACTTGGTGCTAAAATATAAGCGCGAAAATCCGCAGGAATTTGAGGAAATCTTTAGCGCATTGGAGCGATTTAGCCAAAAGCGAAAAAGCGATAAATCTATCGATGAAAAAATCGCAAATATTTTGTGGTAGGACAAAAAAGATTCGTAGATTCGGTGCGTGGGTTTTTGCAAGAGATTTGAGCGTGTGAATTTGGCGCAAATCGGCTTTGAATCGCATAGTTGCAACGATAAATATTTCATCGTTTTAAGCGATTTTATGCTATAAACGCCAAAAAATTTTAAGGAGAATAAAATGACTGAATCCTTGATAAAGCCCATAAAACTCGGCAAAGAGAGCAACGAGCTTATAAGAAAAGCCTTTTCAAAAGAAAATAAAAAGCGCGTAATGGACTTTGAAAAAAATGTCCGCCCAAAGCTAAAAAGAGCAAAGGATTACAAGCCTAAATTATCGATTGAAACCATTATGAAAGCAGTGAATGACAAGAACTGAATTTGACAATTTTTGCTCTTGTCATACGCTTTTAGAATTTATGCGGATAAAAGGCTCGAATCGAGCTGTAAAAAAGCTACTAGAGAGTTTTAGCTGTGAGATAAATGCGGATTTGCAGGATTTTTTGCATAACAAAGCCATAATTTTTGAAAATAATTTACGCTCACGAACATACCTATATATAGACAACAATAAAGAAAATGTCATTGTCGGCTACTTTACTCTCGCCATTAAATATTTAGAAACGCAGGATTTAGATAAAAGTATAGTTGATTTTCTAAACGGACACACCGCCAAAACCAAAGCGTTGCCCTGCTATCTTTTGGGGCAGATTGCGCTAAGCGATGAATATCGTGGCAAAAAGATTGGCAAATTTTTGCTTGATGACGCGCTAGAGATTATCGATGATACGCAGAAAAATTTGGCGGTAGATTCGTCCTAATCGATTCGGTGAATGATAAAAAAGTCATAGATTTTTACCACAAAAATTCCTTTGTAGAAATCCAAAAAGACAAAAATCTAAAAAGCATAAAAATGATAAAGCCGTATTTTTAGCCACTGATTTTTACACTACTACTGCACGATTCACGCCTTTGATATTTGCAAATTAGCACTTTTAGCAATGTAGATTTGCAAATTTTTTAAAAAATTTTTCTTTATATTTTTCAAATGACAGCATTTGTCGCGTGTATTTTTTAAAATTTCATTGTTTTTTACATTACAAAATAAAAAGGAGATAAAAAATGATGAAAAAAGCACTACTTTTAGGCGCAGTCGCGCTTGGTGGCTACTTGGCAAAGCAGTATTGGGATAAGAAAAAGGCGGAAAATGGGAGCATTTTAAGCGAACATTATCAGCAGACAAACGCATTTAATAGACTGCATCGCTTTAAGCATTTGCGCGAAAAGATTCGCTTATCTTTGGTAAATCTAGCGGAGAAAATCAAGCGTTTGGGCGACTTTGGCGATTCGTTTAAAGTGTTTCAGTTCGTAATGAATGACGAAGCGTATAACTTAATCATAATGAGTAAAAACGAGGCGGGGATTATGACGAGGCTTTTTGGTGAGATTTACGAGGCGTTAAAGGCAAAAGAAATGTGGCTTGATAAAATCGCGCAAAGCGTGGGCGAATCGCGCGAATCTAGCGGCGAATCTTTGTCCGCGCAGACAAAAAGCGAGATTACCGCGCTTGTAGATATAATACAATCGATTTATACGCTTGTATTGTGGGGCAATTTGTTGCGTGATAATAAATGGCGCGATGATAAGCTAATAGAGGCGCAAAATCTGCTTAACGCGCTAAAATCGCACCCTAGCGAATCAAGCGCGAAACAAAATTAAAAGGAGTAAAAAATGATTGACAAGTTGATTTCTTGGATTCGCAAGAATCCTAAATGCAAAGATGTAAAAATGGCGGAATTAAAGCTAGGCGATAAAACGATAGCAAATATTGATGAATTAAGAGAGCATTATGATTATTCATCAGTCTTTGATTGTGCTGAAAAAGGCACATTGCTTAAGTGGCTAAAGGATAATAATCTCAAAAAAGAGGCAAAGGCAATAAAGTCGCTACGCAAACGAAATGGCGATTGGGACTATGGCATAGCAACGCATATAAGGCTATATCAGATTCTAAATGATATGGATAAGATTCCTTTGGTATATTTTAATAGCGACAATAAAATCATCGCAAATCTCAGCGAATTGCGCGATGATTATGATTTTAGCGTCATATTAGACTACTTCAAAAGTGGCAATTTATCCTTGTGGTTAGAGCAAAATGGATATGCTGATGAATCCACCGCAATTAAATCTTTGCCAAAAGATTTAAGCGATTTCAAATTACATAGGCATATTTACAAAATATTGCACAATCTTAGTGAAATACCATTTATCGTGGGGGAAACGCATATCTTAAAGATTGATGATTTGAGGAAAAATTATAACTTTAGCGATATTTTGGAGTATTTTAAAAGTGGCGAATTAGTCGCGTGGTGCGATAAAAATGGGCATAGTGATGAATCTAATGCAATCAAATCTCTGCCAAAAGATTTAAGCGAAGCACAGATTCACCTAAAACTATATGAGATTTTAAATGGTGCAAATAACACGCCACAATGGCTAAGAGAATACTTTAAAATATATGAGAAGTGGCTAAATAAGCAAGATGAGCTATCGGCATTGATGGATAAAGCATTGCCACTATACGAATCGCTTAAGAAAAATAATTACGCTAATAACGAGGCAGTGGAAAATGAGATTGAAACGCTAAATGATGAAATGCAGAAAATTGAAAATGACGCAGATGAAATCTATCATCAATGTGAAGATTTGACAAATGAAGTTGATGAGCAAATCGATGCTAAGGACAATCCTAAAAAGCAAATTGCTAATGTGAAACTTATTGTTAGGTTAGGGTCATTGTATATGGATAGGCGCATTAAAATGCTAGAGCTAACTAAAATGCACATAGAATACAATATTAAAAAATTAGAAACAATGCTGTGAATTGCATAAGCGCAAGGATTTGTTTGGAATGCGGATTCGTGTGGATTTGTGCGGATTCATAACGATTCGGTGCGAATCAAATTTAAAATATTTAAAATCGCACCCGAATCTAGCTACGAATCTACGCCTTTTTTCTATGCTCTATGGCGTGTTCGACTATCAAAAAGAGTGAGCCTAAGATTCCAGCCGTTAGCGAGGCGATGATGATAGAGAGTTTCGCCAAATCCGTGCTTGGCACACTATTTGGAAATGATAGATTCGCCACGAAAATCGCCATTGTAAAGCCGATTCCCCCTAGCATTCCCGCGCCTAGTATGTTTATCCAGCTCACGCTTTCTGGCTTTTTGGCGATTTGCACTTTGTCGCAGATGAATGTAAATAGCGTGATTCCTAGCGGTTTGCCTATGACAAGCCCTAGTATTATGCCTAGCATTATGTGGTCGATATGCCAATTTATATCCGCGCCGATTGCCACTCCAGCGTTTGCGAATCCAAAAAGTGGCATAATAAGAAAGTTGCTCCACGGCGAAATCGTATGCTCTAAGCGCAAGAAAGGATTTTGCACACTTTTTGCTTGACTGACAATCGCGCCTAGCGAGTGCATTTGCTCACTATGAAGCAAAATATTTTCTCTCTCTTTGTCCTTGCTTAAAAAATGCGTGATTGTATCATTGATTACCACTGCGAAAGGCTTTGATTCAATCTTTGGCTTGACAGGAATCGTAAAGGCGAGTGCCACCGCCGCGATTGTAGCGTGAATCCCCGTGTTATGCACGGATAGCCACAGCAATACGCCCACTGCCATATACGGAAACAACGAGCGGACATCTAGCTTGTTGAAAAGAATTAGCACCACAAGTAGCCCGATAGACATTAAAAACCACGAAATCGCAAAATCGCTTGTGTAAAAAATCGCAATGACGATAATCGCGCCCAAGTCATCAGCCACCGCCAAAGTTACCAAAAAGACTTTTAGCGCGACAGGAACGCGTTTGCCAAGTAGCATCATCACGCCAAGCGCGAATGCAATGTCAGTTGCCATAGGAATCCCAAAGCCATTTTGGCTAGGTGTGCCGACATTTAGGGTAAAGTAAATAATGCCCGGAGCTATCATACCGCCAAGCGCGGCAAGGACAGGAAACGCAGCCTTTTTAAAGCCGACTAACTCGCCAAACAAAAACTCTTTTTTAATCTCTAGCCCGATTACCAAAAAGAAAAACGACATTAGCACATCATTTATCCAATGGTGCAAACTCATACCAATAAAAGTCTGCCCGACATACACGCCAAGCGGTATCTCCCACAAGTGGAAATAATACTCCGCCAAAGGCGAATTTGCCACTATCATCGCTAAAAGCGCACATATAAAAAGCAGGATTCCACCTGCCGCCTCGCTGTTGAAAAACGCCTTAATCGCACTCATCTAAAGCCCTCCTATTGTAGCTTGAAGTTGAATTTATAAAATAAAAATGCGAATTTTAGCATAAGTTTAATGTAATGTTAAGAAATTATAGAAATATTCCAAAATTTTTTAGTAAATATCGTAGGGTTTTTTGCTTATGGCTAAACTTTAAATCAAATAAAATTTCACTAAACCTACGGATTTTGTTTTGATTTTGTGTGAATCGGCGAGGTTTTGTAGGCATTTTAGCGAATCAGTGGAGAGCATATTTTTTATTTCATTTACTTCTAGCGGACGCCGTTTTAGTAAATCTAAAATCTCAGATTCACTTAAATCAAGGCGATTTGCGGCATTTGAATCGTGTGAATCGCCCGAATCACTTGAATCGCATAGCACATTTTTGCGTTGCGGAATACTAACGCAAAGATTATAAAATAGCTTAGAAATATTAGAAATTTGCTCCATACTCACAGCCTTTACATTATAAGCTGGTGGTCTATCAATCGTGCCTATATCCACTCTATCAACGCCTATTTTACGCAAAAATTCCGCTAGTGGAATCATAGATTCCTCATTGTCATTGATATTTTTTACTAGCAAAATCTCACAAATAAGCAAATTGCGCCGAATCTTCGCATAAGATTCAATGCCATTCATTACCCTATCCAAATCCAAACTCTTATGAATCCTATCGATTTTTTTATAAGTTTTTTGTGCTCCTGAATCAAGGCTAAATTTTACCATATCAAAGTGGCGCAGGGCATTTTGGACGCTTTTATCGCCAAAGCGCGAACCATTGCTTAAAATTAGCGTTTTTGCACCTTGCGGTAAAAACGGCTTTATTGCGACAATGAAGCCTTCTAAATGCGGATATAGCGTTGGCTCACCATTTGCCGTAATCGTCAAAACATCGATATTTTTATGCACCGACAGCGCGGATTTTGTGGCATCAAGCAACGAATCTAGTGGCACAATATCACTAAATCGCTCCACGCTTTTTGCGCCCTGCAACTCACAATACACGCAGTCAAAATTGCACTGCTTTTTTGTAGGCGATAAATCCACGCCAAGCGAGTTGCCAAACCGCCTAGATTGCACGGGTCCAAAGATGATATTCATAGATTTTACACCTTAAAACACGCTAGATTCGTTGCCTTGAATCGTGTCATAATTTCACTAGATTCCACGCTTTATGCCACCAAATCTTACCTAGCCGTTTTTGTCCGCACCATTTGCACTATTTTGGTTACGCTCTCACGAGGCAAATCCGGCATCATTCCGTGCCCCAAATTAAAAATATGCCCCTCTTTTTTGCCCATAATGCTTAAGATTTCATCAACTCCCGCTTCCATTGTCTTTTCATCATATAATCTCGCGGGTTCTAAATTCCCTTGCAAGACAAACTTTTTCCCCAAAATCTCTTTAGCATTTTGCAAATCACAACCCCAATCCACGCCAAAAACCTCGAAATTCACGCCCTTTTGCACAAATCGATTCAAATATCCGCCCACGCCTTTAGGAAAGACGATGATAGGGACTTTGGGATATTGCGCTTTAAGATAATCCACAATATCCAAAATATACTTAAACCCAAACTCCATATACGCGCTAGGTTCAAGCGCACCAGCCCACGAATCAAATATCATCACAGCATTTGCCCCAGCCTTTATTTGCCCCTCCAAATACGCACAAAGCTCCCCGCTCAAGCGTTTTAAAAGGCTATGAAGTAATTGCGGATTCGTATAGAGCATTTTTTTAGAATGCGCGTAAGTTTTGCTACCTTGCCCCTCAATCATATAAGTCGCCAAAGTCCAAGGCGCACCGCAAAAGCCTATCAAAGCCTTGTCTTTAGGCAGTTTCGCGCGAATCGCACTAACCGCGTCATAGACATAGCTTAGCTTGTAGCCCACATTGCTTTTTAACGCGCTAAAGTCCATTTCATTGCGAATCGTAGTGTGGAATTTTGGTCCCTCATTTTTCACAAACTCCAAATCCATTCCCATTTCAAGCGGAACAACCAAAATATCGCTAAATAAAATCGCCGCATCTAAATCAAAAATCTCCACAGGCTGCAGCGTAACCTCTGTCGCCAAATCCACGCTTTTGCATAAATCCAAAAAATTTCCAGCCTTCTCGCGCACTGCCCTATATTCGCTTAGATACCGCCCAGCTTGACGCATAAGCCAAATGGGCGTATAAGGCGTCCTCTTTCGCAAACACGCATCGATAAAAATCATATTTTGTCCTTTAATGTTGCAAATAAAATTTGTGATTATAGCAAAAATGCTTTTATTTGGTTTGCAATTTTTGTGCTATAATTTCGCTTTTTTGATTCGCACGGACTATGATATGTGTGGGCTGGGAAATTGTTAATTGTATGATGTCGAAATAAATAAAATGCGCAATGTTCTTAAAAGCGTTTTTGTGAATTGCCAAAATCAAACCGCCATTTTTATCAAAATCCACATTTAATTTAGCTATAATAGCGACTTCATTTTATTTTCTAAAGGCAGACTATGAGCAAATGTGATGTTGTTGTGGGCGTTCAATGGGGCGATGAGGGCAAAGGAAAAATCGTAGATAATCTCGCGCGTGAGTATGACATTGTTACGCGCTATCAGGGCGGGCACAATGCGGGACACACGATTGTCGTAAATGGCAAAAAAATCGCGCTTCATCTCGTGCCTAGCGGGATTTTATACGATAAGACGCTAAATCTCATCGGCAATGGCGTGGTGCTGAATGCAAGGGCGTTTTTAGATGAGGTGGCGCAGTTTGGGGAGGCGAAAAACCGCGTATTTATCAGCCCAAAGGCGCATTTGATTTTGCCTATTCACGAGCTAATCGACAAGGCAAAAGAGAGCGATGAAAAAACCGCTATCGGCACGACTTGCAAGGGAATCGGACCTGCATACACGGATAAAGTCGGACGCGTGGGCTTTCGCGTGGGGGATTTGTGTGATATTGAGCGATTTATGGCGCGATTAAGGGCGCATTTTGATTCGCTAAAAGGGCTGAATCTGCCTGATTTTAGCGTGGTTGAGAGTGAGATTCGCGCTTATGCTAAAGAATTGCAGCCATTTATCAAGGATACAGATTCGATTATGTGGGAGGCGATTGAGAGCGGCAAAAAGATTTTGCTAGAGGGCGCACAGGGCAGTATGCTAGACATTGACCACGGGACTTATCCGTTCGTTACAAGCTCGACAACGCTTACCGCAGGGGCTTGTAGCGGTAGCGGAATTGCCCCACGCGATTTAGGCGAAATCATCGGCATTGCCAAAGCCTACTGCACACGCGTAGGCAGAGGACCATTTCCTAGCGAGGATTTGGGCGATGAGGGCGCGAAATTGCAACAAAAAGGGGCGGAATTTGGCGTAACGACAGGCAGAGTTAGGCGTTGCGGGTGGTTTGACGCGGTGGCAGCGCGTTATGCGATTCGCCTAAATGGCGTTAGCAAAGTCGCAATTATGAAGTTAGATGTGCTAGATGATTTTCCAAAAATCAAAGTCTGCGTGGGCTATGAGAGGGACGGAGTGCGAATCGCGGATTGCCAAAAGCTAAGCTATCCATTTAATTTGGAGGGCGTAAAGCCTATCTACAAAGAGTTTGATGGCTTTAGTGGCGTGGGAGGCGTGAGAGAATTTGCAAAATTGCCTAAAAAAGCCCAAGATTATATTTTGGCACTTGAAGAGCTTTTGGGCGTGAAAATCGCCATAATCTCCACAAGCCCCGATAGATTAGACACAATAGAGCGGTAGATTCGCCGTAGCATAGGCGTGAATCGTGTAATAAAAAGTCCTTGCGAATCTAAAAGGTAGCGAAAAATGGAGACGCGTTTTAGCCAGATTCTAAAATTTAGGCGCAGTATCGTGGATAAAATCGAGCTAGAAGTTATGCAAGTCAATAATCTTATATTTTCTAAAAAGCGCGAGATTGAGGCACTGCATAAGACTATCGCCGAATTTACCCCGCCTGAGGCGCAAGAATATATGCTTTTTTTGGCTTATAGAGATACGCTTAGCAATATCCGCGAGAAAATAAATGCTGAAAATAATATTTTGCAAATGCTCGAATCACGCAAAATCGACACTCTAAAGCGATTCAAAAAAGCGCAAATCGAGTATGAAAAGATAAATGATTTGCATTTAGAAGAGGTGCAAATCGCGCTAAAAAAGGCGCAAAAGAGTGAGGCAAAAAGCCAAGATGAGTTAGCACAAATCAAATATATCGCGCGTAAAAAGGCGCGTGGCGTGGATTCTAATGGCACAAACGCGCAGATAAATCAAAGCGCGAAAATTAAGGGGGCGTGAAATGTGGATTCGTATAGTTTGGATTGTGAGTTTTGGCGCGGTGTGTGCGTTTGGCGAGGTGCTAAATTGCAGTGCCGTTTTTGAGGAGCGCAAGTCGGAATTGCAAAACGAGCTAAGCAAAATCGCTGAGCAGCGCAAAATGATGAATATTTTTTATGATGAGCAAAGGCGAATAAATGATAGAAAATTAGAGCAGCTAAAGCTCCAAGAAGCGCGTGTGCAAGGGCTAATCGATGAGGCAAAATCGCGCGAAAATAGCATAAAGGATTTGATTAAGCAAAATGAGGATTTGCTCTCCCAAATTGACGCCAAAAAAAGCCAAAAAATCTCCCAGACTTACGCAAAGATGAAGGATTCAAAGGCGAGTGCGATTATTGAGGAATTGCCACTAAATGAGGCGGCTGAGATTTTGTTTGCGATGGATTCAAAGGATATAGGCAAGATTTTTGCCAAAATGGACGCACAAAAAGCCGCCAAACTCACAGAAATGCTAAAAAAAGGACCACCATTCGTGGCAGAGGAATAGAGGCTATGACTTTAAGGATTTTTTTGATAGAATCGCATCCATTATTTTTAAAAAAGGAATCAACCTTGCAAAATACTCGTAACGCTCACGCTTTGCGTCATATTATTATCCAAGCAGGGGGCAAAGGCACACGCCTAGAGGGGCTTACGCGCAATAAGCCCAAATGCCTCGTGCCTTATGATAATCTCCCCATTATCTTTCATCTTTTTAGGAAGTTTGAGGGCGCGAGATTCACCATAATCGCGGATTATAAAATCGAGGTTTTGCAAAAATATCTCAATGTCTTTGCCAAAGGCGTGGATTATAGGATTTTAAAAGCACAAAATGAAGGCACGATAAGCGGAATTAGCGAGGCGATAAGGGATTTTAATGAAAATGAGCCATTTATGATTATTTGGTGTGATTTGATTTTGTCAAAGGAGTTTAAGTTGCCAAATATGCGTGAATCGTGTGAAAAGACGCTAGATTCTACGAATGAATCTATCATAAAAGCCGTTCCCCCCCCCCATTTACGCGCGAAATTTCACGCGAATCGCATAGTAGCGTAGCTTGTCATACTGAGCGTAGCGAAGTATCCAAAAATTCCCCGTCATTGCGAGGCAGTGGCGATAGCCACAACGAAGCAATCCACGAATCTAAAATGGATTGCCACGAATCTGCTGACACAGATTCTCGCAATGACGAACAAGCAAATCCCCAAAACTTCATCGGCATTTCAGGCGATTTTGAATGTCGCTGGAGCTATGAAAATGGTAAGTTTATCAACGCCTCAAGCTACACGCACGGAGTGGCGGGGCTTTTTATCTTTGCAAATAAAAAGTGCTTAAAGCATATCCCCCAAAGTGGCGCATTAGTAGAGTGGCTTCAAACCCAAAATATAGCCTTTACCCCGCTAGATTTGGCGCACAGCAAGGAAATCGGCACACTTTTAGTTTATACCGAGACAAACCCGCAAAATCTCACCCGCCCCTTTAATAAAATCGAGTTTAGAGACAATCTCGCCATAAAAACCCCGCTAGATTCGCAAGGCAAGGCGATTGCTCAAAAAGAAATCGCGTGGTATGAATTCGTGCAAAATCTAGGATTCACACAGATTCCCCAAATCTACTCATTCTCCCCGCTTACGATGAAAAAAATCAAAGGCAAAAATATCTATGAATACGAGTGCCTACTCAAAAGCCAGAAAAAAGAGATTTTAGGCAAAATCATTGATTCGCTAAAATCCTTGCACTCCCTCGCGCCCAAAATCCCCGCAAATGACGCGGATTCGTTTGAAACCTACATAGCCAAAACCTTTGATAGACTTGCCCTTGTAGAAAGCCTAATCCCCTTTGCAAATGATGAATTTATCAAAATCAATGGCAGATATTACAAAAACGCGCTTTTTGACAAGGACAAAATCACGCGCCTAGCCACCGCGCATTTCCCACGCGAATTTGCCATAATTCACGGCGACCCGACCTTTTCAAACATACTCTTTGATAGCTTTAATATGCAAGTAGTCCTCATCGACCCGCGCGGATACTTCGGGCAAAGCCAAATCTATGGCGATAGCGACTATGACTTTGCCAAGCTATACTACTCGCTGTGCGGGGATTACGACCAATTTAATCGCAAGAAATTTACACTTTTAATCGGGAATCGTGAAGTCGAACTCGCCATAAAATCTAGCGGGTGGAGCGATATGAGCGAGGAATTTTTCGACTTGCTACCAAGTGTGAGTAAAGAAAAAATCAAATTACTTCACGCGCTAATTTGGCTTTCCTTAACGGCGTATGCGTGGGAGGACTATGATAGCATTTGCGCGGCGTTTTACTACGGGACAATGCTTTTGGAGGGATTTTTGTGAGAAAATGTTTTGGCAATTTGTTCTGGGGTATGCAATTTCGCACTTGTAAAAATTTTTGGGAACAACAGACCACAAGTCTAGTTTTATCCCAAAAATTTTTACAAATACAAAAGCCACACCGCCATTACTTCGATTGTGATTACGCTAAAGCGAATCGGCTACGAATCAAACGCAAAATAAAAGCAAATCGTCATTGCGAGTGCTTACAAACCTTTCATTGCGAAGCGATTCAAAACAACCCAAATCTAAACAAAGGAGCATAAATGAATCTTAGTAAATCACAATACAAAATCTACACACAGCGTGTAATAGACTACTATGTGCGCAATAAACTTTATGGTGTGCATAGCCTAAAAAGCGCGATGGGCAAGAGTGCGGAAAATCAAGCATTACAAAGCCAAACGCTGCAAGATAGGGCATTTGCAATTTTAGAGCTACCCAAAATCGCGCTTAAATATGTAGCGAAGTTTTGTAGCGCATTTATCCCTATTTCGCGCTATCGCAAGGCATTTCGTGGCAAAATCTTTAGCGCACTTGATTTGCTATTCCCCAATCGCTACACGCTAACTAGACTTAAGGCGATAGCAGATTTTAGGCTTTTTGGTAGGATTTGTATCCCGCAAGTAGAGTTTGCTATCACCACCACTTGCAATCTCAAGTGCAAAAACTGCACAAACTACATTCCCTATCTCTCGCGTGAAAATCAGCGCACCATTAGCTTTAGCGACTTTCGCACCTACCTAGAAAATCTTTTAAGCAACGCACATAGGCTAGAGTCGCTTTTGTTGCTCGGCGGAGAGCCATTGCTACACAAAGAGTTGCCCCAAATGCTTGACTTTGCCTTGCAAAATCCAAAGATTGGGAGCGTGTATATAACCACAAATGGCACGATTTATTTTAGTGAAGCCTTACGCGCGGTATTTGATAAGCACAAAGGGAGCAAAAAGCTATGGATTTGGGTGAGCAACTACACGGCAAACCCACGCCTTGCCAAGCGACTAAAGAGCTATGATTTGGTTGCCTACCTTAAGGCAAATGATATGAATTATATCTTTATTGATGATAATGTGTGGGGCGAGGCACAGCCACCGACTTATAGAGAGTTTAGTCGCACGGACGCGGAAAACTCGGCTTATTTTTTAGCGTGCAATACGCCTTGTGTGTCAGTCTATGGCGATGAGCTATCGATTTGCCCGCGGGCAAGTCATTTCGCCGCAAGTGGTGTTGTATTACAAACCACGCAAGAATCGCTAAAAAGAAGCGATAATCTCACGGGGGGGGGGAATCACACTTGCGAGATTCACGAATCGGGATTTGAGATTTGCAAAAAATCGTGGCTTAAAAATTCGCACTTGGCGACTCGCGATTCGCAAAACACTTGCGAATCTTTGCGACTTAGCAAGGCTATCAGCAGAGAGGCTTTACTCGCATTTTACACGCACACAAACTTTAGCGCGTGTAGATTTTGCGACATATTCAATGAAAATGGCACTTGCACCCCAGCATTGCAAATAGGCGATGATTAGACTTTGTGCCGTCATTGCGAGAATTGCGAAGTGATTCGTGGGAATCTACGACAGATTCGTCATTGCGAGTGAGTGCGTAGCACGAACGCGACAATCCAAAAAATAAAGGAAACAAAAAAATGAATAATATTAAAGATGATTTAGCGGAAGTATCACAGATGAGAAATCGTGGTTTTCAAGCGCGAAGCGAGGGAGTTTGCTTGTCGCAAATGACCGAAGCTAAGCGCGAAGAATCCGCGATTTATCGCTGTGAGACAACGCTTAGATTGTCAAATCTACCAAAGACTTGGCTTATCGACATTGACGGCACGATTCTCCGCCACAACGGACACAAGGACGACAAGGGCGATACCTTGCTTGAGGGCGTTAGCGAATTTTTCGCAAACTTGCCAAAGGGCGATAAAGTGATTTTGCTTACAGCACGAGAATCTAGCCAAATGCCGAATCTAAAGGCATTTTTGGCAAAGCATAAAATTCGCTTTGACGCGCTTATCAGTGATTTGCCCTTTGGGGAGCGGATTTTGATAAATGACATAAAGCCAAGTGGGCTTAAAACCGCCTTTGCGATAAATAAAAAGCGCGATGAAAAATTTTGCGTGGAGGTGGAGAGAGATGAAAAGTTGTAAAGATTTGTCATTGTGGAATTTTGCGTGTGGATTCGTCATTGCGATGCGCGTGAGCGTTAGCGAACGCAACGAAGCAATCCATACCTATTGTCATTCTTAAGCGAAGCGAAGAATCTAAAAACAAAAAGCGGATTTTTGGATATTTCGCCTTACGGCTCAATATGACAATAAGAAAAGGCAAAGAATGGATTGCTTCGACTTTTTGCAAAAGTCTCGCAATGACGATAAGGTGGATTGCCACGCCGTCATTGCGAGGGAGCAACGCGACCGAAGCAATCCAAAATAACAATGTGGATTGCCACGACTTGCTTTCGCAAGTCTCGCAATGACGGAAAATAAACACAAAAAGGAGTAAAAAATGAAGAATTCTAAACCTATCCAAACTTTGCAAGAATTAGCGCAAAACTTAAAAGCGGATTGCTATTATTTTGTAAGCCCAGCTAGTGCGGGGGATACTTATCGGCTATGCGCTCTAAAATCCGCATTAGAATCGCACTACAAAGGCAAAATCATTCTCATCATAAAAGCTATGCACGAAGCGGTGTGTGAAATGTTTGAGGGATTGGAATATGTGATTTGCGAGGATAAAAGCGTAGATTTTTGCAAATTTAGGCAATGTCTAATCTTAGATAATGTCGTATCTGTGCCTACGCTAGGCAAAATCTACTCACATTTTATCAATTATGAGTTTGGCAAAGATTTAGCCGCAGATACTCAGCTTGACTTTGATAGAGTGCGCCTTATGCTCCCACAAAGTGCGCAAAGAACCTTGCCTACAAATCTACACAAAATCAGCGAATCTCTACGCGCCAAACTACATAAAATCGCGCCTTTAGACAAAATCATATTATTTTGCCCAGAGGCAAATTCTTTTCCAAAATTGCCATTTATTATTTTTAAGGACGAGTGCCAAAGACTGCGCAAAGAGGGATATAGCATAGTTGTAAATACTCTAAAATACAAGCAAGAATATGCAAGATTTTTTAGTGAGGGCGTTTATGATTTGGATTTATCGCTAAAAGAGGCGATTGCTTTGGGAATCTCGTGTGCAGGAGTGATTTCTACTAGGGCGGGATTTTGTGATATTGTCGCGCCACATTGCAAAGGGCTTAAAATCTACTACACAGCTTTTAGTAATTATATAATGTGGGATAGGGTGTTGCCAAATACAAAACGCGTGTATATCCACGATGAGCCTATCTATAAGAAGCTATTGCAAGTATCTAGCAAATCTTTGGCGATGAAACTCTACAAACGCTACGCCACAAAAGGATTTTTGCGAAAGTTACGATTGCCTTTCACGGCGTATTTTAAGATTTATAGACGACATAAAAGCAATGATATTGCGCCAAGCGAAATGAGTGAATTTATCAAACAAGAGCTAATGCAAACTTATGAGTATAATCTAGGACTCGCTTTGCAAAGGGCTTGTGAGCGATTTTGGTGCGGTGGATTTTTGCTTTTTCCATTTGCCTACATAAAAATCCGCAAAGAAAAGGGCAAAAGATTTTTACGAATGAATTAGATTTTGTAATAGTGGATTGTCATATTTAATTCGTTTATTTTCAATGTTTTTGGATTGCTTTGGCGTATCTACGATTCGCCTCGCAATGACGGCGTAATGGATTCGTTAATATTATTGCAAATTATTTATTTTTAACGCTTTTTGTGATTTTATTTGCCAAAAGGACTAACGCTATGATGATAAAAATGCCAATAGCAGGGAAAATATACGGATTTGAGTATTGCTCGTAAGCACGGCGCAGGGCATCGCCCATAGCATAGGATAATGTGCCAATTATTCCAGCCCACAAAAATGATGCAAAAAAATTATATATCATAAATTTTTTATCGCTATATCTACTAAAGCCAATCACCATAGGTATAATGGTTTTTATGCCATACAAATACTTGTGAATAAAGATAATAAAATAGTCAAATTTCTTAATCCAAATATGGCTTAGCGCGATTTTACGGCGATGATTTTTTAAAAATCGCATAACTTCAGCCTTTTGATAGCGCGATAGGTAAAAAAGTCCGCTAGAGCCGATGAGATTGGCGATTCCCGCTACGAGAATGCAAACGATGATATTTAGTGAGGTGGATTCCACGCTTGATAGAATTCCCGCTGCCAAAAGTGCCACAAAGCCCCCGCCAAGCGAGTATAAAAACAATATGACATAACCCCAAATGCCGATAGATTCGCCTAAACTTTGCAAAATAGAATCCATAAAAATCCTTTGATTTCACCAAAAAAATAATAGCGCGGATTCTAGCATAAAAATGTGGATTTGCGCGTAGATTCGTGTAAGGTTAGATTCCTTAAATTGTGGGTTTGCACACATTTGGCGTTAGATTCTAATAAATTCGCGTCCATTTTTCTTTGGAATAAATCTTGCTTTAAAAGGCATAATTTTACAAATAGGATTTTTTATGCTAAATGGATTTTACGGCGCGACAGGCGGTATGATAGCGCAGTTTAACCGCCTTGATACCATTTCAAACAACCTCGCAAACGCAAATACAAACGGCTACAAGCGCGATGATGTCGTTATCGGCGACTTTTTGCGTCTTTATGAGGAGTTTAAGCACGAATTGCCCTTGCAAAATCACACTCGCGAGGCGTCAAAATTCCTAAACCGCACAATCAATCGCGTCCCAGCAGTCGTGGAGGAATACAGCGATTTAAGCGTGGGTAGTTTCGCCCAGACGGAAAATCCGCTAGATTTGGCATTAAAAAATAAAAACGCTTTTTTTGCGATTCAAACCCCCAATGGCGTGAGATACACGCGCGATGGTGCATTTGAGCTAGATAATAATGGTGTGCTTGTTACAAAGCGCGGATTCCCCGTGCTTTCAAGCGAGGGAATCGATGAAAACGGCACAATCACCATTGATTTGGCGGCTAGTAATGTCGAGGTGAATCGTAATGGCGATATTTTCATTCGTAGCGTGGCAAATGACGGCGTGGGTGTTGCTGAGCCTATCGGCGCGGTGGCGGTTGTGAGCTTTGTGAATCCAAAATACCTCAAAAAAATCGGCGATAATCTCTACGAATTGCCCTACGAGCGCATAAATGAGCGAATGAATATCAATGATGATAATGTCGTAGCAAGTGGATTTATCGAAAAAAGCAATATCAATCCTGTGGTGGAGATGACTGCGCTAATCACCACGAATCGGTTAGTTGATATTTACTCAAAAGTGATGAAAACATATCAAGATGACCTTGCACCAGAGGCGATAAATAAACTCGCTTCAACGCGCGTGTAGGCGAATCTAAATGAGTTTGAATCTAAATAAATGGAGGTAGAAAATAATGATTAGAGCGTTATATACGGCGACTACGGGAATGATTGGAATGCAAACGCAAGTCGATACGACTTCAAACAACATTTCAAATGTCAATACCATAGGCTACAAAAAGCAAAGAGCGGAATTTGCGGATTTATTTTATCAAACGATGCAATACGCAGGGACTGCGACAAGCGAGACTACGATTTCGCCCACAGGCATTGAGATTGGGCTGGGTGTGCGTCCCATTGCTATTGCAAAGCATTTTTCGCAAGGCAACCCAAAAGAGACGGAAAACAACCTTGACATTGCAATCACTGGGCGCGGATTTTTTCAAATCGAAATGCCAGACGGCACGATTGCCTACACCCGCGCAGGTAGCTTTAAACTCGATAGCGATGGCAATGTCGTAAATAGCGAGGGCTATCGCTTAGTCCCAAATATCACCATTCCAGAGGACACCACGCAAATCAATATCGGTAAAGACGGCATTGTGAGCGTGGTTCAGGCAAATTCTACGCAGATAAATACAATCGGGCAGATTGAGACGACTATTTTTATAAACCCCGCAGGACTTCACTCGCTAGGCGATAATCTCTACCTTAGCACAAATGCTTCAGGTGAGCCAATCAACGGCGTCCCCGGCACGGAGGGCTTTGGGCTATTAAGGCAAGGATTTATTGAGATGAGCAATGTGCGCTTGGTTGAGGAAATGACAGACTTAATCACAGGGCAAAGGGCGTATGAGGCGAATTCAAAGACGATTCAAACAGCGGATTCAATGCTACAAACGATAAATACGCTTAAACGAGCTTAAGTCGCGAATCCTTAAAAAATTAGTGGCGAATCTAGCGCGATTCGCCTTTAGATTCGTGCGTGGATTCGCACGAATCGCCCACACACGCATTGTCATTGTAAGACTTGCCTTTGGCAAGGCGAAGCAATCCAAAATAAAATCCACCACAAAATTTCACAAATATTTCACAAACGCATTGCAAAATTTCACTCTTTGAATCTAAAACCACAACGATTAGATTCGCCAAAAATTTTAATTTTAAGGAGTTCAAAATGAAATATTTTGTTGCAGTATTTTTAGGAATCTTTTTAGCCCAAAGTTTGGCATTTGGTGCAAAGGCAGAGAGTGAACATCCGCCACTATCTGAAGATACCAAAAAGGCAATCGCGCAGTATAAACGCACACCAAGCGAGGCAAATAAGCAAAATCTACTAAATGCGCTAAATAAAAGCTATGACGCCGTCATCGCGCAGAAAAAAGAAAAACTCGCACAACGCGAAAAAGAAAGGGACAAAAATATAGATTCGTGGCTAAATGGCGTAAAAAGAGGCAAAAATCCGCCCTTTATGAATCTACAAACAGATAATAACAAAGGCAATGAGCGACAAATCGTGGCAAAGGCAATAAATGCCTACAATCAAAACAAATCCGCGCAAAATGAGAGTGCGTTGCGCGAGGCAATGAACGCGTATTATGAGGCATTTTTAGAGGAGCAACGCGCACATATCAAAGAGACAGAGGATTTGCGAAGTGAGCGAATTGCTATGAGTTTTGAGCGATTTAGTAGCGATAGATTCGCCCTATCGACCAAAGGTGGCGCAAATAAAAGTGCCAATCGCTTAAGTGTCGATGAAGTTTTGGCAGAAATCATCGCAAACTATATCAATGTCGGCGCGGAAATGCTCCCTGTGAATCCAGAAAGTAGAGTGCGTGAGCGCAAATTTAACGCCCAAATAAATGACGCGCAAAAAGCCTACTTGCAAGATAAATCCGCGCAAAATAAAGCAAAACTGCGCGAAGCGATTGCGGAGGCTTATAATGTCGCTCTTGAATCTAGAATGCAAAGTGTGAAAACCGCACAAAGCAAAGGCACTAAAGGCGGAGCAAAACTGCTAGAAAAAATGAAAGATAGCGCGTTTTTGGAGGAGCAATTTAGCGAACTTACCGCACAACGCAATCTATATGGGCGAATCGATAGGATTATCTCATTTGGGAGCAATACCGCTGATGAATGGACGCCTCGCCAAAAGCAAGATAGTCTAAATCTATCCACCGCGCTAAAAAGTGGCGATAAAAATGCCACTACGCGCGAGTTTAATGCGCTGTATGACAAAATGCTAAAAGCGCAAGATTTACACTTACAAACGACAAAGCAACGGCTAGATTCGCTTATCGATGAATGCTTAGATTTGCTCACACAAGCAACGCCACAAAATCACGCATCCAAAAAATCGCCTAAAAATCGTGCTTCAAAATAGCGTGAAATAAGGTAGGTGTGAAATGAGACAAAGATTTAGTGTTTTTGGCAAAGTCGCATTTAGTGCGATGATAGGATTTGCCTTAAGCATTGCGCTAAGTGGCTGTGGCGCGAGTATGGCAGAAAAAGTGGTGGTAAAAGAACAAGTAGTTGTCCCTAAAAAGCATAAGCACCACCATAGGCATTATCATAGATTTTAATTTGCGCGAGTGTGGCGAATCGCGGGTGCGATTCGCCTTTAGATTCGCTACTAGATTCGCGCCTATATTTTGCTAGATTCCGCTAGATTTTGCCATAAGATTCGCCCTTAGATTCGCGCTTTTTGGCACGAATCTAAGGCGAATCTTAAATTTTTTGCTACATTTGGCTTACGCAAAATAAGCGCGAATCGCTTATTTGCCGTGCAATTCGTTTGTGTAGAATTTTACCGAGCCTGATCCTTCTTTTTTTGCCCACTCAAATGCGCTTGACACAAAAGCCCAATTTATATGCGCGAAAAATCTCTCCAAATACGCAGGACGCGCATTTTTATGGTCGATATAATAGGCGTGTTCCCACACATCTACCACAAGCAAAGGAATTTTGTCCTCTGTGATGGGCGTTTGCGCGTTGCTAGTTTGCATAATTTCTAACTTTTTACTTGCCAAATTATACACAAGCCAACACCACCCAGAGCCAAAAAGCGTAGTCGCCGCACCTAAAAATTTCTCTTTAAACGCTTCTATGCTACCAAACTCCACTTCAAGTGCCATTTTTAGCTCCGCGCTCATTTCGCTACCTTTGGGCGCGATACAATCCCAATAAAAATCGTGGTTATACACCTGCGCTGCGTTATTAAAGACGCCACCGCTTGATTTTTTGATGATGTCATACAGCTCCGCACCCTCAAACTCGCTACCTTTTATCAAATTGTTAAGATTGTTGATATAAGTTTGGTGGTGTTTGCCGTAGTGAAAATCAAAGGTTGTAGGGCTTAAAAAGTCCCCAAAGTCGGCTTTGTCATAAGGCAATTTTCGTAATTCAAACATTTTCTCCCCTTTAAAATATGGATTTTGGCGCGGGTTGTGATTTTTGTGTAAAAATTCCGCGCCGAGTTGAAATTATAGGCAAAGATTCCTTGCATTTTGCTACGAATCGCCACTAAATTTTTGCGAATCTTTTTAGATTCGCGCTAAAATCTCACAAAAATGTGGAGATGATTTGCATTTTGCCTTTTTATAGCAGGGCGTTGTAAATATCAAACAAACTGCAAAATACTAATGGATTGCTTCGTATTCTACGAATACTCGCAATGACGAGGTGAGGCGATTTGTCATTAAGGCTTAATTAGAATCTATTTATTACCATTTTTTATTTATTCGACGATTACATTATTTTGCTTTATAAATTTTTTAAAATTAAGCAAGGTGTGGCGTTTTGCTTTTTAGTGCGACTACATTCCGCGCTAAAAAATGCCCTTGCTTCGCCTAACTCGCCTCGAATCTTAAAGACGCTTAAAAGCGCGTTGCACGAGGTGGATTCGCCACTAATGCAAGAAATTTTTAGCTTGTCTTTGATAAGCGCAATCTCCCCGATTGACAGCATTAGCTCCGCCTCATCGATTTTTAGCGCACTTAGCGTATCGGCGTCTATGGCGTCCAAATACTCGCGCGAAGTGGCGTCATCGCCGTTGTTTGCGAAAATGAGCGAGTTAAAAAAGCACGACATAATCCGCCCTTTGCCTTTAGCACACGCCATTTTGTAGTGCGCGGTTGCCAAATCGCGCTTTTCTTGAATTGCGTAGATTCGCCCCAAATCCTCGCATTTCTGCAAGTCGTGCAAATCGCACTGCGTTTGTAGCTGTGGCATAGGCTGATTTAGCCTAGAGGCGTCAAAAAGTGGCTTTGTGCGTGGCGTGGATTTATTGACAATGCGCGAATCGCTTGAATCTTGCGAATCTTGTGAAATTTTAGGCTGAATCTTTGGTAAATCGCTGGTAATTTTAGCTTCTTTTGGTTGAATCGCGCTTTTGGTTGAATGATTCGCATTTGTTGAGGTGGCTTTGCTGGTGTTTGTAGGCGTAATTTCAGGTGCGCTTTGCAAATCCTGCGAATCGCTAACATTGTCTTTATTTGTCGAATCTGTCTCATCATAAAGCGTGGATTCCGAGTAGTCATCGACATAATCCAAGTCCGCACAGCCAACTATAAACGCGCCAAATGCACACACAAGCGCAGTGTAAATAAAATATTTTATCGCCATAGCAAATCTTACGAAATATTTATTTTTACTAAGCGCCTACATACTGCGTAAAATCGTGCAGCCAAGCTCACTGCCTCGCCTACATTCTGTGCCGAAGTATGTTTTTATCTCGCTTCTTTCGCCACGCATTTTAAATATGCTATGCAGTGTGTTGCACGAATTTTCATTGCCCTCTGAGCAGGACATTTTTAGACTGCGCTTAACTGAAGCGATTTTGCCTGTGGATATGCGAAGTTCCATATTACCGACTTTTGCCACGCGTCCGCCCAACATATCTGTGTAGCCTTGTGCCATTGCACTATCGCCGTCATTGGCGTATATTTGCGATAGGAAAAAGCACGATAGCGCAGAACCATTGCCATTATCACAAGCGAGTTTGTAGTATGTAATCGCGGATTCTAAATTACCTTTTAGCGCGTAGACTCGCCCTAAATCCTCGCATTTTTGGAGATTGCCATTGTTTTCGCATTGTGCTTTTAGCTTGGTGGTGGATTGTGAAAGTCCTTTAAAGCCTTTGCCACGAATTTTTTGGCTATTTGTATTTGTTTTGCTAGTATTTGCAGTATTTGCGCTTGGTGCACTTGCCACTATCGCAGGACGCGAATCACGCGCAACTTTTGGGCTATCTATGCTTTTTGGCTCGGCTTTTGGAGTTTGTGATTGTCCCTTGTTTAGCACTGCCAAAATCGCATTTAAGTCCGCATCTTTGCCTAAATTATGTTTAAAAACCATTCCATTGTATTCAAATGTGTTATCATCGATTTTTGTAATGCCACTATTATCAGCCTTTGCCGTAGGTTGTGGCGCTGGTGTAGGCTCTGGTGCTTTTGGGGCTGGTGTGGGTTGCGCCACTTTTTGTGGCTCTTGTGGGGTAGATTCCTCTTCCTCTACTTCGTCACTTGAATCCCCATCGATTTCATCTTGTTTTGCACTTGATTGCGAAGTTTCCGACTTTTTATTTAAGGCACTTGCCAACTCTACTATTTCCTCATCTGCTGCGTCTTGGGCGTATTTGTTGTCATCCTCTACCTCATCATAAAATGTGGAGTCTGAGTAGTCATCGACATAGTCTAAGTCCGCACAGCCGACCATAAACGCGCCAAATGCCACGATAAACAATGTGTAAAAAAACACTCTCATAATAAATTCCCTCTAGTCTTTAATGTGCTTGATTTTAATTTGTTTAAAATCGTAGATTTTCATAAAAATTATAGCGTAATTTTAGCGATTTTTGCTTCTATCTCTATGCTTTTGTGTAGCGTGGTTATCACGCGCTCGAAGTGTGCGTGCTCTAGCACCTCGCCTTTGTGGGACTTTAGGTATTTTTCACACACGGCATAGCCACCGATTTTATACCCCCACACTTCCTCGCTGACATTGCTAAAGTAAAGGCTTTCATTGACATAGAGCTTTTGCTCCTCCGCATTATAAGCGATTTTTTCTATCTTCTCATTGCGATTTTGCGCGTTGGCAAAAAGTGGCTCGGTTATGGATTCTGCCTTCCCACGCATTAGGTGCAAGGCGATAATCTCGCTTCCTAACGCGCTTAGGGCTAAAAACTTCTCTTTGTTTTTCACAAATGGGATTCGCGGAAAATCAATCTTTAGAAAATCTATATATTTTTCGCGGTAGTCTTTATGGAAAAGCACTGCATAAATGTAGCCTAAAATCACTTCTGGCGCGAATCTTTGCCCATACTTTGTGTCGATAAATGCGCGAAAAGATTGTGTGAAGTTTTCTATTTTATTTTTATTTTTAAAAGGATTAGTTTCTACCTTTTCAAACAAACCACCTATTTTCTTTAAAGCCTTTTTACTAGATTGCGTTTCATAGAGATAAAGCGGAAAAAGATAACTTCCACTACCTACTAAATGTAAATCCATAAGCATATCAACTACAAAAATATTATCTATTGTTTGGAGTTTGCAACCCCTATCACATACTAATCCCACATTTTCTTGTAACATTTGCTCTTGTATTGCACCTGCAGGACGCCCTAAAAACTTTTTAGATTTACCTGTGAAGTAAGTCCATTTAAACTCAAAAGGTTCAAAATGAACTTTTTTATAAAGATTTTCATCGTTTTTTGTGTCTATAATTTCTGCTTTAGCATCTTTTATTGTCCAATCTCACGAATCTTTTGGCAGATTAAATAGTGTTCTTAACTCTTCAATGCCCTTTGTTTCATCTGCAAATTGTTTTATTCTTTGCTGTAATATTTCTTTAGAATCCGCATAGCAAAAACTATTTCTATAAGTGCAGATTCCTAATCCTTGCATTATAAAAATATCTTTTACACTCCACGCATTTAAATAATTTTCTTGCACTTCTTTATCTTGTGGCATACACATAAAAGTGTAATGTTTGCCTTTAGGTTCTAGAGTTTGCCACTCAATAGAATTTAAATCAAATTTTTGTAAAAAATCATATTTTTCTTTACAAGAGCCATAAACATCGTAATACAGAACCTTACATTTTGGATTATTGGTGTAAGTAGCCCATTTTATATGAGTGTCATTTTTTGTCTTTGCTTTGGGTTTGTTTTTGGAATTTATTTTGACAAATATAGAAATACACACGCCCTGCATAATTTTAAAAACATTTTCTTCTAATCCGCCATTTGGATTAACCTCTTTTTTATTACTATCTCCGTGCAAATTAAGAATATAAATTTTATCAAATGAATTGAGCAGATTCCACCGCATACCATTCATTGTTACACCATCTAAAAAGCTGTTATTTGTAATAATGCCGATGATTCCGCTCTCTTGCTCATCAATTTTATTTTGTGCAAAGCGAATAAATTTTATGTAGTCATCATTTAGTCTATGTTTTTTATCGTTGTTTGGTATCGGCTTTTTATGTTTGTCAAGTTCGCAAAACTTATATGCCTCTATATCGTATTTATTGATTGACAAGGCGTTGTAAGGTGGATTTCCTGTAATTATCATAATGTTGTTATTTTTGATTTCTTGCGCCTTTTTGGATTCTGTCGCCAATTCAAATTCATCTGATAGTGTTTCTCGCTCGTTTGCATTGACTATATCTATACTTTGCAAAGTGTTTGTGAGATAAATGTTTAATCGCTCGTTATCCTCTAGCGGGGCATTAAACTCTTCTTTGAAACTTTGTGAAATCTTTAGGTGCGCTATGGTATAAGGCGCGATAAGGAACTCAAAGCCGCTAAATTTAGGAAGCAAATTTTTGGGCTTATAGTGCAAAGAATTTGGCGGGGTAGAATCTAGAGCCTTGCGAAAGGCTTCAAGCAAAAATGTCCCTGTGCCTGTGGCAAAATCTAGTAGCGTGATATTGTCATTGCTAAGTGCGCTACCTAAGCCTTTGGCTTGATTAAAATCGCTTTTTAGAGTGGAATCTATGGCATTTATGATAAAGCTCACCACCGCAAAGGGCGTATAATACACTCCGCGAAGTTCGCGTAAATGCGGGTCGTATTGGCTTAAAAATGTCTCATAGAAGTGTAAATACGGGTCTTTGTGCAAGTAGTTGCCTAGTAAGTCTTTTTGCGCGATTTTGTTTAGCTCTTTTATAATGGATTCTATGTTGATATGATTGATAATTGCCAAAATCTCATTAACAAGCCACTTTATAGACTTATCTGTATCTAATTTACGCAGAAACCCACTCATAGCACGAATAAGAGGAAAAGATTGTGGAATAAAAGATTCGGCGTTGTATAGGGTTATTTTTTCGCCTTGTGAATCATTTAGTTTGGCAAGAAATAGTGCATAAGTAAGCGTTTGAGCGAAACTATCGCAAAAAGTAGGAAAATCCAAATCTTTATAAAGGGCTTTTTTGAAAGTGTTGTATAAAGTATTTATTTGTGGTGCAGTTTCTATTTCTAGTAAATAATCTTTGATTAACTTTGTGCGCTGTGCTAGGCAGAGTGCAAACTCTTGGGCTGTATTTATCGGCTTTGGTGTGGAGCTAAAAAAGAGGGTAAAAAACTCGAGCAATTCGCTTTGCTTGGACTCTAGTGTGGATTTGGATTTTAGCGTGGCGTGGATTTGGTCTAGGGCGCAAAGTGTGATTTCTTGGGTGATTTGGATTGTGCCATTTGGGGATTTGCTTACGCGTAAAAAGCGCAGATAATCAGTAAGGATAAGATTTTGGCTTAGAGTTAAATATTTGGCGAGTTGTGCTTTTTTATCTGTATTTGCTTCTTTAATGAGTTTATCTATATCCGCATTTACGCGTTTATTTTCAATATAGCCTAGTGTGAGATTCCCCCCCCCCTAAAGAAGCATTAGAGCTCCCATAATTTATTTGAAAATCTGGCGCACCTGCTTTATTTTCACTTTTATCATTATTTGGCTCGTGGATAATGCTAATGTGAGAAAAATCCTTGTGCGTGGTGGCTAACTCATCTTTGATACGCTCTAGCAAATTTTGCAACACACTTCTATGTGTGTGCTCTTTGTCGCTCTGGCTAATACCACTAATGGCGTGTAGATACTCGCTTAACATATTCATAAACTTCCTTTCAATTCGCCTAATGTTTTTAAAATTTTATCAATCTCTTTTAGATTTTGCATATTTGTAATTTGGCTTATGTCGCCATCAAAGCCGATATATAGCGCGGTTAGCGCGATTAGTGGCGTTAGGATAAAAGCTAGGATTAGCTTTTCAGCAACACTTCCTGTGCGAAAGCGGAGCATTTGTGGCAATAACACCGCCTTTTTGCGGGAGAGTGGAAAAAAATAATGCGGGATTCCGCTAATGGTTAGCATATCGCCCACTTGGTGCAAAAGGACGCCATAAGCTAGGGCAAAAAGGCAGGGTGTGATAATCGCGTGGGCGAAAATCGCGCCAAGTGCCACAAAAATCAACGGAAAAATCAAAAAATGCGTGAATCCACGATGCGAAAAGCTAATGCTAAAAATCCGCGAAATTATAGGAAATTTGCGCCCGATAAAACTGCGTGGCTCGTCAATGTCAGGCAACAACGAGCCTAGCAAGATTAGCGGCAAAAGTAGCGTTAGGTAAAATTCCTTTGCTACGCCAAACTTTTGGGCGAGTGGATAGGCGGCAATTCCGCCTAAAAGCCCTAGCGAAATGTGGCTTTTGGCTAACACGCTATGTCCTTTGACGCGCCTTTTGCGATTTTTTGATGGCGAATCGTGCCTTTTTTGTGGTAAATCGCCCTTGATTCAAATGCCAAATTCGTGCGAATCTTGCGCGATTCACGCGATTTAAACACTTCAGCCCCGCGAATCCCACTTAAAAACACCGAATCTTCATCTCCCTAATCTCATCATCTTTGAAATTATCGACACTTTGCTCTATTTGCGCCTCTGTGCCGACTTTCAAATCCAAATCATTCACCACGATTCGATACTCTGGGTTGCGCGGAAATGCGTTTTTCACATAGAGATTGAAGTGGCATTTTTTTAGGTTGTTTTTGCCCACATTTTGCAGAGTGCCATTTAGGAAAAAGCTGTCGATATAGACGAGCTTTTTTGAGCCATTGTCGATGAATGCGACTTTGTTGATGAAATTATCCACGATGAGTAGGTTGAAAAATGGTAGCGCGAAAAATAGCATTATACAAAGGCAAAAGATGAGCCACTTTACCGCGCCACGCGCCAAAAAGCCAAGCATTAGCACAATGGCAAAGGCGCAAAACAGCGCGATTCCCACGAAAAAATCATAAAATCCTACTTGCGGTAGCTCAAAGGCAAAAGGCAGTGAAAATGCCACGATTCGCGCCTTTTATTGCGCTGTTCGGGCATTTTTTTCATCAATGCCACTTGTGCCAAATCGCCTTTTTAATTCGCTCATCACTCTATCAGGCGAAATGTCGCAGTAGCTTAGTCCCACTAGCAAGTGGTAAAGCAAGTCAGCGGATTCGTAGATGACGGATTCGGCGGGGTTTTTGTCATTGCGAGATTCCGCGCTTTGCGTGGATTTGGATTCTTTGCTTCGCTCAGAATTACAATTTCGTGTAGATTCGCGTAAAAAATCCTTTATCGCAAAGGTAACTTCGCCACTTTCTTCGATGATTTTTTTGCAAATGGTATTTTCGCCTTTGGCGTATAAACTCGCGGTGTAGGATTTTTCACTCGGCGCGAATTTGCGTTCCTGCAAAATGTGATAAAGCGTGTCGATTATATGATAAGGATTCGCGCCTTTTTGTGCTAAATCAGCCGATTCGCCCCCTTCAATCGCCAAAGATTCCAAATCCACTTTTTTAAAAAAACAGCTGACATTGCCCGTATGACAGGCATTTCCGCGCTGATTCACCAAAAACAAAATCGCATCGCTATCGCAGTCAATGTAAATTTCGCTGATTTTTTGTGTGTTGCCACTCTCTTCACCCTTTTGCCAAATGCGATTTTTAGAGCGCGAAAAATAATGCGCTTCGCCGCTTTTCAGGCTTAAAGATAGCGATTCTTTATTGCTGTATGCTAACATTAGCACTTGCTTTGTGGTCGAATCTTGCGCGATAGTAGGGATTAGTGGCGATTTATTCCACGCGATTTTTTCTAAAATCTCATTCATCGCCAAAGTCCTTACCCCAAATTCGCGCTAATTTTGACTTGCCGCCGTATTGCGCTGTTTGCCTTTGGAATCCACCCAAATATTTGGCACAGCACCGCCGGGCGTTAAGAAAATCTGCGCGTCTTTGTTTTCTTTCAATGCCTCATTAAACTTCGCTTGTGTCTCAATTTGGCGCAAGTTTAAAAGCTGATTTGTGAGGCTAGAGCCGATAGCGCGATTCGCCTTGCTTTGTGCTTGAGCCTCGATTGTAATGGCGTCCGCCGCGCCTTGCGCTTTGGTGCGATTCACATCTGCTTCACCTTTTGCTAATGTAACGGCTTTTTCTGCCTCCATTTTTGCCTGCTCGACTTCATATCGTTTGCGCTCTGCCTCTTGCCGCGCGACTTGGACTTTTTCGATTTGCTCTTTGATATTTTGTGGTAGCACGATTTCGCGCAACTGCACGGAGCTTAGGCTCACAGGCTGATTTTTAAACTTCATAATCTCTGTTTCAATATTTGTGCTGATGAGATTTGCTATGTCGTTGCGTTTGACGGGCAATTCTTCGGCTGGATAGCGTCCCACAACGCCTCGCACAACATCGCGCACCACAGGATTTATGATTTTTTGCTCCCACGACAATCCATACTCAGCAATCGTTTGTGGCGCAGTGGCGGCGTTTAGCTGATATTGCACGGTTAGCTCAATAGAGACCGTTAGCCCACGACTATCCATTACGCTTATGGCGTCATTGCGAAAAATCCCTTGATTCTTCCCCACTACGCCCATATCCTCTGTGCGCGAAAAGTTAATCGTCCGCACACGCGTATCTACGATGATGACATTTTGAATGCCCGGCACAAAGAAATGCAATCCTGCTTGTAATGGCGTAAAGTCGTATTTTCCTGCGGTGGATTTGATGCCGACTTCGCCTGAATTGATGATGACAAAGGGCTTTGCGATGATTAGCACAAATACCACCAAAATTACCGCAATGATAGTCGTAAGCGTCTTGCCGTTTGGCATATCGGGCATATTGATTTTTGGTGGCTTGAAAGGATTATTTGGCGAATCGCCCCCTTTGTCGCCGTCATTTTTGTCGGTATTGGGCTTGCTGTTAGCGTTTTTGCGCTTTAAATGTTCGTTTAAATCAATAGGCATTAAGATTCCTCCGCTAGTCTATGTATGTCAAAAAGTCGCTATACTTGGCGTTTTTGCCTTGTGCGACTTCAAAAAATGCGTCTTGCAAGTCTTTTGTGATTTTGCCTCTTTTGCCAGAACCGATTTTCCTAAAGTCCAACTCACGAATGGGCGTAATCTCCGCTGCCGTGCCTGTGAAAAACGCCTCATCAGCGATATAAAACTCATCGCGCGTAATTCTGCGCTCAACTACTTTTATCCCTAAATCACGCGCGATTCGCACTACTGAATCTTGCGTGATAGATTCCAAGCTATTATCGTGTGGTGGGGTAATTAGCTCCCCGTCTCGCACGATAAATACACACTCGCCTGTGCCCTCAGCCACGAATCCATTATCATCAAGCATTAGTGCCTCATCAAAGCCGCATTCCACCGCCTCAAATTTCGCCATTTGCGAGTTTAGGTAGTTTGCGGACGCTTTTGCCTTGCCCATTAGCGATTTTATAGAGTTGCGGACAAAAGAGCTAGTTTTCACGCGAATCCCATTTGCAATGCCCTCTTCGCCCAAATACGCACCCCAATTCCACGCAGCAATCATCATATTTACAGGGCATTTTTTGTGATAAATCCCCATAACGCCATAGCCCAAATAAATCAGCGGACGAATATACACATTGTCCTTAAAGCACTCTTTATTCGCGCGAAGCACCTCGATATGCGCATTCCTAGTCGCCTCAAAATCATAAGGCGTATTTAAAAGCAAAATCTTAGCGGAATTTAGCAATCGCTTTGTGTGGCAATCTAGCCGAAAAATCGCTAGTCCTTTGTCTGTCCTATATGCTCTAACGCCCTCAAATGCGGCGTTTCCATAATGCAAACTATGCGTAAGCAAGTGCGTAGTGGCTTTTTCCCACTCTACTAGCTTACCGTCGCTCCAAATATATTTTGATTCGTCCATTTTTTACTCCTTGTTTTTTTTGAAAATTAAAATTCTATCAAAAAATGCTACATTCTGCCTTAAGAACCTATAATCTCTCTAACGCCCTTGTAATTTGGCGGAGATAGGAATCCTTCCTTTTCAAGTGCCTCAACAATATCTGCGGACTTATTGTATCCTACGCCAAGTTTGCGTTGCACATAGCTAATGGAGGTTTTGCCACTTTGCAAAATAATCTCTTTGGCGCGTTCTTTTAAATCGCCCTCGCCATTAAGCTGTGTGGGTTGTGGTGGCGCGGTAGGCTCTTTTACTTCAAGTGAGAAAAACTCATCATATTGCACTTCTTGTTGTGATTTTAAGAAATCTACGATGCGCTCAATCTCGCGCTCATCGTTATAGGGCGCGTGGAGGCGGATAATATTATTTGTCTTTGAAAAAAGCATATCGCCTCTGCCCAGTAACGCCTCCGCGCCTGTATCATCTAAAATCACTTTGGAATCGATTTTAGAGCCTACGCGATAGCTGATTTTGGAGGGCAAATTGCCCTTAATTAGCCCTGTAACGACATTAACGGTAGGGCGTTGCGTAGCGATGATTAGGTGAATCCCACTAGCACGGGCTTTTCCTGCCAAAGAAATCAAAAACTGCTCTGCCTCGCGTCCGCCCATAATCATCAAATCCGCAAATTCATCGATGATAATGACAATATAGGGCAGTTTTTCCTCGCCATTTTTCTTGGCAAGTTCGTTGAATCCTACAATCGTCTTAACCTTTGCCTTATCCATTAGCTCATAGCGGCGATTCATTTCCTCAACCGCCTTGCTTAGCGCGATAATCGCCTTTTTTGGGTCGGTGATGATAGGCGTCAATAAATGTGGAATATCCTTGTAAAGCCCAAATTCAAGGAATTTTGGGTCAATCATAATAAATCGCAATTCCTTTGGCGTGTGCTTGTAAAGCAACGATAAAATCATTGCGTTAATCCCCACACTTTTCCCACTGCCCGTAGTCCCAGCGATTAGCAAATGTGGCAATGTCGCCAAATCCTCAATCACAGGATTGCCGATGACATCTTTGCCTAGTGCAATGGGCAAATTCGCGTTTGAATTGCGAAATTCCTCGCTTTCAAAGATTTCGCGCAAGTAAATAGTCTGAATCTTATTGTTTGGAATCTCGATTCCCACGACATCTTTGCCGGGTATCGGGGCTTGAATCCTTATGCTTGTGGCTTTTAGTGCCATTGATAAATCATCTTGGAGATTTTGAATGCGCGAAACCTTGACATTTGCCGCAGGGCGAAACTCAAATGTCGTAACCACAGGACCGCTATAAGTGCGGACAATATCGCCCTCGATTTTAAAAACGCGGAGTTTGTTGAAAAGATTTTGCACCTTTATGTCAATCTCGCTGTCATCAATGTCGATTTTTTGCGACAGCGGCGGATTTAGCAAGGAAAGCGGTGGAAGCTGAAAATCGCTAGTGCTGTTTGGATTCGCGCTAAGATTCGCGGGTGGATTTGCTGCTAGATTCGCGCTTGGCGCGGGGCTTTGTGGCGTGAGATTGCTTGGCTCTAAATCAAAGAAATTCTCCCCAAATTCGTCATCTTTTTTTGTGGCATTTTCGCTATTTTGCTTTGCAAACATTTCGTTGCGCGTGGTAATGCTTTGATTTACATTTGGATTTGCGGGTGGATTCGCGGTAAAATCACGGTGGATTTGCGGTGGATTTGTGCTTAGATTCGCCGAATCGCTACTAAAACGCGGTGGATTTATATCGGATTCGCGGTTGAATTGCGTTTGATTCGCGTTTGATTCGCTATGGATTCGAGCTTGATTCGCGGTGGATTCGCCACGAATCGTAGCTGATTTATTTGGGGTGGAATCTTTATCTAAAATCAAATCGCTTAAGTCGATTTTTTGCGTTGTTTTGGGTGAATCGACAATGCGTGGCTCATCTATATTGCGCGATGAATCCACCTTTGGCGTTTGCGAAAAATCTATGAAAATTTCCTCATCTAATTCGCTAGATTCGCTTGAATCTGCGCTATTTTTGGGCGATTTCTCACTAAAATTATCCGAATCTATGGGCGTTACGGACTTTATGTCGCCTAATTTTTGGCGAATCTTGGCAACTTTTAGCTTTTCCTCTAGCCGTTTTTTCGCTCGTGTAAGGGAAGCGTTGATTTCATTTAGTGCGTCAATATCCTCAGTGGAATCAATAATTTTTTCGCTATCTAAAATTTCAGCGTAAAATGTCTTTGTCTTAGGGAGTTCAATATCATAGCTATCGATTTTATCCACAAATTCCACATTATGATGCTCCTCATCGTCTAAATCTCGTGGGTCTGGCGTGTAAATGCCGACAATGGAATCGCTATTTTTCTGCCTTGCAATGTCATCGATAATGTGCGGTGTGTGATTGTCGCCACTTTCATTTTCATTTAAAAAATCTTTCATTATATCAAGGCGCGAATCGTTACTATGCTGTGAAATATGCGAATCTTGCGAATTATTGCGCGAATTGCTCTGTGGTTGCAAATCGCGTGGATTATGCGAATCTATTTGCGTGGATTCGCGCGTATCGATTAAACCAAGTGAGCCTTTTTTTTGCTGTGGGGCAGAGCGTGGCGCATTGGGTAATAAATCGCTTAAATCCACTCTATCATCAAGCGGAGATACTCGCGCTTTAGCGTTATTACGCGTCCCAAGCGAATCAAGGCTGTCTTTTTGTGGCAGTGGCGCACGAGTAAGCGAATCATCAAAATTTTCACTTGCTACAAAGTCATTTTCTAACTCAAAATCCTCCATATTTCTAGTTTGAGGGGTTTGATTATGCTCCATATATTCTGCATTAGAGCTCAAATTTCTAGCACGAATCGCCTCTGCTTCCTCCCTAAAATTGCGCTCTATTAGCTCTTCATCGCTTAATCTCTCAAGATTTGCCTTTTCTTCTGCTCTTTTTATATCTTGTAAAATTTTGCTATTTTCGTTTATAGGCTTTTTTTTGGGCGGAATCACAATAGAACTTTTGGTAGATTCTATCGGTGTATCCTTGATTTTAGTGCCTTTAGTAAGTCTAATTTGTCGCTCTAATTCCATAAATTTTTTATCCAAAAATGCAAATTTTTCTATTGAAATTATAGCATATAAATTTTTCTATGCTACAATACACATTTAAAATTAGCATTTGGGATTAAAATGGAAGAAATTACATTAGAAGAATTTTTGCGCAATGATTGTGCGTTTGACAAATCCGTGTCTATCAAACAAAATGGCGAAGAGGTATGCTTGGCATTAAACAAAGAGGAAGTTTTATTTAGCTTAATAGTGCCACCCAAAGAGCCATTTAGCGATGATTTGTTTGAAAAGAAAAAGCCTATAGCACACAATGGGGGGGGGAATAAGTAAATGCACGGAAGAATCGTTGAATATTCGCACTCTACAGGGATTGGAATCATTATAAATCACCATAGAAAGCTCTTTGATTTTAAGCTATCCAAATGGCAGGATAAAACGCGAATCCCAGAGATTGACTTGCTGGTGGATTTTAAACTCGATGAAGACACAAATAACATAACTTTCATAGTAAGTAGCAAATACCAAGAGTTTAGCAGTGATAGCATTGTCAAAGAAAAAGATTTTTGGAATACAAATACTGATGAAGAGTTGGAGCGGATAGAGCAGGGCATTTTTGAAGAGCTAGTCGCTAAAACCGTCAAAGAGACAAACTATGAAATGATTGCCAATGTAAAGCCTAGCATTACTGTTGAAAATTTTATGAAATATCATTTCAATAACGAATATATCATCATAGAGCACGCGCTAAAACTCCCTATAAATGGCTATGAATTGCTTGATTATCGAATCGTTACGCGATTTTTGACTAGAACGCTAGATTCGCTTATCTATACCGAGAACCGTTATAATAAGGACACTTTTTCGGAGCATTTGGAAATTTATAATAAATTGCAATATTTCATCACGCCATTTTATAAGGCTACGCAAGATGCTAAAAAAGTCTATTTGGAGTCATTTTTAAGCCAACAGCTTTATTATATCGCTGCAAAGCGGAAATTAGTTGATACAAAAGATGATTTGCTCCGCGTAGATAGCAAATTACGAATGACAAAAAGCTCTATTTCTACCAACGAGCAGCGACTTTCAGGCGCACAAAGCAAACAGCAAATTGAAGTGCGCGAAAAGCTAAACAAGCTACAAGCGCAATCAAAAGAGCTAATTGAAAGCAAAGCGAAGCTAACTAAGCTAAAAGAAAAAACCGAAAAGGTTCTTGAGGAATTCACCGCGCTGTATGAAAGTAGCTTTATAGAGGCATTTGAAAGCGCAAAAGAGGAAGTTTTTGAGCAAATAAAATTAGCGATGAATACCACCGTAACTTCGCTAGATAATAAAATGTGGCGATTGGGTATGGTAAGCGACCCTATAAAAAACTACTACTTTAAGCTAAATAAAAATTACGCATTTTGCATAATGGCTTTTATCTTGCAGTATTTGCGAACTTTGGATAAAAATAAGCTAAATGACGCAGATAGAATCTTATACTCCTATACGACACGATATAGAGAGCGCAATACCAAAGAGGTTTTAATCGTGTCATCGAATGAAAAGCTAAGCCATAAATTGCGAATCAAACTTTTAAGCGCATATAAGGACTTTTTAATCACTGCCATTGATAAAAAAATGGAATATGAAATCACCATAGCAAATCAAAAATTTGATTATGTGATAATTGATAGTGAGTTGGAAAATGCCAAGCCTATCGAAATGGCTATATTTGGCAAAAAACAAAAGCAAAATAGAAGCGCGAAATTTATCATTTATAAGATTCCTACAATTTAGGGTTTTAAATTGATTTTTAATCGCCAAATTTCTACAATGTCGCATTTATGAAATAAGGTTAATTTTAAATGCACGAATACTCTATCATCTCGGACTTAGTGTTGCTTTGCGAGGATAACGCAAGGGCGCACAACGCCACCAAAATCCACACAATCACTATCGATGTAGGCGAACGAAGCGCGGTGGAAGTGGATTTGCTCCAAAGTGCATTTGAAGTTTTTAAAGGTGAGAGCGCGTTTTGCAAAGATTCGGTGCTAAAAGTGCGTAAAATCGCCGTAGAATTGCTATGCAAAGATTGCGGGGCAAATTTTAGCGCACAAGGGCTAGAATACGGCATTTGCACGAGTTGCCAAAGTGCAAATTTGGAGATTGTCAAAGGCAGAGAATTGCACTTGGCGCAGTTAGAAATGGAATGATTTGGGGGCTAAAATGACTGATAGACGCGATAAGGCGATTTTTGAGCGATTTATCCACAATATTGACAATATCCGTGAGACTTGGCAGGTAGTGGAGTTTTTTGAGACGGAATTAGCGCGATTTAGGGACGAAATGGGGAATTATGAGAGCGATATTTCCAAAGAGCAAAACAATCTAAAAGACATTCGCGCGGAATATTTGGAGCTACAAGATGCCATAAAAACCGCGCGAAACGAGCTTGAATCGCTAAAAGAGCGCAAAGAGCAGTTTGCAGAAACTGCGCCTGATTCTATCGATAAGCTACGCGAAAATTTGCCATTAACGCCACTAGAAAAAGTGCCCATTCGCCTAAAGGACGGCATTGTCGTTCCAGCGAATCCTGCAAATGATGTGTATGGCAAGGAAATCGCGGAAATGTATCTAAAAAGCCTTTGGGAGATGAAGTCGCTAAAGGCGCGATTGCTTGATAGCGACTTGGAAAACGCCAAATTACGCAATGAAATTCGCACGATGCAGGATAAAGCAAATAAGGCGCATAAGGGCGTTTAGGTTGCGCGAGGGGCGAATGTGAGGCTTTTTGTCAGTGCGCTTGAGTATTCGGCGAATATTCATCTAAAATATTTATTGCGCGAAATGATAACGCGCGAAAATATCGAGCTGTGCGGAATTTTTGATGAGAGTATTTTGGATTTTGCAAATGGTGAATCTGCGCCTTTTTGTGTGTGTGGCGAATCACTTTGTGATATAAGTGAAGTCGCCGTTATGGGTTTTATCAATGTCCTAAAAAAGGCGAATTTTTTTTTGCAACTCCGCGCAAAGTGCCTAAATATCGCGCTTTCAAGCGATAAGATTTTGCTAATGGATAGTAGCTCATTTAATATTCCCCTTGCCAAGCGCGTAAAAAAGCGCGATTCGCGCAAGGAAATAATGTATTACATTTTGCCTCAGGTGTGGGCGTGGAAGCCGTGGAGGGCGAAAGTGATAGAGGCAAATTGCGATAAATTAGCTGCGATTTTGCCTTTTGAGGTGGGGTGTTATAAACAAAGGGCAAAATTCGTAGGACACCCGTTATTAGATGAGATTCGGCAGTTTAGAGAGATAAATTCGTCTTTGGGTGCATCTTGCGGAGATTTGGCAAATTTCGAGTGTTCGCAGACAACAAGTCTAGTCTCACACTCAAAATTTGCCAAAAACACCACAACCTCCACCGCAAATACTAGAATTTGCGATTTAAATCAGGGTGATTCGAGTGATTCAAACGCCACCGAATCGTCATTGCGAGGCGTTACAGACGCCGAAGCAATCCAAAATAAAAATCAATCTGCACGAAGTGCAAACCGAATCTCGCCCGATTCGTGGTGCAAAAAATCGGAATCAAAGGGTGCAGTAGTGCCACCCGCCGATTTTTTGCTAGAATCGGATAAGCGAGGCACTCCCCCTAAAAGCGAAAAAGCGGCAGCTTTTTGGCGCGTAGGGGGAGCGGGGCAGGGGGTGCAGCCCTTTTTGCGAAAAGAAACTAACGAAACTAAAAGACAAAGTGTGGATTGCTTCGGCGATGAATCGCCTCGCAATGACGATATTTTTTTAGATTCTTCGCTCACTTCGTTTGCTCAGAATGACGATAGCGTGGATTGCCACGAAATACTTACACAAAATCTCGCAATGACGAGCGATAGCGATATTTTCACCTTTATGCCCGGTTCTCGCTTAGGCGAAATAAATCGCATTTTTCCTATTTTTTTGCAAGTCAAAGATATGCTTAAAAAGCGCGATTCAAAGGCAAAATTCCACCTTGTCGTGCCTAAAAAATTTAGCACCAAAAATCTTAGCGAAATCTATGGCGACACAAGCGACTTTATTATTACATTTGACGCACACACAAGCCTTTTGCAAAGCAAATTTGCCTTTATTTGCTCAGGCACGGCGACTTTGGAATGTGCACTGATTGGCACGCCATTTGTGCTAGGCTATCAGGGCAGGGCGATAGAAGCCTTTGTGGTAAAGCAGTTTTTAAATATTAGATTCGTAGGGTTAGCAAATTTGCTTTATAGCCACATTGAGGCGGATTCGCAGTTTCACATAGAGCTTTTGCAAGAAAATCTAACCGCGCAAAATTTGCTAGATTCATATCATAGTGCGAATCCAAATGATTTTTTGCAAAAATCTTTGGCACTCCGCGCGTATTTAAAAAACGGCTCTGCAAGGGCTGTTGCAAAGTGGCTTTTAGAAAAATAAACGCATAATATAAGCATATATAAATAAATTTTATGCTATAAAGCCTAAATTTTTTAGTAAGGACATAGAATGAAATTCTTAATCGCATTGTTATTGCTCGTGGCTTTGGGTGTGGGCGGATTTTTGTATAAGGACAAATTGATTCAATACGCAAATGATTTTGGCATTCCGCAAATGCTAGGAATCGACTTGGCGGCTTTGGGCTTAAGCGCACCAAGCGCACCGCAAAATGATGAAATAGTGATTCCACAAGCGGCACAGCAAACTGCCCCAGCGCAACCTAGCCTAAAATCTAGTTGCGAGGGCGGAAATGTCAATGACTGCCTAAAATTTGCCGATGAGCAAATCAAAGCAAATAAGCCACTTGAAGCGGCAAACGCGCTTGTAAAGCCTTGCGAAGCAAAAAACAACAAATCCTGCGAAACCATTGCAAATATCTATAATGATTTGGCGAAAAAATATAGCGATGATTCGATTAACTACTACAAACGCTCTTGTGATAATGGCGGATTGGACGGCTGCTATGGGCTTGGCGTGAAGTATTTTCGTGGCGAAGTGGTAAAGCAGGATTTCAAGCAAAGTTTCGCGCTGTTTAAAAAAGTCTGCGATGGCGGAAAAGTCGAGGGTTGCAACAATTTGGCGGTAATGTATAATAACGCAAATGGCGTGAAAAAAAATATAAAATTAGCTCGTCAGTTATTTAAAAAGGCTTGTGATAGCGGATATAAGCCAAGTTGCGCGAATCTAACCAAAACAAAATAAGGAATCTTTATGCAAAAAGAACCGATGACAGAATATGGCTATCAAAAACTCTGCGCTGAGCTAAAAAACTTAAAAGAAGTCGAGCGACCGCATATCGTCAAAGAAATCGACATTGCAAGGGCGCACGGCGATTTGAAAGAAAATGCAGAATATCACGCAGCGCGTGAGAAACAAGCCTTTATCGAATCGCGAATCGCAGATTTGAGCGCGTTACTCGCAAATGTGCAAATCATCGACCCAGCGAGTTATGAGCATAAAAGCGTGAATTTTGGTAGCACCATTATTTTGCAGGATTTGGAGAGCGAAAAAGAGTTTAAATACACCATTGTAGGCTCGTATGAGAGCAATCCTGAAAAAGGCTACATTTCATTTCACTCGCCTATCGCAAAAAGCGTCATCGGCAAAAATAAGGGCGATGAGGTTACCATAAAATTGCCACGAGGGGAGAGCGAATTTGAGATTTTGGATATTTTTTACGAGGAGATTAAGTTTTGAATCTGAAGGTTAAAAAATTAAATCAAAACGCTACGATTCCCGCCTATCAAAGCGAGGGCGCAAGTGGCTTTGACTTACACGCCTCTGAATCGGCGCAAATTCCTGCGGGTGGCTTTTGCGCGGTAAAAACAGGCTTGGTGTTTGAGATTCCGCGTGGATTTGAGATTCAAGTGCGTCCTAGAAGTGGCTTGGCTTTTAAAAACGGCATTAGTGTGCTAAATACGCCCGGCACGATTGATAGCGACTATCGCGGAGAAGTTATGGTGATTTTGTTTAATTTTGGCAAAGAAAATTTTATCATTAAAAAAGGCGATAGAATCGCACAGGCGGTTTTGACGCAGATATTTCAGGCGAATCTTATGGTTAGCGAGGAATTAGATTCGACAGCGCGAGGAGAGAAGGGATTTGGTAGCACTGGAGTTTAGTGATTCGTCATTGCGAGGGCGAATCGCAGATTCGCACGAAGCAATCCAAAATATAAACGAATCGCGCGTAAGCGCAACCGAATCTCGCCCGATTCGTGGTGCAAAAAATCGGGTTCAAGGACGCAGTAGTGCGTCCGCCGATTT
>JBNMKJ010000018.1:0-42889 GCA_050874285.1 Helicobacteraceae bacterium | reverse complement strand
GCCTCGCGCTCACATTTACGCCCACACTCGCCCCACCGCAAAACAAATCCACCATTAAGCCAATGTCTTTTGGGAAAAGGGGCAAAATCTGTGGCAAAAGCCTAAACTTCGAGCCTGTGTAGTTAAGCGGACTTTGGATTAAGTCTTGTAATTTTGTTTTATTTATTGCGTTGATATAAATGTAATCTATTTCATTTTTATAATTACTCACATAAATTTCGCGCGAATCTTTTTTGATAGTATTGTCGTTAAAGCTAATGTAATTACTCACAATGTCTTTGCAGTGATATTTTTGCGCGAATTTTTCTAGCATTTTATTATGTCTGCCTTTGTGTGTCAGCAAATTTGTAAGCCCAAAGCGCACTCCTCTTGAATCTAGACTATCCAAAAACGCGTAAAATTCCATCTCTTTATCCGCATTCCACAGCTTATTATACTCGCTATCGCTGATAAGATAAGGCGGGTCAAAGTAGATAAAATCGCCCTCATTTATGCTAAAACGCGACAAAAATTCTTTGTAATCACAGCCAAAAAACTCCATATCTTTGCCTTGTGTAAAATCAAAATAATGATTTAAAGCATTAAATACATTGCTATTAAAATCCACATTACCCACAGGCAGATTAAAATCGCCCTTTGCATTGAAGCGTAAAAAGCGATTAAACCCATAAATCAGCAAAAGATAAAGTTTTGCAATGTCGCTTTTATCAGCATTAAAATCTGCCCTCATTTTAAGATACGCGCTTTTATTAAATCTCGCAAAATAAGTCTTTTTGTGGCTTTGGCGCAATTCTAATGGCGGGATAATGCCTAAAAGCGAACAAGAAAGATTATAAGATTTTATAAGGTTAAAAAGATTATCAAAAAAGCTCTCCTTATCGTGCGAGTGATTTTGCAAAAGTGCGTGTAATGAAATGAGGTTAGAATCTATGTCATTTAGCTTATAACGCCTTGCTTTGACATTTAAAAACGAGCTACCACCACCACAAAAAGGCTCAAAATAGCGTTCAATATCTTTTGGGAAAAGGCTTTTTAATTGCGCCATAAGTTTATACTTATCACCGACATAAAAAAGTGGCGAACGCAGAGGTTTATACTGATTTGCATACTTGTTGGATATTTTTTGTAAAATGGTGGGCGAATCCCACGCTTGAGTTGATTTTGAAACTACATTGCCAAAACCCTCGCAATAATGCTGATAGGATTCGTGTAAGACTTGTCGCTTAGCAGTTAGCATTTGTGGATTCCTCGCTAATGCCTTATATTCTTTAGTGATTCTAATTCCGCGCTTAGTTTTGCCAAACGCGCATTTGCGTCATTTAGCGCATTTTGGTTTGAATCTACCAAATTTTTTGGGGCGTTTTTGATGAAATTTTCGTTATTTAGCATTGATTCTAATTTCGTCTTTTCATTTTGCGCCTTTGTCATTTTTGCCTCCATTTTTTTAATCAAAGCGTCCAAATCCACCGAATCGGCGGGAATATAGACTTCGCAATGCTCTCCAATCTCAAAGATACAATGTTGCATTTTGGATTCCACAAAGTCAATTTTCTCGCATTTTGCAAGTTTTTTGATAAAAATCTCTGCGATATTTTTGTCCTGTAAATTTGCCTTGATAAAAGCCTGTGGGACGGATTTATTTGCCAAATCGATATTTGTTTTTGCCCGTCTAATGGTGGTTATAATATCCCGCACTATCTCAAAGTCGCTATTTACGACAAGATTCGCATTAAATTCTGGGAATTTTTCTACCATAATGGAGGGCGAATCCTCAATGCTACTCCCGCGCAAACTCTGCCACACAAACTCGCTGACAAAGGGCATAAATGGGTGTAGCAACTTCATCGTCTCGCCCAAAATCGCACCCACCTCAAAAACCGCCTCTTTTTGCGCCTTTACCGCCTCAATCCCAAAATCGCAAAAATCATTAAATAAAAAGCGATAAAGCGCGTTTGCGCCGTCATTAAAACGATACGAATCAAGCGCATTTTTCACTTCGCCCACGCACATATTAAACTTCGCGTGGATATATTTGCCAAGTGGCGAATTTATCGAATCTATCGTGGCAAAGGGGAGATTCGCACCACTAGATTCGTTTTGCTGATTTTTGTATAGAATCAAAAAATTTAGCGCGTTGATAATTTTCACAACCAGTGCATTGCCGATATTTAGGGTGGATTCGCCGACTTTAATGTCGCGCCCTTGAATGCAATTATACGCGAGTGAAAAACGCAAAATGTCGCTACTATGCGTGTCAATCAGCACCAGCGGATTTATGACATTGCCACGCGATTTGCTCATCTTTTTGCCAAATTCATCGCACACAAGCGCGTGAAGGTAAATATCCTTAAAAGGCAGTTTGCCAAGCAAGGATTCGCCACTAAAAAGCATTCGCGCCACCCAGAAAAATAAAATGTCGAAACTTGTGATTAAAAGCGAATTGGGATAGAAATTATCCAAATCAAATTCGCTAAAAAGTGTGGAATTTGCATTTTTTATATCACCGTCATTGCGAGATTCCACGCAACGCGTGGAATCGTGGCAATCTATTTTTTTATTTTTTTGGATTGCTTCGTGCGAATCTGCGATTCGCCCTCGCAATGACGATTCATTGGAATTATTTGAATCACCAAATTCTAAGATTGTAGATGAATTTTTAGGGTTGTGTGAGGCGAACGAATGAGACGCACTTGCCGTGCGTTGCAGTGAGTGAGCCGAAGCACTCCCTAAAAAGTCGCTACAAGCTGAATTTGGCTCATTCCCCCAGCCAAGTGTGCTAAACGCCCACAACCCCGAACTAAACCAAGTATCCAGCACATCCTCATCTTGCCTCATTTTTGCGCCACATTTCGCGCAAACCTCGCTGTCCTTTTCACTTGCCACTTTAATTCCACACGAATCGCAATAAAACACAGGGATTCGATGCCCCCACCAAAGCTGCCGTGAAATGCACCAATCGCGCAAATCGCCCATCCACGCATTAAAATTATTTATCCATTGATTGGGGTAGAATTTGCACTCGCCCTCATTTACGCGCCGAATCGTCTCTTTGGCAATGTCTTTTTTCACAAACCACTGCCTTGAAATGTAAGGCTCTACGATATTTCCGCAACGATAACAAACGCCGACTTGATTCGTATAATCCTCGATTTTTTCGACAAATCCGCTAGATTCAAGCCTCTCTACAATTTTATCCCGCGCTTCCAATCGCTCCAAGCCCTCAAACTCGCCACAATGGCTATTTAAAATGCCATTTTTATCAAAAATCGTTATAAATTCCAACTTATGGCGCAATCCCACTTCATAGTCGTTATTATCGTGGGCGGGGGTTACTTTGACTGCGCCTGTGCCAAATTCCATATCCACAACCTCATCAGCGATAATCTCAATCTCACGCCCAATTAGTGGCAACACCACCTTTTGCCCGATTAGGTGGGCGAATCGCGTATCATTTGGATTCACCATTACCGCCGTATCGCCAAAATAAGTCTCTGGGCGCGTAGTCGCCACCACCACGCATTCATCGCTATTTTTTAAGAAATATTTTAGGTAGTAAAGTTTGCCTTTGTTTTCCTCAAACTCCACTTCAATGTCGCTTAATGCGCCATCGTGGGTGCACCAATTCACCATATAGTCGCCCTGAAAAATTAGCCCTCTCTCATACCACGCGACAAATGCCTTTTTCACGGCGTTTTGTAAGCCTTTATCCATTGTGAATCGCGTCCTGCTCCACGCCGCAGACGCGCCTAGCCTTTTAAGTTGCGTTATTATGTCGCCTCCGCTTTTTTCTTTCCAATCCCACACTTCGCGCAAAAATGCTTCTCGCCCGATTTGCTCTTTTTTGATGCCCTTTGCTAAAAGCTGTCGCTCGACTACATTTTGCGTAGCGATTCCCGCGTGGTCAATGCCGGGCTGCCAAAGTGTGCGAAAGCCCTCCATTCGCTTGAATCGCGTGATAATATCTTGCAGAGTATAAGTAAGCGCGTGTCCTATATGTAGCGAACCTGTGATATTGGGCGGTGGCATCATAATGCAAAAATTTTTGCCATTGCTGATAGCTTTGTTTGAATCCACTTCAAAATAGCCTCTATTTTCCCAAATCTCATAGCATTTTTTCTCAAAATCCTGCGCGTTGTAATCCATTTTCGTAACCTTTAATGTAAAATTTGTGGCATAAAATTTGCTTTTAAAAAGGTGGGATTTTATCCAAAATCACATTAAATTTAGGATTAGAAAAGTGGAATTTGAAGTTGTAACGCCCATAATGGGCTTTGAGGATATAAAAGCGTTAGAGTTTATCAAAATTGATGAAAATTTCGCCACGATTCGCGCGGACAACGGCATAAGCTGGAGCTTGGCGAATCCATACTCATTGCGTGATTATAATATCGCACTTTCAATCACCGCTCAGGCTTTGCTTGATGTGAAAAAAGATTCGCAGTTAGAAGTGTGGTGTATGATGATTATTCAAAAGCCGTTAGAATATTCGCGGGTGAATTTTCTATCGCCACTAATTTTAAATTTTAGCAACAAAAAAATGCTCCAATTTCATTGCGCGGTGGCGGATTATCCGCAGTATTTCAAGCTAGAAACGCTAAAATATTTTATAAACTAAATTGCCCCTATCCAAGCTAAATGCCGAGCAACTCTCGGCGGTAAATGCGCCACTCGGGCATAATCTAATCATCGCCTCCGCAGGGACTGGCAAAACTTCCACGATTGTGGGGCGAATCGCAAAGCTACTAAAAGATGGCATAAATCCGCGCGAGATTTTGCTACTCACATTCACAAACAAAGCCGCAAATGAGATGATTTCGCGACTCGAACGATACTTTGATAGCACAACTACAAAGCAAATCAACGCGGGAACTTTTCACGCAGTCGCCTATCGCTACCTAAAAGAGCATTCGCAAATCGCCCTAAAACAGCCCCGTGAGCTAAAAACACTACTCAAATCAATCCTAAATGTGCGGAGGTTTAGCGATGAGGTGGCGCATTATAAGGCGGAATACCTATACGACTTAATGTCATTATTTATCAATACTAGCGGATTTTGTGGCGAATCTAGCGTGGAATCTAACTCGCACATAAAATCTTTTAGCGACTTTATTACCGCGCGAAATGCTGAACAAGGGATTCATAGCGCGATTTATGATGATATTTTTAGCGAATTTATGGAGGTAAAAAGGCAATATAATTATGCAAGTTATGATGATTTGTTGCTACTTTATCGTGCGGAGATTTTGGCGCGAGGCATTAGATTTTGCGAAGTTTTGGTTGATGAATACCAAGATACAAACGCGCTCCAAAATAGCATTATTAGTGCGTTTAAGGCGGATTCGCTATTTTGCGTGGGCGATTATGACCAAAGCATTTATGCCTTTAATGGCGCAGACATAGGCATTATCGCTAGTTTTGATAAGCGATACAAGGACGCAAAGATTTTTAGCCTAAATAAAAATTATCGCTCCACGCGCAAAATTTTATCAGTGGCAAACAAAGTCATCGCAAACAACCCGCGAATCTACCCCAAAAGCCTTGAAGTCGTTAGTGATAGCAATGATTCGCGTGTGGAGATTTTGCGCTTTGGCAAAACAAAAGAGCAATATAGTTTTATTGCCAAGCATATCGCCGAATCTGCCCTAAATGGCGCGAGATTAAGCGATATTGCTATCATTTTTCGCAACAACACAAGCGCGGATTTTATGGAGGCGGGATTGCGCGAATATGGAATTGCGTGTAGGAAAAAGGGCGGACGCAGTTTTTTTGAAAGCCGTGAAATCGCGCTGTTTATTGACATTCTAAGCCTTTTTAGTAACCGCGCGGATATGATGGCGTTTGTCAATATTATCTCAAATGGCGCACAAATCGGCGAAGTCATCGCCAAAGAGATTTATGAGGCGTTAAGTGCGCTTGGCGATGGCGATATTTTGCGTGGGCTTTTGAGCCCAAAAAATATCGCAAATCCTTATAAAAATCGCGCTAGAAACGCACAGCTTGGGCTTTTTGATGAGATTTTTATTAAAGAGGATTCGGCGCGATTTAATCACGCTATAAGCGATGATTTTGCCTCTCACCCTATTCTTTGCCACCCAAAGCTAAGCGAAAAAAGCGCGGTATTTTTGGATAGATTTTACAAGTTATTTGCGTTTAAGGGCAGGGATTTAAACGCGCTTTTTAGCGTTGTGGCAAAAAGTGAATTTTTTAGCGATTTAAAAGCGCAAATCGTGCGAATCCGCGCCAAAAATGCGGACGCAAAGGATTTAGAGGAATTTAGCAAAGCCATTGATAAAAAAATCGCTATTTTGCAAAATTTGGCGCAAAATTACGATAATTTATCGCATTTTTTAAACCAAATCGTCCTAAATTCTGCCGAATCTAGCAGTGGCGAGGGCGTGAATCTACTCACAATCCACGCCTCCAAAGGACTAGAATTTGAGAGCGTGTATATCATCGACTTAATGGACGGGCGATTTCCAAACTTTAAGCTAATGGCAAAGACTGGCTCTTTAGAGGAAGAGCGGAGGCTTTTTTATGTCGCCACCACACGCGCCAAACGCAATCTTTATTATTGTTTCGCGCATTTTGATTCGAGTAAAAATGCAAATTATTTGCCCTCGACATTTTTAAAAGAGGCAGGGCTGGTGTAGATTTAGTGTAATATTGTGAGTTTTTTAAAAGCCCTAGAGGCATTTGCCTCTAGGATTAGATTAGCTATTGCTACTAGCCAAAGGATTTTTGACTACAAAGACTTTATCCACTCCGCTGTCGCGTGAGAGAATGTAGAGTTTGTCGCCTTTTATGGCTATATCACTAGCATCAGCCACTTCTGGCAATGTGTAAGCCGCGCTAATGCTTTTAGTCGCTAAATCAATCACAAGCAACGCATTGTAGTTTTTGGAAATGGCAAGCATTTTGCCACCGCTAATATCCGCGCCTGTAATGTAGAAATTATTGACTTTCGCGCCCTCTTTTAGCTGCAATCCTTTGCCAAACTCCAAAATCGTTTCCTCGCTGATTTGATTATCTTTGGTGTCAAATTTTAGCAAAATCACATTTGGAGCTTTTTTGGCTGGAATGGTTACCATATACGCATAGCGCGAATCTGGGTCTTTGGCAAGGCTTAGGATATAGTTCTTTTTCGCTCTTGTAGTGCCAATACTGATTCGTGCGCCTTTGGTGTTTTTATACATTTTTTCATTCTTTTTACCAAATGCTGGAAGCAAATTGCCCTCTACTTTTGGCAAAAATTCCCATTGAATTAGTTTATCTGCCTCATCTAACTCGCTTACGCGTTCAACGCCCCAAATGGCTTTGTTGTAGGCAGTAGCCACAAGTTTGCCCGGCGCGTAGAATGTCGCATCGACGGTGATAGGCACATCTGTGCCATTTGGCTGGTCGATTGCGGCAAATTCTTTTGCCTCTGCAAAATTTTCATCGGTGAAATACACAGAGCCACCTGTGCCGACAATGGCAAATTCGTCATTGACTTTGTCATAGGCGATTCCACCTACGAATCCTTTTTTGTCCGCGTAGTTTTTAGGCACAATAGCGATTTCTTTAGTCTCAAGCAATTCTAGCGGAGTTTGATTTTGACTAAGGATAGGCGAATTTGCCGCCGTAGTGTCAAATGGATAGTTTTTATCCGCTTTTTCATTTGCACCCGGAATCCAAGGCTTTGGTCCTTGATTACTGCCAAGCAAACTCCATTTGCTAGGTCTAAAGTTTTCGTGCCAATGCACAGGGTCCCAGAATTTTGAGGCTAGGCTAATATCCCAAGTGAATCGTGTCGCCGCAGGTGCGCCTCGTCCGCCGTAAGGTGGTGGTCCATTTGTGATAAAAAATTGCAACACATTCATAAAAATGATAAATGTCGAAAGCGCGATTACGCCTTTGCCATAGCCACTGAAATCTTTGATTTTCACTTCGCTAAATAGCTCTTTGCCTAGCAAATTGTCTTTTCGCACAAAGAAAAGCATCAAAGCCATCGCCAAAATCACAACCCAATACACCACAAAAGCCCAAGTATAAGTGTGTAAGCCAAACATAGCTTCGCCGAATCCCTGTCCTATGTCTCTTGCGCCGTGATTGCCCACATGGCGTAATCCCTCAAATAAAAACCAAAATCCGCATAGAAAAACAAACGCAACATATTTGATTTTTACGCCATAGCGCACCATAAATAGCCCCAAAACGCCCACAGCAACCATACCGAATCGCTCGTGTCCGCATAGCAAGCAAGGCGATTCGCCCTTGACGAATCCCAAATAAATACACGCCATTCCCACAGGCACGACTAAAATAATCGCAACGGCGGTTGTCATAACGATATTAAAGACTTTTTCCGTTAGAAATTTATCGCAAAAATCTTTCATCACAACCTCCTTACAGCGTTAAGCCCGGCACCCAAGACGCCGAACTCGCCACAATCCACAGCACAAAGTCAAGCGCAATCGCGCCCACCAAGCAACCAAATGCTAAGCCCTCTTTTTGCGGTTTTAGCCAGATTAGCAAAATCGCAATGAGGGCTAGTAAGTATTCCAAAAATTCCATACTTTACCTCTTTAAAATTAGATTTACATTAAATGCTTTCGCACTAAATGCGCCATAAGAGTAGCTAACGAAAGATTAAAAATTACTTAATATTTTTGCGCAAAATACAAAAAAAAAAAACGATTTTTGCAATATTTTTGAAAATGTATAATGTGGTATTTTTGGATATAGTTATTTGTAGTAAGTGATTTTATGATATTTTTTTAGATAACTAAAAATATATGAAATATAACTTTTGACTTAAATCAAATATTTTACAAAAAGTAGCATTTTATAAAAAAATGGCAAATTTATCTATTGATTCGCATATGAATCTATTAAATATATATCTAATTGTTGTAAATTTTTATTCACAGCCACTTTGGATTGCTTGTAAAGCTCACGCTTAGCCATATTTTGTAGCTGGGCAATTCTAGCGCGTTTTCGATTTTCTCGCGGATTATGTCGCAATCTTTCACGCTTGAAATCGCGCTCCCGCTGTCATCAAGCAAAATATTCACCTCAATCATAAAAAACCGCCCCGATTTGGCAATATGCGTGTCATAGTCGCCAAAACCATACTCACTAGCCAGATTTTCCATAATCTCGGTGATTTTATTATCCATTTCAGGCGGGGCTACCATTACCAAATCCTTGAAATTCGCAATGGCGATTTTTAGCGGTGAGACGCTAAGATAGAGCGATAGCACGAAAAGCAACGCAGGGTCGATTAGCCGTGAGAGTGCGCTTTCCTGCGCCCTGTCAAATGCGAATACAAGCCCAAAAGCGCACATTCCGCCCACATAAAGGACGCAGTCGATTTTCCACTCTAAATTATCGACTTTGATTAAGTCGGACTCTAAGATTCGCCCATAGAAGCGCGTGATTCCAAACATTACCGCGCTAAAGGCTAGTGCCACAGCGTTGTAAAACGCCGCCGCGCCGATTTCTATCTCATATCCGCCACCAAAAAGCTCTCTCACCGCGCTGATAAAGGCATACACGCACACGATTAGCAGTATTAGCGACTTGAAAAGATTTACCATAGGCTCGAATCGCACATAGCCATACTGAAAAATATCATCGTCCTCTTTGTAGATAAATCGCGAGGTTACAACGCTAAGATAGCCCAGCCCCACGCTGATAAACGCCACTAGCCCGTCAAAAATGATTGCCTGAGTTTTGCTAAAAATCCCAAAGATTATCCCAAGCACCGCCAAAATCGCTGCGCCCTGCATTGAAAGCTGCAGTATTTTTTGCTCTTTTTGGCTTTGTGCTTTGGGGCTTGTGGCGATTTGTGCGCTGTATTTGCGGACTTTTTTGCGAAAGTCGGTGGCTTTTGATTTGAGTGGATTCATATCTTGCGCTCCATTTGCGTTGTGATTCGCGCTGACTTTGGGGTGAATCTAAAATTCCCTGCGAATCTTATAAGCCACATTATGCCATATTTTTGAATGATTCTGTGTAAAATTAGCGCGTAGATTCGTAGTATTTTATGAGCGTGGATTCAAGCGCGTCTGCCTCTAAATGCGGGATTTCGCCAAATTGAGTGCGATTAAATGTCCGCTGTCTTTTTGCCAAAGCTAAAGTGTTTTTAATAATCGCCTCTTTTGCCTCATCAAGCGAAGATTTGTCCTCCAAAAACGCGATGATTTCCTTTATACCGATAGCCTTTAGTGCCTGAGAGTGCGGAAAATTTTGGCGCAAATTTTGCACCTCGCTAACTAGCCCACACTCAAACATTCGCTCTGTGCGGATTTTTATGTCATTTCGCAAAATCTCACGCGCCTTTATTAGCTCAAAAATCTTTATGTTAAATGGTAGTTTTTGGCGCGGATTTTGTGCGAAAAATGCGCTAGGTCGCTGGTGGGTCAAAAAATAAATCTGCAAACCCTTAGCAATGCGAAAGCTGTCATTTGGGCTAATTTTGGTGGCAAAATCGCTATCGATTTGGTGCAAAAGTTTGTGTGCCTCTGCCTTATTTTGCGCGATTTTAGCGACAAAAGATTCCACAATGTCGCTTGATTTTGGCGCGGTTGAAAGCCCCTCGATTATGCTTTTTAGATAAAAGCTAGTGCCACCGACAATTAGCAATCTTGGAATCTCACGCTTTGGAATCTCGCCCAAAAGTTTTAAAAACACCCCTGCGTTGCATTTTTCGCTTGGATTTAGCACATTTATTCCATAATGCGTAATCTCGCGCAAATCTTTGGCGCAGGGCTTTGCAGAGGCAATGTCTATGCCTTTATAAACGCTTAGCGAATCAAGTGAGAAAATGCAAAGCCCAAATTTTCGCGCTAATTTTATGGCTAACGCGCTTTTGCCACTTGCTGTTGTGCCGATGATTGCGGGAATCGTGGGGTTTGAATCGCTATTTTTGCTCGAATCTACGGGGTTTTTAAAGTTGCCTAAATCTAAATCGCTTAAATTTTCGCTCACGAAATGCTTTTTGCCTTGCTATTTGCGGCGTGAATGGCGTCCATAAACGCGCTTCGCACACCTCTATTTTCCAAAATCGCTAATGCCTCGATAGTCGTCCCCGCTGGGCTTGTGGTATCGTAGCGAATTGTATGCGCCTCTTCGTGCGTAAAAAGTGCGCTAAATCCGCTAAAAAGTCCGCGCGTAAGCTCTTTGCTAACTTCTAGGCTTAGTCCCTCGCGCACTCCCGCGTCAATCATCGCTTCTGCCACAAGTCCCAAATACGCAGTCCCACTGCCTGAAATCGCCCCCGCTGGGTTGATATAGCTCTCTTTTTCTACAAAAATGCAATTTCCAAGCGGGGCGAAAATGGATTCGCATTCCGTGATAATGTCGCTTTGATTCGCCGAATCTACATTTTTTTGTAGATTGCCACGAATTTGCTTTCGCAAATTCTCGCAATGACGAGGTGGCAATTTATGCGAATCTCGCAATGACGAATTATTTTCCACAAAAATCACACTTACGCCTTTTCCCACAAGCGAGGCTATATTGGGCATTACGCGGATAAAATGCTCCGCATCCGCGCATTTTTTTAGTCGCTCTATGCTAATCCCAGCCATTATGCTATAAATCGCCCTTGCTTTGCCTGTGTAGTGGAATGAATCAAGCGCGTAGGGTTTGATTGCCAAAATTATGCTTTTGCCCTCTATGTCAATCGCGCCAGATTCGCCACTTAAATCGCTTAAATCCACGCAAACTACACTCGCATTTTTTAGCGCATTTTCACGGACAAAGCCTTGCATTTTTGCTTTATTTCGCCCGATGATTTCTAGCTCAAATGTGCCATTTAGCCCCACAGCAATGGCTTTTGCCATTTTGCCATAGCCGATAATTGTGATTTTTTGCATAGCGATTCGCACCTATTTTGCGCCCAAATCGCCCTTAGATTCGCTTAAATCGCCTTTGGATTCGCCCGAATCTACGCTTGAATCGCTAGATTTGCCATTAGATTCGCCCACATTGCCCTTTAAAAATGTCGAAATCGGCTCGGCAATGCTATACTGCGGATATTTTAGCGCATCTAACACCACCTGCGCCATTGTGCCATTATCAAAGTTAAAAACGATTGGCGCGATGAAATTTATCGTGGAATCCGTGATTTCCTTATACACCACCATAATATTTGCGATTAAAATATTTTGCGTTTTGCCCTCTTGCAAGTCAAGCAGCACTTGAATGGCACTAGGAATCTCGAAGCTATATTCACAAAGCGAAAATGGATTTACCAGCGTAAAGCAGGGCAGTGGCTCATCTGCGTTGCTTAGCTTTAAAAAAATATCATCGATTTTGGTTAGCTTCATCTTTGTGATATGCTCAAAGCCCAAAATGGGCGATTTTACGATAAATTCAGTTTCCATTACAATCCTCGCTTAGGTTATGATTCGATAGCTTAGTGCTTCTAACAAATGCTCTTTTGCAATATCTTTACAATCTTGCAAATCGGCAATCGTCCGCGCGACTTTTAGAATCTTTTGCCTTCCGCGATAGCTTAAGCCATATCGTTGCGTGGCTAAGTCAAGTAGCTCGGACTCTGCGCAATTTAGCGCACAAAATCGCTCTATTTCGCTGTCATCTAACTTGCCATTTAGCTTTATTTGTCCGCGCTCTTTTTGCGCCTTAAATGCGCGAATCACGCTACTAAAAAGCTCTTTTGAGCTAATGCGCTCATCGCTTTTACTCTCGTCCATTTTGATAAATAAGTCGATTCTATCGCGCAGTGGCTCACTTAGCTTGTTGCGATATTTGCGAATCTCCATATCCTTGCACCTGCATTCCTTTGTGGTGCTGTAAAGATTCCCGCACGGGCAGGGATTCATCGCGCCCACAAAAAGCACACTCGCAGGATAAGTTACCTTAATATTCACGCGCGAAATGCTTAGCTCATCGTTTTCTAGTGGCTCACGAAGCGATTCTAACGCGGTTTTTTGAAAATTTAGCAATTCATCAAAAAACAAAATGCCATTATGCGCTAGTGAAATCTCGCCCGGCTTGGCGTCATTTTGCAGCACAGAGCCTAAAATAGACGCATTTGAGCTACTTTGATGAGGATTACGAAAAGGGCGAAGCGCAGTGTAGGAATTTTGCGCGTTATTTAACGCGTTTATACTCGCACACTCGCACATTTCGCTAAAACTTATGGGCGGCAAAATATAGCGCATTCGCTTGGCAATCATCGACTTGCCACAGCCCGGAGAGCCCTCAAATACGATATTGTGCATTCCTGCACACGCAATTAGTGCGGCGCGTTTAGCGACAATCTGCCCTTTGACATCGCTAAAATCCATTGCAAAATCATCATCGTAATAATATTTTTCACCCAAAATTTCTACGCTTTTAAAACTAAATTCATATTGCTTTGCCTTATTTGTGGGATTTTTTAGAATCGCAATGGCGTCCATCAAATCTTTGGCGTAGTAAATATTTAGATTTGGGATATTTGAGTAGAGTTTTTCGCCCTCTTTGGGGAGCAAAATATTGCTATTAGGGTAGGATTTTGAGATTTCTAGCAAAAGCGGATAAATGGTATTTGTATTTTTGATATAGCCATCAAGCCCTAATTCGCCAAATGCAAACCACTTTTCTAAATCAATATCTTGCTTTTGTAGCGCGACTAAAAGCGCGATAGGCAAGTCAAAATGACTGCCATTTTTGGATAAATCTGAGGGCGATAAATTTATGGTGATTTTAAAATTTAGCGATTGAAAATTATTATGCGCTAATGCGCCTTGAACGCGCTGTTTTGCCTCTTGAATCGAGCTTCCAGCTAATCCGCTAATGACAAAGCTAGGCAATCCGCGCGAAAATGTCGCCTCCACTTGGATTATCTTTGCGCCCACGCCGTAAGCAGTGGCACAAAGTAGCTTTTTTACCATTGCTTATGCCTTTGCCTTGCGTTTGCGTGAATCGCGTTTGGATTTGGCGCGATTGCTAGTTTGATTTGGGGGACGATTCGTGGATTCGCGTTTGGATTTGGGCGAATTTTTATGTGAATCTTTGCGTGATTCGCCCACATTTGCGCTAGATTCGCCTAAATCGCCGTTAGATTCGCTAGATTCAGGCAAATGGACGCTTTTAAAGCCCTCTTTTTGCAACCTTTTATATTCTTTTTCAAATTTTTTGCGCTTTAAAATCGATAGCTTATCCACGAACAACACGCCGTTTAAATGGTCGATTTCGTGCTGAATCGCCACCGCCAAATAATCCTCCGCTTCTAAAATATGCTCGTTGCCGAATCTATCGCAATATTTTAATCGCACAAAGCTAAATCGCTGTATCATTTCATAAAAATTTGGCACACTAAGGCAACCCTCTTGGAATAAAATCTCGCCGTCTTTTTCTAAAATCTCGGGGTTAATGATTTCTATCAAATCCTCTTTATGTAAAATCTTATCCTCGCGTGGTAGATTGATGACAAGCATTCGCTTGGGGATTCCCACTTGAATCGCAGCCAAACCCACGCCATTTTTAGCTATCATCGTCTCATACATATTATCAAGCGTGGTATGCAGGGTGGAATCAAAGCATTCGACTTTCTGTGAGATTTGGCGCAGGGATTTATTTGGGTAGGTTATGATTTCTAAAAGCATTAAGATTCCTTAAAAATTTTGGGATTCTACTATAAAATTTAAAAATTTCACAACTATTTCACTTTTATGCTATAAAATTTCATCGCTTTTGTTAGCAAAAGTTAAAATTTCAACTTCAAAGGAGAGAAAAATGAAAAAGTTACTTTTATTGGTAGCATTCTTAGGCGGCGTGGCATTTGCGGATATGATTGTCCCAGCGACAAATCTACCCAAAAATGCGCAGGATTTTATCGCAAATAATTTCAAAGGCGCGAATATAATGTATGTGGAGATGGACTATGATAGTTATGATGTTATGCTGTCAAATGGCGTGAAAGTCGAGTTTTTCACCACAGGCGATTGGAAAGAAATCAAAAGCTATATGGGTGTGAATCCAGCTCTTTTACCAGCACCTGTGGCAGCGACAATCGCAAAGACTTTTCCGGGTGTCCAAATCATCAAAGTCGATAAAGAATGGAATGGCTATGAAGTCAAAATGGCGAATCGTATCAAAGCCTACTTTGACGCAAATGGCAACCTAATGGGACAAAAATACGATGATTAAGGGGTAAGCAAATGAAAAAATTGTGCTTACTAGCGGTGTGCTTTGGGGTGGCATTTGCAGAGATGATAATCCCAGCGACAAATCTCCCCAAAAAGGCGCAAGGCTTCATCGCAAATCACCTTAAGGGTGCAAATGTGATGTATGTGGAAATGGAGTATGACACCTATGATGTGATAATGTCTAATGGCACGAGGATTGAATTTCTTGATTCGGGTGAATGGAAAAAAATCAAATGCTATAATGGCGTAAATCCAGCGATTCTCCCAGCACCTGTGGCGGAGGCAGTCGCAAAAAAATTTCCCAATGTCAAAATCATCAAAATCCACAAACAATGGGACGGCTATGAGATAAAGCTGTCAAATAGGGTGGAGGCGTATTTTGATACAAAAGGAAACCTGCGCGGACAGAGGAATGGGGATTAAACAATGCGCGATTGTAATTGCAAATGACTATATTCCACTCTCTTAAAGAGAGCGGAATATCTTACAAATCTACATTTAATTTTCACACGACTTTAAAATCTTTGATTTTTAGCAACGATTCAAAGCCTTTTAGCGAATCTAATATTTTTTCCTTTGGCAAATTGCGTGTGATAAAGACGAGATTCGAGCCACTCTGCGCGTCTTTTTTGATATGCGTGGGTGGGTGGATAATATGCATCGCGCCATTTATGCTTACCAAAAAATCCTCGCCAATGTCTAAAATCCCCTTTACGCGCAGGATTTTCGTGCCATATTTGTGTAGCAACAAACTTAGCCAAATCCCAAAGCCGCTCCACTCAATCGCCCCACTAAAGCTAATGCTTAATGTCTCAAAGCCTTGCGCGTGGGGTTTATGCGAATCGTTATGCGAATAGTTGCGTGAATCTTGTGAATCTATCGCTAGATTCGGGCGATTCATAGCTTGATTCGCAGGACGATTCGCGCTTTTTTGCGAAAATAATGGCTCATAATTTACCCCCAAAGTCGCCTTATCAAAAATCTCCACGCTTGGATTTAGCCCCAAAATCTCCGCGCGTAACGCCTCCAAAGCCTCCTTATCGCCCTGCAAATCCGTCTTTGTCAGCAACACGCTATCAGCAAAGATGATTTGCTCCCGCGCCTCGTTATTTTGTAGGTGTAAAAAGCCATTTAGCGCGTCAATACAGGCAACCACGCCTTGCGCCTCAAAATGCGCCCCCAAAAATGTATCGCTTAAAAGCGTCCATAAAATCGGCGCGGGATTCGCCAAACCTGTGGTTTCAATGATGACTTTTTGCAATTTTTCGCCACGCGAATCATAGCCATTTAGCACATTTCGTAAGGATTCCACCAAATCCACGCGCCGATTGCAGCACACACACCCCGCGTTTAGATAGAGCATTTGCTCCTCGCTATAATCCACGCTTGAGCGCAAAACGCGCTGGTCTAGGGCGACTTGCCCGATTTCATTGATGATGACGGCTATGCCTTTGTCGTTATTTGCGCCTAAATACTGCCCCAAAAAGCTAGTCTTGCCACTGCCTAGAAAGCCTGTGATAAGCGTGAGTGGAATCTTTGCCATTGTGATTTAATGCGTAGATTTGCGATTCGCGCTAAAGTCTGCGCTAGATTCAGTATTCAAGCTAGATTCGCCCAAAAATGCGAGTAATTTGCTATCAAGCGCGTCAATATCTCTCTTTGCCAAATCTCTCGCCTTATCCCACAAATCGCCCAAATCATTGACAATCACACTCTGCCCCTTTTTGTCGCTCAGCACAAACTTACTGCCCTGCCAATCAGCAATTTTTAGCCCATAAAATCCTAAAATCTCATTTAGCAATTTTACGCGCTTTAATCTGGCTCTCTTGCGCTCCCTAGCGTTTTCATTCACGCTAATGGTGGCTTTTTGCCTATCAAAATTCATATCGCTCCAATGAAATGAGCTGACTAACTCACCGCACAAAATACACATTTTCGCCCCCTTACAAATATAAAATTATGCTACAATTTGGCTTTAAAAACCAAAAGGAATCGCAATGCCATTTGTCAATATCACCAAAGAAAACGGCACACCTACAAAAGCCCAAAAGCGCGAACTAATCGCGGGTGTAACAAATCTACTTGCCGAAGTGCTAGGCAAAAACAAAGCCTCCACAGTCGTAATCATCGATGAAATCGACACAGACAACTACGGACTAGGCGGGACAACCATAACCGAAGTGCGAAAAAAGAGTAAAAATAGAGTGAGTGGTGGGGAAACGCAATAAATTTAGCAAATCATAGCAGATTCACACGATTTGCTTATGATGTGCAAATTGCACAAGATTCAAACTAATAATATTATTTTTTATATTTATTTAAGTAGTCTAAAGCTGTTTTGCCCTCGCTATCTTTCGCACTTGAATCTGCACCATTTTCTACTAAATAATCCACTATTTTAAGATGCCCATACGCCGAAGCCATCATTAAAGCAGTCCCGCCATCGTTAGTTTTAGCATTGACATTAGCCCCATTTTCCACCAAAACTTTTACTACTTCTAAATGCCCATTGGCAGACGCTATCATCAAAGCATTTATATTATTGCTTCTATTAAGATTCGCACTAGCATTGACATCTGCACCTTGTGATATTAAAAATTTTACCATTTCCAGCTTTCCAGTGGTTGCAGCACCTACCAAAGCAAGTGTGCCTCTACTATCTCTTGTGTTAATTTTTGCACCATTTTTTATTAGCGTTTTAGCTTTGTCTAAATTTCCTTGTATTGCCGCATTTACCAAATCATCATTATTGACAGTATTACCACCACTAAACTCTGATGAAGTTGAAAGCGGAACAATCTTATCTCCAGTATTATTGTTACTACGATAACTATCTCTTAATTTTTCGCAAAAATCTTCACTTTTATCACTGCTTGATAATTTACTTGGATTAAATTGCATAGTTCCTGTTTTTGTGTCAATCCACAACAACGGCGTCTCACTTTTATCATAGCATATTGTCTTGCCAACAACAGGATAAATACCATTTGTGCCAAGAGCTGTCCATCGTTTTTTATCAAGTTTGGCAACTTCCATAATCCACTCTCCCCATTCTATCGCTTGATTTGGATTATTTGGGTGTGGTGCTTTTGGTTTCTTTGTATTGATATTATCTGCAAATATTTTGGCTACGATAGCCTTTTGTGCCGAAGCTAACTCGCTCCTTGCAGTAGCCACTTGTGTGCCTATCCTACTAAAATCTGCAAGTGCAAAATTTGCGCTAAATAGCACAAACATTGATAATATTACGCGAAATTTGTTTGGCGTGGATATAAATTGTTGCATTTTATGCCTCCTAATAGCAAAATCTTTAATGGGTGCGATTATAAGCGATTGATTTTATAAATATGGAGTTAGTTTATTTAAGGTAGATTCGCGTGAATTATCAAAGATTCATAGAATCTTATATGCCATTCGTCATTGCGAGACTTGCCGTAAGGCAAGTCGTGGCAATCCAAAATACAATTAAAGTGTGGATTGCTTCGATTCGGCAAATGCCGAATCTCGCAATGACGAGCGGATAGTGAGATTCTTCGCTTGGCTTTCGCCAAACGAAGCAAAAAATTTTATTACAGATTCGCGTTATTTTTTACGCGGACAGCGTTTTAAAAAATCATCAGCGATTTGGTTGAAATTTACCCAGCGAACGCCCTCGTGCTTGTTGATATGCTCGATGATTCGCTCGTGCATTAGTAGCACCTGCGGACGCCCACTCACATCGGGGTGAATCGTCATTCCAAACACCGCGTAATCCATTTCGCGATACACCCAATCAAATTGGTCAATCCACATTTGCCCTATATCGCGTGGGCTTATGAATCCAAAGCTATTTGGCGACTTTTTAATAAACATCATCGGTGGCAAATCGTCCAAATACCAATTCGCAGGGATTTCCACTAAATCCGTTTCCTCGCCACGCACAAGCGGTTTCATCCAATCTTTCGCCTCGCCACTATAATCAATCTTACTCCACTTATCGCCCACACGCACATAGTAGGGCGTAAAGTCGTTGTGCATAAGCGAATGGTCGTATTTTATGCCGTGCTTTAAAAGCAACTCGTTTGTGATATTTGAAAACTCCCACCACGGCGCGACATAGCCTGTTGGTGCTTTGCCTGTTAGCCCCTTAATCAGCTCGATACTTTTTAGCAACACATCTTCCTCTTGCTTCGCGCTCATTGCGATAGGATTTTCGTGCGAATAGCCGTGCGCACCGATTTCGTGCCCAGCATCGACTATCATTTTAAGCTGCTCGGGGAATGTCTCTATCGAGTGCCCCGGCGCAAACCAAGTCGCAGGTAAATTATACTTTTTAAATAACTTCAAAAGTCGTGGGATTCCCACTTCACCCGCAAAAAGTCCGCGCGAAATATCATCAGGCGAATCTTCGCCACTATAACTACCTAGCCACCCCGCTACCGCGTCAATATCCACGCCATAAGCTACCAAAATCTCTTTTGCCATTTTTACTCCTTTAAAATTAAATTTCGCCAAAACTCCTTTTAGTGAGTTTGGTGCTAAAATCTTTTAGATAAGGAATCGCCTTGCGCTGGGCAAAAATCTCATCTAAGTTAATTTCAGCGATTACTGCCTCATTTAGATTCGTGGCTTTTTTGATAATCTCGCCTTTGGGAGAGATGATACGCGAATCACCTGCAAATTCGATAAATTCTGCGTCTTTGTTATTTTTAGAAGCAAATTCTAGTATCGCAGATGAATTTTTGCGTTTCTGCGAATCGAGCGAATGAGACGCACTTGCTGTGCGTTGCAGTGAGCGAGATTCGCAGAGGCGTGAAAAGTCGCTGCGAGGCGAATTTGCCACCGATTCAGCTCCGCTATGATTACACGCTAGGACAAAACACCCATTCTCTACCGCCCTCGCCCTACTTAACAAATCCCAATTATACGCCCTCGCCTTACCAAACGCGCTAGGATAGATGAGAATCTCCGCGCCCTTTAGTGCCAAAATATTTGCGCCCACGCCAAAGCCTATTTCATAGCAGATTTGTAAGCCCACTTTAGCGCGAAATCCGCCAAAATCCAAGCTAAAAACTTCGTATTTTTTGCCCTTATAGAAGCGCGATTTTTCATCACCCCACAGATAGATTTTGCGGTGTTTGCCTATAATATTGCCACTTGGTGCGATGATATAGGCGGTGTCATAGAGTTTTTTGCCTGATTTTTCTATGCCACACGCCACGATATGCACGGCATTTTCTTTTGCAAACGCGCTTAGTGCCTTAAAAGTCGCGTGATTTTTGGGCTTTGTGAAATCTAGCGCGAAATCTTTATCGCACGGCGCAACGCAATATCCGCTATCAAAAAGCTCGTGGAAAACGATGAGATTCGCGCCTTTTTTAAGCGAATCATTGGCGAGTTTTAGCGCAAGGCGCAGATTTTCGCTTAGCGCATAAGGTTTAGGATACATTTGAATAAGGGTGACTTTTAAGATTCGAGTGGTTTTGGATTTTGCCTTTTTATTTGCGAGATTCGCGCCCATTTTCGCCCCATAACTATCCCAGCTAAAAGATGATTTGCCTGTATCCATTTTACTTAGCGTGTCCATATCATCACCACTTAGCGAAAAGTCAAATACGGCTAGATTTTCACGCATTCGCAGTTCATTTTCTGTCTTTGGAATGACGACTATGCCTTGTTGAATCAAAAATCGCAACGCGACTTGCGCCACACTTTTATTGTATTTACTTGCCACACTCATAAGCGTAGGATTTTTAAAAAAGTTGCTCTGCCCCGAGACAAAGGGACTCCACGACTCCAAAATCGTGCCAGATTCCTTCATTGCCTCGCGCAAAATCCTTTGCTGATAAAAGATATGGGTTTGGCATTGATTCACCGCGGGAATGATTTCGCAGTCCTTGATAAAGTCGCCAAACGCCTCTGCGTTGAAGTTTGAGACACCAAGCGATTTGATTTTGCCCTCTTTGTGGAGGCTCACCATTGCCCTATACATTTCTTTGGCGTTTCTATAATTGCTATGAATCAGCAACAAATCCAAGTAGCTAAGCTGAAGTTTCCGCATCGAATCTTCAAATCGCTTCATAACCTCATCGTAAGTCATATTGCTTGAAAGTTTGGTGGTGATGAAAAATTCCTCTCTAGGAACGCCAAATTTGATAGCATTTGCCACTGCGTTGCCGACTTCAATCTCGTTGCCATACATTTGCGCCGTGTCGATGAGCCGATAGCCCACATTGATTGCGCTTAAAATCGCGTTATATCCTCGTGTGCCACGCAGATTATAAGTGCCAAGCCCCAAAATAGGCATTTTCTCGCCATTGTTTAGCGTTACAAATTCCATTGCGCCTCCCTGTGCGCTCCCAGCCGCAAATAGAGGAATCGCGCTTGAGGCGACAAACGCACCTGCGATTCGCGCTGAATCTAGCATAAACTCACGCCGTTTGTGATTGAAAAATCCGCCTTTTGCCAAAACTACCCCTTTGAATCAAAGCCAACATTACAAGCGCAATCACCAAAAAGAGTGAATCTATAAATTTGAGAATCTAACAAAAGCGCGAATCTGCGTGATTTGAACCACAAACAGCGCTAACTACACCAAAAAGACTCGCACAAATTTGTTTAAATTTTTACGCTATTTTTATAAATTTTCGCGCTTTTAGTTTGCTTTGCCTTTTTTCTTTTTGTGCTTTTTGATTTGCTTTAAAATCGCTGCTTCAAAGAATTCATTTTTCGCTTTCGCGTCTTTTAAAAATTCTTTGAAAAACGCCTCCACTTTTGCGACTTTTTTCTCGCTCAAAGCCACGCTTCCTAGCGCAAGTGTTTTGCCCTTTGTGGCTACCTTGCTAACGGCTACTTTGATATTTTTCGCCTCTTTTTTCACGGCGTTTTTTACCGCTTTTGCCCTCGCATTTACCTTTGCGCTTGAGCTTTTAGCTCTTGTGGCGTTTTGCGCCTTTTTTACTACCGCTTGGGCTTTTTTGCTACCCTCGATTTTGTTGATTTTGCTGATTTTATCTACTGCCATTTTTAACTCCTTATTTTAAATTTAGTGGCATTTTTACTGCTTTTACAAACTCGCTAAAAAAGCTCTCAAACTCGCCCTTTGCTTTGGAATCGCTATATTCGCTAATCCCAAGTCCCTCGCTTATGGCGCGTTTGTAAGCGATTCGCTCTTTTAGGACGCTACCTAATAAGTGAAAATCGCCCTTAAGCCCCACTTTTTTGCGAATCTGCTCGACTTTTTCCCTATACGCTGATAATTCCCTATCCAAATGCACATTTGTGCTGATTTTATTCATCAAAATACAGATTTGCACCTCCTCGTTAATGTCTTTAATTTCCATAATCGTCTCAAGCATCGTGCGAAGCACATCTGCGTCAAATTGCGATGGCGTCGTAGGCAAAATAATGCTATCGGCATACAGCATTGCCTTGCGCGACTCTTGGCTGTCAATCCCGCCTGTGTCAATCAAAATGTATTCGTAAAGCGCGATAAATTGCTTTAGCGATTCGGCGATATTGCCCGTGCGGTTTGAAAGCGTGAAATATTTGAGATTTTTTTTCGCATTGGATTCGCCCTCGCGGATATTGGTAAAACTCTCAATGCTTTTTTGCGGGTCGGTATCCATCACCAAAACTTTATTGCTAGATTCGAGCAATTTTACGGCGAGATTCACGGCGATTGTGCTTTTGCCACTGCCACCTTTTTGATTTGCTATGGTGATGATAGTTGCTTGTTGTTTGCCTTTCTTAGCCATTTTGCTACCCTCTAATTGTGATAATCCCTTTTAGTTAGCGAAAATTTTAATATATTTTTTTGCAAATTGCAAGAGAAATGGGAGAAAAATTTATGATTTTTGCGATTTTTGGCGCGAATCTAGCTCGAATCTTTGTAATTACCAAAAATTTTTTATTGGGGGGGGGCGAATCGCAAATCAAAAGCGCGAATCGCAAAGATTCGCCTAAAGATTCACCCTTAAAGTAGGCAAATCGCCAAAATCACAACACTAAAACTTAGAATGCAAGGCTAACTTGCACAGCTGCTAGGACATTGCCCACATTGGCGGTTTTTGCCTTTTTCACAAGTGGCGCAGTGGTAGTTCCCACATAGCTAACCTCAGGGATTATAGAAAATCCACCGCCCACTTTATAGGGCAACTGCACGAATGCCGAGTAAGAATGCGTGTTTAGATTTTCATTTTTTGCCTTAGCGTATTGATAGCCACCGCCTATTTTTACCGCAAAGTCGTTAGTTAGATTCACACCATATTCTAAGGCTATGGTTGCCAAATTTGTATCGGTGGATTTTCTAGCGGCTCTTGAAATAGTGATATTTTGAAAGCCCTCATTTAGTATGGGCGTAGCTATGGATACTTCATTTAGCTTTTCGGCATTGTATCCATAGCCAAGTAAAACAGACATATACGAATCGCCAAACACAGGGCGCACTCCAGCTCCTATATAAACTGCGTTTTTGGTATTATCCGTAACGCCACCTGAAGTTGTAACAACGCGTTTATGCGCGTAAGATGCCACCACTTTGGCGCGAATCGAGCTATCTTTATACTCATATCCTAACGAAAATCTAGGCACTTCATAGCCTCTTTTGGTATTGCTACCACCGCCACCAAAATCATTTTCGCTAATGGCAAAGGAAATACCCGCTACGCTGTATTCGACTTGCAATCGTCTTGTCTCAGGCATAAGTCCGCCAAAGCCCTTTATCCCAGCGTCTGTATTGAAAATAGTGCTTATAAATCCGCCCATTGAGGTTACAAGCCCCTTTTTACCAGCTGTTAGCTTACCTGCATCGCCAAAATCATATCCAGCATATAAATGACGAAAGCCTGTATTGCCACCAGCACCATATAATGTGCTTTCGCCAAGCCCAATTAGCCCTGCGCCAAATAGATTACCTACTTTAAAGTTAATGCCGATTCGCGAGTTGCCTTGAATCCCAGCTAAAAATTCGCCTTGATGCGTCCCTGCGTTGCCACTATTAAAGCCATAGCCTAAAAGTGCCTTTGCCACGCCAAATACGCCAAAACTTTTATCGCCATCTTTGTAAATCTCCACTGCGCCTAGTTGCCCGAGCAACGCTCCTGTGGCTACCAAACTAACCAAAACTCTTTTCATAGAATACCTCCTTAAAATTTTTATAGTGCAAAAAGAGCAATTGGGATTAAAACAAAAAAAAACGATTGTCAAGGGAGAATGCAAAATTGTTATGAAAATATGAAAATTTTGTGTAAAAAATGGATATTTTGTGGATTTTTTACATTAGATTCGTCATCGCGCCCTTGATTCGCCCTTATCCAAAAATTTTTTAATTTATTTTAGATAGAATTGTGCTTTTTGGAGATTTTTATGGCGTTACTGATTATTTATTTTTGCCTAACTATCGGCATTTCTATGATTTGCTCTGTGTGCGAAGCGATGATGTTTTCCGCCACACCAGCATTTGTAGAAAGCGCGGCAAAGCTCACCAAAACAGGCAAAATCCTAAAGCACCTAAAGACAAATATCGATAATTCTATCGGCTCTATTGTCATCGTAAATACCATCGCAAACACCGTTGGCGCGGCAAGTGTCGGGGCGCAGTTTGTCGCGGTATTTGGCGATAAATTGCAAGGCGTTGTGGCGGCGATTATGACGCTAAGTGTGCTTTATGTGGGTGAAATCGTCCCCAAAACCATTGGCGCAATGTATTGGAAACGGCTTATTTTGCCTAGCTGTTATCTCTTAATCGTGCTTTATTATGTGACGTATCCGTTTGTGTATATTTCGCGGATTATGACATTTTTCTTTAGGAAAAAAGACGCGCAAAAAATGAGTCGCGATGAGATTTTGGCACTTATGGAGTTAGCTGAGGAAAGTGGCTCGTTAGATGAGTTAGAGATGGATATTTTGGAGCATTTAATGGCGCAAAAGTCCATAAAAACGCGCGATATTATGACGGCAAAAAGCCAAATGTTTGCGCTTAGCGAAAATGAAAGCATAGATTCGGCACTCCAAAAATTAGAAGCGCGGAAATACTCGCGGATTCCCTTAATCAGCAAAGATTCAAGCACCATAAACGCACTTGTTTTTAGGCAAAGCGTCCTAGCGGCGAATCTCACAAATAAGGGCAAAGACAGCCTAAAAAGCATAGCGAAAAATATGCGCTTAGTTAGCGAAAATATGCAGGTTATGGCGCTATTAAAGCTATTTGTGATTTGTAGGGAGCATTTGGTGGGCGTAGTCGATGAAAATAAGCAATTTGTGGGAATTGTCAGCTTAGAAGACACGATAAACGCCGTATTTGGCGTAGGTAATCTGCAAAAGCACTAGGGAGGGCGGAAAATGACTTTACTTGTAACTTACTGCGTTGTCGCCATTTCTTGTAGCTTTTTATGCTCGATTTTGGAATCGACATTTTTAAGCACTACGCCTAGTTTCGTGGAGAGCTACGCCAAAAAGCACCCCAAAATCGGCTCATATTTGCGCTACCAAAAATCCCACATTGATGACACAGAGGGCGCGATTTTGGTGCTAAATACTTTCACCGTTACGGGCAGTGCGACAGGATTTGGCATTGAAATCAACGCGCTTTACGGCGAGGAATATCAATTCGCCGCCTCCACCGCCTTTGCAGTCGCGCTCATCTATCTCACAGAGATTTTCCCAAAAACTATTGGGGCGACTTATTGGCAGAGCCTTGCGCCGTTTGTGGCGGTATTTATCCATTATTTGCTAAAAATCGCCTTTCCATTCGTGTGGGTGGCAAAAATCATCATAAAATTTATGTCCTTTGGGCAAAAGGGCAAAATCACGCGCGAGGAAGTCCTAGCAGCAAGTGAGATAGGCAAAAAAGGCGGTTCGCTTAATGAAAAAGAAACGCACCTAGTCCAAAATCTGCTAATGCTTAAAAACTACCAAGCTACCGACATTCTAACGCCTAGAAGCGTGGTTTTTTCGCTGAAATACGATGATAAAATCAAAGACATTGCCAAATCCAAGCATATCTTTACATTTTCCCGTGCGCCCGTGTTTGCAGAGGATACGATTATCGGCATTGTCGATACAGCGGAGATTTTAGCAGAGGCATTGCGCGAGAAACCGCGTGAATTAGCGGATTTTATCCGCCCTGTATTTGTCGTGCCATATAATTTAAGTGTGCTAAATCTTTTGCGACTTTTTATGCAAAAAAACGAGCGATTTTTCGTGGTGCAGGATAGATACGGGCAGTTTTTTGGAATCGTAACCTTTGAAGATGTGATTGAGACGCTTTTGGGCGAGGAAATAGTCGATGAATTTGATGAAGTAAGCGATATGCAAAAACTCGCCAAAGAGCGCACCACAAAGCTAAAAGCAAGGTATTTGGATAGGATTAAGCAAGGATAGCAAAGTGTGCGCTTTTGAATCGCTAAAATATTTAAGTGAATCTATAAATATCATTGCTTTGGCAAATCATAGATTCGCACGAAACAACACATATTATCTACAATTTCAGCTCATATTTTCGCTTCCAACCCAGCCTATCATCAGGCACAAAGAAAAAATTCCACGCATTGAAAAAGAGTATTTTGTAGCCCTTTGATTCAAGCAATTTTGTGATATTTTTTATCGATTCGCTCACATTATTATGCTCGATTGCCATTAGCGAAAATGTGTATTTGTCAAAATCAATGCCCTTTAGCACCTCAAACTCACCACCCTCAATGTCAAGGCTCATAAAATCAATATGCGAAACACGCGGATAATGCGCCATAATCTCGCCAAATGTCGCGCTTTGCACCTCCACAAAGTGCAATTCCTCATCGCGTCCGCACTCAAATTGCATTCGTTTGCGATGATTTGCCGTGAGATTTACCTCCAAGCTATCTAGCGTGGATACACTCGTAGTCACCATTTTCATTTTGCCTAAATTTTTGGAAAACACGGCTAAATTATAGCAATCACATTTGCGATTCTTTTGCAATGCCTCAAAAGTCTTAGGATTCGCCTCCACGCAGAAGCCCTCCCAGCCGAGATTTTCAAATAAAAGTGTATTTGAAATCTCAATGCCATTATGTGCGCCAATATCAACATAAAATCCGTCTTTTTTGCCATTATGCAGGGCATAAGCGACTAAGTCTGCGCCAAGTTGCGAGTAGGTTTTGGGGTGGCGGTGAAGTTGTGAAAATGCGCTTTGAAAAGCGATTTCTGTCTTTGCGTCTATACGGGAGATTTTTTCATCTAGTGCTTTAAATCGCGCTAGTAAGGAATTGCGATTCCCCCCCCCGTGTGTAAGAGAGTATCTTTTTGCCAAAAAGATAGTAGATTCGGCGATTGCCAACTTTTTCTTTTCTAAAAATTGCCATTGTTGCTCCTTTGAAATTAAAATTAAAAAAGCAAAATTGTAGCATAAATTTAGCAAAAACGCTTTCTAAATTCGTAAGCAAAATCTTACGAATCTATAAATCCACTTGCAGCGCACATTTTCTTACATTTCACGCACAAATACATAAAATTTCGCAATTTTTTATATCATTTAAGAATATCTTAAGGGGGGGGGAAATTACAATTACGGCTCATTTTAATTTAAAAAGGAGAAAATATGAAGTTATTTTCACAAATGGCACTAGCGGCGTTAATGGCAGTAGGATTCGTGGGTTGCGCAGGGACAACAATGGGCAACGCAATCATCGGGCAAAAGAACGAAGTCGAGCTGACAAGCTCCGTCATCGTAGGCAAAACCACGAAAAAAGAAGTCTATGAAATGTATGGCGAACCTACAAAGAGCTTTGGTAAAATCAATGCGGCAATGATAGGCAAAGGCACTACCGATGCAGCCATACTACACGGGCGAATCGACAATGAGGAATACAAAGTATCAAACCCCAAAACCACAAGTTTGATAATGTATATGCACTCAAACGCTAAAAACAACAGCTACAATCCACTCGCAGGGATATTTATGGACAAAGAAGTCAGCACAACGATTAAGGCGTTTTACATTGGATTTGACGAAAATGACATTGTAACCGAACGCTGGTATTCGACACAAAAGATAGACGGCTCTAAAAGCGCGTTTTAATTCGTTGTAGCTTTTTATTTGGCTTATTTTGGCTTTTAGGTGGCAAAAGTCGCCTTTAAGCCAAAAATTCAATTTATTGTAGATTCACGCAGTAAAATCACATTTTCATTCCACTCACTCTAAACCCCCACGCCCTCAAATTCCCTTATCGCACATTCTAAATCCTCTCTTATCAATGTGGCGATTTCGCGTGGGCTTGGCAAGGATTCCACCTCGCCCAAAGATTCATCTTTTAGCCAAAAAATATCTAAATTTACCTTATCTCGCGCGAGTATCTCCTCCACGCTAAATGCGCGAAATCGCTCACTTTCTTTGCGCCCACCAAAATCCTCCGCGTTAAAACACCGCTCAAAGTCCGCCAAATGCTCCGCACTCAAAGGATTACTCACAAGGCTTAGATTCACATTCGTGCGCAAGTCATACACCCACACCTTTTGTGTGCGATTCCCACTAGCTAACGCCTCATATTTGTCAAAAAACAGCACATTTGCCTTAACCCCCTGCGCGTAAAATATCCCCGTAGGCAGTCGCAAAATCGTATGCAAATCAAACTCGCCCAAAAGCCGTTTGCGGATTTTCTCCCCCGCCCCACCCTCGAAAAGCATATTATCAGGTAACACCACAGCGGCTTTGCCACGCACTTTGAGTAGGCTCATAATGTGTTGCAAAAAGTTTAGCTGCTTATTGCTCGTAGTGGCGATGAAATCCTCCCGCGTGTATGTCTCACTCTCCCGCTTCACGCTCCCATCCTCGCCCATAATCTTTGTGCTAGACTTTTTGCCAAAGGGCGGATTTGTCAGCACCATATCAAAGCGCACATTTCCTAGCTCTAATAGCGAATCGCCCTCGCTTACTAACGCTCTTTGGGGCTTTTGCTTGGGCTTGTCAGATTCAGATTTTGTTGCGTCCGATTCAGAGTTTGCCCCGCTTGATTTAGCACCAAATCCACTGCCAAATCCCACGCCAAGCCCGTGTAGAAATAGATTCATCGCACACAGACTCACCACAAGAGGCGTTATATCCTTGCCATAGAGCTTATCCTCACGCAGGGCGCGAAGCACCTCGCTATCGTTACTTTGGGCTTTCATATACGCATAAGCCGCAAGTAGAAAGCCACCCGTCCCACACGCAGGGTCGCACACACTCATTTGTGGCGTAGGGCGCATAAGGCGCACGATGCTCTCACACAGCACACGCGAGGTGAAATACTGCCCCGCTCCCGCTTTGGTTTCAGTGGCGTTTTTCGCCAAAAGTCCCTCATATATCGCGCCTTTTATATCCACGCTTAGTCCCAGCCAAGTCTCGCCATCGACTAGGCTTATTAGCCGTTTGAGTTTGGCGGGTTCGTTGATTTTGTTTTGAGCTTTTTGGTATATCGTGCCCACGATTCCGCCTTGTTTGGACAGCTCGGTTAATGCCTTGCTATATGCGTTTTCTAGCTCTAAGCCATCTAGCTTTTTTAGCACTTCCCAGCGGTATTGCTTCGGTATCACCGACACCGCGCTGGGATTCACACTTGCGATTTCACTCTCCATTTTTAAGAAAAGCAGGTAGCTAAGCTGTGCGACATAGTCGGTATAGCTAACCCCACTATCACGCAATATATTTGCATAGTCCCAGACTTTTGAGATTAAGTTTTGTGGATTCATTGTGTTGTCCTTGTCGATTTATAGGATATTTTTATGGTTATTTTAGCAAAAAAATACTACAATCAAGGCGTAAGATTTATTATAAAGGGAATTGCTGATGATATTGCATAGCAACCATATCGCCGCTATTCAAAAACTAGCATTTTCACAAGATGAGATTGTTAAGGTTTTTAAAAGCGCAAAGCAAATAAGGCAATTCAATGATTTTGTAAGTAATTCCATAGATTCTATTGAGATTGCCACTGATAAACTCATAAAACTTGCAAATCGCAGAAATATCCCTTTTGCCTATCTATTTTTGCCAGAGTTGCCAAAGATAGAAAATGCTTTGCCAGATTTTAGGGCAGATAGCAGGGATTTTTCGCTTAATCTGCAGAGTTGTATAGGTGCAAGTAAAAAGAAACAAGAGTGGTTTAGAAATTATCTCAAAAGAAATGGTTATGATAAATTCCTTAATGGCAAAGAGATAAATTCTAACTATGATATTATCCAAGCAATAAAAACCCTAATTGACTTTGATAGTGCCATAAAAAAATCAAAAAGCGAAAGATTTACCCACATAAAACAAGCACTAGAGTCTAATAATATCATAGTCCAACAAAGCGGAATGTCGCAAAATCAAACACAAAAACCTATTAGTATCACAGAATGCAGAGGGTATGCTATTTATGATGAATATGCACCACTTATTTTTATAAACTCAAATGATTCAAGTATAAATGGCAAAATTTTTACTTTGCTACACGAACTAGCTCATATTTTGCTTAAACATAGTGGCGTAAGCTCTTATGATTTTTGCACAAATGAGGAATACCAGTGCAATGAAATTGCAGGTGAGATTCTTATGCCTACAAATGAATTTACAAGACAATGGGATAAAAATATTAACCTAGAAAATAACATAAAGAACATTTCTGCGTATTTTAATGATACCGCAAGCCCATTGGCAATAGCCACAAAAGCATTGCTTACCAAACTTATCAATAACGATGAATATCAAGAATTTAAAGAAACATACTTGGCAAGTATCACAAAAATTAAAAAGAAATCTGGTGGTGATTACTATTCAAATATAACTGCTGCAAATAGTAAAAACTTTGCTAAAAGTGTGATTATAGATACACTAAATGGCTATGAAACCTACAAAGACGCTATGGATTTACTTGATATAAAAAGTGTAAAATCTTTTAATACATTAGCTGAAAAACTAGGGATTCGCTAGTGAAGAAATATTTAATTGACACAAATATTTTTATCGAATCTGCCAATAGGCATTATGCTATTGATATTTGCCCCGGATTTTGGGACTTTCTAATCAAGGCTTCAAAACTAGACAATGTAAAATCTATAATACAAGTTTATGATGAATTTACACCTGATGATGAGAGACTTGAGAATTTTAGGCAAAACCTAAAGGACAATCATTTCTTTTTGCCCATAGAAAACATAACTCCGGAATCTTATAGTAAAGTTACGATAACACTAATAGATATGAAATACACGCAACAAGCAATCGCAAATTTTTCAAAACACGCTGATTATTTTCTAATCGCCCTAGCGTTGCAAGAAAGTTATATTATTGTTACACAAGAAGCAAAAAGTGGCAATAATGCAAAAAATCAAATAAAAATCCCAAATGTATGTGAAAAACTAGGCATAGAATGTATAGATGTTGTAAAATTTTTGCGTGAGGAAAAAGCAAAATTTGTATTAGAAAACTAGATTCGCACTAATTTATATTTACGCCAATTCACCCTCAAAGGCGGATTTGAGTAGGCTTGATTTTAGTTGCTTGGCTTTGGTAAGGCAAGAGTTTATATACGCGCCTACTTTATCCGCGCTAGTGAAATGCCTCTCTAAAATCGCCACGATTTGCTTTTGGGTTTCTAGTGGTGGAATGGGGATTTTGATTTGTTTTAGCACTTTTACACTTGCAATGTTTTGAATAGCCGAACCAATCGTATTTTCTAAAATAATTCTTTGCATACTTGGCGAATTAAATAAATGCACGAAATAGCTATTTAAAATTTGCGTATTGTCAAGCCGTATTTTTAACAAGGCTTGATTTATGATGCCCATTTCAACATTTTGTGGCAATTCAAGGATTTTGCCTAATGTCCCAGAACAACTAATCAACAAATCACCAGCACCAGCCTTAAAAGATTCTAACTCTTTAAATTTTTCTTGCGTAATAAAATAGCGTTTCCAATCCGAATCTTGATTGATAGGATTGTATTGCTCAAAAACTCGGATTCCAGAATCTACAAAAAATTCTTTTTTAAGAGAACTTCCAAAGGGACCCCTTTTTCATAGCGTGTTTATCGCTTGATAAAACTTCGCCAAGTGTTTTAATTGTCCAGCCTTGTGGGAGATTCGCGGATTTGCCATTGAGCAAATCCTTATCGTCATTGCGAGAATCTGCGTTAGCAGATTCGTGGCAATCTATTTCTTTTGTATGGATTGCTTCGGTCGCGTTGCTCCCTCGCAATGACGGCGTGGCGGATTCGTTCGTAAGTGTGCCGTTGAATGCGGATTTTAGCAGACTTTGCTTATACTTGGCGAGATTGTCTTTGGCGGATTGTAGGTGCTTTGTGCCACTCTCGATTCGAGAAAACGCCTCATCAAGCCTTTTAACAATGCGCCTTTGAATCTCTAATGGCGGAATGGGGATAGCAACTTGCCTAACCCTATCAATGCTTAAATTTTTAACAGTCGAACCTGTTGCTAACTTTGAAAATTCGACATAGATTTGACTTGAAGTTAAGACATAATAAGCATATTCCTCATCAATCAACTTTTTAGTATTTCTAAAAACAACCCAACCATCGTGGATACAACCTGTCGTTTTCATAATGTAAGGTCGCCCAAAACTCATAGAGTTTGATAAAATCAAATCCCCAATTTCAACAAACCTTGAATGCTTTTTGCCCTCTGGCTTGATTTTTTCAGCGGTTGAATAAATATATTTTGAGACATTTTTGGTATCGCCAATTTTTATCCAATTTATGCCGTTTTTGTCATTTGTCAAAAATTGCTTTATAGGGCGTGGAGAACCTCCACGCTCAATTAAAAATACTTCGCCAAGTGTTTTAACTTGCCACGAGCGCGGGAGGTTAGGGAAATCACTACTTTGCATTTAGCTTCCGTGATTATAAAGTGAGAAATCATAATCTATACAAACTACATAAAAAATATGCGTTTGTCTAAATCCACAAGCGCGAAATTTTTGAGAGCCAAAGCGGAAAGTATCAAAAGTATTTTTACCAAGCCCTACAAAATAGCTTTTTACGGCTTGAATCTTTATGGCATTTATAGAAAAATTTTCGTGTCCGTATTCTCTATCCTTTGGAATACTGCGAATTTCCTCCCAAGTCCTTTCGCATAAAAAACAAAATAATTTGATTAAAGCGGTATTGTATTTTTTGGCATTTTGGTCTTTGTAAAATGAATGTTTTTTATCTAAGCATAAGCCATAATGTTTGTTGTCCAAAATCTTTTCAAACGATATGAGACATTTTCTATCATCTGCCCTTTCAAGCCTTTTGCTTTGGTATTCTTGCTCGTGCTTTGGGGCTTGAATGCTCTTTTTATGCTTCATCTTTCACATACTGCTTGAAATACTTTTTCATATCGCTTTGTGGAATCTCTGTGCTTTTTTTGCCCTCTTTATAGTTATCTCTCCAAGGGTCCTCTTGGTGTGTTTTATCGCGCAATCTCCACGCCGAATACTGCCCCATAAGCTGAAAGACATCTTCAATGAGTTCTTTTTCTTTTTTGCCTAGCTTTTTTATCTCATCATCATTCATTTTGTATGTTTCTGTTGGGATAAAATTGTCATTAGTTTCAAAGCCTTTATAGACTTCTTTGACAACGGGTCCGTGTTGCCACGCTAAAATTTTCTCATCAAACAAAGGCTTATTATAAAGTGCCAAATAATAGCCTTGCGCGTAATAAAGTAACTTTTGGATTTTTAGCTTTGATAAGTCGCTTTTTTCATCTTGGCATTCTTTGTCGTTTAGGGCAATGAAATATCTTGCCACTTCTATTGCTTTCATAGTCTCTCCTTTTTTTGTCCTTTGGGCGTGATTGTAACAAATTTTTTATTAGATTTTCACGCAATATCGTCAAAATCTATCAAGCGTTGTTACAAAATTTGTCTATTATCAAGCAAAATCTAGCCCACTTATGAATCGCCCCTAACTCGCTCTCATTGCGCTTACTCCGCCGATAAGGGCTAAGTTTAGCTCATCTAGTAACGCGCCGAATCGCTCCCCAAAGAGTGCCTTTGCGACAAAGATTCCATTTGTATCGCCATAAGCGTCATTTAGCCCTTGCAAGTCATCGTGGGCTAGATAGGCGTTTGTGATGATATAGTCTTTTATGCGCGTTAAAAAATCTAGCTGGGCGGGGCTAAGCTCTATACCTCTTTTGATTTGCCACCCTTTGAATAGCTCAAAGCGCGAGTTTGCCACGCCCCCAAAATCACGCAATTCTTTATCAAAGTCTAGCTCGAATCGCACGAGCTGGATAAGGTTTGTGAGCTTTTGCGTGGTAGATTCGCCCCTCAAAGGCTTTACGGGCTCATTTTGTGCGGTGTTGCGCGTGAGCGCGTAGGCACTCCAAAGATTTGGGATAGTTAGCCCTGAGAATTTTAGCTTGTCGTATAGCTCGTTTATGAGCGTGCGGGTGAGGCGCGAAGTGGCGTAGCTCTGGGTATAGATGATATGCAACGCCTCGATTTCGTCTTTATTTGACTGAATAAAATCTTTAAAATCTTGAATGCGTTTGTGGGCGTTTGTCGTGCTTGTTTCGCCACTTATTACCTCATCTGGCGTTTGGGTATCGATGATAATCTCACTTTTGCTTTGCATATCAAGCAGACTTTGGCGCAAAATCGGCTCACAAAATGGGCGCAGTGCCTCATCTCGCACACTCTCTATCTGCGCCTTATCTTTGCCCTCGCAAAAATCGCCATCTATGCTTAGCAAAAGCGCGTTTGCTAAATCGCTCAAATCCTTGCCACCGCTATAAGCGCGGATATTGTTCTCATCTTTTGCCGTAGCGTTTAGGGCGAGTTTGGCTAGGCGACTTGCTAGGCTTGATATGGTGTCCTCGTCATTTGCGCCCATTGCGACATTATCTAGCAGTTTTTTAAAGCTAACGCCCTTTTTGCGCTCTAAGGGCGCGGATATGGTTTTAAGGCTTTCTGTTACGCCCACCGCATCGATTACGAAAAAATGCCTTTTGGCACTCGCATTTGGCGTAAGTGCTTTTAAATCATCGCTTGGAATCGTGCGCACACCTCGCCCTAGCATTTGCTCATAGTAGAGCTTGGACTTGACATCGCGCATAAAGATAAGCACTTCTAGGGGCTTTATGTCCGTGCCTGTGGCTATCATATCCACCGTTACGGCTATGCGAAATCTCGCGTTATTGCGAAAGGCAGAGATTAGCTCTTCGGGGCTTTGTTTGCTTATGTTGTAAGTGATTTTTTGGCAAAAATCATTATCCGCGTGGAAAACTTCCCGTGCTATGCGGACAATTTCTTCGGCGTGGTTATCATCTTTGGCAAAAATGAGGGTTTTGGGGATAAAGTTTTGCGTGGAATCTTGGCTTGTGGCGTGGTTTTTATCGGGGCTTGTGCTGTTTTGCTGGATTTGCTCTATTTGCTTATTTTGCTCGGCGCGTTCGGGGAAAAGCTGGGTAAAAACGGACTCTTTGTAGCATTCTAAAATCGTGCGGATTTGGTTTGGATTGAGAACGATTCTATCTAAGTCGCTTTTTTGATAGGACTTGTCCTCATCAAAACTTTGATAAATCTCCTTTCTAGTGCGTTTATCACGCACAGGCACACTAAATCCACGCTCAATAAGCCCTCCGTCCTCGCTCACACGCGTTTTTATACGGAAAATCTCAAAGCCCACATTCACGCCGTCCGCGATAGAACGCTCTAGCGCATACTCACTTACCATATTTTGGTGGAAAAATCCTAGCGTGTGTTTGCTAGGCGTGGCACTAAGCCCGATGATAAAGGAATCAAAGTATTCTAGCACCTGTCGCCACTCGCCATAAATGCTTCGGTGGCACTCATCTACGATGATAAAGTCAAAAAAGTCGATAGGAAATTTTGGATTATATTTTAGCTCTTTTGGCGGGGTGCTTTTTGCTATCTCGCTATCAAAGGCGGAAAACTCCTCGTTTTTGCTGTCAAACTCCGCCTCGCCTTTTAGCAGTGAGTAAAGTCGCTGAATGGTGGTAATCACTAGCTTTGAATCGTTGTCAATATGATTGCTTTGCAAATGCGTGGTGATATAGATTTCGCTAAATTTGCGATTGTCATTTGGGAGGCGGAAATTGTCAAACTCTTTTTTGCTTTGTCGCCCGAGATTGTTTCTATCCACGAGAAATAGCACACGCTTTGCCTTTGCGTGTGCTAAAAGGCGGTAGATGAAATTACACGCAGTGAAAGTTTTGCCAGCACCTGTCGCCATTTGAATAAGCGCGCGGGGTTTGCCTTTAGCTAGGGAGGATTCAAGCGCGGTAATCGCCTCAAACTGACAAGGGCGCAGATTTGTGCTATCTAAATGCGTGGCGGGAAGTGTGGTGAGATTTGTACGCAGTGGCGTAGAATGCAACTTATCAAGCAAATCTTTTGGCGTGTGAAAGGCAAAAACGCGCCTAGCGCGAGGGCTTGGCTCACGCAAATCGGTGAAATAAATCTCACTTGCATTGCTCTCATAGATGAAAGGCAAGGGATTTGCCCACGCTTTTAAACCACTAGGCAAGTGCGTGGCGTAGTGTCTGCCCTGCGCGTGAGTGCCACTCAAAGTCGCGCCCTCTTTTTTCGCCTCGATGACGCCACAGGCTTTGCCCTCAATAAAAAGCAAGTAGTCCGCCTCGCTTTTGTCATTCATAGGAAATTCGCGCACGGCAACGCCTGAAATGTCCTGTCCTTGCGCTTTGGCAAAGCGATTAAACTCGGCTTTATCCTGCAAGAGAAACCCGCACTCTTGCAACATCGTGTCAATATCTATCCGTGTCTTTGCTTCGTCTTTCATAACTTCATCTCTCATTTCTCACCCCCGATTCTCGCAACAAAATTATATCGCCTTTTTGCAATTCTACACCCTCATAATCTCCCCATTTGCAAAGCATAAATACCCCTCCACGCGCTTAAAGTGCTGCCTTGCGTAGCGCATATATTCCTCCACCTGCGCCTTTTTGCCCTCCAAATCCAAATCACTGCTTTTGTAGTCCAAAATCACGGCATTTTCGCCACTCTCCACAAGGCAATCAATGCGCTTTAAGCCATTTGCGATATATGCCACTTCACAGCGCACCGCATTTGCGTTCGCCAAAATTTCACACAACACCGCATTTTGCAAGATATTTTCCATATTTTGCATAGTGGCTTGAATTTCGCGCGAATCTAGCATAACCCCATAGCGATTCCGCAAAATCGCCTCTATATCAGCCTTTGGCGTCCTATACGCTAGGCGCAATTCCATTGCCTTATGCAACGCCAAACCCTTTAGCTTGGACTTTGTGGTGTAGCTTTTCAAATCTTCGCTCACAAATTCGCCCTGCTTTCCAAAATCCACCTGTTTGGGTATTTCGGCGTTTTGAGATTCGATAGATTCGCCCACTTCGCCCATAATATCCTCGCCCACTTGCATTTCCGCCAAATCCAAAAGCCCCAATCTTAGCGAATCTCCACCGCGAATCTTACTTGGCTTTATGATAAAAAGGCTCTCTTTTGCGCGGGTAAAGGCGACATACAGCAAATTTAGCGCATCGATTTTATCCTGCGCAAGTTTTGCCTCCACAATCTTTGCAAAGCCTTCATCGGCAAACGCCCTGCGAGTGCGAAAAGCCGAGTTTCCCATATAATAAAGTTTATCGCCCTTAAAATCTGGCGCGTAAAAAATATCCCCGCCGTGCGCACCTCCGCCGTATTCGCACACAATCACATCGCCAAATTCCAAGCCTTTGGATTTATGAATTGTCATAATCTGAATGGCACTTTTTGAATCGCTACTAGACTTGATTTCCGCGCCTTGCAAAAACTCCACAAACAAATCCACCTCATCAAAGTCCGCACTCGCCTCTAAAATCTGCAATGCCACCTTGCCATAAAGCCCAAAATGCTTTATAAGAAAATGCACGATTTGGCTGGGCAACGCGTCTTTTTTGATTTGCAGATTTGTGGCTTTGTCGCTTAAGGCAAAAGATTCGCCATTTAATTTTTGGCAGTTTTTTAGATAAAAAATATTATTTGTGGCGATGAATCGCAAACCATTTAGGATAATTAAAAAGTCCTTATTTGTGCTACTTTCGCCCTCTACGCTAATTTTCACCTGCGGAAATTCCGCCCTTAGAAACTCATAGATTTCCTTAGCGGTGCTAGTTTTGCGCGTAAGGACGGCAATGTCGCTTTTGTGATTATCTAGCAGAGTTTGGATTCGCGCCCTTAGCGTGGCAAAAATCTCATCTTTTTCTTTCTCTACCGCTTTTTCTACCACCGCCACGAATCCGCTTTTAGTGCTATTTGCCTCTTGTGGCACAAAGTCCTTAAAATGCGGGGCAAACGCGCTATTAACGAATCCCACGATATTTGTGCTACTACGAAAATTTTTTGGCAGAGATTCGCTACTTAGATTTAGCTCATCGCTGATAAAGCGAAAAATGCGACTATCGCACCCGCGAAAGCCATAAATCGCTTGTTTTTCATCGCCCACGAAAAATAGCGAACGATTGCCGATTCGCCCCTCGCCACTTTTGATTTCATCGATGAGTGGCTTTAAAATCTCATATTGTCGCAGATTCGTATCTTGAAATTCATCGATTAAAATATGATTGATTTTAGAATCTAGCCGAAAATAAAAGAAATTTCTATCGATATTGTGATTTAGCAAATCATAGCAGATATTAGAAATATCATCGAAATTTAGCTTATTTTTTGACTTTAAAAGCGAATTTTTGCGCTTTTCATAAATATCAAAAATACTATAAATTTGCTCTAAAATCTCACTTTCCACACAATCATAGTGATTTTTAAAAAGCGACTTTATGTTTTGGAGTTTGGATTTATAAAAATTTTTATCAAAATCTAGCGATTCGAGCGTATTTTGCATAGATTCCGTAAGATTTAGATTATCTAAAATCGCTCCCAAATCCGCCGAATCCACTTCCTTTAAAAAGCGATTTCGCAGGTGGCTAACGCCTTTTTTGCCCTCCGTCATCTTTAGCATAAACTCACGCAACGATTCAAACTCAGCAATAACCTCGCTTTTAAAATTTGGATTTGGCTTTAGGGGCGAAATACGCGCTTTTTTTGCATTTATGCGCTGAATCATTAAACGCAGATTGTGCGCCTTTAAGTCATTTGCCACGCAAAATCGCACTAGCCTTTTAAAGTCCCTGCTCTCAAGCGAATCTAGCGCGTCTCTAAACGCCTCGCCACTCACATCAAAACTCGCGCTCACCTCATAATCGCTCAAAATCCCCGCGTAAAAGCTAAACTTTTTCACCACCATATTGAAAAACGCATCAAAAGTCATAATGTGGTTGTTTGACGCGATAAAATTCTCATAAATCGCTTTGCTTTGGGTGCGAATCGCTTTTTGCGAAATGCCTTTAGCAACTAAATCTTTGGCATAAGGATTCGTGGGTGAATCGCCCAAATCCTGCGCCAAACTCGCCAAAGTGTGTGTGATTCGCTCCATCATTTCATTTCTAGCTTTGTTTGTAAATGTAATGCAAAGGATTTCACTCGCCCTTGCGCCACAAAATAGCAGGTAAATATAGCGCGAAGTGAGCGCAAATGTCTTGCCACTACCCGCAGAAGCGCGAAGTGAGAGCCACTGAGTGGGATTTTGATTTTGCATAGTAAAGCCTTTTTGCGTGAAATTATTTTGAAATCGTTTGGAATCCAAAAACGCAGATTCTAGCGAATTTTGGTTTTGGATTGCCACAAATTTGTTACGATAATTCTCTTAATAATTTTTTGATTCCAAGTGATTTTGTGCCTACAAATCAGCTCTACACGACAAATATCAATAAAATTAAATTAACATTTTTTTGATACTTTAAGTTTGGCAATGCTACACTTTTGCGTTTTTACAAACACATATTTTTTAGGAGATTACGAATGAGTAAGTTTATATCAAATGTAGGCTGGGGCTTAGTCGCTGTTATGGCGGCGTGGTGCTTTGGCGTTTTGGCGTTAAATAATGGCGAGACTATCAGCGCGGCGTGGCTTGTCGTGGCTTCGGTGTGCTTTTATTTGATAGGCTATCGCTTTTATAGCAAGTTTATCGCGGAAAAAGTCTTTGAGCTAGATGACAATCGCGCCACTCCCGCTGTCATAAACAATGACGGCAAGGACTTTGTGCCTACGCATAAAGCGGTGCTTTTTGGGCATCACTTTGCGGCGATTGCTGGGGCTGGACCGCTTGTAGGACCGATTCTAGCGGCGCAAATGGGTTATTTGCCTAGTATGCTTTGGTTGCTAGTGGGCGTTGTGTTAGCTGGTGCGGTACACGACTTCACAGTGCTATTTATCTCAATGAGGCGCAATGGACGCTCTTTAGGCGAAATGATAAAAGATGAGATGGGCACTATCACAGGGCGAATCGCAATGATTGGAATCCTATTTATTATGTTTATCATCGTGGCGATTCTTGCGATGGTTGTGGTAAATGCTTTGGCTGATTCGCCTTGGGGACTATTTACCATTGCGATGACTATTCCTATTGCTGTGTTTATGGGCGTTTATATGCGATTCATTCGTCCGGGACGCGTGGGCGAGGCGAGTGTGATTGGCTTTGCGTTGCTGATTTTGGCACTATACTACGGACACGCAGTCGCTGACCCTTCTCACGCTTGGCATAGCGCATTTATGCTTAGCAAACAAACTTTGGCAATCATCGTAATCGCGTATGGATTCATCGCCTCTGTGCTTCCTGTGTGGCTACTTCTCGCGCCACGCGACTATTTAAGCACATTTTTGAAAATCGGCGTCATTGTGATTATGGCAGCTGGGATTCTAATCGTAAATCCTGAGCTTTCGATTCCAAAAGTTACAGATTTTATAGACGGCACGGGACCGGTATTTGCGGGTTCTATGTTTCCTTTTCTTTTTATAACAATCGCGTGTGGGGCAATAAGCGGATTTCACGCGCTGATTTCTAGCGGGACAAGCCCAAAAATGATTGAAAAAGAATCACACGCGCGTCCTGTGGGCTATGGCTCAATGCTTATGGAATCACTTGTAGGCATTATGGCGTTAATCGCGGCTTGTATTTTAGAGCCGGGCGTTTATTTTGCAATAAATGTGCCTTTGGCATCGCTTGACCCTGCGGCTACTGGTGCGGTGGGCGCGAATCTTGACACTGTCTCTCAAAGCGTCTCTGGCATTTTAGAGAGAGGTGGATTCGTAGGATTCACCATTACGCCTGATATTTTAAGCAAAACGGCAAGTGATATTGGCGAACAAACTATCATTTCACGCACAGGCGGTGCGCCTACATTTGCTATCGGGCTAACACTGATTTTACATAAAATCATCGGCGGACAGGAAGCTATGGCGTTTTGGTATCACTTTGCGATTTTGTTTGAAGCGTTGTTTATTTTGACAGCCGTTGATGCGGGGACAAGGACAGGACGATTCCTAATCCAAGACATTTTAGGCAATATTTACAAACCTATGGCGGATACAAAATCGTGGGTTTGGGGAACGGTGGCGAGTTTTATTTGCGTGTGTGGCTGGGGCTATTTGCTATATCAAGGCACAATCGACCCACTTGGCGGAATCTTTACGCTCTGGCCCCTTTTTGGCGCAGCAAATCAAATGCTTGCTGGAATCGCGCTTTTGCTTGGCACTGTGGTGCTTTTCAAAATGGGCAAGGCAAAATACAGCTGGGTTACGATTATTCCTGCGTTTTGGGTGCTTTTAACCACGCTATATGCGAGTTTCCAAAAATTGCTACCTATGAATGGCGAGAGAATCCACGATGCCGTTAGCCACATAGCCACTGCGCAAAAATGGATGGCAACAAAATCTCAAGCCCTAGCAGACGGCAACGAAGCCCTAGCGGCAAAGGCTAGCACGATTATTTCAAACAATATCCTTGATGCGGTGCTTTGCGGATTCTTTATGATTGTGGTGTTTGTGGTGCTTTTTGAATGTATTAAGATTTGTTATCTAAGTTTGCAAGGCAAAGCGGACGCATTCCCACTCAAAGAAGAGCCATATAAAAAAGCGAAAGATTACGAGTTAGCATAATGGATACAAGCATAGCAAAACGGGCAAATACCTTGCCCGTGGTAGCAAATCAGCATAGCAAACCGAGCCTATTTCAAAGGCTTTGCAAACTCTATGAGCGAAGCGATAGGTTTGTAAGTTTGCTCGTGGGTATGCGAAGCTACGACAAATATGTCGAGCATATGCGCACAAAGCACCCCGAGCGACCGATTTTATCGCGCCGTGAATTTTTCAAAGAGGCATTAGAGGCGCGATATGGCGGTGGCGTGAGTAGGTGCTGTTAAAAATGCGCGTGTAAAGCGTTTAAAATCTTTGGCGATTCGCATTATTGCCTTTGCAAAAGCGAATCTTTGGCTAGATTTCACGCGAATCTAGCAAAAATATCAAACAACGCGCTTACCCTTAAAAATCCTCCCATTCTAGCGGTTTTCCAAATGGCAAGTCGCGTTTTGCCTTTTTTCCCAAAATCTCTTTTAAAAATCGTGGCTCTAGCCCCACATTTGGGCGAATCGCGCGAATATTTTTCTTGCTTAAAATCTCGCCTTTTTTAATGTCTTTGACTACAAAAAGGCTTCGCGCAAACGCCCCTGCCCTTTTTGTGCGATTCGTTGTTTGAATCTTGGCGCGATTCGCTTTGAATCTAAGCAGATTTGCTTTAGATTCGTGCGAATCGCATTTGTTTTATAGCCCGATTACGCCTACGCGCACTTGATTTAGCTTAGGATTTTCGGCAATGTCTATCATCGCACTTGCATAGTCTGCGTAAGAGCCTTTAGATTTGCCCTTGTCGTTAGTT
>JBNMKJ010000017.1:0-43834 GCA_050874285.1 Helicobacteraceae bacterium | reverse complement strand
GAAAAATAGACTTGATAAAATCAAAAAGATTTTTGCGCTCTTGTAGTGTGCTTTAAATCTCGCGCGTTTAAGCAAGTGAAATACTGCCCACACAATAGGCAAAAATACAAAGATGAATGTGAAAGAGGAGAAGAGCATTTTTATTGTGTCCTTTTGTTAAATTTATTTTGGATTGCTTTTGTCACATTGCTCCATATTGCAATGACGACTTAGCAACCCATTGATTTTTTTGCTTAGTGCAAAGTTGCTCACATTGACGATTCATTTGTGTTTTTACAAAAAATCAAAGGTGACATTTTATCACAAAATACGCCTATTTTTATGTAAAAATACCTTTATTTCTAATCTAATAGCAACTCTTTTGCCACTTCATCGCGTTTGTTACGCCCAAGCAAATATTCCACGATTGCTAGGGCAAAAAGAGGCGCACTTGCGGGTCCATTTGCCGTAATGATATTTTCATCAACCACCACTTTTTCCGCGCAATATTTGGCACTCGAAGTGATTGAATCCTCACAGCTTGGATAGCACGAAAATTTATTTTTTAGCACACCCGCCTTGCCTAGCACGATAGGCGATGCGCAAATCGCCGCCACTAGCTTACCACGCGCATTTAAATCCTGCAATGTTTTAATCACAAAACTATCTTTGCATAGATTTTGCATACCCTCATAGCCACCAGCAAGGGCGATTGCACTAAATTCGCTTGTGTTTAGCGAATCTAATTTGCACTCGCTTTGAAGCGTAATATTATGCGCTCCGCTCACATATTCATCGCGCCCAGCCAAAGCCACGCTAAGCCCAGCTCGGCGCAAAATATCCACGATACTAACTAGCTCGATTTCCTCAAATCCTTGCAATATTGGCACTAAAACTTTTTTCGCCGAATCGCTCATAATTTCCTCCGTTGATTTAATAAAATTTTGCAACATTATGGCGAATCTTGGCTTAAAATTTTGGGCTTACCACCTCACTCTCCACTCAACCCCTCCCCCATTACTTACTACCCTATCCCCATAGTTACCATAATAAGCTAAGCTAAATTCCATATTAAAATCTTTAGCATTTAGCACATAGCTACCACTTAGATTTGCGTAGCCTAAAAATTTATCATTATCTAGTGTCATATCTACACTTCGATTTAGCGCATTTAGACGGATTTGAGATTTAGCTAGTTTATTTGCACTCACATTGCCTTTTATGCCTATATTTGCATTTAATCCCCATAGTCCCACACTTGTATTAAAATATTTAGCATAGTTTAATCCCAAATCCACATAGATAAGATTATAAAGCGATTGTTTATAAATTTCACTCACACTTTTATCGGCACTATTTTGTAAAGCAATATTGCTTGATTGCAATGCTTTATAATCAATCCCTAGCTCTACACCTAGCATTCCACCACTACCAAAATTAAAATCTTTTCCATAAGCCACGCTTACACCAAAGCCCCAATTATTTGGTTTAATTGCTTCAAATATGGTAAGCGTTTTAACTTGATTTAGAAAATAAAAGAAATCTCCCCTAGCCTTCAAATACGAATCCCAAATCATATCAAATTTATAATTTAGCCCTATATTTAGATTAAGATTTGTAATGCTAAAGTTTTTATCATTTAAATCCCCCAAACTTCCATAGCTCATCATAAAATGCGCTCCTAACGCATTACTAGGTGTGATTTTCCCACTAAAGGCAGTTAGAAATCCATATTCTAATCCGCTTAGATTATAACGCCCAGATTCAAAGAAAAGATTATGATTCACAAAAGGTGTTAGGATAAAATAATATTTATCGCTTTGATTTGATAAAGTGCGATTTGTGGTGATTTTACGGCGATTTGTGGTTTGATTTCTACTTTGATTCGTGGAATCGCTTGAATTGTTTTTATATGCAAAGGATTCGTTTGATTCTAATGATTCTAAAATGGATTGCCACGAATCTACTAACGCAGATTCTCGCAATGACACGAAAGGCGCACTCTCTCCGTCATTCTGAGGCGACAAAGTCGCCGAAGAATCCAAAGCAAATAAATCTAATCCTTTATGAAGATTCATAGATTCTTCGCTTTCTAACGAAAGCTCAGAATGACGAATAATGGGCGATTCAATAGAATCATTAAATAGATTCGCTGTTTTCTTTACCCTACGAATCACACGCCTTTTATTTGTAGTTCGTTTCGCACTATATTTATGCGGATAAATCATTGAATTACTCATAGTGTAAAAATTATTCATTGTGCGGATATTGGATTTGTAGAGATTGCCGATTGTGCTACTTTCTGTTTTAAGATTCACAATAAAATTTTCGCCATTTTGTGTTAAATAATAAATATCGCTATATGGCACAAGCCTAGAAAAATCAACGCCTAAAGCGGGAGTAGCACCAGTTTGATTAACGGCGACTTTGCTTATTAAGTATTTTTCGCCAAGTTCAAATCCATTGCTAAAGTCTAAAATGATTTTTGAATCGCCGTCCTTAAATGTAATGCTACTATTACCCTGAGCATTTATTACAAGGTGTGAGAAATTATTGTAGTTGCCACCAAGTGTGCTAAAACCATTAAATGTTGAAGCTGTTTCGTTGATTCTCACCATATAATTTTGGATTAAAACTTTACCACCATTTGTTGCGCCAATATGAGCGTAGTTTGCTCCCATAAGCCCGAGATTATTTAGCGTAAGTGTGGTAGCTGCAACTTGTGTATTAACAGAACCCATAATGCCGTAGTTTGTAACATTGCTTACACCACTGCCTTTCCAACTAATCCAAAGCCCCATTTTGTTTAGATTAGCAAAAGTGCCATAGTTAATAAAATGATTGACATAGCCATTATCTTCAATACTAAATGTTTGTTGATTTGTGCTTGTAACTCTTATAGTGCCATAGTTAGTAAAAGTGCCGATTTGCGCCTTTATCTGTATCTCAGCCGTAGTATAATCGCCATTATTATTGATAATCTCATTATAATTTGTGGTTATTTCACACGCTCTTGGTAGTGATAAGGGGCAAATGGTGGATAATTCAACCGCCTTTAGATTCGATAAAATTACAAAAAGTAAAATCCCCCCCCCCCCATAACGATTTTGACATTCCCTTGCATTGTAAGCCCCCTTGATAAAAATTTCGCGCGGATTCTAGCATAAAATCTTAAAATTTTATTATCGATTTTTCACCATAACTAAAAACAATTCTTAAGATTAAGTTTGCTTTAATGATTCGCACACTAAAATTTCGATTAAAATATTTAAAAATTTATCTCATAAAAAGGCATAAAAATGGAGCTTTTAAAGCAATATGTGGATTTGGCAATCTTTGCGATTTTGGGATTTATGAGCTTTTTAGTCGTGTGGTTTAGTATAGAGCGCGTGATTTTTTATAAACGGCTTAGATTTGCGGACTATGCGCGATTAGATGATTTTGAGGAAGCGATTACCAAAAATTTAACCGCGCTTTATATCATCTACTCAAATGCCCCGTATATCGGGCTTTTAGGCACGGTTGTGGGCATTATGATAACCTTTTATGATATGGGAATGAGTGGTGATATGAATGTCAAAGACATTATGGTGGGGCTTTCTTTGGCACTAAAAGCCACTGCGCTGGGGCTTTTGGTGGCGATTCCCACGCTTATTATTTATAATGCGTTTTTGCGCAAAGTAGATATTTTAAGCAATCGCTTTAAAGCGCAGCACAAAGGCTAGATAATGAGACTACCGCGCAGAGACGGGCTAAATATCGTCCCATTTATTGACATTATGCTAGTGCTACTTGCGATTGTGCTAAGCGTGGCGACTTTTATCTCGCAAGGGCATATCAAAATCAAAGTCCCCGAATCTGAGTCCGCAGAAAATCTCAAGGACGAGAAAAAGCTAAGCATTATGCTTGATAAGGACAGCAAAATCTATATCGATGAAGTGGAAATAACCATTGATGAGGCAAAATCGCGCATAGGAGCAGTCGAATCTAATACTTTGATAGAGCTAGTGAGCGATAAAGATGCGAAATTCCAAGCGTTTATCGACATTTTAGACATATTAAAAGAAAGGAGGCACGAAAAATTTGTCATTAAAGCACAAACTAAGTAGCGTATCACCGCTAAAGATTGGATTTATAGCGTCATTTGTATTGCATAGCAGTTTATTTGCGTTTTTGGTGGTGGATTTTAGGCGCATAGAACATATCAACTCAATGTCTAGCCAAGCCTTAAGCCTAAGCCTAGAAAATATCAGTGGTGAGGCAATCGATAGCCGAAAATCAAAAAAGATGCATAAAAAGCACCGCCATCATCATAGAAAGCATAAAAAGTCCTTTGTCCCCGCTGAAAAGCAAATGAAAGAGGAAGAAATGCAGGAAGTCGCTGAGAGTGTGGATAGCGATTTAGATTCGACAATGGGTGCGAGTGCGAATCTGGGGGCAAAAGTAGAGATTTTAGGCACTGGCGATGCGCTTTATGCGACAATTTTAGATATTATCAACAAAAATCGCCACTACCCAAAAATCGCCCGTGCGCTGAAATTGCAAGATAGAGTTAAAATGGAATTTATCTTACTATCAAGTGGCGAAGTGGTGGGAATACGCGTGATTGCTGGGCGACATAGCCTACTAAATGATGACGCGATTAAGACTATAAAGCGCAGTGTCGGGCAGTTTCCAAAGATAGAGCGAAGCAAAAAAGTGCGCGTAAATGTGGTGTATGAGATAGATAGCTAGAATCTACCGTGCTATTTGGGACGATAAATCAATTTTTGCTTGAATTGTAATGCAAAATATTGACAAATACAATATGATATTGTAAAATTCCGCCTTTTTAATATTAAATTTTTAAGGATTCGATAAATGAGTAAAACACCGCAAACTAACATTTTGGGATTCCCACGAATTGGGCAAAATAGAGAGTTAAAAAAGGTATTAGAGGCGTATTGGAGTGGCAAAGCAAGTGAGGCAGAATTGCAAAGCACGGCAAAAGAATTGCGTGCGAAACATTGGAATTTACAAGCTGGGGGCGTGCAAACAAACGGCGCAAATAGCACAGGCAGTGCAAAAGGACTAGATTTTGTGTGCGTCAATGATTTTAGTTTCTATGACAATGTGCTTGATTTAGCCTACGCGCTTGGCGCAAAACCTGCTAGATTTCAGAATTTAAAAGGCTTGGAGGGCTATTTCGCCCTAGCGCGAGGGCATAAAAACGGCGTGGCGTGCGAGATGACAAAGTGGTTTAACACAAACTATCACTATGTCGTGCCAGAGCTAAGCATCGATGATAGCTATAACGCCGATGCAAGTGGCATAATCGCGCAGTATAAGGAGGCTGTGGCACTAGGGCACAAGCCAAAAATCAATCTCATAGGGCTTTTTACATTTTTTGCACTTAGTAAAATCCAAAAGGGCGAGCCTGCCGAAGTGTTTAAGAAAGTAAAATCCGCATATTTGGACTTAATCGATGAGCTAGCCACGCTAAAAAGCGGTGGAAATGAAGTCATCATTGAATTTAGTGAGCCAATATTTGTGCGCGGATTTGATGCGGGGATATTCGGGCTAGAGTGCTCCAAAGGCGGAAGTGCCATAAAGTGCATTTATGATTCTATCACGGAGAAAGGCATTACCGCGATTGTAAGCACATTTTTTGAGCATAGCAAGGAGCTAACCGAAATTTTGTTAGATACCAAAATCTATGGAATCGGGCTAGATTTTCTCACAGGTGCTAAAAACTTTGACTCGCTAAAAGCAATCGCCAAAAGCGACAAAGTGCTTTTTGCTGGCGTAATCGATGGGCGCAATATCTGGGTGGCAAATCTTGAATCCAAACTCGCCCTTTTGGAGCAAATCGCCAAAATCGTGCCAAAAGAGCGCGTTGTCGTGTCTAGCTCTTGCTCATTACTTCACACGCCTTTTAGCAAAGAGGGCGAAGAAAGTGGCAAGATTCCAAGCGAGATTTTATCGTGGCTTAGCTTTGCGAGTGAGAAAATCGGCGAAATCACTTTGCTTAATGAAGCCTTTAGAAATGGAATAACTAGCGAGATAAAAGGCGCGTGGGAGCAAAACAAAGAAGCAAATCTCTCCCGCGCAAAATCCACTAAGACAAATAATCCCAAAATCCGTGAGCGCGTGGAAAAAGTCGCCAAAAAAGAGCGCGATTCGCAATTTAAAGAGCGCATAAAGATTCAGCGCGAAGTGCTAGGCTACCCTGATTTAGCCACCACGACTATTGGTTCATTTCCTCAAACGCCCGAACTACGCGCTTTGCGACTAGGATACAAAAAAGGCGAGATTAGCCAAAGCGATTATGAAAAGGGCATAAAGGACTACATTATCGATTGTGTGCGATTCCAAGAGGAAGTAGGGCTAGATGTGCTTGTGCACGGCGAACCAGAGCGCAACGATATGGTGGAATATTTCGGCGAGCAAATGGAGGGCTTTGTATTCTCCAAAAATGCGTGGGTGCAAAGCTATGGTTCGCGCTGTGTGAAGCCGCCTATCATCTATGGCGATGTGGCGCGTCCAAAGGCTATGACTGTGGAGTGGATAACTTATGCCCAAAGCCTTACAAAAAAGATAATGAAAGGAATGCTAACAGGACCCGTTACAATCCTAAATTGGAGCTTTGTGCGCGATGACTTGAGCCGCGAAGCCGTGTGTAAGCAAATCGCACTAGGAATCGCCGATGAAATCAATGACTTGCAAAACGCGGGAGTAAAGATAATCCAAGTCGATGAGGCGGCGTTCAAAGAGGGCTATCCGCTTCGGGCTGAAAATATCAAGGAATATGAGCGATGGGCTTTGGAGTCATTTAAAATATCCACCGCTGTGGCAAAGGACGCCACGCAGATTCACACGCATATGTGTTATAGCGAGTTTAACGACATTATTAAAACCATTGAAGCCCTTGATGCTGATGTGATAAGCATTGAGACGGCGCGAAGTGGCAATGAACTGCTCAAAGTCTTTAAAAGCGTGGGCTATGCAAACGAAGTAGGACCGGGCGTGTATGACATTCACTCCCCGCGAATCCCTAGCGTAGAAGAAATCGTGGCGCAAATCAAAGCATTGCTAGAGGTTTTGCCAAAAGAGCAACTATGGATAAACCCAGACTGCGGACTAAAAACGCGCAAATGGGAGGAAGTAAAGCCTAGCTTAAAAAATATGGTAGAGGCAGTGAAAATCGTTCGTGTGCTTTAAAGTCACTAGTATATCAATTTGTTCTGGGGTAATCATTTGCGCCATTTTCACACAAAACCGCGCTCAATAGACGATTAGTCTTATTTCGCTTGTTTTGCATAAAAACGGCGCAAAGCACTACCGCCATTACTTCGATTGTGATTCGTGCTTTGCACGAATCTGTTATTGAATCAAACGCAAATTTTAATTTTTCGTCATTGCGAGGGCGAATCGCAGATTCGCACGAAGCAATCCACGAATCAAAAAAATGGATTGCCACGAAAATTCGCTACGCTTATTTTCTCGCAATGACAAATTTGTCTCACTTGTCATACTTAAGCGTAGCGAAGTATCCAAGCCGCGCGAATCTAAAGAATTATCGAATCCGTATTTTAAAGCGGAATCAAAGAAACATTCGATTCGCCTAGATTTGCCAAAATTTGCGCGAAATCACGCGAATCTAGGCGAATCTCACCGCAATTCTCACATTTTTATACAAAATATTGACATTTTCTTTATCATTTAAGAATGCATTAAGGGGGGGGGAAAATATAATTTTACTTGTCTTTTTAGACTAATTTATTTTCAAAGGAGCGTTAATGCTAAATAAAATCTTAAAATTCGGCGCGGTGGGCGCGGTGGCGTTGATATTTGCGGCGTGTTCTAAACCGCCATTTGAGGTTACTTACCTAATACCTGAGGCGAATCGCTTATCATTCTCGCAAAACAAGCCTATGGGCTGTATGCTAGTGGGCGAAAAGGACGGCGTGGCGCGTGTCGGCAAGACTGAGGCGACTATCTCCAAGCTAGAGGAAAGTGCCAAAAACGATATGCTAAATAAGTCCGCTGGGTTGCTTACCGTGGGTGGCAACCAAGACAAAAATAAGCGAATGGTCGTGTATCTCTCCAAAAAAGAGTGGCAATGTGGCAAGTATGAAAAGCCTTGCAAAAACCAAGAAAATCCTAAAATCAAAGATGTCAGCGCACTAAAAGTATCGGGTGAAATATATGAGTGCAGTTTCTAGGCATTTTTGGCGTTTTTAGCGTAAAAATAGCGTTAAAGATTCGCCCTTTGTGGATTTACAAAAAGATTCGCAAAGTGGCGAATCTTACGCTGAATCTAGCAAATCTTGCGCCGAACCTAGAGGCGAATCAAACGCAAAAATAAAATCCGCACAAAGTGCGAATCTTTGCTAAAGTTTTTGTTTCGTTTGGCTTTTGCCAAAAGTAGAATCTCTTCTTACTATCTAGACTCTAATCTACCAAGCGAGGTTTGATTTTTTCGCATAAATCTTAAGCCAAAAAATTTAAAACATTTTGCGTATAATTGCAAATTTTAAATCCAAAATCCAAAGGACAAAATATGGTTGAACGATATGCGCGAAAAGAAATGAAAAAAAAGTGGAACAAAAAGGCGAAATTTAACGCGTGGCTAGAGGTGGAAAAGGCTGTCGTGCGCGGGTGGAATGAGCTTGGATTCATCGATGATAAGACGGCGGAAAAAATCTGCAAGGACGCGAAATTTGACATTGATGAGATTGAGCGAATCGAGGCTGTAACTAAGCACGATTTAATCGCATTTACGACTTCGGTGGCGCATTCTTTGGGCGAGGAATCGCGCTTTTTTCACTATGGAATCACAAGTAGCGATACGATTGACACGGCGGTGGCACTGCAGATTCGCGATAGTTTGTTTTTAATCATCGATGATTTAAACGCACTGCTTGAGACGCTAGAGCAAAAGGCGATGATTCACAAAGATACGCTTATGGTGGGGCGTAGCCACGGGATTCACGGCGAACCCATTACATTTGGGCTTGTGGTGGCGATATGGTTTGAGGAAATTAGGCGACATTTGGACGCGCTAAAGCGGACTTTGCAAGTCGTCTCTGTAGGGAAAATCAGCGGTGCGATGGGCAATATGGCGCATTCGCCTATTGAGCTAGAAGAAATCGTGTGCCGTGATTTGGGGCTAGATTGCGCAAAAGTTAGCAATCAAGTGATTCAGCGCGATAGATACGCTAGGCTATTTTGCGATATTGCGCTTTTGGCGAGTAGCTGTGAGAAAATCGCCGTTGCGATTCGCCACTTTCAGCGCACGGAGGTGTATGAATGCGAGGAATTTTTCAGCAAAGGGCAAAAGGGTAGCTCGGCTATGCCACACAAGCGCAATCCCGTGCTAAGCGAGAATATCACGGGGCTTTGCCGAGTGCTACGCTCTTATGTGATTCCTGCGATGGAAAATGTCGCTTTGTGGCACGAGCGCGACATAAGCCACTCTAGCGTGGAGCGATTTATCCTGCCTGACGCGTTTATCACGCTTGACTTTATGCTAAATCGCCTAAATGACTTGCTTACAAATTTGGTGATTTACCCCAAAAATATGATGAGAAATTTGGAACTAACGGGCGGACTTGTCTTTTCACAACGGATTTTGCTTGAGCTACCCAAAAAAGGCTTATCGCGCGAGGACGCTTACGCAATTGTGCAACGAAACGCAATGCGCGTGTGGGAAACTTTACAAGGGGGCGATTCTATGAGTGGCGATTCAGCGAATTGTGCGAAAAATGAGAAAGGGGAGAGTTTATTTTTGCAATATCTATTAGAGGACGCCGAATTGCGCGAAAAAATGTCAAGCGAAGCAATCACGGATTGCTTTGATTACAATTACTACCTAAAAAATGTGGATAATATTTTTAAACGAGTGTTTAAAAAATAAAAAGTATTTTGCAAAACGCACAAATTGACTAAATACTAGCCAAAAAGCTAGTATTTATGATATTTTTTACGCCTCTACGCCGTATAAATTATCCACCGCCTCTACGACTGATAGCGCGATTCGGCGCATAAAGCTCAAATCATTTAGCATAGAAGTTCCCTCCGCAATGCTAATAGATTTATTACTGACAAGCGCGTCAATTTTGCTGATAATATCAAAATCATCATAATTGAAAAACGCCTTATATCTAGCGATTTTTTTTACAATAGCGGCGTTATCCTCGGGGTTTGTAATGCGGAGTTCTTCAATACTACGCAAGAGGTGCGCCAAAGTGCCACGCATTTTGTCATATTCGCTTGATAGGACGGCATTTTCGCTAATGGAGTATTTTTTAAGGTTGTGATAGACGAGCTGCACTTGTTTTGCCGCATCGACAATGCTTTTACTAGCCATTTGCAAGGCATAGACTTCTTTCATCTGCTCCTCTTTGCCCATATGCGTTTTGGCACTCGCGGTAAATTCCATTATATAATTTGACAGCGTTTTGACTTTGGATTCATAGAGCGCATCGACATCGATTTCATCTTTGAATAGCTTTTTATTTTTAAGCAGATTGTCAATAGGCTCAAAAGAGCGAATCTGCGCCCTATCAAAACCAATGCTACGCGAAATAATGCCTAGCGCGTTGTCATAAAGGTGCTTTGTCTCATTGCGAATCGCCTCTAATGACGCGTTTGCAAATTCGATTTTGGATGCGTCCAAATAAATGGGGCTATCCAAGTCGCCTGTTTTACGCACAGCGATAAATTTGATAAGATAATATACGAATTTCTTTAGGATAGGCAACATAAGCGCGATTCCAAGGCAGTTAAAAAGCGTGTGGAAAATGGCAATTTTGTAGTTGATATTTTCGATGCCCACTGCAGAGGCGATAATCTCTACAATCTCACGAATCGGCACATAAAAGATTAACGCCACAAGCGCGGTTAGCGTGTTAAAGGCGATATGCGCGACTGCCAAGCGTTTGCCATCGATACTCGCATTTAATGCGCCAATTCCTGTGGTAATGGAGCTTCCAAGCTGTGCGCCAATGGTTAGAGCCATACCGTTGCTAATATCAATCTGCCCCGTGCTAAGTGCTGCCATAATAAGCACCAAAGTTGCGTGTGTAGATTGCATAATCAAAGTCGCCACAAGCCCAACGCCAAGGAAAACTACCATTCCTTTTATGCCCGTGATATTGTATTTGGAAAAGTCGATTAACTCGCTGTAATTATCAAAGCCCGTTTTTATGTAGGCGATTCCCAAAAAGATAAAGCCAATCCCCGCCAAAACATAACCAAAACCTTTAACCGCCTTGACTTTGTAGAAAATAAATATTACGCCAAATGCGATGATAGGTAGCGCAAATGCGGAGATATTTGCTTTGTTGCCGATTGCGGCAATTAGCCACGCGCCCGTGCTGTTGCCTAGATTGCTACCAAAGATTATGCCTACGCCTTGCAAAAGGCTGATAATCCCCGCCGATACAAAGGAAATGCCAAGCAACGATACAAGCGTAGAGCTTTGCATTATAGTCGTGGAAACCGCACCAAAGACGATACTTTTAAAGGTATTGCCCGTTACGGATTTCATCATTTTTTCTAAGAAACCGCCACTTAACATTTTGAAGCCATCTTGCATAACGAGCATTCCAAATAGGAACATTGCCGCGCCTGAGATGATTTCAATAGTCGCACTGAATTTGTAAAAAATAAAACATAGCGCAAGTATCGCTATGGGAATCATTGCCTTTTGCATATTTTGCCCTTTCTTTTTAGTTTATGTCTTTTAAATTTGTCCTTGAGTGCATCTTTCGCACTTATAAAAAATTTTGGGAATCAACAGACTTTAGTCTAGTTTTATCCCAAAATTTTTTATAAATACAAAACCTCCACCGCCATTACTTCGATTGCGATTGATTGCTACGCATTGCCTACAAAATCGTCATTGCGAGATTTTCATTAGAAAATCGAAGCAATCCAAATCTAAAAACAAAATGGATTACTTCGTGCGAATCTGCGATTTGCCCTTGCATTGACAGAGTTTTTTGGATTGCCACGAATCTGCTACGCAGATTCTCGCAATGACAAATGAAAGCAATTCGCGCGATTCGCACCCACAATGACATTTTTTTTAGATTCGTGGCTAAAAGCCACGACAATCGAAATAATTGCGGTGTGGCTTTGCGCCGTTTTTACGCGAAACAAGCGAAATAGGACTTGGGCGTCCATTGAGCGCAGTTTTGTGTGAAAACGGCGCAAATTGCATACCCAAGAATAAATTGCTTACGAATCTTGCCAAACTTTTAGCTTCTTATACAACTGCACCTTCAACCTATTCAGCGCACCCGCATAAGTCGAATCTTTACCCACTAAGGACACATCAAAGATTGTATTACCTACGCAGTCCTTGATACTCGCATTTAGCGTAATAGTAATCTTTGAATCCTTGCCGATAGAAATGCCGTATTCGTTTTCAATCCTAAACTTATCCTTGCCCTCTTTTTCAAGGCTAAAGAATTTCTTATACTCCGCCGTAAGTCCGCTGTTGATTTTAGAGTAATCGCCCTTTTTGCCACCATTTGCAAATGCCGCATAATAAGCCCGTGATGATTGCGATACAACCGCACGGACGCCATCTAGCGTTTTTTGCGAGGCAACCTTGCCATTAAGCGCATAGACTTGATTCGCCTTATTCAAAGCAGCGTTATACAGCCTAATAAGCGTCCTTTTACTCTGCGGTGAAATCGTAGCGCATTTCATCGACTTTATGTCGCCTAAAATCGAATTTACATCAATATTGATATTATCAATCTCTCCGTTGATTTGGCTGATGATTTTCGCCTTTTCGATTCGCGCTTTGATATAAAATCGCCCCTCGATTTGCTCTTGCATTACATACTCGATACTATCAAGCTGAATGTCTAGCACACTCATATCAATTTTTGCATTTGCCCTAGAGCTTTGCTTTTCATCGATTTGTGATTGCTCAATTGTAACGGCAGATTCAATTCGAGTGGAGATTTGCGAACTCAAATCACTTAGTGCCATTGATTTGGCTTGACTTAGTGTATCGCCCTCACCCACGCCATAAAGATAAGTCGAATCCTCATCATTATCCAAATACCAATCAGGGTAATTCGCATTAAAGTCGCCACACGCGCTAAATATTAGCATTACCCCCGCCAAAAATGGCAGGATTTTATAAAACATTCTTTGCAATTTCTTAAATACCTATTGTTGTTGTTTTTGTTCGTCTTTTAGTCCATCAATTAGTTCATCGACAGATTTTGCTAACGCCCTTGCTGCTTTTTTATCAAGCCCTTTTGAATTCATTAGATTCTTTTTAAGTAGGTCAGTATTTAAAGTATCAACCTTTACTAAAACCCACATATCATTTGTTTTGCTAATCCATTTATTTGTAGCCTTTGAACCTGCAAGGACTTGATTTACACTTTGACGAATCGCATTGACTGCCTCTTGATTTACGCTGTCTGATGTGCTTGTAGTAAGCTCTCTATATTTGCTTTCTACTTCCACTGAAATCTGTGAAGCGATTTTGTTTCGTGCTTGTGCTTCTGCTTGTGTAGTGGCAAAACCGATATTATCATTGATAATTTTTGCTGTGCCACTTGCACTTAAGCCACCGCCTGTATTGCCCAAAACCCATTCAGGTGCGCCCTCTAGTGCTGCGCTTATACCTGCACTTGCACCATCAGCCACATTGCTCGTAGAGCAACCACTCATTACAAATAATCCCATTACTACACATAAAGCCAATTTTTTCATCTTTTTCTCCTTTGAATTTTGAATTTGAAAAGCCGTATTGTATCTTAAATTTTTGTAATTAGATTAAAAATTTAAAATAATTTTATAAAATGTTAAAAATTTTCTAAATTTAAGGCGTATTTTATATGTAAGTTTAGCAGATTTGTGCGAATCTTTGGCACGAATACACGCGAATCTTAAATGATTCACATAAATATTTACGCTGATTCGCGCAAAATAAAAGCACAATTTTTGCGAATCTAAAATAAATCTAAATAAAATTTTTAAATTTTACTTGACATATTGCGTTTAATTTTGATAAGATTGCGATTTTCATTTTACGATTTTGCTGGCTTAGCTCAGTTGGTAGAGCATCTGCCTTGTAAGCAGAGGGTCGGGGGTTCAAGTCCCTTAGCCAGCTCCATTATTAGCTTATGAAATTAAATGTAGCGTTAAAACCAATTTTTAGTGTTTTTGGGTGAGTTACTCAAGTGGCCAACGAGGGCAGACTGTAAATCTGCTGGCTTTCGCCTTCCGTGGTTCGAATCCACGACTCACCACCATTTTTTATAAATGGATTTGCGGGAATAGCTCAGTTGGCTAGAGCATCAGCCTTCCAAGCTGAGGGTCGCGGGTTCGAGCCCCGTTTCCCGCTCCAAAAGGCTAAGATTATATTTTGGGAGCTGTTTAAAATCTCTCGTAAATATAATATTACCCTTTTAAAATATGCCCATATAGCTCAGTGGCAGAGCACTTCCTTGGTAAGGAAGAGGTCGGCGGTTCAATCCCGCTTGTGGGCTCCAGTTATTTTCGGTAACGATTTAATTTCAAACATAAGGAGAAATGTTATGGCAAAAGAGAAGTTTATCAAAAATAAGCCCCATGTGAATGTGGGCACAATCGGGCATGTCGACCACGGCAAAACTACGCTTAGTGCTGCGATTTCCGCTGTGCTATCGCTAAAAGGCTTGGCAGAGTTGAAAGACTATGACAATATCGACAACGCCCCTGAGGAAAAAGAGCGCGGTATTACGATTGCGACTTCGCATATTGAGTATGAAACAGAAAATCGCCACTATGCGCATGTGGATTGCCCCGGACACGCTGACTATGTAAAAAATATGATTACAGGTGCGGCACAAATGGACGGCGCGATTCTAGTCGTGTCAGCAGCAGATGGTCCTATGCCACAAACTAGAGAGCATATCTTGCTATCTCGTCAAGTTGGCGTTCCATATATCGTGGTGTTTTTAAATAAACAAGATATGCTAGATGACGCGGAATTGCTAGAGCTAGTGGAAATGGAAGTTAGAGAGCTTTTAAGCAAATATGAATTTCCCGGCGATGATACACCTATTGTAGCTGGTTCTGCGCTAAAAGCACTAGAAGAAGCTAAAACAGGCAAAATCGGCGAATGGGGCGAAAAAATCCTAAAACTAATGGAAGAAGTGGATAAATTTATCCCCACTCCACAAAGAGACACTGAAAAATCATTCCTAATGCCTGTGGAAGATGTATTCTCAATCGCAGGACGCGGAACGGTCGTTACAGGTAGAATCGAGCGCGGTGTGGTAAAAGTCGGCGATGAAATCGAAATCGTAGGGATTCGCGACACACAAAAAACAACCGTTACAGGCGTGGAAATGTTTAGAAAAGAGCTTGACAAAGGCGAGGCTGGTGATAATGTCGGCGTTCTTTTGCGAGGCACTAAAAAAGAGGAAGTTGAAAGAGGTATGGTTCTTTGTAAGCCCGGCTCAATCACTCCGCACACGAATTTTGAAGGCGAAGTTTATGTCCTATCAAAAGACGAGGGCGGACGCCACACACCATTCTTTAAAGGCTATCGTCCGCAATTCTATGTGCGAACTACCGATGTAACGGGTTCAATCACTTTGCCTGACGGCGTAGAAATGGTAATGCCCGGCGACAATGTAAAAATCACAGTCGAGCTAATCAACCCAATCGCGCTTGAAGAAGGCACACGATTTGCGATTCGCGAAGGTGGTAGAACTGTAGGCGCAGGTGTGGTTACAAAAATCATCAAATAAGGTTTTTAGAAAATGGCTAAGGGAAATGTAATTAAAATCGGGTTGAAGTGTTCTGAGTGTGGCGATATAAATTATTCCACCACAAAGAATGCTAAGACAAATACAGAAAAACTGGAGCTCAAAAAGTTTTGCCCTAGATTGAATAAACATACGATTCATAAAGAGGTAAAATTAAAGAGTTAGATTGCGAAGTTTGGCTTTGGCGAATCTAAAACGCGTGATTCGAGCGTGAATCGCGCTAGAGATTCGCTTTAAAGATTCGCGTTTTCGCGCTTTTTTAAGGTTTTGGCGTTGCAAATCTTTGTATCGCTTAAAACAAAAAAGCGCGAATCTTAGGTGCGAATCCAAAAGCCAAATTTTTGCATAAAAGGTCAGTAGCTCCAATGGTAGAGCATCGGTCTCCAAAACCGACTGTTGGGGGTTCGAGTCCCTCCTGACCTGCCACGATTCTGTTTTGGATTTTGGTTATATTTAGTATGTAAAGTGGTCATAGCTATTTATTTTAAGGTTATTTTTAGGCATTGGAGTTTCTATGAAAAAACTAACTACGGCACTTAGATTAGCAAAAGACGAGTTAGATAAGGTTATCTTTCCCACAAAAGAGCAAATACGCAGTGCGCATATTTCGATTTTAAGCGTGGTAACGGTGGTAACTTTATTTTTGGCACTTGTCAATGTAATCCTAGATGCCATCGTATCTAGCATATTATAAGGAAGCAAAATGGCATTAGAATGGTATGCGATTCAGACTTATTCAGGTAGCGAAAAGTCCGTGAAATTAGCGATTGAAAATCTATTAAAAGAAACCAATATGCTAGATAAAATGGAGCAAATAGTTGTGCCCACAGAAGATATAGTGGAGTTTAAAAATAGTAAGCGCAAAGTAACAGCGCGAAGCCTATATCCCGGATATGTGTTTATCAAAATCGACTTAAGCACCGAGCTTTGGCATTTGATACAATCACTGCCACGCGTGGGGCGATTCATCGGGGAGGCGAAAAAGCCCACTCCACTTAGCCAAAAAGACATTGATGTGATTTTAGAAAAGGTAAATAACCGCGCCGCACCTAAGCCTAAGGTTTCATTCCACCCCGGCGAGTTTGTGCGGATTATCGATGGAGCATTTTTGAATTTTACAGCCACGGTTGAGGAATACGATATGGAGCATCGCAAATTGAAGCTAAATATTTCGATTTTTGGCAGAAATACGCCCATTGAGATTCCAGACTCTCAGGTTGAAAAAATCATATAAATTTTAGAAAGGATATAAAATGGCAAAAAAAGTAGTCGGCGAATTAAAATTACAAATCCCAGCAGGTAAGGCGAATCCGTCCCCGCCTGTGGGTCCAGCACTAGGGCAAAGAGGCGTGAATATTATGGAATTTTGCAAGGCTTTTAATGAAAAGACAAAAGATATGGGCGATTTCAATATCCCTGTGATTATCACGGTTTATCAAGATAAGAGCTTTTCATTTGTAACCAAAAAACCGCCCGTTACGGATTTAATCAAAAAAGAGGCAAATATCAAAAAAGGCTCAGACAATCCGCTAAAAAACAAAATCGGCAAACTAAGCAACGCGCAAGTCGAATCCATCGCCAAAACAAAAATGGACGACTTAAACGCAAACGACTTAGAAGCCGCAAAACAAATCGTTTTAGGTAGCGCACGAAGTATGGGCGTTGAAATCATTGATTAGGGAGTTGTGATGAAAAAGGTAGCTAAGAGGATTGAAAATCTTAACGCAAAATTAGAAAAAGGCAAGGTTTATGACTTGGCGAGTGCGACTACAAAGATTAAGGATTTGGCAAGTGCGAAGTTTGATGAAACCGTTGAGATTGCTATAAGATTGGGCGTTGACCCACGCCACGCCGACCAAATGATTCGCGGGGCGGTTGTGTTGCCACACGGCACGGGTAAAAAAGTGCGTGTAGCGGTATTTGCCAAAGGGATTAAAGCTGATGAAGCGCGAAACGCAGGGGCGGACATAGTGGGCGATGATGATTTGGTAGCGAGTATTCAAGGTGGCGAATTAAATTTTGATATGGTAATCGCTACGCCTGATATGATGGCTTTGGTGGGTAAAGTCGGTAAGATTTTGGGACCCAAAGGGCTTATGCCAAACCCAAAAATCGGCACGGTTACGATGGATGTCGCCCAAGCGGTGAAAAATGCCAAAAGCGGACAAGTGAATTTCCGTGTGGATAAAAAAGGCAATATTCACGCCCCTGTCGGCAAAGCGAGTTTTGAGGCATCAAAGATTAAAGATAATTTAGTCGAGCTAATCAAAATGATAAATAAGCTAAAGCCCACAAGTGCGAAAGGCAAATATATTAAGCGCACTTCCATTTCTCTAACGATGAGTCCGTCTTTGGAGATTGATTCGATGGAATTAGCGGATATTAAGTAGGATTCGCGGATTTTTGGGCTAAAATCGGCACTGGATTCACGCGAATCTAATGCCAAAATGCGCCACAAAGCGCAAAAGTTTTTTTAAAGTTTTTTAAAATATTAACTTTATCTTGGGACTTGAGACTACGAGGGAGTTTTCTTAATTCTTTGGGTTGATTCGCGGGATTCGCGAGTAAGCCAAAAGTCCTTGTATAGGTCAGTCTGAAAGGAGGAAATATGACAAAGCAAAGTAAAATCGAGCTTGTGAATGCTCTTAGTTCCAACTTTTTGGATTCAAACATTATCGTTTGCGATTATAAGGGACTTAGCGTTAGAGAGATTGAATCATTACGGCGCGAGGCATTAAAGTGCGAAGTCAAAGTGCAAGTGATTAAAAACACTTTGGCAGGAATCGCCTTTAAAAACGCTAAAGTCGAGGGAATCGCCCTAAAAGATACCAATATCTTTATTTGGGGCAAAGACCAAATCGCTCTAGCAAAAGTCGTCCAAAAATTTGCGGACACTAATAGCGAGAAATTCACTATAAAAGTCGGTTTCTTTGATGGTGCAGTCGTGGATAGCAATCATATCAAATCCGTATCCAAATTGCCCAGCAAAGAGGAGCTTATCGGTATGCTTCTATCTGTATGGAGCGCACCAGCAAGGTATTTTGTTACAGGTTTAGATAATCTAAGAAAGCAAAAAGAAGTTAGCTAAAATTTAAAAAAAAAGGAGTAAAAAATGGCTATCACAAAAGCAGATGTATTGGATTTTATCTCTAATCTTTCCGTATTAGAGCTTTCAGAATTGGTAAAAGAGTTTGAGGAAAAGTTTGGCGTGAGCGCAGCTCCCACCGTTGTGGCAGGAGCAGGTGGCGCGGCAGGTGGCGCAGCGGCAGCGGAGGAAAAGACAGAATTTAGTGTTATTATCACCGATAGTGGCGATAAAAAGATAAATGTCATCAAAGTTGTGCGCGAGGTTACAGGGCTTGGACTTAAAGAGGCAAAAGATGCTACTGAGCAAGTCCCACATACGCTAAAAGAAGGCGTAAATAAAGAGGAAGCCGAATCGATTAAGAAAAAACTCGAAGAAGCTGGTGCAAAAGTAGAGATTAAATAAATTCTTTTAGATTTGGGCGTAGATTCTAGCATAAAGCTGTCATTGCGAGATTCCGCGCGTTAGCGTGGAATCGTGGCAATCTACTTTGTGTTTATTTGGAATCGAATTGGTGGATTGCCACGAAAATTTTGGCTTTGCAAAATTTTCTCGCAATGACAATATTTTTTTCGTGGAATCTAAACAAATTTGGGATAATATTTTTTAAAAATGTATTTTAACGGCTATTTTTGCTAAAGTAGCCCAAAACTAGCTGTTAAAATATAAACTTACACAAAAAGGACGAAATATGCCAACAACACAAACAAACAATCAAACGGCACGGACAATACAATCAGGCAACCGCTTACGACTAGGTTTTAGTGAAGCAAAAGATGGGCTAGAAATACCCGATTTACTGCAATTACAGCGCAATAGTTATGATTCCTTTGTCAATGTGGAGCACCCAGAAGAGAGCGGAATCAACAAAGTCTTTCAATCCGTTTTTCCAATCCACGATACGCAAAATCGCTTGACTTTGGAGTATTGCGGTTGCGAATATGGTAAGCCCAAATACACCGTTAGAGAGGCTATGGAGCGAGGAATCACATATTCGATTCCACTTAAGATTAAAGTGCGATTGATTTTGTGGCAAAAGGACGAAAAAACAGGCGAAAAGTTAGGAATCCAAGATGTAAAAGAGCAAAGCATTTATGTGCGTGAGATTCCGCTTATGACGCCAAAGACTTCATTTATCATTAACGGCGTTGAGCGCGTGGTGGTAAGTCAGCTTCATCGCAGTCCCGGCGTAATTTTCAAAGAGGAAGAATCTGCCACTTCATCAAATAAGCTAATCTACACGGGGCAAATTATCCCAGATAGAGGCTCGTGGCTATATTTTGAGTATGATACCAAAGATACGCTAGTAGTGCGAATCAACAAGCGCAGAAAAGTCCAAGTAACAACTTTGCTCCGTGCTTTGGGCTATAATAAGCAAGATATTATCCGAATCTTTTATCCGCTTATTGATGTGAAATACGAAAAGGATTATTATCTTATTCCATTCAATCCAAGTGATTTGGTAAATAGCGTGGGCGGGAAAGTTAGCTTTGATATTATCGATAAAAAAGGCAAATTAGTCCTAAAAGAAAACACCAAGCTTTCTATGAAAAGGGCAAATGAATTGCGTGATGGCGGATTAGACTTAATCAAATATCCACGCGAAGTTTTGGAGGGCAAATATTTTGCTGAGCCCATTGTCGATAAAAATGGCGAAGTGATTTTTGATGCGCTAAGCCAAATCGATGATATGAAGCTAAAAAAATTAGCCGAGCTAAAAATCACAAAATTTAAAATCATCAATAGCGAAGCACCGGGTTGCGATTCGGCGATTATCAATTCGTTTTTAACCGATGTCGAATCGCTAAATTTGCTCCGCAAGGCTGAGAAAATCGATGATGAGAATGATTTGGCAGCTATTAAAATTTATCGCGTGATGAAGCCGGGCGACCCCGTTACAAAAGAAGTGGCGCGAAATTTCGTGCAACAGCTATTTTTTGACACGGAGCGATATGATTTGACACGCGTAGGGCGAATGAAAATGAATCACAAGTTAGGGCTAAAAGTGCCTAGCTATGTAACGATTCTAACGCGCGAGGATATTTTAGAGAGCATAAAATATCTCATCAAAGTCAAAAACGGAATGGGGCGAATCGATGATAGAGACCACTTGGGGAATCGTAGGATTCGCGCCACAGGCGAACTTTTGGCAAATGAATTGCATATCGGGCTAATCAAAATGCAAAAGGCGATTCGCGATAAATTAGTTAGCACAAACACCGACCACGAGAATATTATGCCACACGAGCTAATCAACTCTAAGATGATTACAAGCACGATTTTGGACTTTTTCACGGGCGGACAATTATCGCAATTTATGGACCAAACAAATCCATTAAGTGAAATCACGCACAAACGCCGACTCTCCGCGCTTGGCGAAGGTGGGCTTGTCAAAGAGCGCGTGGGATTTGAAGCGCGTGATGTGCATCCTACGCATTATGGGCGAATCTGTCCTATTGAAACGCCAGAAGGGCAAAATATCGGGCTAATCAACACGCTTTCGACTTTTACGCGCGTAAATGAGCTTGGATTCATCGAAGCGCCATATCGCAAGGTTTCGGGTGCAAAAGTAAGCGATGAGATTGTCTATGTAACCGCATCGCAAGAGGAAGGCTTAGTCATCGCTCCAGCTAGCACAAAGGTAGATGAAAACGGCAATATCATCGAGGATTTGATTGAGACTAGAAAAGATGGCGAGATTATTTTAAGCGAGAAAAATAAGGTTGATTTGATTGACTTAAACCCTAGAATGCTAGTAGGCGTGGCAGCGTCTCTTATACCATTTTTAGAGCACGATGACGCGAATCGTGCGCTTATGGGTTCAAATATGCAACGACAATCCGTCCCGCTTTTAAAGCCAGATGCGCCCATTGTCGGCACAGGGATTGAGAGTATCGTAGCTAGGGATTCGTATGAAGCTATAAAAGCAAAGCGAGATGGCGTTATTGAGCTAGTGGATAGTCGCAATATTTATGTGATGGGCGAAGATGAAAACGGCGCGTTTATCGACCATTATTCATTACAAAAAAATCTCCGCACGAATCAAAATACTTGCTTTTCGCAGATTCCTATCGTAAAAAAAGGCGATAAAGTTGTGAAAAATCAAGTCATCGCTGATGGCGCAAGTATGGATAATGGCGAGTTAGCACTAGGCAAAAATATCCGCGTGGCGTTTATGCCGTGGAATGGATACAACTTTGAGGACGCCATTGTTGTGAGCGAAAAGCTGATTCGAGAGGACGCTTTTACTTCGATTCACATTTATGAAAAAGAAATTGAGGCGCGTGAGCTAAAGCAAGGCACAGAGGAAATCACCTCTGACATTCCGCAAGTAAAAGAAGAGGAAGTCGAGCATTTAGATGCAAGTGGAATCGTAAAAATTGGGACTTTCGTAACGGGCGGTATGATTTTGGTAGGCAAAGTCTCTCCAAAAAGCGAAGTCAAACCTACGCCTGAGGAGCGATTGCTACGCGCGATTTTTGGCGAAAAAGCTGGACATGTGGTAAATAAATCGCTTTATTGTCCGCCGTCAATGGAAGGCGTGGTTGTTGATGTGAAAATCTTTACCAAAAAAGGCTACCAAAAAGACGCAAGGGCGATTAAGGCTTATGAGGACGATAAGATTCGGCTGGAAAGCGAACACCGCGATAAAATCATTATGCTTGATAGAGAGGAAATGCTCCGCATTAGCTCACTTTTATCCAAAGAAAAGCTAAGCACTGCCACAAAAGTAGGCGATTCAAGCTACAAAAAAGGCGACATTGTAAAAAAAGAGGACATTGCCTCTATGAATCGATTCGCCTTAAATGCGTTTGTGAAAAATTACTCGAAAAATCTACAAAAAGAATTTGAGCAAATCAAAAATAACTTTTTGCAACAAAAGAAAATTTTGAGCGATGAATACAACGAAAAGCTCTCTATCTTGGAAAAAGATGATATTTTGCCAAGTGGCGTTGTAAAAAAAGTCAAAGTCTATATCGCCACCAAACGCAAACTAAAAGTCGGCGACAAAATGGCTGGACGACACGGAAATAAGGGGATTGTGTCAATCATCGTGCCTGAAGTGGATATGCCCTATACAAAGGACGGCAAAAGCATTGAAATCGTGCTAAACCCGCTTGGTGTGCCTAGTCGTATGAATATCGGGCAGATTTTGGAAATGCACTTGGGGCTTGTGGGGAAAAATTTAGGCAATCAAATTGAGCATATTTTTGAGCAAAATAAGGCGAATTTTGTGAAAGAATTGCGCGAGAAAATGACGCAAATCGCCCAAATCTCAAAGCAAACGCAATCACTAGAATTTATCAAAAATCTAAGCGATGATGAGCTAGTAAATTACGCGCGTGATTGGAGCAAAGGCGTTAGATTCGCAACGCCTGTGTTTGATGGCGTTAGAGAAGATTCGTTTAAAAAACTCTTTGAATTAGCCAAAATTGAAATGGACGGCAAAAGTGAGCTTTATGACGGCAAAACAGGCGAAAAAATCCGTGAGCGCGTAAATGTCGGCTATATGTATATCTTAAAACTTCACCATTTGGTTGATGAAAAAGTTCATGCGCGAAGCACAGGACCTTATAGCCTTGTTACGCAACAGCCTGTGGGCGGAAAGGCACTCTTTGGCGGACAGAGATTCGGCGAAATGGAAGTGTGGGCGTTAGAGGCTTATGGTGCGTCTCACACGCTTAAAGAAATGCTAACCATTAAATCCGATGATATTGACGGCAGATACAACGCATACAAGGCGATTACGAGCAATAAAGCCGTAGGCGAATCAGAGATTCCCCAAACTTTTTATGTTTTGACAAAAGAATTGCAATCTTTGGCGTTAGATGTCATTATGTATGATAAAAATAATGAGCCAATCGCCCTGCTTGATGAAAGCGATGTCAAAGAGCGCAAATTGCGCAAGGATTTCGCGTCATTGCAGTTAGTTTTGGCAAGTCCAGAGACGATTCGCTCTTGGAGTTATGGCGAGGTTAAAAAGCCAGAGACTATCAATTACCGCACTTTGAAACCCGAGCGAGACGGGCTATTTTGCGCCAAAATCTTTGGACCTGTGAGGGATTATGAATGTATTTGCGGAAAATACAAAAAGAAACGATTCCGCGATACCGTTATGGTGTGCGAAAAATGTGGCGTGGAAATTACCACTTCCAAAGTCCGCCGTTCTCGTATGGGGCATATCGAGCTTGTAACGCCTGTGGCGCATATTTGGTATGTGAATTCACTACCTAGCCGAATCGGCACACTTTTGGGCGTGAAAATGAAAGATTTGGAGCGGGTGCTTTATTATGAAGCATATATTGTGAAAAATCCCGGTGAGGCGTATTATGACAACGAAAATACCAAAAAAGTCGAAAAATATGATGTGCTAAATCAAGAGCAATATGACGCATTGCATAAGCGATTCGAGCATACGGATTTTATCGCGGAGATGGGTGGCGCAGCGGTTAAAGAGTTGCTTGAAGAATTAGATTTAGTAGATTTGCTTGTGAAATTAAAAGATGAAATCAAACACACAAATTCAGAGGCAAAGAAAAAGACTTTGGCAAAACGGCTAAAAGTGGTGGAAAATTTCATCAACTCCAAATCTAAGCCAGAAAATATGATGCTTACAGTGCTTCCTGTGTTGCCACCTGATTTGCGTCCGCTTGTGGCGTTAGATGGCGGAAAATTCGCCGTTAGCGATGTCAATGATTTGTATCGCCGTGTGATTAACCGCAATCAACGCTTAAAGCGACTTTTGGAGTTAGATTCGCCTGAAATCATTATCCGCAATGAAAAGCGAATGTTGCAAGAAGCTGTCGATGCGCTGTTTGATAATGCGCGAAATACAAATGCCGTAAAAGGCGCGAATAAACGCCCACTAAAATCGCTTAGCGAGATTATCAAAGGCAAACAAGGGCGATTCCGCCAAAATCTACTTGGCAAACGCGTGGATTTCAGCGGACGAAGCGTTATTGTCGTGGGACCAAATTTGCGTATGGACCAATGTGGATTGCCTAAAAATATGGCGTTAGAATTATTTAAGCCACATTTATTAGCGAAATTAGAGGAAAAAGGCTACGCCACGACTTTAAAACAAGCTAATAAAATGATAGAGCAAAAAAGCGATGAGGTTTGGGAATGTTTGCAAGATATTGTAAAAGGCTATCCTGTGCTATTAAACCGCGCACCGACTTTGCATAAGCAATCCATTCAGGCATTTCACCCTAAACTCATTGAGGGCAAGGCGATTCAGCTTCACCCGCTTGTGTGTTCGGCATTTAACGCTGACTTTGACGGCGACCAAATGGCGGTGCATGTGCCTTTAAGCCAAGAGGCGATTACAGAGTGCAAGATTTTGATGCTTAGCTCGACAAATATTTTGCTCCCAGCAAGTGGAAAGGCGATTGTTACGCCTAGCCAAGATATGGTTTTGGGGCTTTATTATATTTCGCTAGAGCGAAGCAATGTCAAAGGCGAACACAAACTCTTTGGCAATATTGATGAGATTATGATTGCGCTTGATTGTGGCGAAGTGGATATTAACGCTAAGATTCGCACATATATCGATAATCGCTTGATTTACACGACCGTTGGGCGAATGATGATTTATTCAATCTTACCTAAGGGAATCCCTGTGGATTTGTGGAATCGCGTGATGAAAAAGAAAGACATAGGCAATCTAATCGACTATGTCAATAAAGAAAGCGGAATGTCTATTATGGCGCGATTCCTAGATAACTTAAAAGATTTAGGATTCAAATACGCCACAAAAGCGGGAATCTCTATCTCAGCCTATGATGTCATCGTGCCAAATGATAAACAAAGCATTATCGATGAAGCGAAAAATCAAGTCAAAGCGATTCAAGCGCAATTTGACAAAGGGCTTTTGACAGAGCAAGAGCGATATAACAAAATCATTGACATTTGGACAGATACAAGCAACAAAATGGGCAAAGATATGATGAAGCTAATCGAATCGGACAAAGATGGATTCAACTCCATTTATATGATGGCAGATTCGGGCGCGAGAGGTAGCGTGGCGCAGATTCGTCAGTTATCCGCAATGCGTGGGCTTATGGCAAAGGCGGACGGCACGATTATCGAAACGCCCATTATTTCAAACTTTAAAGAAGGGCTAAATGTGCTTGAATACTTTACTTCTACGCACGGCGCGAGAAAAGGGCTAACCGATACCGCGCTAAAAACGGCAAACGCTGGATATTTGACTAGAAAGCTAATTGATGTTAGCCAAAATGTCAAAATCACAATGCACGATTGTGGCACACACGAGGGCATTGAGCTAACCGATGTTACAGTGGGAAGTGAGCTTATTGAGCCACTTGAAGAGCGCATTATAGGGCGCGTTTTGGCAGAAAATGTCATCGACCCCATTACTAATGAGATTTTGCTGATTGAGGGCAGTTTGATTGATGAAACAATGGCTAGAAAAATCAAAGAAGCAGAAGTAAAATCCGTAGTGATTCGCGCTGCCACCACTTGCAAGGCAGAAAATGGCATTTGTGCGAAATGCTATGGGCTAAATTTGGGCGATGGTAAAATGGTAAATATCGGCGAGGCAATCGGCGTCATCGCAGCGCAATCTATCGGTGAGCCCGGCACTCAGCTAACGCTAAGGACTTTCCATGTCGGTGGGACAGCATCAAGAGCGCAAGAGGAACGGCAAGTAATTGCTGAAAAAGAGGGATTCATTCGTTTTTATAACATTAAAACCTATAAAAACAAACAAGGCAAAAATATCATCGCAAACCGCCGAAATGCCGCGATTTTGCTTATCGAGCCAAAGGTAAAAGCACCATTTGACGGCGTGGTAAAAGTCGAAAATATCCACGATGAGACGGTGGTAAGCATTGTGGGTAAAAAAGAGACCGTGCGCTACGCTGTGCGAAAAAGTGATGTGGCGAAACCCAATGAATTAGCTGGAGTTAGCGGTAAAATCGAGGGCAAACTCTTTATCGCACACGGCAACGGCTATAATATCAAAAAAGACGGCAGTATCATTGAGATTATCAAAGACGGGTGGAATATTCCGCACCGAATCCCTTATGCAAGTGAGCTAAATGTCGAGGATAACGCGCCAATCGCGCAAGTCATCACTGCCAAAGAAAAAGGCATTGTGAAAATCTACAAATTAGTAGGCAACACGCTAGAGCGCATTAGAGATGTGAAAAAAGGATTCAAAGTAACTGAGAAGGGAATCTTTGCCATAATCGCCGATGAAAACGACAGAGAGGCGACACGGCATTATTTGGCGCGTGGCTCGATTTTACAAATCGATGATAGCGCAAATATTGAGATAGGCACGATTATCGCTGAGCCTGAATCGCCCGAACAAAAAGTCATCGCGCAATGGGACCCTTACACTACGCCTGTGATTTCTGAGATTGACGGCGTTGTGAGTTTTGAGGACATTGTAGCGGGGCTAACTGTTACCGAGCAAGTTGATGAAATCACTGGGCAAAGCAATTTGGTGGTAAATGAATACCTACCACAAGGCTCAAAACCCGCCATTATCATCACAAACAAAAATGGCGAATCTAAACGCTACCCAATCGACCCCAAAACTTCGATTGTCGCAGCGGAGGGCGCAACCGTATTTACGGCGGATATTATCGCTCGTGCGCCAAAGGCGATTGCAAAATCAAAAGATATTACAGGTGGTTTGCCTCGTGTATCTGAGCTATTTGAAGCTAGAAAGCCAAAAGACCCCGCTGTGTTAGCAGAGATTGACGGCAGCATTAGCTTTGGTAAGCCTGTGCGTGGCAAAGAAAAACTCATCATCACTTCGCAAGACGGCAGAGTTGTGGAATATTTGATTGATAAAAACAAACAAATTCTTGTCCACGAGGGCGAATTCGTGCATTCAGGTGAGAGCATTACAGACGGCATTGTTTCAAGCCACGATATTTTGAAAATTTTGGGCGAAAAAGAATTGCATAAATATATCGTTAGCGAAGTGCAACAAGTTTATCGCAGACAGGGCGTAACTATCGCCGATAAACATATCGAAATTATCGTTAGCCAAATGCTCCGCCAAGTGCGCATTATCGATAGTGGCGATACGCGATTCATCGAGGGCGATATTGTCAGCAAACGCACATTTAGAGAGGAAAACGAAGCTAAGATTCGGCTCGGTGGCGAACCAGCCATTGCCGAGCCGATTTTGCTAGGAATCACTCGTGCGGCGATTGCAAGTGATAGTATCATCTCTGCGGCGTCTTTCCAAGAGACTACAAAAGTCCTTACAGAGGCGAGTATCGCAGCAAAAATTGATACGCTCAAAGACTTAAAAGAAAATGTCGTTTTGGGTAGAATGATTCCCGTAGGCACGGGCATTTACAAGGATAAAGCCTTTAAAGTCAAAGGTATTGAATCGCAAGATTCATAACGATTCAAGCTAGATTCGGCTAGATTTTAAAAGGCAAAGTATGGCGGTAAAAAGGCGCGAGATTCGGCATAGATTTTTGTGTCGAATCTCAAAGCGCGTTTAGAATCTATATAAAAATTTGCTTAAATTAAGCAAAAAAAAAGATTAGATTCTATACAATACGAGTTTTTTTAAAGGCAAATTTTAATTTAATTAAGGAGCATAAATGCCAACTATCAACCAACTCATTAGAAATGAGCGTAAAAGTTTAACCAAAAAGTCCAAATCTCCAGCACTTATGGACTGCCCACAAAGGCGAGGTGTTTGCACTCGGGTTTATACCACCACACCCAAAAAGCCAAACTCTGCGTTGCGTAAAGTTGCTAAAGTCAAGCTGACAAGCAAGATTGAAGTTATTAGCTACATTCCGGGCGAGGGACACAACCTGCAAGAACACTCTATCGTGCTAGTGCGTGGCGGTAGGGTTAAAGACTTACCCGGTGTTAAATACCACATTATTCGCGGTGCGCTAGATACCGCTGGTGTGGCGAAACGAAGTGTATCGCGCTCTAAATATGGTGCAAAAAAAGCAAAAGCTGAAGCTAAAAAATAATAACATAAGGATTTAAAAAATGAGAAGACGAAGAGCCGCAAAAAGGGAAGTTTTAGGCGACCCTATTTATAATGACAAAGTCGTAACGAAATTCATCAATAAAATGATGTTAGATGGCAAAAAAAGCGTAGTTGAAAAGATAATGTATGCCGCGCTAAACAAAATCGAGGAAAAGACAAACGAAAAAGGTATTGAGATTTTTCAAAAGGCATTAGAAAATGTCAAGCCTTTGGTTGAAGTTCGTTCGCGCCGCGTGGGTGGGGCGACTTATCAAGTGCCTGTTGAAGTGCGCGTAGAGCGACAGCAATCACTTTCGATTCGCTGGATTTTGGAATCTACGCGCAAACGCAATGAGCGCACAATGGTTGATAGACTTGCAAATGAGCTAATTGACGCGGCAAATGAAAAAGGTAGCGCGTTTAAGAAAAAAGAAGATGTGCATAAAATGGCGGAAGCAAACAAAGCCTTTGCGCATTATCGCTGGTAAATTATAGACTTTTAAATTTTAACAATTCGGGGGACAAAATGGCTAGAAAAACTCCATTAAATATGTTACGAAATATCGGTATTGCAGCCCACATTGACGCGGGGAAAACAACGACAAGTGAGCGGATTTTATTTTACACAGGCGTTAGCCATAAAATCGGCGAGGTGCACGATGGCGCAGCGACAATGGACTGGATGGAGCAGGAAAAAGAGCGCGGAATCACAATCACTTCGGCGGCTACGACTTGCTTTTGGAAAAATTACCAAATCAATCTAATCGACACGCCCGGACATGTGGATTTCACTATCGAAGTAGAGCGTTCAATGCGTGTGCTAGATGGCGCAGTGGCTGTATTTTGCTCGGTGGGTGGTGTGCAACCACAAAGCGAAACCGTGTGGCGACAAGCCAATAAATACGGCGTTCCGCGACTTGTCTTTGTAAATAAAATGGATAGAATCGGCGCGAATTTTTATAGTGTCGAATCCCAAATCAAAGAGCGACTAAAATCCAATCCTGTGCCTATTGCATTGCCAATCGGCGTGGAGGATAATTTTAAAGGAATCGTTGATTTGGTAGAGATGAAGGGCTATATTTGGAATGATGAAACTATGGGCGCGAAATACGACATAGTAGAGATTCCCGAGGATATGAAAGAAATCAGTGCGAAATACCGCGAGAAACTCATCGAATCCGCTGCCGAGCAAGATGAAGTGCTAATGGAAAAATACCTAAACGGCGAGGAATTAAGCAAAGATGAGATTAAAAAAGGCATAAAAATGGGTTGCCATTCTATGGCACTTATTCCTATGCTGTGTGGCTCTAGCTTTAAAAACAAAGGCGTTCAAACTTTGCTTGACGCGGTAATTGACTATCTACCTGCGCCCACTGAAGTGGCAGACATTAAAGGCATTGACGCCAAAACTGACGCGGAGATTCAAGTAAAGTCTAGCGATGATGGCGAGTTTGCTGGATTGGCATTTAAGATTATGACTGACCCATTTGTAGGACAGCTTACTTTCGTGCGCGTATATCGTGGCTCGATTGAAAGCGGTAGCTATGTGTATAACTCCACCAAAAACACCAAAGAGCGCGTAGGGCGACTACTAAAAATGCACTCTAATAAACGCGAGGATATTAAAGAGATTTACGCGGGAGAGATTTGCGCGTTTGTAGGGCTAAAAGATACGCTCACAGGCGATACGCTCTGCACTGAGAAAAATCCTGTGATTTTAGAGCGAATGGAATTCCCCGAGCCTGTGATTTCTATCGCTGTTGAGCCAAAGACAAAAGCTGACCAAGAAAAAATGTCTTTGGCTTTGGCGAAGTTAGCTGAGGAAGACCCAAGTTTCCGCGTAAAAACCGATGAGGAAACAGGGCAGACGATTATTTCTGGTATGGGCGAATTGCACCTTGAAATCATCGTGGATAGAATGAAGCGCGAGTTTAAAGTCGAGGCGGAAGTCGGCGCACCACAAGTGGCATTTAGAGAAACGATTCGCGCCGCCGTTACCCAAGAGTGCAAATATGCTAAGCAAACGGGCGGACGCGGACAATACGGACATGTCCATATTAAGCTCGAGCCAAAAGAGGCAGGAAGTGGCTATGAATTTATCAATGAAATTAGCGGTGGCGTGATTCCCAAAGAATACATTCCAGCCGTTGATAAAGGGATTCAAGAGGCTATGCAAAGCGGTATTTTGGCGGGTTATCCTGTGGTGGATTGCAAGGTTACGCTTTATGATGGTAGCTACCACGATGTGGATTCAAGCGAAATGGCGTTTAAAATCGCTGGTTCTATGGCGTTTAAAGATGCGTGTCGTAAGGCTACGCCTGTGCTTTTAGAGCCTATTGCAAAGGTAGAAGTCGAAGTGCCTGAGGAATATATGGGCGATGTTATCGGCGATTTGAATCGTAGGCGTGGGCAAATCAACTCTATGGACGACAGAATGGGCTTAAAAATCGTAAATGCCTTTGTGCCTTTGGCTGAAATGTTTGGCTACTCGACAGATTTGCGTAGCGCGACACAGGGCAGGGCGACTTATAGTATGGAGTTTGACCACTACGGCGAAGTTCCTACGAATATCGCAAAAGAGATTATCGAAAAACGACAATCCTAAGAGATTCCCTTAACAAGCGCGAGATTTTTAAGCTGTGATTTCCTTAATTTCGTGGAATGTCAATGGGCTTCGCGCTTGTATGAATAAGGGCTTTATGGATTTTTTTAGCTCTACAAACGCAGATATTTTTTGTATCCAAGAAACCAAAATGCAACCCGCCCAAGCGGATTTTTCTTTTCCCACTTACAATGCCTTTTGGAATAGCGCGGAGAAAAAGGGCTATTCTGGCACTTTGATTTTGGTAAAAAAAGATTTTTGCCAAAAGCCACTTAGCGAATCTTATGGCATCGGCATCGAATCCCACGATAACGAAGGGCGCGTGATTACGCTAGAATTTCCACAGTTTTTTTTGGTAAATGTCTATACGCCAAATTCGCAAAGAGAATTAGCAAGGTTAGATTATCGAATGCTTTGGGAAGATGATTTTCGCGCATTTCTTAAAGGACTTGAATCCAAAAAGCCTGTGGTGGTTTGTGGCGATTTAAATGTCGCGCACAAAGAGATTGACTTAAAAAATCCAAAGCAAAATACCAAAAACGCTGGATTCACCATTGAGGAGCGGACAAAATTTAGTGCGCTTTTGGATTCGGGCTTTATTGATTCATATCGCCATTTTTACCCTGACAAAGCGGACGCTTACACTTGGTGGTCGTATATGGCAAATGCACGAGCGAAAAATATCGGTTGGCGGATTGACTACTTTTTGCTATCTAACGCAATGTCGCCAAATCTCAAAAGCGTGGAGATTTACAGCGAGATTTTAGGTAGCGACCACTGCCCTGTGGGAATTTCGCTAGAATTTTAAAGCGAACAATCGCGCTATGCAAACTCTATCCATAATCGATACTTTTGGCTACTTTTTTCGCAATTTCTACGCGTTGCCCAAGCTAACGAGCAAGGACGGCTTTCCTACGGGCGTTTTGCTAGGCTTTGTAAATCTCATCAATCAGCTTTACGAGGACAAATCCACGCATTTGATTTTCGCGCTTGAAGGGCAGGGCGAAAAATGGCGCAAAAGTTTTTACCCCGAGTATAAGGCGAATCGCAAGGAAGCCGACAAGGATTTAATCGCGCAAATCGAAGTCGCCATTGATTGGATAGCAAAAATGAATCTCTCTTATATCGCCATTGATGGCTTTGAGGCAGATGACGCGATTGCCACGCTTAGCCGTTTGGCAAAGGATTCGCATTTGGGCGTCCGCATTGTAAGCGTGGATAAGGATTTGTATCAGCTCATCGATAGCAACACGCACATTTTTGACCCTACCAAAAAGCGCGAGATTCGCGAGGCGGAGTGCTTTGAGAAGTTTGGCGTTTATCCGCGTCAATTTGTGGATTATCAAAGTTTGGTGGGCGATAGTAGCGATAATATCGCAGGTGTAAGCGGAATCGGTGCAAAAGGGGCGCAAAGCCTAATTGCCGAATTTGGTAGCCTTGATAATCTATATGCGAATCTACCCAAAGTCGCGCCCAAAATGGCTAGTAAGATTAGCGCAGGAAAGGACAGCGCGTATCTTAGCCAAAAGCTCGTGCGTTTGCGTGATGATTTGCTACAAAATTTTGCCTTTGATTCCTGCCTCAAGCCCACGCAAAATCCACTATTTTTAATCGAATCTGAGCTAGAAAAATACAATATCAATATTTTAAACAAATTGCGCTCAAAGCCTAGTAGCGCGACAAAAATGACGCAAAATTTTGCGGCGGATTCAAAGCAAAAATCCTTTAAAAATTTTGGCGATTCATATCAAGCGCATTCCGAATCTAGCTCTGATTCCGCGCCTAATTCCTACGAATCGCGCCTAAAATTAGCGCAAAAAATAAGCATTTTGGATTCAAGCGAACTTTTTAGAATCATCGATTCGATTCCCAAAGACGCGCTTGTGGCGTTTGATACAGAGACAGACGCGCTTGATTCAAATAGCGCAAATATCGTAGGATTTTCCTTTGCGTGGGAGCTAAGTCGCGGTTTTTATGTGCCTTTGCGCCACAGCTATTTGGGTGCGCCTAGCCAAGTCTCGCACAATGACGCTAAAACCGCATTGCAAAAACTTTTCACGCGCGAAATCATCGCGCACAACGCAAAATTTGACATTAAAATTATTTGGCATAATTTTGGGCTAGATATTCCGCGCGTTGTGGATACGATGATTTTGGCGTGGCTAGATAAGAGCGATGCGCCCTGTGGGCTTGATATTAGCACCAAAACGCGCCTAAATTACACGACTATGAAATTTGATGAAGTCGTGCCAAAAAAGGCGACATTTGATAGTGTGCAAATCGATAAAGCCACGCATTACGCCGCAGAGGACGCACTTTGTAGCCTTGCGCTGTTTGAATATTTTAGCGCGAATCTAGGGCGTGAGATTTTTGAAATCGCAAAGCGAGTGGAATTTCCTATTATTAAGATTTTGGCAAAAATGGAGAGCGCGGGAATCGGCATTGACACGGAGTTTTTTGGCTTGTTGCAAGGTGAGCTAAATGAAAAAATCGAGCATCTAAGCAAGGATATTTTCGCGCTTTGCGAGGCGGAATTTAATCTCAACTCGCCCAAGCAATTAAGCGAGATTTTATTTGAGCGACTTGGGCTAAAAAAGGGCAGGGCGTTGAAAAATAGCGCGTTTAGCACTGATGAAAAGACGCTTGAATCCCTGCGCGATTCGCACGCCGCAATTCCGCTAATCATCGAGTATAGGGAGCTTAGCAAGTTGCTTAGCACTTATGTTACGCCATTTCTTAGCCTAAATAAAAATCGCAGGATTTACACTTCGTTTGTGCAGACAGGCACAAGCACGGGGCGTCTTGCGTCAAAAAATCCAAACCTACAAAATATTCCCGTGCGTAGCGACATAGGGCGTAAGATTCGCAAAGGTTTTGTTGCGAAAAATGGCTTTAGCTTTATTTCGGCGGATTATTCGCAGATTGAATTGCGACTTTTGGCGCATTTTTCGGGCGATTCGTCCTTGTGTGGCGCGTTTGAGAGTGGCAAAGACATTCACTTAGAGACGGCAATAAAACTCTTTGGCGATGAGGCAAATGCGAAGCGTAATATCGCCAAAAGCATTAACTTTGGGCTGATTTATGGTATGGGTGCGCGAAAACTCGCCCAAAGTCTTAAAATCGCGCAAAGCGAGGCGAAGTCATATATCGATAGCTATTTTATGAATTTTCCCACGATAAAGGACTTTTTGGCGCAAAAAGAGAGCGAGATTTTGGAGCGCGGATATGCGGAGAGTTTGCTAGGGCATAAGCGCAAGTTTGATTTTAGGCGCGTGGCAGAGTATGAAAGGGCGGCGTTTTTGCGCGAGGGCATAAATGCGATTTTTCAAGGTAGCGCGGCGGATTTAATCAAACTAGCGATGATTGAATGCGATAGATTTTTTAGCGATTCGTTTAAAAATGGCGAAGTCGCGCTACTGTTGCAAATCCACGATGAGCTGATTTTTGAAGTGAGAGATGATTTGGTAGATAGCGTGGCGACAAAGATTCGTGCGATAATGAATGGCGTCTATTCGCTAAAAGTTCCGCTATCGTGCGGAATCAATATAGGCAAAAATTGGGCAGAGTTGAAATAAAAAGAGTTGTCATTGCGAAAATAATGAGATTGGCGAATCTTTGTAATGATTCATAAAATCAAAATTTGTCATTGCGATGGTTTTATTAGAAGTAATCAAATATCTGCACTAACCTTGTCATTACGAGGGCTTTGCCCGAAGCAATCCAACCAATTAAGACAATTTGATTTCCACAATGACAAGTAGAAAAATATAAAAAATAATAACAACATATTTATATTTTGTTAATTTTTATGATAGAATTCGCATTTTTTTATTTAAAGGAGTTGAATTTATGATTAAGGATATTATTACCCTATTTCCTAAAATATTGCTTATTTTGGCTATGGGGGGGGGCGCATTAAGAGTTAATGCACAAGAGCCGACAAATTGGATTTTCGGCTTTGGAATCGGAGCTGGACAAAGTCAGCTGGATAGAATCTACGCTGATTCGGCAAATAGTTTATTAGGGCAAGGTGGATTTAATGGAAGTGCAACACGCCTTTATAGCTCTAATATCAAAGATTGGGGCGTAGTATGGGAGTTTTTAGCTGGATATAAGCACTGGCTAAATGACTGGGTAGGCTTTCGTTACTATGTAAATGTCAGCGGACAGCACTACAAAGATGACATTTACACCACAGGCAAAACCCAAGCAGGTGTTATCGAATACACCGCAAACGCGGATTTACTTTTAAATTTCTACAATAGTGAATCCTTTACCTTTGGAATCTTTGGTGGATTTGGCGTGGGTGGCGCATACTTTGATAGCCCTGCGTTTAATACTTATAGACAGCAATGGAGTAGCGAAAATTCACAATTAACAAACCCACGCTTTGATGGCATAGGGGAAGTTTATAAACACCACTTAAGCGCGACATTATCCACTGGCGTTAGATTTAATATATTTCAAAAGATTCGCAATGTCGGCAAACGCGTATGCTCTCAGAGGGAAGATGGCAGACGCACCTGCAAAGTGCCAATTAGCTATTTAGAGCATAGCTTAGAATTCAACTCCAAATTTTCTTTGATGACATATCGTGCTACCGATTCGGCTGATGTATTTGGTGGATATTGCGGACAAAACGCAACTTGGGGACAAGGCGGAGCAAGCATTGGGGGACAATTCTTATGTCTTTGGAGAACCAAGCCGGGCTATGAAGTAAAAAATCCATATAAATTTACTTTGCGCTATATCATAGCATTTTAGGGAGGTATGAAATGAGAAATATTTTAAAATTATCTTTAATAATGGCATTTTTAAGCCTCCCACTTTTTGCAAAAGAACCTACAAATACAATGATAGGATTTGGCATAGGCACAGGGCAGACCAAACTAAGTATGGAACATTCACGCGCTATGCTAGACCCTCCATATAATGGACCAAATTCTACAACTCCAAGGTGGAATAAGCATACGAATCGCTATCTAAGCTCGTGGGCTTTGGCGTGGGAATTTTTGGTAGGATATAAGCACTTTATAAACGACTGGGTAGGATTCCGCTACTATGGAAATGTCGGCGTTCAACACTATCAGGCAAAATCTTTGGGTGATAAATCTCAAAAGATAGGCATAATAGATTATACACTAAACGCGGATTTGTTAATAAACTTTTGGGAAAATGACTTAATGTCTATCGGTATGCTAGGCGGACTAGGATTTGGTGGCACTAGCTTTGATAAAAAGGCGATTACGCGATATATGGCAATTTATAGCGCAAATAACCCAAATGTGCCTGTAGGGTTGGCGGATGTGCAAAAGCATTTTTTAAATGTCAATGCAAGTGTGGGATTTCGCCTAACGATTTTTCAAAAATATAGACGCACAAGTGCCAAAGTATGCGATAAATTTGTAGAGGGCAAAAGGGTGTGCCGTGTGCCTGTATTTTTCATAGGGCATGGCATTGAGTTTAACGCGAAATTTCCACTGCTAGATTATCGTGCTACGGCGCAGCCCGATATATATACTCTGCCCGGCGCAAACTTGACAACAGGACAAGGTATTATCTCGCGCCCTGCTTATACGGTGGGTAATCCATATCGTTTAACTGTGCGATATATCGTTGATTTTTAGCATTATATTTTTGTGAGTTTGCGCGGAATTTGCCCACGCTAATCACTCCCTACGAATCGTAGCGATACATTTGGCGTGATTATCAAACTTTTTGTGCCATTTACGGACTGCAAAATTAGCGTCTTATGGATTCGCGCGTAATATTTCATTAGCATCATTTGTAGCACAGGCTCGATGCTTGGGGCAAACCACGCGCTATTGCTGATTGCCACCATAATCTTTGGGTCGCCCTCAAACGCACGGCGCGTTGTCGCCTCATAGCAAATCGCCGCACGAAAGCTAAAATGCTCGGTCTCTAAGTCATTGTGCGCATTTTCGCTTTTGTCAAATCCACGCGTAATGTCAATCTTAAAAAGTTTCTTAAAAATATTTGCAAAGATTTTTGGCACAGGCGCATACTCGCCAAAGGGCGCAAGGAAAATCTTATCAGCATATTGCCACTGCCCTTTTTCAAAGACAAAGGTGCTATTAAAAGTCGCCATATCGCCATTTGCGCCCATTACGCCCCGCTGTGCGCCCGTGATGATAGTGATTTTATGGCTTAAATTTTGCAGTCGCTCCATTAGCTCTTCATTCATATTTAAACGGATAGGAAACGCCGTCTCGGGCAAAATCACCACCTTTGCGCCACGCACGATTCCCTCATCAATGTAGCGAAAATTATTTTCAGCATTTCTATTTCTCTCAGCCCATTTACGCGCTTGTGGCGTGTCTAGCTCGGTAATGAAAATATTTTTGGGAATCTCTATATCCGCGTGGCTAAAATCAATCACAAAGATTAGCGGAATTAGCGCAAATGAGGCTATTTTGCGATTGCGCTTTTTGGATTCGCGCTCTTTAGATTCACGCGATTGTTGCAAAAAGTGCAACCAAATCGCCACACAAATTAAAATAAAAATAAAAGAAATCTTATCCACGCGCAAAATGCTAAACGAAAATAGCGATTCGACTACAAGCCAATCAAATCCTAAAATAGGCACGATTCCTATCAATGCCAAAGTGATTATGCGAAAAATTTTGTTATTAAAAAATAAAAGAAAATAAAATACAATTCCATAACCTACCGCCACGCCAAAGATTCCCACCCACATTAAATACGGCGATGGCGTGAATCTAAAGCTAAGATTCGTCCAATAAAACCACAAGATTCCCACAAAAAAGCCAAAGAAAAAGCGATATTTTCTATCGACTTTTAGCGCGGAGGCAACCGCAAGGAGCGCGAAAATCGTGTTGATATAGGGCAAATACGCGCTTATTTGCCGACTTTGTGAGTCAATGCTAAGATAAGTAAAAATATTTAAATAAATGGGCGCACTAAAGATTAGCGCGTAGAGTAGGGCAATAGCGATATTTTTGGCTAAGTTTTTGGCAAAAATTTTAAAGCAAAATTTTTTAGATTCGCTTAAATTTGTGGAATTTTTGCTAGAATTTCGTTTTCTAAAAAGTGAGGATAGATTCGTAGTCAAATTTTAACTCCATTTAGGATAAAATAACGCGAAATATTAGCGTAAAAATTTAAATTTTTAGGAATTTTAGCAGTGTATTTTGACATAATTATTATTTTGATGGTTGTAATCCTCGCGCTCAAAGGGCTTTTCACGGGACTGATTCGCGAATCGTGTAGCATTGTCGGCATAATCGGGGGCGTTTTACTTGCTTCGCGATTCAATGTCGCGCTGGGCGGTGCGCTAAATGGACTTTTGAAAATCGAAAGTCCTACTTTGGTGAATCTCGTGGGATTCGTGGCGATTTTGGGGGCTATGTGGATTTTCGCGCTTGTGATTGCGGAAGTTTTGGTGCGCTTTGCGCAGTTTATCAAGCTAGGCGTAGCGGACAAAGTGCTTGGTGTAGGCATCGCTGGGGTGAAAATCTTTTTAATTTTATCTATCATATTTTTTACATTTTCAAAAATCAATTTTCTCTCAAGCTGGACGCTAAAACTGCGCGATTCAAGTATGCTTTATCCTGCGATGATTAAAATCGGTGATGTGATTGTAAAGACGGATTTTGCCACTGAAATGCGCGAAAATATCACGCAACAAGTGCAAAACGGCGTAAATGAGATTACAAATCAAGTAAGCCAAAGCGTGAATCAAAGCATAAATTCGGCGAATCCTGCGAATCAAAATGTAAATCAAGGCGCAAATCGTGCGAATCAAAATGCGAATCGTGCGAATCAAGCGAATCCAAGCGCAAATCGCGGTGCGAATCAACCCAAAAAGGATTAGATTTTGTTTTCAAATTTTTATATAAAAGGGCGCATTGAAAAAGCGGAATCTTTGCGTGAGCTAGGCAAAAATCCATATAGCAACGATGCTCATAAAGATTTATCAAACGCCGAATTTATCGCTAAATACGAAGCAACTGCACTTGATTCAGACGCGGCAGCGGGGAACAAGAGCGTTCATTCTATCAATGATTTTATCGCTGGGCGCGTGAAACTAATCCGCCTTATGGGAAAAGCGGCGTTTATGGATATTGAAGATGAGAGCGGAATTTTGCAGGTTTATATTAGTAAAAATGACTTAGAAAGCGAGTTTGCCACACTTAAAAAATGCCTTGAAGTAGGCGATATTGTAAGCGTTAGTGGCTATCCATTTAAGACAAAAACCGCTCAACTTACCCTCCACGCGAAATCTTTTAAGATTCTAACCAAAGCCATAATTCCACTGCCTGAGAAATTTCACGGGCTTACCGACATTGAATTGCGCTATCGCCAAAGATATTTGGATTTGATAGTAAATAGCGAGGTGCGTAATACTTTTAGGCTAAGAAGTGAGATTATCGCCCTTGTGCGCGAGTTTTTTAAAAGTAGAAAATTTTTAGAGGTAGAAACGCCAATGCTCCACCCAATACCCGGTGGCGCGAATGCAAAGCCATTTCGCACACACCACAATGCGCTAAATGTCGAGCGATATTTGCGAATCGCGCCTGAGCTTTACCTAAAAAGGCTTGTCGTGGGCGGTTTTGAGCGCGTTTTTGAAATCAATAAAAGTTTTCGCAACGAGGGCATAGACCACAGCCACAACCCCGAATTTACGATGATTGAGTTTTATATGGCATATCATAATTACAAGGATTTGATTGCGCTATCAAAGGAATTTTTTGCGTTTTTGCTAGATTCGCTTGGGCTTGGGCGAATCTTGGAGTGGGATTCACAGCAAATTGATTTTAATAAATTTAGTGAGATTAGTTATATGGATTCGCTATGTGAAATAGGGCAGATTCCGCGTGAAATCATCGAATCTAAAAGCAATTTAGAGGCGTATTTAAAAAATGCCAAAATCGAAGTGCCAAAGGGGCTAAATTACGGCAAACTTTTGGCTTTGGCGTTTGATAATTTTGTCGAATCAAAACTTATAAATCCTACTTTCATCACGGATTTTCCCATTGAGATTAGCCCACTTGCAAGGCGAAGCGATAGCAATCCTGCCATTGCTGAGCGATTTGAGCTATTTATCGGCGGTAAAGAAATCGCAAATGGCTTTAGTGAGCTAAATGACCCGCAAGACCAATTAGCGCGGTTTAAAGCGCAGGTGGCGGAGAAAGAAAAAGGCGATGAGGAAGCCCAATATATGGACGAGGATTTTGTGTGGGCTTTAGGCTATGGTATGCCACCCACAGCGGGTGAGGGCATAGGTATTGATAGGCTTGTAATGTTGCTTACGAATCAAAAGAGCATAAAAGATGTGCTTTTGTTTCCAGCTATGAAGCCTATCAAGCAGACTTTTAGTGTGGAATCTGGCGTTGATTCAAACGAATCGGGCGAATCTAAATCAAAATGAAAGGACAAACAATGACATATTTAGAAAACCAAGATAAAGAGATTTTTGAGCTAATCCAAAGCGAGTGGAAGCGACAAGAAAGCTATTTAGAGATGATTGCAAGTGAGAATTTCACATTTCCCGCAGTCATCGAGGCACTAGGCAGTGTGCTAACGAACAAATACGCAGAGGGCTACCCAAATAAGCGATATTATGGCGGTTGCGAGTTTGTCGATGGCATAGAGACTATCGCCATTGAACGCGCCAAAAAATTATTTGGTTGCGCCTATGCAAATGTCCAGCCACACTCAGGCTCACAGGCAAATGCCGCCGTTTATGCCGCGCTTTTGCAACCATACAACAAAATTTTAGGTATGAGCCTAAATCACGGCGGACACCTTACGCACGGCGCAAAGGTAAGCCAAAGTGGCAAAACTTATCAAAGTTTTTTTTACGGCGTTGAGTTAGATGGGCGAATCAACTATGACAAACTTGCCGAAATCGCGCAAATTGTAAAGCCAAATATCATCGTGTGCGGATTTTCAGCTTACACTAGGGAGCTAGATTTCGCGCGATTCCGTGAGATTGCCGATAGCGTGGGAGCGATTTTATTTGGCGACATTGCCCACATTGCGGGGCTTGTGGTGGGCGATGAATATCCAAATCCATTTCCGCACTGCCATATCGTTACCACAACTACACACAAAACCTTGCGAGGTCCGCGCGGTGGCGTAGTTTTGACAAATGATGAGGACATTGCAAATAAAATCAACAAAGCCGTTTTTCCTGCCACACAGGGCGGTCCGCTGATGAATGTCATCGCCGCAAAAGCTGTGGGATTCAAAGAAAATCTAAAGCCAGAGTGGAAAACCTACGCCAAGCAAGTCCGCGCAAACGCACGAATCTTAGGCGAAGTTTTTGTGAAAAGGGGCTATAATATCGTAAGCGGTGGCACGGATAATCACTTGGTGCTAATGAACTTTGTGAATAAGGATTTTAGTGGCAAAGTGGCTGAAAACGCGCTTGAAAAAGCTGGAATCACAGTTAATAAAAATATGGTGCCCGGCGATACACGCAAGGCTATGGAGACAAGCGGACTGCGAATCGGCTCTCCTGCGCTGACTTCGCGCGGTATGAAAGAGGGCGAATTTGAATTTATCGCAAATAAAATTTGTGATATTTTGGACGACATACGCAACGAATCGTTGCAAAATAAGATTCGCGCAGAGATTGCGGAATTTAGCAAGGATTTTAAGATTTATGAAAAGGCGATTTTTTAGGATTTAAAAAATAAAAGTATAAGGCTGTTTTATGAGGATTATGGACGATTTGAGGCTTATCAAAGTGGATACGAGCCATTATTATCGATATGATAGTAGCCTGATGAATAAAGTAGTGCATAATGGCAAGACATTTTTCGATAAATTTGTCCGCGTAGATTCGCTACTTAGCACGGATATAATTAAGCGACATTTGAATAATGAAATCATTGTCGCTCATAGTCTCATCAAGGATAAAAATGTCGAAAATATCGTCATTGACTATAATGGCACTGATGACGCTGGATTTTATCATAAGGCACAATTATTGCTTAGAAAAGAAGGATTCTTGAATTGGACGGCGTATAAGTCTAAGACAAGAGGGCATTTGCATATTTACATACATAAGGGGCATACCGATTTATTAGAGGCGTATTTTCTATCTAAAACGCTTAGCGCAAAGTTAGAAAAAGTCGCGCCAAAGCAGTGGCGAGTGCTACCAAGTAGCGACATACCGCCTAGCTTTAATATTTTGGTATTGCCCTATGAGGTGTATGCAAAAGAGCGTGGTTCGTATTGGTCCAAGCATTTGTAGATTTTTAAGGAGAAACAATGGAAAAAAGAGATTTCGATGACATTATGTTAGGTGGCGAAGATGTGAGGGGCAGAGACTCCAAAAAAATGCTATTGCTAATCATTGCAATAGTGGTGCTTGTGTTAGCCATAGCAATTATTGTGATTGCTATGGGAAATGCAAAAGGTGGCGGTGAGACTATCGTGGTGGATTCGCCTACGAGCGCGGATTCAAACATACCCGGTGGCGGATTTAGCAATGTAAATATCGATAGCGGTGGTGAGGATAGATTCGACCAGATTGTGCGTGATATTAAAAACAGCACTGAGCCAGAGGATACCACGCCTGTGGCACAGCCTGAGCCACCAAAGGCGACTATGCCACAAAAACCAGCCAAAGTCGCAACTGCGACAAGACCAAGTGGCGCGACTATCACTTCTACGCCACGCAGAACTATGAATCGCCTCAATAATGGCGACATTGCAGAAAATGGCTACTACTTGCAAGTGGGCGCATTTAGCAAAACGCCAAATCGCGCATTTTTGGATAATCTAAACAATTATAGCTATCGAATCCAAGAGATTATGATAAATTCAAATGTCATCACGCGATATTTGGTAGGACCATACAAAAGCCGAGAGGAAGCACAAAGAGACTATGACAGAGTAAGCAGAGACATAGGCAAACCCGTCTATCTTTTGGTGCAGTAAGCGGACAATTCGTTCTTGGGTGCATCTTTCGCACTTGTAGAAATTTTTGGGAATCAACAGACTCTAAGTCTAGTTTTATCCCAAAAATTTCTACAAATACAAAACTTCCACTGCAATTACTTCGATTACGATTCGTTACACGAATCGGCTACAAATTAAACCTTTTCGTCATACTGAGCGTAGCATTTATGCGTAGCGAAGTATCCAAATCGCGCGAATCTAAATTATGAGCAAATTAAAGTCCCAAAAGCGAATCAATAGACAAAATTTCCAAAATATCCACAAATCTTTAAGAAAATTTTTAGTGAAAATCACTAGAATCCAAAAATTATTTTTTAAAAGGGCGACATTTTGATAAACAATCTTAAAGACGAATCTATAATCTACACAAATCACATAAATCCATATAGATTCAATGCCACAGATTCCCACGCTCCACGCCTTTTGTTAAATTATATATATATATATATATATAT
>JBNMKJ010000016.1:0-47407 GCA_050874285.1 Helicobacteraceae bacterium | reverse complement strand
TACAGAAATGAGTGAATCTATAAAAGGACAAACAAATGGCTTAGAGCAAATCAATAAAGCCATAGCAGATTTAGATGCAGTAACAAAAGAAAATGTATCTGTAGCAAAGGCAACTGATGATATAACCAAAAAAGTAAATGGTGTAGCAAAAGAAATACTAGCAGATGTGAGTAAGAAGAGGTTTTAGGCGTTAATTTACAAATCTAAGGCTTAGTTGCATATATAAAAATGCTTGTGGATTGCTTTGACGAATCTACGATTCGCCTCGCAATGACGAATCTACCCACCTTGTCATTGCGAGATTGTCTTTAAAATAAGGTTATGTAATTTATCATTCTTTTTGTCATTGCGAGGGCAATAGCCCGAAGCAATCTATTTCTTTATAAATCGTGGATTTTTATTTTCGTAGATTGCTTTGGCGAATCTACGATTCGCCTCGCAATGACAAATTTTTTCATATTCAAGCGACAAGCGCGGAAGTATTTTTAGGCGATTTTAAGGGTTTTCGAGCGCGAAACTATGAGATAAGACTAATGGTCTATCGAATAGTTGAACGCGATGAATCCCTTAAAAGCGTCAAAAAGACAAACGCGCTTTTTAACTTCGATAATCCGAGTTAATCCTCACATACTCATTCCCCAAATCACACCCATACGCAGTAAATGTGCCATTTCCTAGCCCTAAATCACAGGTTATTTTAAAATTATCGCCTTTCATAATCTCTGCGCATTTTGCCTCGTTTTCAAAGTAGATTTTTTCACGCTCAAAAATTGCCACTTCACCGATTTTTATTGTGAGTGCGCTAGATTCCGCGCTAATGCCACACGAGCCGATTGTGGAGGCGATTCGCCCCCAATTTGGGTCGCCACCAAAAAGCGCGGTTTTGACTAATAGCGAGTTTGCGAGTGCTTTGGCGCAAATCTCTGCCTCGCGTGAATCCACCGCGCCCACTACTTCCCACGCCACAACTTTGGTGCTTCCCTCGCCATCGCTCACAATGTCAATGGCAAGTTTTTTCATAATCATTTCTAGCGCGGTGTTGAAAGCGTCCTTGTTGTAGGCATTTGTAGCATTTGTGGTGCATAAAAAGACGCTGTCATTGGTGCTAGTGTCGCCATCTACGCTAATGGCGTTAAATGTCGTTTTCGCGCATAATTCAAGCACTTCGCGCATATCACTTTGCGGAATTGCCGCGTCTGTGAAAATATAGCAAAGCATAGTTGCCAAATTTGGCTCTATCATTCCCGCGCCTTTGGCGAATCCAGCGATTTTAAAACTACTGCCATTCTCTAAATCCACTTGCAATGCGATTTCTTTGGCGAATCTATCCGTTGTGCGAATCGCATTTGCCGCGTTTGTCGGCTCTTTTGCGCCCAAATCAAACTTCGCAAAGCAATCAATAATCTTTTCCTTTGGCAAATACTGCCCAATCACGCCCGTGCTAGACATTATAGGATTTTTGATTTGTGGGAATCGCGCCTTTAGCGCACCCAAAATCTCATCTATATCGCGCAAACCGCGCTCACCTGTCATTGCGTTAGCATTTTTGGTATTTACCAAAATAAAATTGCTTTGTTTGCCCTTGACTTCGCGTAAAAAATGCACTAACGGCGCAGCTTTGAATTTATTTTGCGTGAAAAGTGCCTCCACGGTTAGCATCGCCTCGCTATAAATAAACGCAATATCTAACGCGACCTCCGCCTTTAGCCCTGCACTTACGCCATCGCAATAGATTCCATCAATGGTGCAGATTCCGCCTTTTATGGGAATAATATCAAACATATTTCAACTCCTCAGGTTTTTGTCTCCGCATTATGAGCCTTTTGGCTTGGCGGATATTATTTGTCGTGCCGATGATTAGCATTTTGCATTCGCTTGAAATGACGGCATCGCCCATAGGCATTGAGATATATTTGCCGTCCTTTTGACGAATCCCCACAACAGATACGCGCGTAATATCGCGCAAATGCCCCTCGCGCAGTTTTTTTAGCACCATCCAGCTATATTTTGGCACGATGACTTCTTCTAGGCTGAGTGCGGTTTCATTTGTGCTCATAAAATGCTCGATGATATTTTCACTACCCGGCTTTAAGATAATGGAGCTAATGCGCTGTGCGGCGAGATTCGTAGGCGAGATGATATAATTTGAGCCGATTTTTTTAAGTTTGCTAACTTCCTCATCGCTATTTGCGATAGAAATGATATTGTATTCACTGCGTTTAAGTTCGTTTTGATACAGGCGAATCGAAACGATAAGCGCGATATTATCGGTGGTATTTTTGGAGAAAATCACCGCGCCTTTTGCGCTTGATAAATGCGTCTTTAAAATCGTCTTTAAGTCGTGCGGGTCGCCACTGATATAGTATGGATATTTGTGCCTTTGCGCCTCTGCCTCAAAATCCGCGCTATTATCCACCACCACAAATGGCACTTGCGCCTCCAAAAAGCTCGTTGCTAGTTTGTGCGAAAACTCATTGTAGTAAAAAATCACATAATGATTTTTCAGTCTTGCGATTTTGTTTATCATTTTGATTTCCTTGATGATTGAGATTAGTCTGCCACCCATAATGACATTTACTACCACAGCGACACAAAATGCAATCGTAGCTGCGCCGATAAGCATTAGAATCGTAGTGAAAATAATGGTGATTGGGGAGAATTGATGCTCTTTTAGTGCGCCAAAGCCCGTATTTGTGAATGTATAGGACGCTTGAAAAAACGCCTCAATAAGCGTGTAATCCTCCAGCATCAAATAGCCCAAAGTGCCGATGATGAGGAAAAACTGAATGATTACAAGTGGGAATCTAAAGCGTGATAATTCGTCTAAAAGCTCGTTTGTTAAGTCAATGTCGGGCTTTTTGCTTTTATCAATGCTAAAGAGTTTAAACATAATTTATCTTAAAATTTTTGCATTTGCGCTAACAAGTCGCCCAAATGCGCGATTTAGCTACTTTTTTTCATCGTGCGAAGTGTGGAAGCAGCGACTTTGATTCGCACTCTTGTGCCGTCATCAAGCGTGATTCGCACATTTCGTAGATTTGGATAAAGTCTGCGCTTTGTTTTGTTGTTTGCGTGGCTGACATTGTTGCCTACCATTGGGGATTTGCCACTAAAGAAACATTTTCTTGCCATTTTTTAACCTCTTTAAAATTTGAAATAAACCTGCAATTCTATCGATTCGTAATAAAATTTTAGCTTAAAATCCACAAAATTTCACAAATATTTCACAATTAGCTTTTAGAATTTCACCCGCGTTTTTACCACAAAATTACATTCAATAAGGAGCTACAAATGGGAATCGCAAAAAAAGATTGGATGAAAATCCACACATATTTGAGCTTATTTTTCCTGCCTATGTGCGTGATTTATGTGCTTACAGGGATTGGCTATATTTTTGATTTTAAAGACACTGCGGGGGCAAAAATCTATGAATTTGCCCTACCAAATGCCCCACAAAAGGGTGAGGAAGCAGCCACGATGATAGAGGTTTTAAAGGCAAATAATCTAAAAATCCCTAGCAACACGGACATAAAGATACAAAAAGGCAATCCATCAATGGGCAGTATAAGCTACGCCGTGTCGCTTGAAGCTGATAGAAAAAGCGGTGAGCTAAAGGTAAAAGTCGTGGATAGGGGTTTGTATGGCATTTTGGTGCTAATGCACAAGGCAAAAGGCGCGGTGTATTTCAATGTGGTGGCAGTGTGCTTTGCGCTGTCTTTGGCGATTTTTTACCTCTCTGGGCTTATTATGACTTCATTTTGTAAAAATAAGCGAAAAAGCGCGGGAATCGCACTTGGCAGTGGGTTTGTAATAACTGCGATAGCAATATACTTAAGCGCATTTTAGAAAACTTATCATATTTAAAGTCAAAAGCGGTGTAGCGAAGTATCAAAATCGCACTCCACCTCGTCATTGTAAGTGCGAATTGCAGATTCGACCGAAGCAATCCAAAAAAATAAATATATAGATTGCTTCGATTTTCTAACGAAAATCTCGCAATGACAGCAAAAGGACGATTTTATAAAATCTCACAATGAATCGTCATTTAGAGTGCGACAGAGTAAAAAATCCCACGATAACAAAAAAACTAAATCATTACTGCAATAACAATAGAGCGAAAATCTCGCAATGAATCGTCATTACAATGGCGATAGAGTAATAATCTTACAACAACAAAATTCTAAATTGCCATTGCGAAGGCGATAGAGCGAAAGTGTTACATTAAAATCGTCATTGCTAGGGCGAATCGCAGATTCGATAGAAGAAATTCACCTACAAAATATTCCGTCATTGCGAGGCGTAGCCGAAGCAATCCACAAATTTGACACATAGATTGCTTCGATTTTTTAACGAAAATCTCGCAACGACAATTCTATGCACTCCACTTCATCATTGCAAGTGTGGCAGAGCAAAATCTCGCAATGACAGCAATATAAATCCAAACAAACTCAAAATCCACTGCCAAACTCTTTAAACCAAAATCCGCTATAATGCCCCATTTGAAATCGTTAAAAAATCTTTTTAAAATCACAGGGCAAAGTTTTGGCAATCATTGAAAAAGAATCTATCGAGCAGTTGCAACAAAGGGCAGATATTTACGAAGTCGTAAGTCAATATGTGGAGTTGCGCCGTTCGGGTGCGAATTTCGTAGCGTGCTGTCCATTTCACAACGAAAAAACGCCCAGCTTTATGGTGAATCCACAGCGCAATCGCTTTAAATGCTTTGGCTGTGGCGAGGGAGGCGATAGCATTGGCTTTTTGATGAAAATGGAAAATCTCAATTTCGCCGAAGCGGTGGAAAAACTCGCCTACATTTGCAATTTCACGCTAACTTACACAAATAAAGCCATTGACACGAGCATTAGCGAATATCTCTCAAAGATTGTGGGCTATTATCAAAGCAAATTGGATAAAAATATACTGCAATATCTGCATAATCGTGGCATAAATGACGAATCTATAAGGCGATTCGCGCTTGGATATAGTGGCGAGGGCGCGGAATTTTTGGCGTTTTTAAGGCGCACTCAAATGCCACTTGATAAACTGCTAGAAGTAGGCGTAATCGGGCGCGATAAAGGCAATGAATATGCGCGATTTAGCAATCGCATTATCTTTCCTATATTTTCCACAAGTGGCAAGGCTGTGGGCTTTGGCGGACGAATCATCAGTGGCGAAAAATTTGCCAAATACATAAACTCCCCGCAAAGCAAGATTTTTAACAAATCGCGCCTTTTATACGGCTACAATATCGCAAAAGATAGCATTTTCAAACAAAAGCAAATCATCATCACAGAGGGCTATATCGATGTGGTTATGCTTCATCAGGCTGGATTCACAAATGCCGTTGCCACGCTTGGCACTGCGCTCACGCAATCGCATTTGCCCCTTGTCAGTCGTGGCGAAGTGGATATTTTGCTGTGCTATGACGGCGATAGCGCGGGAATCAACGCTGCTTTTAAGGCGTCTTTGATTTTGGCGAATAAAAGCGGTGGCGTGGTGATTTTTGAGGGTGGCAAAGACCCTGCTGATATGGTAAGTGAGGGTAAAATCGATGAGCTAAAAAGCCTTTTTGCAAATCCTATTCCATTTATCAAATTTGTCATTCAAACAATCGCAAATCGCTTTGATTTAGGCAATCCACTGCAAAAAGAAAAGGCGTTAAATGAGATTTTGGACTTTATGAAAAATCTCTCCCCCATTTTGCGCGATGAATACAAAGGATTCGTAGCAAGTGCCTTGCAAGTCGCGCCACACTTGCTAAATACGCTAAATCCTAAAGATTCCAAGCAAAAAAATGCGCAAGACAAAAGCCCCCAAGCGATTCGCACCACAAGCGCAAATAACGCCGAATCGATTTTGCTAAAGTCCATTTTGGAGGATAATTCATTGCTTGAATTTGCACTGGAATATTTAAGCGAGGGCATTTTCACGCAAAAAGAGGCATTTTTAGCCCTAAAGCGTGGCGATTTGGAGCATAAGGATTTGCTAGGAATCGCCATTGATGAGCATATTAAAGCACTAAATTACGCGGATTTTAGGGAGCAAATGCGACTTTTTTTAATCAACGCGTATTTAAAAATGCTTGAGCAAGTCAAGCAAAATGGTGGCGATTCAAATGCGAAAATCAAATCCGCCCTGCAAATAAATAACAAAATAAACTTACTTAAAAAAGGCACTTTGGTGCGCTATGAGGATATTTAAAATGCCAAAAAGGCTAATTTTTATTGTGCTTTTTTGTTTTTATGCCACGAATCTAAGCGCGAATCCAAAAGAAAACTTTAGAATCTATGGCGATATTATGCAGTTTTTACCCGCATTTGTGGCAGTCTATCCACTTGCTACGCAGGATTTTGAGGGCGCAGGGTGGCTTGTGCTAAGCACGAGTAGCGCACTAGCGGCGACTTTTATCATCAAATATAGCTTTTATGGTATCGCCAAGCGCAACGAATCCGCCGCGCGAATCTCACAACGCCCAAACAATGGCAGTTTCGAGGGCTTTCCTAGCGGACACACGGCGTCCGCATTTTCGGCAGCGGGATTCGCACAAAAGCGATATGGTAATGCGCTTGGGATTCCTACCCTTGTCCTAGCCACGCTCACGGGCTTTTCGCGCGTGGTGGCAGAGAGGCACACTATCGCTCAAGTGCTTGGCGGGGCAATTTTAGGCTATGTAATGGGCTATTTTATTACGCAAAAGGACTTGTCGGTGCATTTATCACTTGGCGAATCTAGTGGCGATTTAAGGCGCGTAGATTTAGGGCGCACGAATTTGCGCCATAGCAATTATGGTATTCAAATATCTTATAGATTTTAAAAGGAGAAACGCAAATGCTAACACATATCAATAAACACAAAAATCCCACGATGGTAGATGTCTCAGCAAAAAATATCACCCATAGAGAAGCCACCGCACAGGGGCAAATCACTATGAATGAGGACGCTTTTACTGCGCTACAAAACAACACAAACGCCAAAGGCAGCGTGATTGACACGGCGATTGTAGCAGCCATAATGGGCGCGAAAAAAACTAGCGATTTTATTCCTATGTGCCACCCGCTTTTTTTAAGCAAGGTGGATTGCGAGGCGCATTTAGACGAAGCGAATCGAGCTGTGATTTTTAGCGCGAAAGTCAAGTGCGAGGGCAAAACAGGCGTGGAAATGGAAGCATTAAGCGCGGTTAGCATAGGGCTTTTGACGATTTATGATATGCTAAAGGCAATGGATAAAAAAATGATAATTTCAAATATTTGTTTGCTTAGCAAAAGCGGTGGCAAAAGTGGCGATTTTAAGGCGTAAATTTAGTTGCGCAAATTTATTGTGAAAGTGCTAGAATTGCCCTAAAATTTTTCTAAATGCGGAGGCAATAAATGGAATCTGTTTTTGATATGGCTGCAGGGCTTACAAATGCGGGGCTTGGCGAACACATAAGCGACAAGGACAAGGAATTTATCAAGCTATATTACGGCGGAAGTGGCTTGGTAGAGTGCGCGAGTTATTACGCAAAGCGATTCAACGCGGAAAAAGATTATTTTGCGTGTTTTATCGTGGCGGAATTATGCAGGATTCAGCGCGGATATGCAAAGGCGATAAAATACTATGAATTTATCTGTACGCAGGTTACAGAGGCGACAAAAAGTATTTTTAGGCACATTGACGGCAGGGAGCTAAGATTAGATTGGAAAACGCTAAAGCCCATAGTCGCCGAATCCTGCCAAAAATTAGGCAAAATCTACACAGAGGGCGCATTGCAAAATTTCCCAAAAGCCGCGACACTTTTCAAAAGAGGCTGTGAGCTAGGCGATGCAGAATGCTACCGTGCGCTTGGATTTCTATTTGAAGAGGGCAGTGGCGTGGAGCAAAGCTATGACAAAGCTATCGAGCTATATCAAAAGTCCGCTGATATGGGCAATGTGGAGGCTTATTGCAGTTTGGGCTTTTTATATGAGGAGGGCAGAGGCGTGGCAAAGGACTACAAAAAAGCTATGGATTTCTACCAAAAAGCCGCCAATAGCGGTAGCGCAGGGGCGTATTTCAATTTGGGCTATTTGTCGCAATACGGCTATGGCGTGGAGCGCGACTACAAAAAGGCAATCGAATTGTATCAAAAGTCCGCTGATATGGGCTACGCGGAGGCTTATAGTAATTTGGGCTATATGTATAGCAACGGACAGGGCGTAGAAAAGGACAATGACAAGGCATTAGAGCTGTATAAAAAAGCTGCGGATATGGGCGATGTGGGCGCGTATCGGCATTTAGGCATTATCCACGAGGAGGGCGATGGCGTAGCAAAAGATGATGATAAGGCAATGGAGTTTTATCAGCAAGCCTGCACTTTGGGCGGCGATTGCAATAATTTTAAACGAATGAAAAATATGAAGTGAGATTTGGCAAAGATTCGTCATTGCGAGGGCGAATCGTAGATTCTACCGAAGCAATCCACGAATTAAAAACTAACATAGATTGCTTTTGACTAAAGCCCTTGCAATGATGAATATGATTTGTGAAATGATGATTGTCTCTGTCATTGCTTAGTATTCGTAGAATACTAAGCAATCTATTTTGCTATGTCAAATCTCGCAATGACAACATATTACAAATTGTCACACGAAAAATCATCGAAAATTATGGGAATATCACCTTCGCCTTTTATATTTGGTGAATCGATGTGGATATTTCCCACACCGCAAAGTAATGTTGTGTCCTTACCCACCAAATCATTGCGTAAATAAGACACCTCTACCAACGAATTCCAAAAATATCCATTTGCATAATATACCGCGCCACAGCAATTAAAGTGCGTGTGAATCGGCGTGTAATACGCTTTGATTTTTTCTAAAATCGCTAGTCGCCTTTGGCTTAATTTTTCATCATTTTGGTTGCAGTTGTGAAACTCAAATAACACTTGCGGAAAATATTTTGCCATTTCGCCTAAATCTATTTGCTCCAAAATCTCCCACTCGCAATCCTCAATGTCGCACTGCATGACATTACAGGCATTTTGACTTAAATCATTTTCCGCGATGATTCGCGCCAAAGCAATCGTATCTGCACTATCTTTTGCGCCGACAAATTTTTTATGAAATGTGATATTTTTGTGCGTATAAGGGGCTTTGTCAATACTCGCATCATATTGCAAAACTTTATAGCCAAAATTTGCCATATCCAAATCCCAAGGCGAATATGGCGAAACGCCAAGCGATAGGGCAAAAGGTGGATTGCTAAAGTCAATGAGTTGTTGAGTGGCGTTGCTAGAATCTAGCTCTTGGGGGGGGGGAATCGTGCATTGATTTACTTACATTTGCGCGTAGCAAGTCAATTTGTGGATTTATCATTATGTATCCGCCGTCATTTGCGCCACCTACGCGCACTAAATTACTCACACGCACAGGATGCACAGCATTTAGATAACACTTCATCGTTGTAAAATTATTGCAAATATTGATTCTATCGCTAATCCTTAGATAAAACGACAGCAAATTTTTGTCCTTGCTTACCAAATCCGAATCTCTCATAACATTATAGGCATAACGAGTGATTAAGTCCGCATTTATATTTTGGATTTCGCTTCGTATTTTTTTAATCTCATTGCGAATCCGCTTAAATGGACAAAAGATATTTTTAAGTTTTTGAGTCAAATTTGCCATTTTGTTTTCCTTAGCACTAGATTCTAAGTTTTGTTAGAATCTAGTAATTTTTTGCGTTTAATTTTAATGCAAGTCGCTCCAAATTTTGCGCTTCCATAGATATGCCAAAATCGCCATTATAGCCATAAAGCCAATTAGCACGAATCCTATCGTAGTGCGCTCACTTTTCTTGCTGTCGCCTATGCTGTCCATATACGCAACCACGCGTTTTTGGCTGACTTCATTTAGCCCTACGCGTGGCATAGAGGCATTGACTAGCATTTTTTGCGGGTCATTTATGAATTTATGCAATCGCTCCTCGCCTCGAGAGCGAATCATCATCGACAAATCAGGTGCTTTCGCGCCCATATATGCCAAAATGCTCTCACTTGGCGTATTTGATAGAATGTCATCGTATTTCATACTATGACAGCGCACACAGGCTTCTTTGAAAGTCTCTTTGTTTAGATACTGCTCTTTAAGTGCGTTCATCTCGCTTTTGCGCTCAGCGATATTTACGCCATTTTTGCTTATGGCTTCGATTTGCGCTTTATATTCGGGCGATTCGAGAGCTTGAGCCTCTAGATTTTTCTCACCTATGCTTTTTAGATACGCTACCATATCGCCTAGCTCCGTGTCGCTCACAGGTGTGGGCTGCATTGGGAAAAATTTATCCGTGCCAAATTTATGCTCTAGTTTTAGTGCTTTGACTGGGTCTTTGATGAGATTCGCCAAAAAGTTCGCATCATAAAGCGCACCCATATAAGACAAATCAGGCGGAACAACGCCATAAGCGGCAATCGCAGTCTCTTTATCCATCACAGGAATATCCTCTTTGCCGGGAAAATCCTCTTTGCTAAGCGCGTGGCAGGAAATACAATAAGTCGTAACTAGCACCTTGCCATTATCCGCATCACCTGTCGATGGGAGCTTATCTAAGTCGCTAAATGTGTAATCCACAGGCGCAGTTTTAGGATAGAAAATAGAGTGCGCCAAAGGCTCGACACCCCAATACAGCACACCTACCGCGACAACTACAAATGCTAAAATTTTTAATTCGCGTAACTTACTCATTGTTGCACCTCCTTTTTAGTGATAATGGGCAAGGCTATCATCAGTAGGATAAACACAATCGCAGCTACGAATCCTATGTAGTTGTTTATGCCCTCTGGTGGGAGTTTGCCAAAGATTGTAAGCACGATTAAGTCAATGATTAGCACGAAAAACCACACGCAAAATAGCGGTCGTTTGTGTGCTGGTGCAACGACAGGGCTTCTATCTAGGAATGGCAGTGCAAAGAAAATCACTTGCGCAAGTCCAAAGAAAATCAGCCCCAAAGCCTCGCTCATATAAAATCCGCGCAAAATCTCATAGCTCCATAGGAAATACCACTCGGGGTAAATGTGCGCTGGGGTTTTGAGATTATCAGCTGGGTCAAAGTTGATAGGGTCCATCGCAAAGCCGTAGTTAAAGCACACTAGATAAGCCACAAGCACCATAAATGTGCAAATCACAAAAATGTCCTTAGACAAAAAGTCAGGCCAAAATGCCACGATTTTTGCTTTTTTCTTATCTTTTTTATAGACTTCTACTTCTTTGTCAAAGTCGATTTCTTCGCCCTCTTGGTTATTGACATGAGGCACACGCAACGAATAAAAGTGAATCACGATTAAAAGCATAATCGCCAAAGGCAATAAAAACACATGCAACATAAAAAATCGCGTCAAAGTCGCATCTTCAGGTATAAAATTACCGCGAATCCACACTACCAAGTCAGGTCCAATGAAAGGCACTTTGCTAAATAAATCCGTGATAACTTTCGCAGCCCAATAGCTCATCTGCCCCCAAGGTAGCATATATCCGCTAAATGCCTCCGCAGAAAATAGCACAAATATTATCATACCTGTAATCCAAATCATCTCGCGCCCACGCTTATAAGAGCCATAATAAATCGCCACAAGCATATGAATATAGATGATTAAAAATACTAGCGAAGCACTTACCGCGTGTAAATGTCGCCAAAGCCACCCAAAATCCACTTCCTGCATAATAGTGCGATTCACACTATCAAACGCTAACGCCGTGTCTGGCTTGTAATACATTAGCAAAAAGATTCCGCTAACGATTAGCAGCAAAAATAGCACCGTTAAAACTACGCCCATAGCCCAAAGCCAATTTATGTTTTTGGGAATCCAATACTCTGTCATTAAGACTTTTGTAAGCGTCTTAACCGCTAGTCGCTGGTCTAGCCAGTCTATAAAGCCATCAGCCTTTTTTATCTCTGCCATTCTTTATATCCCCCTTTTTATGCTTTTACCATTTGTTTGTAAATCTCGCCCTCTTCGCCCAAAACTAGCCTTGTTCCGTCAATATTAAAAGGCGGAATCGCCATAGGTTTTGGCGGAGGTCCCGCCATATTGCGCCCTGAAATATCAAATACGCCTCCGTGGCAAGCGCAGATGAATTCCTTTTTCTCGGCATTGTATTGCGGTATGCAGCCCAAATGTGTGCAAACCTGCAATCCAATCGTGTAAATTTCGCCATTGACTTCAAAATCTCTGCCTTCGACTTTCGCCTCGCCTTGTGGCTTTTTAAGCACATACACAGGCTGTCCGCGCCACTCGAAAGTTTTTAGTTCGCCTAATGCTAACTGCGAAATATCTACTATCGTAAAACCGCCAGAAACAACGCTAGGAAGCGGGTCCCAGCTCTTTTTCATAGCCACTAATGTGCCAACTGCGCCGACCGCAGCTACCGCGCCCAAACTCATACCAAGAAAGTCGCGCCTCTCAACACTTTCCGCCATTTATCCCCCTTTGTTAGATTGATTTAAAAATTTAAAGTCAGCATTATAGCACAAAATAAACGCAATTTTTTGCTTAAAGTTTGGAAAAAATCCACAAATTTTTGATAATTTATACCAAAGGTTGCAACTCACTAAGTGGAATTTCTAAAAAATAATTCAAATCGCGCTGTAATTTATCTATGACTAAATCCATATCATAATTTGGATAGGCAAAAAAGCTATCACTTGCATTAGATTCGTTGTAAGATTGCATTTTATCGGTAGCTTTAAAATGATATTTGTTTTTGTAGGATTTATTTACACTGACTTCTATGGTTTTTTGTAATTTATTGAAACATATTCTACAATAAACGCCAAAACTAGGTTTTATACCATAAGGTCGCATATCATTTCGCATAAATACTATAAAGTTGTCATAAGAATTTTCATATAATTTGCAATATACAAAGTAATGTTTGGCAATCATAGATTCAATACCTTTGGCGATATTATAATTTGCTCCATTTGGTGCTAACTTCCTATCACCCAATTCCAAAAAATATCCTAATGTTGCTTTTAGCACTTCCCTATCATCATCACTAAAGCATATATGAGTGCTATTTTGTGTATTTAGATTCGTTGTGGTGTTTATATTGCCGATAGCAAGGGCATTATTTTTATCTAGCAATTCATCATTTGTAATATTTTCTACATATAATATATTGTCCTTTATTGATTCTATATATCTATTTAAACTTTCATTTGGAATAATGCAAGAAGGGGTAAAATTTCGCAATCTAATCAATTTTGGGTCTATGGCTCTACTTATTGCTACATAAAATTGTCCAGATTCAAAGATATTTGAGCAATCTATATCTAATTGCACTATACTCGCACCTTGACTTTTATGTATAGTCATTGCATAGCATACTTTAAGTGGAATTTGTTGCATTTGCAATTCTCTTTCATATACCACTTTATCATCAATCGTTTTAAGTTTTAATTTTTCAAACGAGAATTTCCCCACAACCACCTCCCTATTATCATCTGTTAAAACATTTACTGCTAAATTATCATTAGCATCTTTAATAAAAGATTGAACTACGCCTTGCAAACCATTGTAATACACTTTTTTATTATTAGCCACAAACATTACCCTAGCACCGATTTTAAGTCTTAAATATTTATCCACAGGCATAGAATCAACAATTAAATCAATTTGATTGCTATCGTTAATATTTGTTGTGATTTCCGCCTCAAAAATATGCTCTTTTGTTGCTAAATTATTTAGATTCATTGCATTTATTTCATTGGCTTGTTTATTTGTTGCCACAAGTGCTGTGGGATTAAAAGTATCATCGAAAGTATTATGCTCTATGGCATAAATCATATTATGCACTTCTTGATTATATTGACCTTTTCGCAATATATGTTGCGCTTTGGCAAAATTTATATTATTTGTTCGTTTAATTTGCGTTAATTCAATGATGATTGGATTAAAATATTTGCTATGATATATCATTTCTTGTTGTAGCAATTCGTTATTTGTCTTTATGGGCGGTATTTGATATAAATCGCCTATCATTAGCAATGGTGGCATAGTTATATTACATTGTTTTACTCGTAAAAACAATAAATCAAATGTGGCACTTGATAGCATTGAGATTTCATCTATGAGTATTAAATCAACATTTTGCAATAAAGATTTGATTTTATTTATTTTTGTGTTTTTGGAGTATTGCGTTCTATTATCCTCCGCTTCTAATTCTATTTTGGAATTTGCTAATCCCAATTTAAAAGCGGAATGTACGGTAACACCTCCGATTCTTATCGCCGCCAAATTAGTCGTGGCTAATTTGAGTGGATTTGCAAATTTAGGCAAAAGTGCTTTAAGCGAGTAGGTTTTACCCACTCCACCAGCACCTGTTAAAAATACTTGTCGCTTTGTTTGCAATAAATCTTTTAATTGATTTAGTGTTAGATTTTGCATTTTAAATTCCCATAAAAATCACAGCTTGATTCGTGCAAATAAATATTGCTTTCAGCCAAATTAAACTCGCCACACTTTCCAAAAAACAGCACTTTTGCGCTATCTTTACTTTTTCGTGCTATCTTTATTTTGTTTCGCGCTTTTGGGCTGTAGTGGGTGTGCCGTTTTCTTTGGTGGTTTTGATATTGACAAATGACATTGCGATTCCTTTTGCTTATTTAGGGCAAAATTGTAGCATAATTTTTCTTGCAAGGTGGGCGAAAATAGCGTAATTTTTCCTTAAAGATTCGTATAAATTAGCGTATAAAATTGCGGGGAGAGATTATAAAGCAACAATTTGATTTTATTTGATTCGTGCAAATAAATATTGTGATTTGCAGAATCAAGCGAATCACAAAGCGAATCGTGAAAATCTTGCAATAATTCCAAAATCTTAAAGTCCTCAACTAACGCCAAATCCTGCCGTTTGGATAAAATCTTTTTCGCGCCGATTGCCTCAAACGCGCTATCCAAAATAAAAAACGGCACATTGTAAGTTATATCGCATTTGCCAAAAAGTGGTGTGAGATTCGGTAGATTCGCGGTTAGATTCGCAAAATCGCCTATGAGATTTGGCAGATTCGTAGTGCGATTCGCCAAATCAAACGCAATATCCGCAAAATTTTGGATTTTATGCTTGTAAAAAAGGCGCAGCGAAAAGTCATTTCGTGGCGCAATATCGCCGTAATCAAAGGCGATAAAGATAAATTTTTCGCTTTTAATCTCAGCGCAAAATTTAGTATAACTTAGCGGAATCTCGCCTTTTATAATCCCAAACTTCTCACAAATTTCTTTTACTTTTTTGTCATCATTTTTATTTTCGCAGGGCTTAAAAATTAGGCGATTATTTTCCACAAATGCTATTTTGTCATTGTCGATTATTTCGCAAGGCAACGCGTCAAAAAATTCATTTGCAATAAAAATATTATGATTATTTTGCAAACGATTAGCGCGTTTTAATTCGGCAAGATTCTTGTAAAATTTTATATCGTCATTGCGAGATTCTGCGCGTTGCGCAGAATCGTGGCAATCCATTTGATTTTGCTTTTGGATTGCTTCGGCGTTTGCAACGCCTCGCAATGACGAGGTGGCGGATTGCTGCGATTGAATCGTTGTCAAATCCTGCGATGACGGCGCAGACGCATTCGCCTCCACTGCGATAAAATTGCAGTTTTCCACCACGCCCACGCCAAGCGTCTCTAAAAATGCGCGAATATCATTTAACAAATTTGCGTTATTCGCGCCCAAATCAATGATATTTAGCGGTAGGCGAATCGCGCTAGATTCAAGGCTTTGTAGGATATATTTTGCGATTGCGCCACCAAAAAATTTACTCGCACTCACCGCCGTATAAAAGTCGCGCCCAAGCGGAATATTCGCATAATATGCGCGAATCCACGCTTCAAAATACTCGCTAAATCGCAATGGCTTTTTCCGCTATTTTTCTCGCCAAAAACGCATTTAAATCCCACTCAACGCCGATTCTAATCGCCTAAATCCCTCATCAATTTCACCCTCGCTAATCAAAAGCGGTGGCAAAAAGCGCAAAGTCGCGTTGCCAGATTTTAGCACCAAAAGGCGATTTTCCCGCGCTTTGACGATGATTGCCCCTAGCGTTTCGTCATCTTTGATTTTTAGTCCGCGCATAAAACCAATGCCACTTATGCCTAAAATGATTTTGCTAAATTTGTCCGTGATTGCTTTTAAATGCGCCTCGAATCGCGCTATTTGCTTATCTAACGCGCCACTATTTTTATATGCTTCTAGCACTTCTAGAGTGGCGATTCCAGCAGTCGTAGAGAGCGGATTGCCACCAAAGGTGCTGCCGTGCTGTGAGGGCGCAAAAATATCCACTTTATCGCACATTACCGCGCCTATGGGCACTCCACCTGCCAAGCCTTTTGCGAGTGTAACGACATTTGGCTTTATGCCATAGTAGTTTGACGCCAAAAACGCGCCACTGCGGAATACGCCACTTTGCACTTCATCTACCATTAGCAAAATCTCGTTTTTAGCGCAAAAATCCGCTAATCTCACCACCTCATCTTTTGGAAAGGCGCAAATTCCGCCCTCGCCTTGAATAAGCTCGATGAAAATCGCCGCCACCGCGCCATCGCTCTTTGCCTTTTCAATCGCATCGCTAATGTCTTTGGCGTAAAGAAAGCCCTCAGGAAATGGCGAAAAATGCGTGTGCATTTTATCTTGCCCACAAGCGCGGAGCGTGGCGATACTGCGCCCGTGAAAGCTATTTTTTAGCGTGATAATTTTGTAGCGATGATTTTTGTAGGCGTTAAATAGACTTGAATCGCACGAATCGCCACTAGATTCGCGTGAATCCACGCTAGATTCAGCCAAATCCACGCTAAACCTCTCCCCATAGATTCGTGCGATTTTTATGGCGCATTCATTTGCCTCTAGCCCCGAGTTGCAGAAAAATACGCGCATATCCGCCCCTGCTAATTCCACCATTTTTTTTGCCAAGCGCACTTGCGAATCGATATAAAAGAGATTTGATAGATGAAGCACTTTTTGCGCCTGATTTGCGATAGATTCGACTAATGCTGGGTGATTATGCCCCAAAGCATTTACGCCGATTCCTGCGGTAAAATCGATATATTCCACGCCGTCATTCGTGTAGAGTTTCGCGCCCTCCCCACGCACAAAATGCGTATAATCCCTAGCGTAAGTGTCTAGCAAATATTGTTTGCTAAATTTTTCTAAATTATCCAATGTGAAGCTCCTTGTAAAGTTTGATTGCGAATCTATCCGTCATAGAGGCGATATAGTCGCTTACAACGCGGTGGTGTTTCGCACCTTGTGCGATTTTCTCGCGCAAATCGTAAGGCAGTAAGTTTCTATCACTCATAAAGTCGCTAAATAGGTGCTTTACGACATTTTTGCCAAATGCCATTTTTCGCACCACGCTCTCACTGCGATAGAGATTTTTAAACAAAATCTGCTTTAATTTGGAGAGATTATTTTTTATTTCATCATTGTAGGTTATTGCCCTGTGCGCCTTAAAATTAGCAATAATCTCTTCGATTAGAAAGCAAATGAGCGCGGAAGTAAAGCGATATTTAAAAATCTTATCTTTTCGGCTTATGCCCTGAGATTCGATATTTGCGATGATTTCTCCCGCGATTTTATTGCCCTCTAGCATATCAAAATTTATTAGCCCAAGTTTTACGCCATCATCAATATCGTGGCTTGTGTAGGCGATTTCATCACTAAAATCTACGATGATTGCCTCTAGGCGCGGAGGCAAATCAATGCTAAACTCGCTATTTAATTTTTCGCTAAAAAAGGGCTTTTTATATGGCGCGGAATGCTTTAAGATTCCCTCCAGCGTGGCAAAAGTGAGATTTAGCCCGTCATAATCCTTATAGCGTTTTTCTAATTTTGTAACAACGCGAAAACTTTGAAAATTATGCTCGAATCCATTTTTAAACCCGCTTTGTTTAAGCATCGAATCTAGCTCATCGCCACCGCAATGCCCAAAAGGCGAATGCCCCAAATCGTGCGATAGCGCAATGGCTTCAGCCAAATTCTCATCTAATTTGCAATATCTCGCAATCGTCCTAGCGATTTGGCTCACTTCAATGCTGTGCGTAAGCCGTGTGCGAAAATAATCGCCCTCTGCGCCGTCAAAATGCGAGTTTAAAAAAACCTGCGTCTTGTATTCAAGGCGGCGAAACGAACTGCAATGAATGATTTTGTCCTTATCTCGCGCAAATGGCTCACGAAAATCCTCGCTAAAGTCGTAAAATCGGTGCGTGTCGCTGTATTTTTTTGCTGTTTTTGCCACAATATGCCCCTAAAATGAAAATTTGCGATTTTATCAAAAATACTTTAAAATTCCGTTTTTTAAATCCAAATTTTAAGGGCGAATCTCGTGGAATTACTAAGCAAAGCATTTGGCATTTATGAGACAAATTGCTACATTTTAAAGAGCGCGGTTGGTGATTTTATCATCGATGCGGGGGTAGATTCGGCGCGGTGGGTGCGCGAAAATGTAAAAAATCCACTAGCGATTCTAAACACGCACGGGCATTTTGACCACATTTGGTGCAATGCGGAGTTGCGCGAACAGCTCCAAATCCCCATTTACTGCCCTAAGGGCGATAGCTTTATGCTAAAAAGCGATTGCTTTAATTTAGGACTAACGCCCTGTGCGCCAGATGTTGAGGTTGAGCCAAATGAAGTAATTGATTTTGGCGAAATCAAAGTAGAATTTATGCACTTTGCGGGGCATACGCCGGGTTGCTCTGTCATCAAAATCAAAGATTCGCAAAGCGCGGATTCAAGCGCATATTTTTTTAGTGGCGATTTTATTTTTTACCGCACGATTGGGCGCACGGACTTTCCTTACTCAAGCCCCAAAGATATGGCGGAGTCTTTAAAGCGATTTGGCGCACTTGACTTTGACGCCACGCTTTATCCCGGACACGGGCAAAGCACGACTATCAAAGCAGAACAAGCGCATTTACCGCTGTATTTAAGGGGGCTAGTATGCTAAGTGAGAGCGATAAATTCCGCTATTTACGGCATTTAATGCTTGATGAAGTAGGCGAATCAGGGCAGGAAAAACTTTTTGGCGCAAGTGCGTTAATCATCGGCGCAGGTGGGCTTGGCTCTCCAAACGCGCTATATCTCACCGCCGCAGGAATAGGCAAAATCGGCGTTTTGGACTTTGACAAAGTGGATTTAAGCAATCTGCAGAGGCAGATTTTGCATAATATGGGCGATTTGGAGCGATTCAAAGTAGATTCGGCGTTTGATAAGCTATCTAAAATCAACGACAGGACGGAATTTACCCTGCATTACGAAAAAATAGCCGAAGATAATATCTGCGATTTAATTAAGCCATATCAGTTTATCATTGACGCTACGGATAATTTTGAGGCGAAATTCCTTATCAACTCCGCTTGTGTGCGCGAAAATAAGCCCTTTTCACACGCTGGAATCTATAAATTTTGTGGCAATGCGATGAGCATTTTGCCCCGTAAAAGCGCGTGTTTGGCGTGTGCGTTTGAAGCACCTCCGCCAAAAGAGCTAAATAGTTTCTTTAAGGCTGGGCTTTTTGGCGCAGTGCCCGGAGTGCTTGGCTGCATTCAGGCAAGTGAGTGCATAAAGTATTTTTTAGGCACGGGCGAAATGCTTTATAATCGCCTTTTGAGCGTGGATTTAAAAAAGATGATTTTTAGAGAAGTGGCTGTGAGGCGCAATGAAAACTGCCAAATTTGTGGCGATAAATCCTAAAATAGCGATAAAATCCTAGTGGCGATGAATCTTAAAAAATTCCTATTTATTGTTGATATTTTTAAAGACGCGCATTTGCGCCATTTTTTAGATTCGCACCCAAAGATTCGCATTAGCTTACGAATCATCGCTATTTTTATCGTGCTTTTAAGCTCTTTGGCGGTTTTTAGCTACATTTGGATTATCAATAATTATTATGTGGATATTACCTTTGATGTGGTGCTTTTTCACTTGCGATTTCCCCTTGTGGGCGTAAATAACGCCTTTGTGTATAGCTATGTTACTCGCGTTTTAATTCCTAGCATTGTAGTTGCCATATTTTTTGCGATTCGCCCACGCGCCGCGCTACTTGTGGGCTTAATATTAAGTGCGTTTTTGCTAAAGGTGCAACGCATTATCAAAGTCTCGATGCTCGTGGCGTGGCAACAGCACATTTCGCTTTATCAAATGATAGTAACCTTCATCAAAGGCGGATATTTCAAATCATTTTGGTGGAATGAGTCCTTTGGCGCGTGGTTTGTGCTAAAGGCGATTTGCTGGATTGTAGCGATTTGCTTTATTATTTTTATGCTTTTTTGGGTGGGTAAGAAAATCTGCAAAGCGATGAATCTCTACGCGCAAATCGCACTTTTTATCGCTGTGGTTGCGCTAAATTTTTGGATTATTGATTCGCATTTTCATTTGCGAAAATACCTTGCGCCAAAGGAATATGGAAGTTTTTATGATGAAAATTATGAGATAATATTTGGCGATTTTGGCGCGAAAGATTCAAGTGCGAAAGATTTTGGCGCAAAAAATGCCGATTTTGCACCCACTAAAAAGCAAAAAAATGCTAGAAATTTGATTGTGATTTTTGTGGAATCAATGGAGGCGAATTTTGCCACCGCGCCGTTAGAGCAAATGCAAGATTCGCCCACTTTTAATGTAATCCCCAATCTCTACGCCCTTGCGAATCAAAATGTAAATTTTTCCACCACAAAGGGCTTTGGCGGACATTTGCAAGTGGGGAGAACTAGCTGGACGATTGCTGGAATGATTGGCTATATGTGTGGAATCCCGCTAAATGCGACAAATTCCATAATCGCAAAGACATTTTTGCCAAGCGCAAAGTGCATTAGCGACATTTTGGCGATGCAAAATTACAATCAAGTGATGATTATGGGCGAAAACGATGATTTTGTCGCAAAGGGCGCGTTTCTAAGCTCTCATCACATAAAAAGCAATGATATAAAACACTACAAAGACACAGGCGCACTGCCTAAAGATTACTCGCACCAATGGGGCTTTGAGGATAGTAAGCTGTTTCAATTTGCTAAAGATGAACTATTAAAATTGACAAAAAATCGTCATTGCGAGGGCGATAGCCCGAAGCAATCCACGAATCAAAACATAGATTGCCACGATTTTGCTACGCAAAATCTCGCAATGACGGAGGGTGGAGACGATTCTCGTCCTTTTGCACTTTATTTACTAACTAACAATACTCATTCGCCCGATTCATTCATCGAACCACATTGCAAAGAGTTGCAATCTAAGCGGCAATCCTCGCTAAAGTGCGATGATGAGCTACTTGGCGAGTTTGTGGATTGGGTAAAGGCGCAGGATTTTTATAAAAATACGACAATTTTAATTGTGGGCGACCATTTGATGAATGCAAATTTGCCTACGCCACGCCAATCGCGCCGAATCTACAATGCCTTTATAAATCCGCGCTTTTGTGGCGATTCGCCTACCAAAATACGCAATGATTCACTCAAGGATTCGCACCAAAATAGCGCGAATAGATTGCCACGATTCGGCTATGCCGAATCTCGCAATGACAAATTGACAAAATCCCGCAATCTTTCGCATTTTGATTTCGCGCCTTTGATTTTGGATTCGCTTGGAATTTGCACAAAATCTTTTGGCTTAGGGCGCAATCCATTTTTAGGACAAACGCTTTTAGAGACTTACGGCGCGGACTTTGAGCGATTCATAAATGAAGATTCGCGCCTTTATGATAGCTTTTGGCAAAGGCGATAAATTGTGCTATCATTTCATTTTTAACTAACCTTGTGGGAGCGTGAGTATGGATTTTATCAGCATAATTATGGGCAGTAAGAGCGATTATGAGACTATGAGCGAGTGCGTGGCGGTGCTAAAGAAGTTTGACTGCGTTTATGAAGTCATCATTAGCTCCGCGCACAGAAGCCCCGAGCGGACGCGCGAATATGTGAGAGATGCGCAAAAGCGCGGTGCGTGTGTGTTTATCGCAGCTGCGGGAATGGCGGCACATTTGGCAGGTGCGGTGGCTGCGGAAACTTCGCGCCCTGTGATTGGTGTGCCACTCAATGCAAGTCCGCTAAATGGGCTTGATTCGCTACTATCAATCGTGCAAATGCCCTCCGCAATGCCTGTGGCGACAATGGCAATCGGCAAGGCAGGTGCGATAAACTCCGCGTATATGGCAATGCAGATTTTGGCACTGAAAAACGAAGAGTTAGCGGGGAAATTAGTGCAAGATAGGGTGATGAAAGCAAAAAAAGTGGAGTTAGACTCAAGTGAGATTGAGATTAGGCAGGATTAGATGAGTAGTGCGAATGCGAAAGAAAATTGGATAAAAATCGATGAGTTTTTGACTATCACGGGGCTAAAAACAGAGCAAATCAAAGAGCTAATCAACAAGGGGCAGATTAACGCCAAATATATCGATAGCGTCCTGTATGTCGATAGTGTTAGCGGGACAAATGCGCTGGTGCGTAGCACACAAAATGATTTGGTGGCAAAAAGTGGCGTGGAGGGCGATTTTTTTGAGCAAAGCATCGGGACGATTTTGAGTTTGCACGAAAAGGTGATTGAGGCAAAAGATGAGACGATTGCCACAATCAAGGGCGAAAATCAGTTTTTAAAAGATACGCTAATGAATGCGCGAGAAAAAGAGGCAGATGACAAAAAAATGATAGAAACGCTTTTACAAGAAGTGGCAACCAAAAAGGCAGAGCTAGAAGCGGTGCAGAGAAAATATAAGCTAATGTGGGGGAAGATGCTGAATAATCAACAAAAAGAAATATAGGCGCGTTGTGTTTTGGTGATTTCGCGGGGATTTAGTGCGCTCAACTGCTCAATATATTAGTCTTATCAAATGCAAATTTGTGATATTTTATTATTGCGGGACTTTGCGTTAGCAAAATCGTGGCAATATAGCCTCTTTGTCATTGCGAGACTTGCCTTTGGCAAGGCGTGGCAATCCACAAAGTTAAAAATCATAGATTGCTTCTGGCAAAGCCCTCGCAATGACGAGGTGGACAAAGTTGTCATTGCGAGTATTCGCAGAATACGAAGCAATCCACGAATCACAAAGCTAAAAATGCCACCTATATCCTAGCAGAAATTTAAACATTCCGCCGAGCGTGGCTTTTTTGATTTGATTTGGCAGGGCGTGAGTGAGATTGCCAAGCCCACCACCGATTTCAAAAAATAGCGAATGTCCGCTAAGCGTGATAAATTCGTGTCCTAGCCCACCTTGTATTTCATAATAATACGGCGAATCGCCCATAGCCGAGCCATTTGTAGAAATCAGCCCAAACGCCCCGCTCACATAAAGATAGGGGCGAAAATATGTAAAGCCGATATGCGAAAACACCGAGCTACCCATAAGTAGCCCCGCCATAATCTTTTCGTGGAAAATCAACCCAAAGGAATCGTATTTATTTTGTTGCAGTTTCAAGCCTTTCATCTCCATTGAGATGATATTGCGGAGCTGCCACGAAGCCGTGCTATACATAGAAAAGCCAAATTCTAGCCCACCGCCAAATGTCGAGCCTAAGTCCGCATACGCGCCAAAAGATAGATTGCTTTTTTCGCTGAAATTCTCCGCGCTGAGATTCGCGCCTACACTGCCCAAAAGTAGCATTAAAATTACGCATTTTTTAATCATAAAATCCCCTTAATAAAGCTAGAATAATTCGGCAATTTTATCAAAAACTTGTAAGATTTTTGCAAATGTGGGTTTGGGTTTGTGCGATTTGCCACGCCGTCATACTGAGGGCTTTAGCTCGAAGTATCCATTTTGGCGAATCATAAATTAAAGGCGAATTGCGGACTTTATGCGAATCTAAATATGATTCGTTTGAATCGCCTTGCAACATTGCGTTTTTTATAGTTTAGATTCGCGCGATTTGGATACTTCGCTACACTGCGTTCCGCTCAGTATGACGAGTGGGGGCGCAATGACGATTCGCTCACACCCGCATAGATTCACGCATTAAACAATGACAGACTCTTTTTATTTCGTCATACTGAGGGCTTTAGCTCGAAGTATCCATTTGGGCGATTCGTAAATTAAAGGCGAATTGCGGACTTTATGCGAATCTAAATATGATTCGTTTGAATCGTCTTGTAACATTGCGTTTTTTTATTTGCTTAAATTCGCGCGATTTGGATACTTCGCTACGCTCAGTATGACGAGGGGGGGGGCAATGACGAATCGTGTGGATTGCTTCGGCGAATCTATAGATTCGCCTCGCAATGACGATTCGCACTTAGATTCGTGCCGATTCGCGCCCATAATTCCTAAAAATCCGCCTTAAATGTCAGCCAATAGCTTCGGCTAGGCAAGATTCGTTGATAGCGATTTATATAGCTTGTGCTACCATTTCGTTGATATGCAATCAAACTTTCCTCAAATTTCGTATCTAGCAAGTTATTTACCGCAAAGGTTATGCTGTAATATTTAGGAAATTTGTAGCTCACTGCAATATCCACTAGCTGATAGTCTTTGTAATATTTGCCGACTAATCCACGCGCACTTGTGGCTAGGCTAGATTGTGCCACTGCGGCGGTGGGCGTTTTGAAGTTGCCTGTGTAGCGGATATATGCCGTAAATCCCTCGTATTGATATGTGGGTTTGATAGCAAATTTGTGCATAGGTATGGAATTTACAGGTTCGCCTTTTAGGTATTCGTTTCCAGCTTTGGTTTTAAGCGTTTTGCTGTATGTGAATCCATAACTTGCATCTAGCGAAAATCCATAAATAGGCTTTAGCCTAAAGCTAAATTCCGCGCCTGTGATTAAGGCTCTATCAAGGTTACGATAAAAGGTGCAGGAAGTCGCGCCATTTGCATTACAAGTTTGTCCATCAAGCGATTCGCCTTGATTCGCCGAGACGCTTGAAATCTTATTGCGAAAGTCCGTGTAAAAGCCCGTAAGCGTTAGATTCACCCACCTTGAATCGGATATTAGGCTTAGCTCATAATTCCAGCTTTGCTCTGGCTTTAGCTTTGTATTGCCATAGACGGCGGTTGTTGTGCTACCGCTTGTGCTTATCGTGTAGCCGTCATATAGATAGCTTAATCTTGGCACTAGCACACCGCTTGAGACTCCAGCCTTTATGGTGAGATATTGCGATGGATTCACATTTACATAAAAGCGCGGATTTGGCACGGCTATGGAGTTAAATTTATCGCTGACATTTATGCGCAAACCCAAAGTCGTGCTTATGTATTCGTTGATTAAATATTCGCCCTCGCCAAAAAGTGCGACTTGATTTAGGTGGTTGTTATTGCCTTTTTTGACAAATAAATGCTCATACATATAATAAACCCCGCCATTAAAGATTATCACACCAGCCGAATCTAAGTCAAAATTTTTATTATATGATGCTTGAAAAATGGCATCTTGATTGTGCGTAGCAGAATCCCACGCAACTCCATCGCCGTGTGTAGAGCCGGGAAAAAGTCCTATTTGGTTTTTTGCTCTGCGCTCGTTATCATAATGCGCCGCCCACATATTATGCGAATATTGCGCGTAGGCGTTGAGTTTGCCCCATTCGTAATCCGCGTCATAGTTTAAAACAGAGTTTATTTTATAAAAGTCTCTCACTACGGTTACGGAGTTTGCTGAGGTATTTAGCGAACCAGCGCGAGTAAAGAAATTTTCCAAATCGATATAGATATTATTATTTTCGTTAATAGTCCAATTTAGCCTACCGCCGACATTCCAATTTTGGAATCCAGTGGCACTCCAGCCTAGATATGGGTTGTTGAATCCGCCATTAGTTGCGGTAATCGCGCTATTTTTACCATAACCGGGCTTATAAAAGGCATTTTGTCCGCCGTATTTGTAGCCACCGCGCAAGTTAAAGCTAAGCACTTTATTGATGATAGGACTTGCGACATAAGCATTTGCGCCATAGATATTGCCAAAGACATCGCTATGGTCGGCTAATTTCATCTCCAACTGAAATCCGCCACTGACTTTGTCGAAGTTTTTCTTTGTGATGATATTGATAACCCCGCCCATCGCATCGCTTCCGTAAATCGTAGAGGCAGGACCGCGAATCACTTCGATTCGCTCTATCATACTAAGCGGTGGCATAAAGCTCGAATTTGTGCCATCAAAGCCGTTTGCGTGATAGCCCTGCGCGACATTCTGCCGTTTGCCATCAATCAAAATCAGCGTATATGCGCTACCAAGCCCACGCATAGAAATGGTATTGCCACCTGTTTTGCTAGACTCCACATAAACGCCCGGAATATCCTGCACCGCATCGCCCAAATCGCGAATGGGGCGCGTAAGTAGCTCATCTTTAGAGATAATGCTAATAGTCGCGGGAGCGTCCTTAATGTCTTGCTCATAGCCACTTGCGCTAATGACGCTCTCGCCAATATAAACGGCTTCGCTATTTTGCGCTGAATCTGCTGAATCTGCGCTTGATTCGGCATTTGATTCGGCTGAATCGTGGTGCGAATCGTGCGAATTTGTCCGCGAATCGCGCGAATCTACACTCGAATCCACGCGATTCGCCCCACGCAAATCATCGGCTTTCAACTGCTGTGCTAAAGGCACTGCGCCCCCCCCCAGTAGCATTGCCACCAAAAAGATTCGCCTTAATTTTTCGCTAACGCTTTTACTAATATTTACATTGAAACTATTTTGAATATCCATAATGTTGCTCCGTTTTTTGAATTTTTGTTTGAGATTTTTTAAGACTTTGCAAAGAAATTTATGTGAAATTCCACGCCAAATCTTAAAATTTGAATGTAGCATTTTGAATTTTAAAGTTAGCTTAAATATTAAGAATTGTTTTTATTTATGTGATATTTTTTTGAGCTAGGACTTATTTGCGGTATTTTACGATATAATTGCACGAAAATTTTACTTTGTAGGAGGCGCACGATGACAACAAACGCGGTTGATATAAATTACAGCACTTATAGCGAGGTGCAACTAGTTGCCGCTCTCAATGAGATTCAAAGCCAAAAAGCGAGTTTGGATAATAGAGAGCGACAAATTAGGGAGATTTTGCATACTTTGGGGACTGAATCTAACGAATCTAGCATTATATCTAGGATAGGATTAGATGAACCTACGGAAGAGACGCGTAATGCGTTAGATAACGATGAAATAGTGGGTATATTTTCTAGCCACGAGGAATTTGAGAAATCTTTGGAATTGGAAAATGATGAATGAGAAATATCGTTATCCACAATAATTACAAAAAAGATTTTAAACTCGTAAAAAGGCAAATTTCTAGCGAAAAATGGGGCATAGAAAAGATTAGAGAAGTGGTTTCAACGCTACAAACGGCAGATATTCTACCGCCACATTTAGATGACCACTCACTATGGGGCGATTATCAAGGCTTTAGAGAGTGCCACATTTACGGCGATTTAGTCATAGTCTATAAGCGAGATGATAAAGAATTACATTTGCGTAGGATAGGACGCCACCAAGATTTATTTAAGAATTATTAAAAATCAAACGCCATTTTTTTGGCGCAAATTTAAAGCGAATTTTGCTATTATGCGAAGTTTTATTTTATTTTTAAGGACAGATTTATGAAAGAGTGGTCTCCAAAAAGCTGGAGAAATTTTCCTATCAAACAACAGCCGACTTACGATGACAAAGCGTTGCTAAAGCGCGTGGAGGGCGAACTAAAAAGCTATCCGCCACTTGTTTTCGCTGGTGAGGCGCGAAATCTTAAAAAACGCCTTGCAGACGCCGCAGAGGGCAGGGCGTTTTTATTGCAAGGTGGCGACTGCGCCGAATCTTTTAATCAATTTAACGCCATAAATATCCGCGATATGTTTAAAGTCATCATTCAAATGAGCGCGATTTTGACATTCGCAGGGGGAATGCCTATCGTAAAGGTGGGACGCCTCGCTGGGCAGTTTGCAAAGCCTAGAAGCAATGATAGCGAGGTTGTAAATGGCGTGGAATTGCCTATTTATCGAGGCGATATTATAAATAGCACGGATTGTTCGCTAGAAGCGCGGAAGCCAAATCCAAAGCGAATGCTACAAGCCTATAATCAATCCGCCGCGACTTTGAATCTCTTACGCGCCTTTGCGCAGGGTGGATTCGCGGATTTAAACGAAGTGCATAAATGGAATATGAAATTTGTAAAAAACAACGCATTTGGCAAGAAATACGAGGTTTTGGCGGAGCGAATCACGGAGGCACTAAACTTTATGCGCTCGTGTGGAATCGATGCGCAAAACACGCAACAGCTAAAAGAGACGGAATTTTACACCAGCCACGAGGCGTTGCTATTAAACTACGAGGAACAGCTTTGTCGCAAGGATTCGCTGACGGCGCAATGGTATGACTGCTCGGCGCATATGCTTTGGATAGGGGAGCGCACGAGGGGATTAGATGAGGCGCATATCGAGTTTTTGCGTGGCGTGGAAAATCCGCTTGGCGTGAAAATCGGCGCGGGTGCAACAAAAGATGAGATTATGGGGATTTGCGATGCGCTGAATCCGCAAAATGAGGCGGGACGACTAAACTTAATCGTGCGAATGGGTGCAGATAAGATTAAAGCGAAGTTGCCGAAGTTACTTGATTCGGTGTTGCCTGAAGGGCGCAAGATTTTGTGGAGTATCGACCCAATGCACGGCAACACCATAAAGGCAAGTAATGGCTACAAAACCCGCGCGTTTGATAAAATCCTAGATGAAGTGAAAAGTTTTTTTGAGATTCATAGGGCGCATAATAGCTACGCTGGGGGCATTCACCTTGAAATGACAGGACAAGATGTAACAGAATGTATCGGCGGTGGGGTGCAAATCACAGAAAGCGCGTTATCGTCAAACTACAATACGCAATGCGACCCGCGCCTAAACGCCACACAGGCGATAGAATTAGCATTTTTACTAGCAGAAGTGCTAAAAAAGCGCGGTAAGTAGGGTGGGGTGTTTTGTCTTGCTGTGACGAGATAGAGTAAGATTTGCCCTTGCGATGATAAATCTTGCTCTCTGTCATTGCGAGAGCTTTGCCCGAAGCAATCCAAAAAATAGATTGCCACGATTTTGCTTACGCAAAATTTCGCAATTACGAGGTGGGAGCGTTTTTGTTAATGTCTAGTAATGACAAAGTAGAGATTTGCCTTTGTTATTACGCGTAGATTCGTGCTAATTACCTCGCAATGACGAGGTAGAGATTCGCCTTTTAAAATGCTCAAGTAATGACAAGTGGTTGCAATTTATTGTCACATTTTTAAGCGTAGTGAATTTTCATAATAATCACACGCTAATTCGTCATTGCGAGTGAGTGAAGCGAACGAAGCAATCTATTTGGTTTGTGATTCGTGGATTGCTTCGGGCAGAGCCCTCGCAATGACGAAAAGTGGCAAATTACTTTGGCTATTCGTATGACTTTATCCTTGCAATGACGAAATATTGATGAGTGATTGCTACGGCTCACATTACAATGACGAAAAAGGAGGCGAGTGGATTACTTTTGCATTTGCAATGCTTCGCAATGACAAAAAAGCGATGAATTGCTTTGTAATGACAAATCTCGCACCAATTCCACGCACAAAGCCACGCGCGATTTTATGTCTCAAGTTACAATTCCGCCAAAAATTGTTAAGATTCGTGCCTATTTCTTGTAAAATCATCGCATTTTAACAAAAGATTTTATATCATTAGCGCATATTTTTTAATAAGGAGATTGTAAATGGATTTCAAAGCAAAATATTTAGAAAATGTCGCACTTCGCGCAAAAGATGGCATTCCGCCACTGCCACTAAATACCGATGAGACAAAAGCAGTTTTGGAGCTACTAAAAAATGACAAAGACACAGAGTTTGCCAAAGATTTGCTAATCAATCGAATCGCGCCCGGTGTTGATGGATGCGCGAAAATTAAGGCTGAATTTTTAGGAGAAATTTTGCGCGGGGCAATTAGCGTCAAAAGCATTAGCAAAGAGGACGCCATAAAGATTTTAGGCACAATGGTGGGCGGTTACAATATCGCGCCACTAATTGACGCGCTAAAATCAAGCGATGAATCTTTGGCAAAATTATCAGCAGACGCGCTAAAAAATTTGATTTTCGTGTATGATAATTTTGAAATTATCGCCGAGCTTAGCAAAAGTAACCCTTACGCAAAAGAAGTCATCGAATCGTGGGCGAATGCAGAGTGGTTTTTAAATAAAGAGCCACTTGAAGAGCAAATCGAGCTTATCGCGCTAAAAATTGATGGCGAGACAAATACCGATGATTTAAGCCCAGCTAGTGATGCTTTCACGCGTAGCGACATTCCGCTCCACGCTAAGGCTATGCTAAAAAATCGCATTGATAATTACGAGGCGCGAATCGATGGCGTCAAGCAAAAAGGCAAAGTCGCTTATGTCGGCGATGTCGTAGGCACGGGCAGTTCGCGTAAAAGCGCGTGTAATTCCATTATGTGGCATTTTGGCGATGAGATTCCATACATTCCTAATAAAAAACGGCGTGGCGTGGTAATAGGCGGGGTAATTGCGCCGATTTTTTTTAACACCTGCCAAGATTCAGGGGCGTTGCCCATAGTCGCCGATGTAAGCGCGATAAAAGAGGGCGATAAAATCGTAGTATTCCCATATCAAGGCAAAATCACGCGCAATGGCGAGGAAATCTCGCATTTTAGCTTAACGCCTAATACGATTTTTGATGAAATGCGCGCAGGTGGGCGAATCAATCTCATAATCGGGCGCAAACTCACCGCCAAAGCTAGAGCATTTTTAGGCTTAAGCGAAGAAAACATTTTTACCAAAGCAAAAGCCCCCAAAGAAAGCACAAAAGGCTACACACTCGCACAAAAGATTTTAGGCAAGGCTTGTGGCAAAGAGGGCGTGAGAGTGGGCGAATATTGTGAGCCAAAAACTACGACCGTGGGTTCGCAGGACACCACAGGCGCGATGACACGCGATGAGATTAAGGAAATGGCGGCTTTGAAATTCAGCACGGATTTTGTTATGCAGAGTTTTTGCCACACAGCAGCCTATCCTAAACCAGCGGACATTTCGCTTCAGGCGACTTTGCCAGACTTTATCACAAGTCGCGGTGGCGTGGCGTTGCGTCCAAAAGACGGCGTGATTCACTCGTGGCTAAATCGATTCACACTGCCAGATACAATCGGCACGGGGGGCGATTCACACACGAGATTCCCAATCGGCGTGAGTTTTCCAGCGGGTAGCGGACTTGTCGCGTTTGCAGCAGTAAATGGCATAATGCCCCTTGATGTCCCGCCAAGCGTGCTTGTGCGATTCAAGGGCGAAATGAATGAGGGCATAACTTTGCGCGATTTAGTCAATGCGATTCCCTACTACGCGATTAAAAATGGCTTATTAACGGTTGAGAAAAAAAATAAGAAAAATATTTTTAATGGCAAGATTTTAGAGATTGAGGGGCTGCCCAATCTTAAAGTCGAACAAGCCTTTGAGCTAAGTGATGCGAGTGCGGAGCGAAGTGCGGCAGCGTGTGTGATAAAGCTAAATAAAGAGCCTATTATTGAGTATTTGGAATCTAATATCGCGCTAATTGAGGCGATGATAAAAGACGGCTACGAATCAAAGGCGACTTTGCAAAATCGCGCGGAGGCGATGAGGGCGTGGATAAAAAATCCTACGCTTTTGGAGGCGGACAAAGATGCCGAGTATGAGGCGATTATCGACATTGACTTGGCTGAAATCAAAGAGCCGATTGTGGCTTGTCCAAACGACCCTGATGATGTGGCAACGCTAAGCGAGGTTTTGGCAAATGCGAATCGGGCGCATAAAATCGATGAAGTTTTTGTGGGAAGCTGTATGACAAATATCGGGCTTTTCCGCGCATTTGGCGAGATTGTGAAAAACGAGGGGCAATTAAATAGTCGAATCTGGATTGCCCCGCCCACAAAAATGGACGAAAAGCAACTCACGCGTGAGGGATATTTGTCTGTATTTGGCGCAAGTGGCGCACGAATCGAAGCTCCGGGCTGCTCACTTTGTATGGGGAATCAAGCGCGAGTGAAAGATAATGCCGTAGTTTTCTCCACAAGCACGAGAAATTTTGATAATCGTATGGGAAAAGGCGCGAAAGTTTATTTAGGAAGCGCGGAGCTTGCGGCGGTATGCGCGATTTTAGGCAAGATTCCAAGCAAGGACGAATATTTAAGCATTATCAAAAGCAAGATTACGCAAAAAGAGCGCATTTATAGCTATCTCAACTTTAATAAGATTGAAAATTTCGCGCTATAAATGCTAAAAGGCTTAAAATTTGCTAGTAAATTGCCGTGCATATTAAACTTAATGTAAATTATTTTTGATATAATGCGGATTTATTTTTTGAATTTGCGAGGTGGGGTTTGCTAACCTTTAAGTGGAACAAAGCATTTGTAACAAATATTGATACAGTCGATGAGCAGCATAAAATGCTGGTAGATATGATAAATAAGCTAGGCGAAAGCATTTACTCCAAAGAGGAACTCGCCCCCGAAGTTTTGGATAAATACTTTGAAAACCTCGCCCTTTACGCCAAAGTGCATTTTGGCGATGAGGAAGTCTATATGGCAGAATACAAAGTCGATGCAAGACACCAAGACGCCCACAAACACGCTCACGCAATGTTTCTCCAAGAGGCAACCAAACTCTATGAGGGCGTGAAAAATAAGCTAATCGGCACGGAATTTCTCTTTCACTTCCTTGCAAACTGGATTACGGTGCATATTTTAGGCACGGATAAGATTATGGCAAAGCAGATTAAAAATATCCAAGAGGGCAAAAGCCCTAAGGAAGCCTTTGACGCCGTGCAAGATGTCGTAGATGAGACGGTCGCGCCTTTGCTTTATGCAATCAATCAGCTTTTTACGCGCACCACAAATATGAATCACAAGTTGATGAGCCTAAACCGCTCACTAAATGAGCAAGTCCAGCAACGCACACAGCAATTACAGCGCGTGAATGACACGCTAAAAGCGATGGCTTTGACAGATACGCTCACAGGGCTTGGCAATCGCCGTGCGGCGGTGGCTTACTTGCAAAATGAATGGAAAAAGCCCTTTGATGAGCGAATCACGCTTACTTGCATAATGATTGATGTGGATAAATTCAAGCACATAAACGACACGCAGGGACACGAATGCGGGGACAAGGTGCTAACCACGGTGGCGACTAGGATTCGCGATTCGGTGCGAAATGATGACTTTGTATGTCGGCTCGGGGGCGATGAATTTGTCGTGCTCTCAAATAACACGAATCTAGCCTATATTATGCAACTTGCCGAGCATATCCGCAAACAAATTGCGCAAATTCATATCAAATTTGCCACAGACGCGTGGGAGGGCAGTATCTCGCTTGGCGTGGCGCAAAGAGACGCTACTACGCAAAATTATATCGATTTGCTAAAACGCGCCGATGAGGGCTTATACAAGGCAAAAGAGGGCGGACGCAACCAAATCGGCTGTGTGCAAAACTTTGGCTTTTGCTCGTTAGACTCTAGTAAGCGACACTAAATTTACGCTTTTTTTGCAATTACAAAGCGATTTGTGGATTGCTTCGTTGCGTTCGCTTTGCTCACGCGCCTCGCAATGACAAAAAAGTCTGCTTTGTGCAACTTTGTCGCCCTCACAATGACAAAAAGTAAAAAAGTCGTCATTGCGAGGCATATCGTAGATTTGCCGAAGCAATCCAAATAAAATAAATTGCACTACTTCGTCATTGTAAGTATTCGTAGAATACGAAGCAATCTATGTTTTTGATTTGTGGATTGCCACGAATTGCTTCGCGATTCTCGCAATGACAAAAAGTCTGCTTTACAATGATATAAGTGGGCATAGTTAGCGTTGGTTGTTTCGAATCACTTTGCGTTTCTCGTAATGACTATGTTGGCGCGAATTGCCTCGGTCGCATTACTCCCTCACAATGACAAGTTGGCTAATGACAAATCCAAGCCATATCATTGTAAAAGCGCAAATCTCCACTAAAACATATACGAATATCTAATCCAAGCGTCCATATTGCTTATAAAGTTATCTGTTTTATAGGTTTGTCCTGTTTGAACCCTTATAAACGGATAGTTTCGCACAAATAGCTCTAGTCTATGATTTGTGCCTAAAATGGTGTGAATCCCATAATTCACCACCAAACCTATCAAATGTAAGCTTTTCCAAGTTACTTCCGCCCCATTATTATCTTTGCCATTGCCACCTTTATAAAATATATATCCAGCGCCAAGCCCAAAGAAAAGCCCTAGTGTTTCTGTTTGGTTGCGCCCCATATTGCCCTCTAAGTAAAAATCAACATTGCCTAGCGCTTTCCAAAGGTTATTATCTGCTTTGACGGTCTCATCGCCAACCGTTGCGACAATAATCCCATTGCCTAAGTTGTAGTCAAACTCGCCGTAAGCGCGAATCCCGCTGTATTCATTAAATGCTATTTGATAACCAGCAAATCCGCCGATACCGATTCCCATTACATCGATTCTACCGCTCATATTAAACATTGAGCCACCAAATACACCAGCTAGTCCCTTTAAATCCGTGTCAGAAAAGCCCATTCCAAGCCCGAAAAATAGCCCACTTCTGCGTCTTTGCAGACTTTTTGCATATTCTGCCTCGCGCTCAGCTTGTCGTCTGCGAATCTCTTCTTTTCTAGCGATTTCTTTCTCTGTGTAAGTCCATCTTGTAATGTCGCTTGGGTCATCGCTCGTGCTATAATCCGCCGAATCGCCACTAAATTCCGTAGCGTCATCATCGCCACTTGCACCCACGGTTTCCTCGACATATTCATCGCTATCCTCAGTGTATTCTACATCATCGCCGTTGGCAAAGTCTGCATCATCAAGTGGCTCTAATCGCACTCCATCGACACCATCATCGGCTGCCTCGCTAATAGTCTCATCATTTGTAACTTCAATGCTCTCATCGGCGTATCCAGCGTTATCTGCGCCCTCTTCGACTTCTTCCTCGACATACTCTATCACTTCTTCCTCATCTTGTGCTATGGCTGGTGATACTACGAATCCAAAGCCTAAGAGCAGTATTAACGCTATTTTTTTCATTCCAAAAAAGCTCCACGAAAATAATTTTAATTTAGGTAATATCGAAAATAAAGCGCGAAATTTTAATACTTTTGCGCTATAAATTTGATATTTTCTTAGCATTTATCGTTCCTACTTGCGAATCTTTAGTGAGATTCGCGCAAAAAATCGCTTGATAAATATTTATAATTTTTTGGCTAAAATCCGCATTTAAACACGCAAAGGATTTATTTGAAAGATTCAAAGCAAAATGCGCTAAATCATCTCGCAATCATAATGGACGGCAACGGCAGGTGGGCAAAAAATCGCGGTTTGCCACGCACCGATGGGCATAAAGAGGGCGCAAAAGTCGTTCGCAAAATCACCAAATGGTGCGCCAAGCACCAAATCCGCTACATTAGCCTATACGCCTTTTCTACGGAAAATTGGCTACGCCCCAAAAAAGAGGTGGATTTTTTGATGAAACTGCTGACAAAATACCTAAAGCGCGAGGAAAAAACCTATTTGCAAAATAATATTCGCTTTAAGGCTATCGGCGATATAAGCGTATTTTCGCCTAAACTGCGGAGTTTGATTGAGAGCCTAGAGGCAAAAACGGCGCAAAACACCGCGCTGACGCAGATTCTCGCGCTAAATTATGGCGCGAAAGATGAAGCTGCGAGGGCGATTTTAAAAATGCTAGAAAGGCGTGGATTGTCGTCATTGCGAGGCGATTCATCGCCGAAGCAATCCATAAACGCCGAATCCGCCGAATCCAAAAGCAAAATTCTAGCCGAATTTGAGGCAAACTTAGACACGGCGGAGATTCCAGCCGTAGATTTGCTAATCCGCACAGGTGGCGAAATGCGCCTATCAAATTTTTTGCTCTACCAGTGCGCTTACGCCGAGCTTTATTTTTCTAAAACGCTATTCCCAGATTTTTGCGTAGATGAGCTAGAAAAAATCATAGCGGACTTTAAGACGCGAAAAAGACGATTTGGTGGTGTGTAGGGGCAATTTTTGTGAAGTAAGCGTGAAAATATTGTCATTGCAAGGGCAAATCATAGATTCGCACAAAACAATCCATTTTTGGTTTGTGGATTGCCACGATTTGCCTTTCGGCAAATCTCGCAATGACGAATTTTAGTCGATTTCGCACACGAATCGCACATTAGATTCTCTAGATTCTATCGCAAAATCCAAATTCCTAAAATTTTTCGCTATAATCACGCGTTTTAATTTTATTTCAATTTTTAAGGACAAAATTTTGACTTTAGGCTATGAAGTGCCACAGGGTAGCAAGATACACTTTGGCAATAATGCGCGTTTAAAGCGCGAGATTGAGGATAGGGCGGTGGAGATTTTCTATGCGAATGGATTTAGCGAGATTTCCACGCCCAGCTTTACATTTACTGATGATGAGCGGATTTTAAGCAAACGCAAGATTATCCGCACGAGTATTGATAATAACAAGCAGATGATTCTCCGTAACGACAACACTATCGATGTGATTAAAATCATCAATCGCCACCTAAAAATCAGCAATAAAAAGTGGTTTTACATTCAACCTGCGTTTTTATATCCTAGCACACAGATAAATCAAATCGGCGCGGAGTGCATAGGCAAGGGCGCAGAAAATGTCGCAAATATTTTAAGCGTGGCGGTGAGTATTTTTTTGAAATTAGAGCTAAAGCCCATTTTGCAAATCGCAAATATGAAGATTCCAAAGATTTGTGCGCTTGAGAGTGGGCTTGGGCTGGAAGTTTTTTCGCAAATGCAGGTGCAAAAGATTTTGGATTCGCACTCATATTTACGCGAAATGCTCTACATTCAAGACAAAAATAGCCTTGAATCCTACATAAAAAAAGCCCCCGCATTTATCAAAAATGAATTACAGGAATTGCTCGATAGCGTGAGCTTTTGTGAGTATGACAATATGATTTTTTCGCCACTATATTGCCCTAAAATGGGCTATTATGAGAGCCTTTTCTTTCGCGCATTTAGCGATAATAAAGTATTTTTGCGCGGTGGCAAATATACTATTGATGGCGTGTATTCCTGTGGCTTTGCGATTTACACAAATGAAGTGGTGGATTTTATGCTGTGAGTTATAGCAACGCAAATGGTAAAATAAGTAATTATAAAAATGAAAATTTTGTTTTATCTTTCATCACTTATTCCTTTGTCAATTTTGATATTTCTAAAGACTTGGGATTTTGAAAATCCGCTAGAGTTTCTATATGATTGGAAATTTTATTGCTATTTTATAGTTCCCATTATGGCTTTTATAACACTACTTATCATTTGTAAGGTGAGGGGACAAATAGACCAGCAACGCCCTATCCATTTTACAAATATACAATCTCAAAATGTCAATTTTTTTACACCAATATCTATATATTTTATTCCTTTTATAAGCTCAAATTTTAGTTCGCCAAATGATTGGCTTGTAGCCACATTTATCATTATATTTGTGGGATTAGTTGTAATAAAAACAAATTTGCAATACCTAAATCCGCTAATAGTTATTTTTGGTTTTCATCTTTATAAGGCAAGTTGTAAAGCAAATGCTGATAAAAAAGAAGTTTTTATTTTGTCCAAAAAGAAAAATTTGCTAAGCGAATCTGATGAAAAATTTAATATAATAACTGGTAATTTATATAAAATTTAAGGAGTTGGTAGTGAATTTACAAAATATTACCCCAAATTTTTGCACTAAAATAGCGGATATATCTAACACAAAACACGCTTTAGAAATGTTTTTTGTTTATAGAGACAGGAGCATAAAAAAGGCTAAACTGCATAATGATGTTAGCGAAAAGTTAGCAGAAAAATTTTTATCAACTTTACAGATAAATATAAATGAGGATACTCAGTATAAGCCTATTACAGAATTAGATGATACTTTAGTAGAGAATGAATATCTATACTTTAACAGCAGTAATATACACGACAATATTCAACATTTATTCAGGGGGATAGATTCCATAGATAAATGTGCCGAAACGCTAGAAAATGATATTTTTGGTTTGTTTTTTAGGATAAGTTCCGCTGATGATTATGTATTACTATATCAACAATGCTATGCTATGAGTTTTGTTAAAAAAGATAGTATTACATCTTTATTCGCTCAAGGTGGAGTTCTTAAAGAAATCAACGCAAACATTTTAAACATTTCTTATAGGGTAGATTTTTTAATTGATGAGGATTTTTTCCTTATTTTAAACCTAAAACCTTTAGAAAATCAATATGGATACAAAGAAATCATAGAGCAAGAAGCAAAAGATGTTTTAAATGCAATATCGGCGATAAATTTTATAGAAAATTTGGAAATTATAAGTGATAATCTAACCACAGCTAGTGCCAAAAAGATTAAAAATTGTAGTGATGATATTTTGCAAATGTGTGAAAACGAAATTGGAGTTGTAAGAAATTTTATAGAAAATCATTGCGAGTTAAAAAAATACCTCAAATTTGATTCAAACAATAAAATCCAACTTAAAAATAAAAAATCTGCAAATACTCTAATCAATTTTCTAACGGATAGCTATTTATATTCCAATTTAACAAACATAGAATTTGAAAGTAGGTCTAAAAGAAAATTATCATAAATTAAGCAAAGCTATGCGGTTGCAATGACAAATATTTATTTTAACTGCGAACTTGTCATAAGATATTTTAACACCTAGATTCCACCCACAGCGCGATTTCATCGGCTAGGAAGTAGTTTGTGGCAAAAAATTTATCGCCCTTAAAAAAGACTTTGCCACTATCAAAAAGCATTTTTAGGCGGTTTTTATCCGCGATGAGTGCGGATTCCACGCCTACTTCACTGCGGAGTCCTAAAAATATTTTTTCTAATCTTATGTCATTATAGCTTAAAGATTCGCGCCTAAAAGCGCGTGGATTTGCCAAATACGCGCCAAAATCGCCGTTTTTGTATATGCGATAGATTCCGCTTTTATCGCTTCGTTTGCCCACCGCGCCAAGCCCCACGCCGATATAATCGCGGTAAGCCCAATAGCCTAAATTATGTGCGCTTTTATGCTCTTTTCCAAAATTTGAGACTTCATATTGCCTAAATCCGCGCGATTCTAACTCTGCTTTTAAATCATAGCACAGGCTATTATCACACACAGGGCGTTTGTTTTTGGCGTAAAATGCGGAGTTTGAATCAATGCTTAAGGCATAGCAAGAAATATGCCCTACGCCCAAACTTGTGGCATTTTCTAGCTCGAATCGCAGTGATTTTGGCGAATCCAAAATCGTATCATAAATCAAATCAATGCTAGTTTTGACGCCACATTTTAGGGCATTTTCGATGAATTTTCGTGCGATTTTTGGGCTATGATTGCGCTCTAGCAGTTTTAGCTTATCCGCGCGAAAGCTCTGCACACCGATTGAAAAGCGATTCACACCCAAATCTTTAAATGCGCGAAGCGTCTCAAATGGCGAGGCGTTTGGATTTAGCTCCATTGTGATTTCGGTATTTGGGGTGATTTTTGATTCTAAAATCTTAAAGATTCGCTCAAAATCGCGTGGATTCAACACATTTGGAGTGCCACCGCCCACATAGATTGAATAAAATTTTTGCGATTCGCCCATAGATTCCATAGATTCGCGCAAATCCACGCAAAGTGATTCGATATATTTTTCCTTAAAATCCATCATATTTATAAGCGAGTTAAACCCGCAGTATCCGCACTTTGAAGCGCAAAATGGTATGTGGATATACAAAAGCATCGATTCTCTTATAATTTTTTTACGAAAAATTTTATAAAATTTCGTTTTTAAAATCAATTTTTTAAGGGAATCTTATGAGCGAATATCGTCCAAATGTCGCTGCTGTGATATTATCGGAGCGTTACCCTGAAGTTTGCGAGTTTTTCATCGCAAAGCGCAACGATATTAAGCACTCCAAGTGCATTTGGCAGTTTCCGCAGGGCGGTATTGATGAAGGCGAATCGCCCACTGAAGCCTTATATCGTGAGTTAGGCGAGGAAATCGGCACAAATGATATTGAGGTTTTGGCGGAATACCCCGAGTGGCTGAAATACGACTTTCCCAAAGGCAATATCCAAACCAAAATGTATCCATTCAAAGGACAAATGCAAAGATATTTTTTGGTAAAATTAAGAGGTGAAGCAAAAATCAATCTAGCCACCGAAGTGCCTGAGTTTGTCGCGTATAGATTCGTGCCATTTGATGAGGTATTGCAAAATGTCGTGTATTTCAAACGGCGCATTTACAAAAAAGTGCTAGAGCATTTCAAAAAGGGAGGATATATTTAATATGCTAATTGTGCAAAAATTCGGCGGGACGAGCGTAGGCGACTGCGAACGAATCCAAAATATCGCCAAGCGCGTCATTGAAACGCGTAACGAATACAAAAAAGAAGGCGGAGCAAAAATCGTAGTGGTGGTTTCTGCGATGAGTGGCGAGACGGACAAACTTATCGGCTATACGAAGCATTTTAGCGCGTTGCCAAATGAGAGAGAGAGCGACAAAGTGCTAAGCACGGGCGAGACGGTTACAAGTGCGTTACTCGCTATCGCGCTAAATGAGTTAGGATATAATGCCGTGTCAATGAGTGGGAGCGTGGCTGGGATTCGCACCGATTCGGTGCATACAAAGGCAAAAATCACCGAAATTGACACGACAAATATCTTTAAATATTTAGATGATGATTACATTGTCGTGGTGGCTGGATTTCAAGGTGTGGGCGAAGATGGATTCATCACTACGCTTGGGCGCGGTGGAAGCGATTTATCCGCGGTGGCTTTGGCAGGTGCGCTGAAGGCGGATATTTGCGAGATTTACACCGATGTTGATGGCGTTTTTACCACAGACCCGCGCATTGAATCTAAGGCTAAAAAAATTGATGAAATTAGCTATGATGAAATGCTAGAACTCGCATCTTTGGGCGCAAAAGTATTGCTAAATCGCTCAGTTGAGATGGCAAAAAAACTTGGCGTAAAAATCATCACTAGAAATTCTTTTAATCACAATGAAGGCACGATTATTACAAACGAGGAGGAAATTATGGAAAAGCCTATCATTTCTGGCATTGCGCTAGATAGAAATCAAGCAAGAGTTAGTATCGTAGATGTCGATGACAAGCCCGGAATCGCAGCGGAGCTATTTAGCTCACTGGCAGATTCGAGTATAAATGTGGATATGATTGTCCAAACAATCGGGCGAGACGGCAAAACGGACATTGACTTTACGATTCCCAAAACGGACATTGAGCTATGCAAAAAGATTTTAAATAACTACAAAGACGTCGCGCGGGGCATTGAGTATGATGAAAATATCGCCAAAGTCTCTATCGTGGGGCTTGGAATGAAAAGCCACTCTGGCGTTGCGAGTAAAACTTTTAGCATAATGGCGCGTGAAAATATCAACATTATGATGATTAGCACCAGTGAGATTAAGATTTCGCTAATTATCGACATAAAATACGCCGAACTTGCGGTGCGCTCGTTGCATAGCGTATTTGGACTTGATAAATAATGGCGAATCGCGTGAATCTATGTGCGAATCTATGAATCTTATAAGCGCGATTCGCCCGAATCCACAAAATCCAAAAGGCACTAAATGAGCGAAAATATCAACTTACTTTTTGCAAATTGGACTTTGGGGCTTTTGCGAAAAAGTGATGACGCTTTGGCACTCGCTTGGCTTGAGGAGCGCAGATTTGATTGGTGCGATGTGGCGTATCATTTTATCGATAATGTGATTTTTAAACAAAGTGCGATTATCCTTTGCACGGACGATAAACGCGCTTGGTTTGGCAACTATATCTTGCAAAATATCAACACCGCAAAGTCGCGCCCATTGCTACCTATTTTTTGTATGAGTAGCATTATAGGCACGGAGCTAAGCACACAGCTAAATACGCACCTTTTTGAGGATATGTTTAATGTCGCGTTTAAAAATTACATTATTTGGTATATCGGGCGCACGGATAATAAACTCGCCGCCCTTGCCATAGAGGCGCATAATAATTTCATCTGGGCGTTTGATAGCAACCTACACAAGGGCTTTCATTTGGATTCAAACGAGGCAAATGTGGATATAAAACTTTTGCAACTTTTCTCTGTGCTGGATAAAAGCATTGACGCGATAATGTTTGATGAGCTAGAGAGCGATTTAGAGCGATTCCAAAGATAATGGACTTTGCGAATCAAAACGGCGCGAATCGCGCAAATCAAAGCAGCATTGGCGAAATCATCATAAGCAACGATTTTGCTTTGGAAGTAGAAAATCTAAAAGCGCAAATCCCAAATACGCGAATCTTTCCTTTTGCGAGTGAGGAATTTAAAAAAGGCGAATTTAAAATCAAACACGCAAGGGAGGCGATTGATGAGAGCGCAATCGCTGAGACTACGCTAAAGACTATCATTTTGGCTGCCGATAAATTCAATATCGAGGCGCAAAACGCCCTGTTAAAGGTGCTAGAAGAGCCACCGCAAAATGTGAAATTTATTTTGATTACCAAATATAAAAGCGCAATTTTGCCGACTATTTTATCGCGCCTTTTGCTTACAAACAAGCGCACCAAAAGCGACATACCGCCCTTTGACTTGGATATAAAACGGCTCTCACTAGAGGGCATAATGGGCTTTTTGGAAAGTCTAGGATTTCAAATGAAGCGCGAAGAGATTCGGCTAAAACTAACTAGCCTACTTTTTGCTGTGAGAGAGGCGAATCTAGCCCTAAATCGCCGTGAGCTAGACTGCTTTAGCAAGGCGATGATTGAGATTGAAAGCTACGAGCAACCGCGATATATTTTTCTAAAACTGCTTTTAATGCTATTAGAGCACCAAAAACGGCGAATTTAAAGCGCGATTGTCTTTTTGCGTGGATACAATTTGTGTCTTAGGTGCGCCTTTCGTGGATTTGGCAAATTTCTGGCGTTCGCAGACAATCAGTCTAGTCTCACGCCCAAAATTTGCCAAAAACCGCAAAAATCCCACCGCCATTACTTTGATGGTTGCTTCGAGCTGTCGCTCTTGCAAATTCTGCGAATTGCATTTGCTAAAGCGAATCGATTACGAATCTAAATTTAATTGCAATTTTTCGTCATTGCGAGATTCGGCAACGCCGAATCGAAGCAATCTAAACAAATAAAAATACGCACGAAGTGCGAAACCTTGCAAAAGTTTTTACTTCGTTTGACTTTCGCAAAACGAAGAATCCTCTCTACCTCGTCATTGAGAGGCGAATCGTAGATTCGCCGAAGCAATCCAAAAAAACAAAATAGATTGCCATGATTTTGCTACGCAAAATCTCGCAATGACAAGTGAGGATTCGTCATTACAAAGCAGTAAACGCCACATAGCGAAGCAATCCATAAGGTTGCCAAGAATATTTATTGCCATTTCTTACGATGATAAATTTTCACTCACGCACCACTTTTTGCATTAAAATCGAAATCTCACTCATCGAATCACACTTGCTTAAATCCTCGCTATCCACGAGGTTGCAAATATTTTCAAAGCTGTATTTGTTATGATTAAATATTACCACACTCACGGTGTCGCCCTCTTGCACGAATCTATGCTCATTTTGCGCCGTGTAGCGCGTAGCACCGACAGCCACAATCGCGTGTGTGGGGTAATTTGCGCTACGCAAAATATCAGGCAGCGATTCAAGCACACCAAAATCGTCCTGCATATTTAGCTTTTTTACAACCCAGCGCGTGAGTTTTTCATAAAAATAGCTATACGAATCTAGCCTACTTAGCTCACCATATTGCTCCAAAACGCCCTTTGTTTTGATGAAAGAGACGATTGAGTAGTCATCGCAAATCCCGCCCTGCGTAAATGCGCCATTTGGAATGGCAATTTGCTTCGCGCCGTAGCCTTTTGAGCCGAGTGAAAAATTCTTTTTTTGTGAAAGTTTGGTGGCGTTTTTATCATTGCGAATGGAGGCATCGTTAAACGCCATAAAATGCGTAGGGTCGATATTTTGCACGGATTTATCGTCATTGTAGATTATCTTACAAAGCAGTCCCATTTCGGCTTCTGCTTGGACTTTGAGCGATTTATCAGGTGGCAAAATCACAGCATTATTATCAAAGCAAAATCGCCCCAAAAATCCGCTACTTTGTGGCACAAAAAACGGAAAAATCCCCTTTGGCGCACACTCATCATCGCAGATGATACAAGCAAAGTCGCTAGATTCGCCTGCTTGCTCCAAGTGATTAGCGAAATTTCCCGCTAACCCTAATCCTAACATTTTCTCTAAATCACGCATATTTGCCTCCACAGCGTAGTAAAATGGTGAATCCAAAGCAAAAAAATAAAACGCGAATTGTAGCACAAAAATCATTGAAGTTTGGCGAAGTTTTTAGATTCATAAAAATCGGCAGTTTAAAAAATGCAAGTATTTGCACACTTAAACAAATCTTGCATTTACAAAAAGGAATCAAAATGCCACTTAAAAAATGCGCTGTGGCGACCCCTAGAAGATTCGAACTTCTGTTTCTGCCGTGAAAGAGCAGTATCCTTGACCGCTAGATGAAGGGGTCAAATGGGGTTAAAATGCTTTAAAAGAAGTGGCGCAGCGGACGGGGCTCGAACCCGCGACCTCCGCCGTGACAGGGCGGCATTCTAACCAGCTGAACTACCGCTGCAATGGTGGTCGCTATAAGACTCGAACTTATGACATCTACCTTGTAAGGGTAGCGCTCTACCAACTGAGCTAAGCGACCTAGGATTTAAAAGCGGGACAATAATTCTGGTGACCCCTAGGGGACTCGAACCCCTGTAACCACCGTGAAAGGGTGGGATCCTAACCGCTAGATGAAGGGGCCAGAATTATGCTTGTTTATGGTGACCCGTGTTGGATTCGAACCAACGGCCCATTCCTTAAAAGGGAATTGCTCTACCAGCTGAGCTAACGGGTCGCACAAAGCAAAATTTAAAAATAAAGGCGGAATTATAATAGCTTTTTATCGAAATGTCAATAAAATTTTTAGTTATAATTCGCTTTTGTTTTTAAGATTCGCCAAAAATGCGTGTAAGGGGGCATTATGGATAGGCAATTTATGTGTAATTATCAGCCAAAGGGCAAAAATCTCAAAATCGATAACATTTTGCTTTGTAGCGATGGGGCGAATCTCACGAGATTAGAATTTATTTGCGCGGTGGATTCGCGCTTAAGTGGCGAATCTAAGAGAGATTCGCTTGATTTTGGCGTGGATTCGCCCAGTCGAAAAGATTCGCAAAAGAGCGCGAATTTGCCAAATGAAAAAGATTCGCCAAATCTGCCTATTTTTACGCAGACTAAAAAGTGGCTTGATTTATATTTTATCGGTGAGATTCCGCAATGGACGCCAAGATTCGCCTTTCCTAGCGGTGCAAGTGCGTTTTCTTTGCGCGTGTGGGAGATTTTACAAGGCATTCCTTACGGCAAAACAACGACTTATGGCGCAATCGCCAAGCAAATCGCGCGTGAATTTGGAATCGCCAAAATGTCCGCACAAGCCGTAGGTGGCGCAGTTTCGCGCAATCCTATTTGTATCATCGTGCCTTGCCACCGCGTGGTAGGCGCAAATGGCAATCTTACAGGCTACGCAGGGGGACTTGAAAACAAAATTGCTCTTTTAAAAATTGAGGGCATTGCCACGAATCGCCTAAAAATGCCGAAAATATGATTTTTTAGATTTTTTGGGGCATACTAATCATTTCACTTGACGGCATTTGAATTATTATATTGTAATGTAGCTATAAGCAAAAAAGTTACGAATCTACCCAAATATTTTAAATTTATAAAAATTTTTATTGCATTTAAGCAAAGGTTAATGGGGGGGGGTAGAATACTCTTTTTTTTAAAAGGAGAAAAAATGCAAAAATCAATTAAAAAGTTAGCAATCGTTGCGATGATTGTAATGGTAGTAAGTGGTATAGTAAATGCAAATGAAAGTGAAAATAAAACAAAGAAACACCCAAGAGAATATCTCACGCTAAAGATTGATAGCAATGAAAAAACAGGTGGATTCTTTGGTGGAGAGATTGGGCTTGGAATTTATGTCGGTAAGCAACTTAATTATTATGCTAATGGCTATCCAAATAATACAGTTATTTTTTCAGAAACTTCTAATCCACCTGCTTTTAAAATCAATCTAATTGGTGGCTATCAATGGTATTTCTATAATCACCCTAACTTTTCATTAGGTGTTAGAGCTAAAGGATATTTAGGTTATGGCTACCATAAATACTCAGGAAAGGACAACGGAAATAATTACCACCACTCTAGTGTGAATATATTTAATATTGGTTCAGAATTACAATTTTTATGGGATTTCTTAAATATAGATAAACACTCGCTAGGTATTCATTTTTCACCCATTGGATTTGATGTTAGTGTTAATGCAGATAATACAAGTGTTGACGCATCAAAAACAATAAGCAATGGAGTATCAGGGAAACAAACTTTTACATATACAACACCTAGTTATACCATTAGCACAGGTATTCATTATTACTATGATGCGAATCATCAGTTATTTTTAGATTATAAGTATTTTTTCAATAGTTATGATTCTAAATACGATTATAGCTCTAATATTAAACATTCATTTATCTTGGGCTACTCTTACAAATTTTAAAGTTTGTCATTGCCAAAGGCATAATCTACTGCTGCACTAGCTTGAGTGGATAGATAATCACTAAATTCTCTTTTTTTAGCTTCACATAATTTATCAAATCCACCCAAAGAAAAACTAGCTTTATCGCCACAGATTCCTGCACCAAATTTAGGTAAGTTACAAAAATCATCATAACTTAGCCCATCAAATTTCATACCAAAGCAAACATCCATAAACTTCATTGCCGAGCTTAGCAATTCTCCAAATTGATTATCTAAGAGGGAATTAAAGATAGTTTGTGTTGCACCTGGAATAGGATTGTTAGGTATAGGTGAGCCTGTAGATTGCCATACCGCTTCCACCTGTCCTACACATACCGCCATTCAAAAACGCAAATTATCGCAACTAACTAATCTGCACAACATTTGACGGAGTGGAATGGTTGGATAGATAAATTCAAAATGTCAAAAAATATTTTCATTTGGCACTTTTTAAGGTTGCATTAAACTTTAGAGATTCGTGATTTTGTAAAATTTTGTCAATCTTTCTTTTTTTGACAAATGGAAGATTAAATTTAATTTTAAGGAGAAATAATAAAATGTTAAAAATAATAATAAAAGAAAATTCAGGCAAAAATAAGATTACGATAAAATTATCAAATTCTTGTCTAACTGATATATTCATTGTTTTTTTATTGTGGCGTGATATTTTAGTCTTTGAATGTGATATTTATAACTTTTTATCCTTTTCGTAGGCAAATTCTAGTGCTAAACCCGCTCTATCTTGTATTGCTTTTTGTATAGGCTCTAACCACGAATCGGGTAGATTAAATTCCTTATGCTTTTTAAATTCAAAGGCTCTTAGTTTTTCTAGGTTT
>JBNMKJ010000015.1:0-50734 GCA_050874285.1 Helicobacteraceae bacterium | reverse complement strand
GGAATGCAAGAAATGCTAAGCCCCACAAGCCTCATAATGGGAATGGGGCTAGGCGCAGATGTCGCGCTCATCACAGACGGGCGATTTAGCGGGGCGACACGGGGGCTAAGTATAGGACATATCAGCCCCGAAGCGGCAGAGGGCGGACTAATCGGGCTGCTAAAAGACGGCGACATAATCGACATAGATGTGGATAGCTACACAATCAATGCGCGACTAAGTAAGGAGGAAATCGCCAAACGAAAAGCGGAATTTAAGCCTATCGATAAGCAATTAAATTCGCGATGGCTTTCGCAATATCAAAAATTAGTCAGCAATGCAAGTAACGGCGCGGTGCTGGACTTGGGATTTTTTGAAAAGCGAGTTTGGTTTTAGCTGTGTTTTAGCCCACTTTTAAGTTGCTTTATCGCCCACACATAGTGGCTACAAGTCGATGAAACTACATAAGAGCCCAGATTTATTGCGCCTATAAAAGCAAAGTGCTTGTTGTTAAAAATCTCATCATTGCTAAATTTTTGTGCGAGTGCTAAAATGTTTTGATGACTTGTTTTGAGCGAATCTAGTGCGTCCTCAAAACTCGTGCTTTGGTGCTTTTGCCAAATCTCTATGTTGAGTTGTGGATAAGTGCGCCAATTATAAGGGCGTGGCAAAAAGGGCGAAATCTCGGCTTTTGAGGTAAATTTGCCGTTGTTAAACGCGAGATTATTGGTGATAAAATTTTGTAGCATAATGTGCCATTCATAAAGGTGGATAAGCACATCACGGGCATTTTTATCGCGCGAATTATTCGGCAATGGATTTTGAAAATCATTTTGCAAAATGTCCTTTGGAATCTCATCTAAAATCTTGCAAAGTTTGCTAAACTCGGCATTTATCGCATCTAGCAACTCATCTTTACTTCGTGGGCGTGGCATAGCGTGTCCTTTTTAGATTCTGCGAATTTTTTATGTGTATTATTTATTTTTTATGGGTTTGTATGCAATACATTCATAATTTTTATCATAAGGAATTATATAAAAACATTCCTCATCTTTTTTATTTTTCTTGCAAATCAAATGACCAATTACTACAATATTATAAAAAGTATAGCTATTTACAGGATAATTTCTATTGCCTACTATAATGCCAATTCTTATATTTTGATTATTGTTAGCTTTGATGATAATATTTAAAAAATTACCACCTTGTGTTTTATTAAAATTAAGTTTCACAGCTTTCCCATAAAATATAAATAATTCTTCGTTTTTACCCAGCTTAAATTCTAACTCTTTTAAAGATTTTTTACGCAAAATTTTGCATAGTTTTGACACACGAATCTTATTTGATTTGTTAATAATGGTATCTTTGCTATCATTTTTATAAATATCATTCATATCATATTGTTCGCTAGACAAATAACGAAGTGTAGATTGTAATTGATTTTCAAGTTGTTTTGGATTCAGTGATTGTAAGTATTCTGTATCAGTCTTATAGGATTGTTGTTTCTTTTTATATGAGCAAGTATTGCTATGTAAAGACTTTTGCAATGTCCTAAGATAAGGTTTTTTATCCATTGTATGCAAAACAAAACTTAGCCTTGCTTGATGACAAAAGGGACAAAACATATTGTTTTCGTATTGCATATAATTACTTTTATTGAGAATACCAACACTTAAATTCTTGCCCTGTGATTTACAATAAAATTTTTCAAATTTATTTCCCATAATACAAACCTTAAACCTCTCACCATTTATTATTGCTGTAATTATATTGTAATTTGAATTGTTTTGTAAATAATGGCACAATATCAAAGTTATTTTAATGCAAATAGGGGCTTATTAATGACATTACAGCTAGAGCAACTAGATTCTCTCATATCCCCTGCGACAAGGCAAAATTGGCGCAAACTAGGGATTATCACGCCTAAAAATCAGAATCTAGATTCAGACTTCGCGAATCTAGATAATCAAAGCAACAATCCATATACCAAAAAACTCACAACTCGGGCAAATAAAAAACTCTCTTGCAAAAATATTATCCCTACGGAGTATTTTTGCAATGCCAAAAATATCGCTCTTGTGCAGCGCATTGTGCGCTTAATTATCCAAAAAAACTACTCCATTCCAAACGCCATATATTCACTCGCGCTAAATCTGCTAAAAGCAAAAAATATCTTGTATAAAGCCCATACACAAGCGTTGCTAGATTCATACAAAGATTTTACACACGATTTTGTGCAAGATTTTCAAAGCGGATTTGAGTGCTATGATGATTTGCTAGATTTTGCCCTGCCTTGTGATGAAGTAGATTTGCTTGGGCTTATTTATCAATGCCTTTTGCTTGAGGGGGAGAAAAATATCGCTGGGGCTTACTACACGCCACACACTATCGCAAGGGAAATGACAAGGGGGCTAGATTTTAGCAATGGAGAGGTATTTTTAGACCCTGCGTGTGGGAGTGGGGCATTTATCCTTAGCCTAAAAAACGCTAAGCCACACCAAATCTTTGGCATTGATAATAATCCATTAGCTGTGTTTATCGCAAAAGTTAATATGCTACTAAAATTTAGTGATATGGATTTCCTCCCGCAGATTTATTGTGTGGATTTTTTGGATTGTGAAGAAAATCTATCCAAAAGCGCAAATAATATTTTAAATAAAGAGTTTGATTATATTTGCACAAATCCGCCGTGGGGAATCTATCGTGGCGGGATTTATCAAAAAAATCATAATGGTAAAAAGGTGCAATATAAAAGCGCAAAATCTTGCGCGGATTTTATCACTTCAGGCGAGCGATTTTCGCTATTTTTTGTAAAATCTTATGCCACGCTAAAACCAAATGGAATTATGAATTTTTTGCTCCCCAATGCTATGCTAAATGTCAAAACACACAAAGATTTGCGCGAATTTATCTTACGCAATGGTGTGCTAGAGCAAATCAAACATTATGCAAATATTTTTAGTGGCGTTAGCACGGAGTTTGTCAGCATAACGCACAAAAAATCTCTTGAATCTAGAGCGGATAAAACCCCTCAATTAAACTCTAAACCAAAATCCCAAAAGTGCAAAATCATAAAAAATAATAGCGAGTTTGTAACCCCCATATCAGCGTTTTTGCAAAGCCAAAATTATAACTTTATCGCGCTATCAAACAAAGATTTAGACATTATAAAAAAGGTAAAACGCATTGGCAAATATGATTTGGAGCAGAGTATTTGGGCGTTAGGAATCGTTACGGGGGATAATAAAAACGCCCTGCATAAGAAGCGCATTCAAGGAAGTGAGAAAATCTACACGGGCAAAGAGATTGCGCCATATCGCTTAAAAGAAGCGCGGAATTTTATCCTTTATGATAGGGCGAGATTTCAGCAGGTGGCAAAAGATGAGTGCTATCGTGCGAGTGAAAAACTCGTGTATAAATTTATATCAAACAAACTTGTTTTTGCCTATGATAATAGCGGGGCGTTGTTTTTAAATAGTGCAAATATTTTAATCCCAAAAATCCCAAATATGTCAATCAAAACTGCGCTAGGATTTTTAAATTCTACGCTTTTTGCGTATTTGCATACCGTGCTATTTGGCGAAATAAAGGTGCTAAAAGGGAATCTAGTAGAATTGCCATTTCCTAAAATCACAAGCAAACAAGATAGCGAGATTAGTGCGCTAGTAAGTGAAATAATAAACGGAAATGACGCATTTAAAGCGACACTGCAAAGCAAAATCTATGAGATTTATCAAATCACTAGCGATGAGCAAAGCCACATAAAAAATGCACTAAATGAGATTTAAGTGGAAAAACTAAGTGCTGAATTGCAACGCAAAATCGCCCAAATGAATCGTGAGGCAAGTATAGATTTTAGCGTGGAATCATTAGATGATTTATACAGCGTATATCCATTTAATAAATTTGAGTTTATCATCTCTCATCTCATTGCAAGTGGCGTGATTGATTTAAATGAATATTTGGATATGAGAAATGCGTATTTGGAGCGCAATAAATATTTGTATGTGTTTGAGATTACCGCGCCACGCACATTTGGCGAATCGTGGGCGCAAAAACATCTAAACGAAATCGTGCCAGAGCTGCAACGGCCTACAAGCAGGATTGATTCAAATTATAGTGGGCAATATGATTTTTGGCTCAATGATAGTGGCAATGCAAATGGTGGCATAAAAATCGAAGTCAAAGCATCAAGGGCAGTAAAAAGACAAAGTGGGGAATCACTCATCATAAAGGCGTTATCAAGTGATTCAAAATGTGGCTTTGATATGAATTTTCAGTAAATAAAACCAGCTTGTTGTGATGTGTTTGTGTGGATTGCGGTGTGGAGGGATAAAATCCGCTATTTTGTGCTTTCAAGCGATGAAGTGGCAAACAACAAATACTACTCCATAGGACAGCACAGAGGCAATGTCGGCGAGGGACAGCTATGGCTAAAAGAGAGCAATATCGCAGAATTTGAATGCTACGAAGTGGGCGTAAGGGAGATTTTAGATAGGATACGGCAAAAGGGGAGGAAATAAGTCAATTTTGTAAGGATAACCTTAGTTTGCTTTTAGTAAAATAACAAGAAATTTCCACAAAAGGAGAGACAAATGTATAGTATTAAGCTAGATAGTAATGCAATAGAGCAACTACTTAAACCTGTAAATGGCGATGGTGGATACCAAAGTCTTATGCGTAAGTTACAAGCACAATATAATCATAACAATGGAATTTTAGAATACGATGGCGATGACTTAGAAAAATTAAAAAGATATGCAAATGAGTATGAAAGTGGTGGTTTTCAAGGTAGATTTAAGGCTATTCTTAATTGTATAGAAAGAAACAACCTTTGAGTGCTAATTATAGTAGGTTCTTTTAAAAATATTGAAAACATTGCTTTAAAAATAGTGTTTAATCCCACCCTACCCCTTCGGGCGAAATGCCTTAATGATAGATTCATCTGTCTCTAAATAATCGCCACCGATTAAGTCTAAGCAATATGGCACGGCTGGAAATACCGCGTCCAAGCATTCTTTTATACTTTTTGGTTTGCCGGGCAAGTTGATTATCAAAGATTCGTTGCAGATTCCCGCACTTTGGCGCGAGAGAATCGCCGTTGGCACATAGCGCAGACTCACGCTTCGCATTAGTTCGCCAAAGCCCGGTAGCATTTTTTGGCACACCGCCTCAGTCGCCTCCACGGTTACATCGCGCTTGGCAGGTCCCGTGCCACCTGTGGTTAGAATGAGTGAGCATTCCTTTGCCAAGTCAATGAGTGCGCTTTTTATGGTGGCGAATTCATCGCTCACTAGGCGGTATTTCGCCTCCCATTTGGTGGTGAGATAGCTTTGCAACACTTCGGCAATCGCCTTGCCACTAGCGTCCTCATACACGCCACTAAACGCCCTGTCAGACGCCACTAAAATGCCGATTTGAACGATTTTATCTTGCATTTTGCCCCCTTTTACTGCAAATATTTATGCGAATCCACCCGAGAATCTACTAGCTAAATCCGCCTTTTGCGCTACCATTTTAGCGAATCCACCCATTCCAAAACCTCTTTGTGATTATTCAAATCAAGTATCGCTTTGCCCTTAAATGCGGGATTCGCAGGATTTATCGTGGCAATGGCGTCCGCATTTTCCACATCATACTCCACAAATTCATCGCGCACCACGCAGATTCGCCGATATGGCATAGTTTTAAAACCCTCGATAAAGATATAATCCAAAGGCTCACAATGATTTAGCAAATCCATCACTATGTCGTTTTGTAGCCCCTTATTTAGGCGAATCGTAGTTTGCGCAGGTGAGATTACCGCGACATCTGCGCCAGATTCAAAGAATTTATAGCTGTCTTTGCCGATAGTGTCAAATACGACTTTGTTTTTGGGGTCGTGCTTGATTACGCCGACTTTAAATTCGGGTATCAAAATCTTGCAAAGCCCCTCAATTAGCGTGGTTTTGCCGCTATTTGAGACACCGCTAAAACTCACTATTTTCGTCATATTTGCCCCGTTTTAAGTTTATAATTCACAGCTCCAAAACCCCAGCACCGCGCAATTTTTTGCTTCTATCTTGCGCGTAGATTCGTGCGCCGTTTTTTATGTCATATTTCCATATCGGCGCATTTGCCTTAAAATCCTCGATAAATTCATCATAAATCGCCAATGCACCTTTGCGATTTTTGGATAAAATCCCGCACATAAAGGACGATTTGCCCACTTTTACATCGCCTTTTGAGTGCGCCATTAGGATTTGCAAATGTGGCTCGATTTTTTGCGCCTTTTTTTGCCACGATTCAAGCCACGATTCAAGCAGTGGCAAGTAAATATCAAAACTTAGCGCGGTAATTTCATTTTCAGCGCGGACAATGCCGACAAACAAACTCACCGCGCCAAAATTCCGCTCCCTTGCGATATTTTCCCAGCGCGTAAGCATTGCATTTGTATCGATTGCGCCATCATTTATCCAAAGATTTTGTATTGATTCGCACATAAGATTCGCCCCCGATTCGCCCTCTATCCGCCACACACAGGCGGTAAAAGCGAAATCTCATCATTATCGCTAAAGACAATTTCGCTAGGATTTTGGATAATCTTATCATTCAAAGCCACCGCACACAGCGGAATCCACGCCTTTAAATCCTCAATCTTGCCTAACTCTGCTTTTAGCTCGGCAAAATTCTTGCAATTTAGCTCTATCGAATCTAGCCCGATAGGTCCCAAAAAATGCACCTTTATCATACAATCCTCCCTTAAAGTCGCACTAAATCATCTAGTAAAATTATATCCACAAAATCGCCATTTTTGTAGCATTTTTGTGCCAAAATGCAAAACGCTCCGCTAAAATCATTTATCATATACGAGCTACGATTTTTTCGCGGAAGCACGGCGTAAAATCCGTCCTCCACGCGCAAATCCGCTATATCAAAGCAAAGTCTGTCATTATTGCTATTGTCTATGTCGCACAGCAATTTGCCCTTTTTTATAGGGATTTGCGGGGTTTGGCAAAGCATTTTTTGCATTATGATTCGCCCAAAGAGCAAAAAACTCACAATGCTAGAGCTAGGATTGCCCGGCAGTGCGAAAATGTGCTTGTTATTATCGCATTTAATATGCGCGATAACTTTGCCCGGCTTAATTCGCACACCGCTAAAAACACACTCGCCAAACTCACGAATAATATCCTTTGTAAAATCAAAGTCGCCCTTACTCATACCGCCTGTGGTGATGACAATGTCATTATCTTTTAGCGCGTTTGTGAGCGATTCACGGATATTTTGCGGATTATCTTGCAAAAGCGGATAAATCGTGCCTACCGCGCCCAAAGCCTCCACAATGGCGCAAAGCGCGTGATTATTCGAGCTATAAATGTAATTTTGGCTTTGTGGCATAACGCCAAGCTCAAGTAACTCATCGCCACCGCTTAAAACGCCTACGCGAATCTTGCGATAAACGCTAAGCAAAATATTGTGATTTTGCGCTAGGATTCCAATATAAAATGGCGATAGAATCGTATTTTTGTGGAGTAAAATGTCGCCTTGTTTATAATTTTCGCCTTTTTTGCGAATATAATTCCACGCTTTTACGCATCCATTTTTATGCAAAAAAATTCGCCCATTTTTCACTTCCACCTGCTCCACAATCACAAGGCAATCGGCATTTTGTGGCATTTTCGCACCTGTGAAAGTTTTGATACATTCGCCCTTTTGAATCGTGCAAGATTCGCTATTTCCTGCCTTATTTACACTTGCGATTTTTAGCCCCACGCGTTGCAAAGCCTCCAAATCCGCCGAGCTAAACGCATAGCCGTCCATATTTGAAGTGTTAAACTTTGGATTGTCCGTAACCGCGATAATATCCTCGCTAAGCACCCGCCCCACGCATTCATTCAAAAACACGCGCTCAACGCCCACAGGCGCAATCTCAAGCGATTTCAGCAACGCCACACATTCATCAAAGCTAATATTTTGCATTTCGCACTCCAAAAGATTTTAAACGAAATTCTATCAAATTTTGGCGAATCGCACTAAAGATTCAAGCGATTCGCATAAATATTTGCGGTATTTTTAAGGCTATGTTGTATAGAATCGCGTTTTTACTTTAAAATCACGGGTGAAATGATGCAAAACTTAGATGACATTCTTAAAAATCACAAATTAAGCAATGAGGATTACGAAAATATAAAGCAAATCTTAGGGCGTGAGCCGAATCTGCTTGAAATAGGCATTTTTAGCGCGATGTGGAGTGAGCATTGTAGCTATAAATCAAGTAAGATTTATTTGAGCGGATTTCCTACGAAGGCGGATTGGGTGATTCAAGGACCGGGCGAAAATGCTGGTGTGATTGACATTGGCGGGGATTATGCTGCGATTTTTAAAATGGAATCACACAACCACCCTAGCTTTATCGAGCCTTACGCGGGGGCGGCTACGGGCGTGGGTGGCATTATGCGCGATATTTTCACAATGGGGGCGCGTCCTGTGGCAAGTTTGGATTCAATCCGCTTTGGCGAGATTTTGCGTGATGATGAGGTGGGCAAACTGCATAAATATCTGCTTTCGCGCGTGGTAGCTGGAATCGGAGATTATGGTAATTGTATGGGAGTGCCGACAATCGGGGGCGAGACAAGCTTTGAATCCTGCTACAACGGCAATATTTTGGTAAATGCTTTTAATCTAGGCATCGCAAAAAAAGATAGCATATTTTACGGCAGAGCAAGTGGCGTGGGCAATTCTATTATCTATGTCGGTAGCAAAACGGGGCGCGATGGGCTTGGCGGAGCGGTAATGAGTAGTGATAGTTTTAGCGAGGATTCAAAGTCGTTGCGCCCCACAGTGCAGGTGGGCGACCCATTTAGTGAAAAGTTGCTTTTGGAGGCGTGTTTGGAGGTGTTTGAGAAAGATTTAATTGTGGGAATCCAAGATATGGGCGCAGCTGGGCTTACAAGCTCTAGCTTTGAAATGGCATCTCGTGCGAGTGATTCGGTAAATCAAAGCGGAATGAAGCTATATTTAGACAAAGTGCCTATGCGCGAATCTGCGATGACGCCCTATGAGCTAATGCTTAGCGAATCCCAAGAGCGAATGCTACTTTGCGCCAAAAAGGGCAAAGAGAGTGAGATTATCGATATTTTTGCAAAATGGGAAGTGAATGCCGAAATCATCGGCGAAGTAACAGCTAGTGGCGTTATGGAGCTGTATTTTGGCGGTGAGCTTGTGGGCGAGATTCCTATCGCGCCCATTAGCCACAACGCGCCTATTTTAAAGCGCGAAGTCCATAAGCCAGAGTATTTGGCGGAGCTACAAAGCGTTGCGATTATGCCTAGCAAAAAAAGCCAAAATGAGATTTTTAGGGCAATGCTTAGCCACCCTGAAATCGCCGATAAAAGCTATATTTACACGCAATTTGACAATACGATTTTATGCAACACCATTGTAGGCAGTGGCAGTGGTGATGGAAGCGTGATTCGTGTGCGTGAGAATGGGAACTTTTTGGCACTCAGCGTGTATTGCAATCCGCGATTTTGCTATCTTAGCCCAAAAGAGGGCGCGAAAATCGCCGTAGCCACAGCAGGGCGCAACTGCGCTACGCGTGGCGCGAAGCCACTAGCGATTACGGATTGCCTAAATTTCGGTAGCCCTGAAAATCCTAGCGTTATGTGGCAGTTTGGCGAGGTGTGCGAGGGTATCAAAGAAGCCTGTGAAGTTTTGCAAACGCCTGTGGTAAGCGGAAATGTGTCGCTCTATAATCAAACAAATGGCATAGATATTTACCCTACGCCTAGCATTGGAATGGTGGGGCTGATTAAGGGCGTGGATTTGGCGTTAGATTCGAGCGAATCTAGGGGCGAATCGCGCATTTTGGATTCCGCGCTAAAAAATAAGGGCAATTTGCTCGTGCTACTTGGCGATTTGAGTGAGAGTTTTGGCGGAAGTTTATGGCTAAAAATCGCGCATAACCAAATCGCTGGAATCCCCCCGCAAATCAACCTTTACAAAGAATTAGCCTTGTGGAATCTCTTGCAAAATGGAGCGGGATTCATCAAATCCGCCAAAGCGTTGAAAGAAGGCGGTATTGCCGTAGCTATGGCAAAAATGGCACTTTGGGGCGGATATGGAATCGAAGTGGATTTGGGCGATTTAGGCAAAAATAAAGAGATGATTTTTAGCGAATCCCAAAGCAACGCGCTTATTGAAGTCGAGCAGGGCGATATGGACGCGCTAGATTTGCTATCAAGGAAATTTAACATTAGCTACCAAGTCATCGGGCGCGTGGCAAATAAAGGCGCGAATCTAAACATAGAAGGCATTGCAATCACGCAAAGCGAGGCAAAAGAGCTATTTTTCGGCTCATTTGGGAAGATATTTGGGGCATAGGGTGCGTAAATATTCCGTGTGATTTGCGTATTTCACGCTTGAATTGCGCGTTTGATTCGTCATTGCTTAAGTATAGCAAAGTATCCAAACCACACTCCACCTCGTCATTCTGAGCGCGACAGCGCGAAGAATCTAAATCTAGCAAATCTAAATTACAAGCGAATCAATGACTAAAAGGCGAATCAATAAAATTGTCTTTAGATTCGCCCAAAGTCCGTGAATCGCCTTTGATTCATAATCCGCCAAAATGGATACTTCGGGCTTTAGCCCTCAGTATGACGATAGGTTTAGATTGCTTCGCTCGTTTCACTCACTCTCAATGACAAATCTATTGCCCTCATCATTGCGATATTTACCTTTTAGGCAGGGCGTGGCAATTTATAAAAAAAATACAAAGTGGATTGCTTCGTGTAAATCTGCGATTCGCCCTCGCAATGACTAAATATAGCGCGAAAGTATAAAATCGCCCCAAAACCCTACAATCCATTTATTCTTTATTTTCTTTTGCTTTCTTAGATTTCAAAAGCGACATTGTGGTATTTATTGTGCCATTTTTGCTGGGTAGTTTTTTTTGTTATTTTTGCCATTTTTCATACTAAATATACGCGCCTTTACACTCATACCATTTTTATTTTGGCGCACTATATCGCCCTTTTCTATTTGCAAATAGTATGGATTATATGGGTTGATTCCCGCATAGCTACCCTTTGACATTTCACTAAATTCCTCTTTTAAGAGATTGTAAATAATGTCGCGTAGCTCATCATAATCCCATTCTTTAAATTTGACTTTATTATCCTCTGCGTCATACATTTCGTTGATTTTTATTCTTTGTTGCTCAAATGTCAGCCCTTCTAAGTCTATATTACGCCACCTTTGCACTAAGTCTGCGTTTTCTAACTCTACTTCTCCATTGCCGATTCGTATATAACTAAGCACATACATATAGTCTTTATATCGTAGTCGTTTTTGACGGCTAGGGCATTTTTCACCATTTAGACTATTGCATTTATAGCTGATATTTTTTAGGTGAGTATCCGCCACATTTTCCCATTTCTCTATCATTTGCGCCCTATCGTCCTCATCATAAATGGCGATTTTTTCTAGCAACGCAACCACTTTATCCAAATACGCCTCCACATATTCTATGCCTCTTTGCCTACCTGTGAGCGTTAGCCCTATATCATAGCACAAAAATCCAAGCGGATAGCTGCACCATTCAGGCAAAATCCACGATATTTTCCAATATACTTTATCATAGATTTTTTTCAATCGATTCAAAGCATTTTTCATTACAGCATCCTTAGTTTGATATATTTTGCATACATAAATTCCCTCGTAAATGTCTTTTTATCCCACCTTAACTCACGCATAGCCCAAAATTGCTGACGAATGACAAATATTATATCTTGCAATTTATATTCGTGGCAGATATTTTCGCGCCCACGCCATAAATCAGCCTTTTTCTCATCGCTACTATAAAAATCATCATCGCTAAAGTCCATTAGCGCGGTGTCAAAGACGACTTTTGGATTCGATAGGGCATTTTTTAGCGCGTCATCGTAGTCGCTGTAAGTGATTTTGCCACCATATTTTAGATTCCCACATTTGTAATAAATCTCATTTAGCCACTCAACTATTTCGCGCTCCCACACCTCGAATCGCGCCTCTTTATCTCTCTCAATCACTGCGATTCGCACTAGATTCGCCACAATTTTTGCCAAATTTTCATCTAGCAACTTTAACGCCTCTTTTTTCGCCTCGATTCGCTCCCTGCGCTGTTTTAAGAATCTAAATATCATTTTTGTCCTCTGCTTTTGTATCGCCTAGCAATTTCAAATAATATGGATTATCGCCAGAGATTCCAAAGTAATAGTAGTGCGAATGCTGCGCCATTTCTTTAAATTCCTCTTTTAAGAGATTGTAAATCGTATCGTGTAGCTCTTTGTGCTCCCATTCTCTAAATTTTATCTTTTTGGGTTCTATGCTGTGCATTGCTATGATTTTATCGCGCTGTTGATTGTAATCTAGCCCGTCTAAATTCACGCTTTCCCAATCATTTTCTAAGCCCTCATTTTCTAGCTCACTCTCTGCGCCACCTACTCGCAAATATCTTAACACATAGACATAATCTTTAAATCTAAGCCCTTTTCGGTCTCTGCTGCCTATTTGGGCTGTGAGATTCGCGCATTTGCAGTGGATATTATTCATATAGATATTTATCTCATATTCCCACTGCCTTACGCGCTTTTCTCTATCGGATTCATCATAAATAGCGATTTTTTCTAGCACTGCGGAGATTTTATCCAAATACGCTTCTGCATATTCTACGCCCCTTTGCCTACCTGTGAGCGTTAGCCCTATATCATAGATAAAAAAGTCAGGCGAATAGAAAAGCCAATCTGGCAATTTATAATATATATTCCACCGATACCACCGATAGATTCGCTTAAAAATATTTCCTTTTTTCATTATGGCATCCTTAATTTTAGATTTAGATACATAAAATCGCGCGTGAATGTCTTTTCATTCCACCTAAGCTGTTGCATTTCATCAAGCTGATGATTTAAAATTAGCTTCATATACTCTATTTTATTCGTCCGATGCTCTATGCAATCAATTCGCTCAAAATTATCATCGCTATTTTCCCACCACAAGTCTTTATCTGTGAATCCATATAGCGCAGTCTCATACACAACCTTTGGATTCCAAAAGGCATTTTTAACCGCTTCATCAAAATCGTCCCATTGTAGCCACCCATCGTATTTGATATTCATACATTTACGATAAATCTCATTTAGCCACGCGACAATTTCGCGCTCCCACAGCTCGAATCGCGCCTCTTTATCTCTCTCAATCACTGCGATTCGCACTAGATTCATAACAATTTTTGCCAAATTTTCATCTAGTAATTTTAACGCCTCTTTTTCTGCAGTAATTCGCTCTCTGCGCCGTTTAAAATATCTAAATATCATTTTTTGCCTCCCCGTTTGTGCCATTTAGTAATTGCAAGTAGTATGGATTATTTGGACTAATTCCATTATATGGGGATTCGTAGCTAGATTCTACTATCGCTTTGCATTCCTCTTTTAAGAGATTGTAGATAATCTCATCTAAATATCCAACATTTATTCTATCTAAATTCCAAATGCTTGAATCTACGCTATTTATCGCTATGATTTTCTTACGCTTTTGCCTATATGGTAGATTTTGTGCGTCTATGCTATCACATTTATGATAATACATTACTTCGTGGTATTGTTTGCATAAATATAAATTGCACGATTCAAGTGCATAAATATAGTCCTTATATGTGAGTTGATTTCTGGGTTGCAGATGCCAATAACGCCAATAATACGATAATTTCTCATCGCAATTACGCCCCATAAAGCAAATGTTTTTTAGATGAGTGTCCGCTATGTGTTTCCATTGCTCTACTCTTTGCGCTCTATCATCGCCATTATAAAAGCCGATTTTCACAAGCGAATTTGCCACAACTCTAAAATATTCTTTGATATATTCAAAGCTATTCCGTTTTCCCATAAGATTTAGCCGTAAATCATACAAAAATTCAGCAAAATCTTTTCTTGTCCAAAATAATTTTTTGCGCAATCTATCTATTTTCCAACATAATATGCCGTATATTGTTAGCCTACCTGATTTTATGTCAAATGTTTTCATCATTTTCCCTCCATTTTATAGCCGAATATCTAAAATCCCGCGTAAATGTCTTTTTATGCCAATTTAGCTCTTTCATTACCTTAAATTGCTCACACAAAATCTCATAAATAGCTTTATGCAATCTATTATGATTTATAGCCTCAAGTGTGCGCGAATCCACCTTTTTCTCATCGCTCTCATACAAATCATCATCGCAAAAGTCCATTAGCGCGGAGTCGATGACGACTTTGGGCTTTATAAATGCCCGTTTTATCGCGTCATAATACTCTTTGCCCCTTATGCGATAGCTGTAGTCTAAATTTTCGCATTTACGATAAATCTCATTTAGCCAATCCACAATTTCGCGCTCCCACAGCTCGAATCGCGCCTCTTTATTGCGCTCAATCACTGCGATTCGCACCAAATTTGCCACAATTTTTGCCAAATTTTCATCTAGCAATTTTAACGCCTCTTTTTTTGCCGTAATTCGCGCTTTGCGCCGTTTAAAATACCAAAATATCATTTTTTTTACCTCCATTTATTTTTATGTATTTTTATCTCAAAAAAGAGACAACTTTTTGTCCTTTTTGATTTATTTCGTTCCGTTTGCATTTTTGCCTCCTTTAATTACCAAATATATCCGCATATTGCGACACTTTGTATGTGCCTCCAAAATGATTCCGCAAATGCTCGTAATTTTGCTTGTTAAAATTGCCACTGCTAAGCCATAAATCCGCTTCATAAAGCATTTCATTGCGACAAATCCCTGAAGTATAAACGCGCTCAAACGCCACGCCATCGCCACTATAAAGTATGGCATTTTGGCGAAACTGCACTCCAAGCGCACACAAAAACTCACGCAAATCAAACGCATTATCAAGCGCGTAAATAAGATAGCTTATCTCGCATTCATCATTAAAACGCCCATTTATGCAAATATGGTGGATTTTATCATTCGCCTTTAGTTGCATACGCAGATTTTTATCTGCCTTTGTGTTAGGCGAATCGCCCACCACATAAGAGCTAATAATCCCCATTTTCACACCGCTTTTGCGCCATTTTCGATAGTCATCATTACGCGGAATATATTGCCGTTTGGCATTTGGTGGCAAATGTGGCTTTAGAAACGAATCCGTGCTACTATAAAGTGTCTCAAAGCTAAAGTTGCGATAAGGCAGTGGGCTAATATCATCGTCTAACTCGTTGCCCTGCGTATCGAAAAATAGGACATTTTCCCCAAGTATGCGTAAATGCAACGCGTAGCCATTTATCCAATTTGCGATATTTCGCTTTTCCATTTGCGCGTAATGTTTGCGTATCGTTTGGCGGACGATTCGCAGTGTTTGCGTGAGTGTGGTGGCACTCTTAAAATGCAAACTGCTTGGGCGTCCGTAATATAGCGTGTTATAAACATAACGCGCCTGTGAATAGCTTGATACGCGAAACTTTAAAACGATACTTAGCGAATCTACCGCATTATTTTGTGCTGTTTTCATCGTTTTTCTCCAAAGGAATCGTTTTTTTTAAACGCAAAAAGATTCGTAATGTCCGTTTTGCCGACTTTTAGGCTTATCTTTGGCGCGGAATCTTTGGGTAAATTTTCACTTGAATACGCGCTAGGATTGCTTGAATCGCCGATAATCTCACCTTGAACGCTAAAGTCGATTTTGCGCCCACCAAGCACCATTTCATAGCCTGTGATATTGCAGTTAAAAATACCACCGACTTTCCCGCCACACTTTACAAAGTGCGCTACAAGGCGATTTTGCGTGTGCTTTAATAGCTCATCATCGCTACAATATATCCATTCTTTATCTGCAAAAATGGGCAGATACAGCGCACCCTGCGACATAGACAGCGCAAAAAGTGGCTGACTTTCCCGCCTAAAGTCCGTCTTTATGCGGATATAGCCACTATTTAGAAAGTTGATTCGCGCATTTTCCGCCTTAGCTAGGGTAATCTCGGCGTCCAAAATCTCTGCATTCACAAACGCATAGCACTTCTGCAAAAAGCTAACCGCGCTATAAACCATATCATAATAGCCGTTCGCTAACCACTCGCGCATATTTTTCGCGCCCAAAAATCGCTCCAAAATCGCCTCGCACCGCTCAACGCGCACATAGCCAAAAAACTCCGCTAGTCCCGCTAAATCCTGCGCCTTTAGTTGATATAAAATCTCTTGCAACGCGCTAAATGCGGAATATGCCTTTTGTGGATTTTGTGAATCTGTCGCACTTTTTGTATTTTTCATTTTTTTGCTCCTTTTTATCAAAATACAAATCGTATTTTATTGATAAAAATGGACAACTTTCTGTCCTTTTAAAATGGTAGAGAAATTTTAAATGGATTGCTTTGGGCGAATCCCACCACCTCGTCATTGCGAGAATTGCGTAGCGATTCGTGGTAATCCAAAATGTGCAAATCGCCCACCACCTCGTCATTCTGAGCGCGACAGCGCGAAGAATCCAAATCTAGCGAATCTAAACCACAAGCGAATCAATGACCCAAAGGCGAATCAATAAAATTGCCTTTAGATTCGCCCAAAGTCCGCGAATCGCCTTTAATTCACGATTCGATAAAATGGATACTTCGGGCTAAAGCCCTCAGTATGACGAAAATATGTAAATTGCCTTGCGCGAATCGTAGATTTGCCAAATCTTACAATGAAAAATTTATTTCAAGCGCATTTTTAGCGATTCGGCTAATTCATTTTTGTATTTGTAAATGTCGGCTAGGTTTTTTATGGGGAATCGCACTTCCTTTTTATTGTCGCTCTTATCGGGGATAGCAAGGCATTTATCTACCCGTTTGAGATAAAGTCTGCAAATCCATTTGTATTTATTGTCGTCCAAAAGCACCGCACAATAAGCCGCTTGTGCCGTGCCACGCGGATAAATATTATTTAGATTCGCTTTAGGATTTTCTAGCAAAATTCCGCGCACGATATAAAAGGCTTGATTTTCCTCATCGCTTAATTCCTTGCTAGTATCTTGCGAATCTTGTGATTGTGCATTTTGCGCTTCTTTTGTGGCGATAATCTCATTGGCTTTATCATTTATAAGTTCGCTACAAGCGCGGATTATATGATTTTTAAAATTATTTATTTTAGTCTCACTTTTTCTTTTAATATCATTAAAATTTTTATCTATCACAAACTGCACAAATTCTTTGCTAGGATTTTTTATTTCCTTTTCTAAAAATACCTTTATTGTCTCACATAACGCATTTTCCGCCTTTTGTTCTAGCATTTTCTTTGCCTTATTTTGAATCGCCTTTATTTTGCTTTGCAAATTTCCGCACTTAAAATATTCTAAAATTTCAAGCGATTCGCTATCTATCTTAGATTCAAGGTTTAGCACCATAAATGGCTCTGAATCCATTATATTTGGCTTTTGCGTATCGCTAAAAAAGCGATATTCCAAGCCATTTGTAAGAATCCCAAATTTACAGCCATTTTTCGCACACGCACCAAAATATCCTGCTAATTGCCCTTGCGGATTGCTATTTGGCTTTTTTAAGTCCAAATCTACACTATGGTGCTTTATCTCAACTATCGCCAAAGGTTTGCCCTTACTTAAAATCGCATAATCCGCCTTGTCATTCTTATCAAATCCCGCGTTATATTCAGGCACAAGCACTTCAATGCCGTCATAGCCTAGTATATTTAAAAGTGGCTTGACAAATTCCGCTCGTGTGTGGGCTTCATTTTTGACAAGTGGCTTATTCTTAGCGATTTTTTCCGCAAGTGCGTTTAATTTTTCTAATATTTCATTTGACATTTTCTGCTCCTTATTTGTTGCTTAAATTACATTTGATTTTGTAGATTATGCGGTTTATTCCACTTTGCTCTGCTTTCTCTATCCACGAAAAACACGCTTAAATCCGCCTTGCGCTCATTATCAACCCACGCAATAGTGCTAGTGGCTCTATTGTCCCTTTCCTCCATATACCAAAACTCATCGCCATTCGCCCTTGATTCCCTATCTACGACAAACACTAGCAAATCTGTCTTGTTTTCTCTATCCGCCTTAAAGACTTTAATGTCCGCTTTTCTCTCATCTACTACGCAAATTTTTGCCATATTTTTCTCCTTTGAAAGTTAAAATTTAAGCCAAAATTATAGATTATAAATAATTAAATTATCTTTAATCAATAAACATAAAGCCTATAATCGTGCTTTTATAGTAAATCACTAAAACGGGAAGTAGATTATGAGCATTTTAGAGCGAATCAATGCTATTTTAAAAAGCAAAAATATGTCCAAGCGCGAGCTGGTGAATCGTATCATCGCACTTGAATATCGCGCCGCCAAAACAGGCGAAATCCCCACCGAATCAAGCATTTACGCCTATCTAAATGGCACGATTGAGCTAAAGGCGGATTTGCTCCCATATATCGCACAAGCACTCAATATCTACGAGCAGGAGCTATTTAGCAGCGAGGCAAAAAGCCAAAAAATATTGCAAAAAATTTATCGAAATAATATAGAGCGATACGCTGAAATTATTGATTTACTAGAATATGTCTCGCCCAAAACGCTAGAGACTTTGGAGGCGATTTTAGAGAAAAACAAGGCAAGTGTGCAAGAGCTAAACAACGCCCTAAAAAATTATATCGTGTGAAATGCGCGATAAACGCAAATGCGATTTGCTCTAAAAGTAAAAAGTAGCAAAATATAATTTGTTAAATGCTTTTTAGCATTTTTTCAAATTCGTTTTTAAATGCCTCTAGCCCCGCATTTAGCAATTCATTTGCGATTTTTTCGACTTCAAATTTCGCTAGATATTCATCGATATTTGGCGCGACTTTGATAAGCGATGAATCTAACTTAATAAAATCTCTAATAGTCGCTAGTGGCGCGGTATTTACGCTATTTTTCAATAGCAATTTTTCCACATAATACGCGCTTGGAATCGCGCCACCTTTCACGCCTGTGGAGGCAAAAAGTGCGCGGATATGCGGATTGCCAAAATTTTCGATGATTTCATAGCATTTCATCGCGTTATAAATGCCTAGCTTTGGGGCGGAGGCGTTTTCATTGCTAAAATCGCCCACATTTAGCGCAGGATTTGCCTCTAAATATCTATCAAAGCGCGAGACAAAAATGCTAATGACGGCTTTGGGCGATTGATTTGCGTTTGGATTCACGCTATATTTACCAAAAGCCTCCAAGCACTTTTGCACTTGATTTTGCGAAAAAATCAAAGTTGCATTGACGCTAATTTTATCCTTATAAAGCGCACTCATCACCTCGAATCCTGCGCTTGTGGCAGGAACTTTTATCATCACATTTGGCATATTGATTGCGCTAAAAATGCGCCGTCCCTCATCAATACTCTTTGCCGAATCATCGCAAAGATTCGGGTCAATCTCAATGCTAATAAAGCCGTCATTTGGGTTTTTCTCCCACAATGGCAACAAACTTTGCGCCGCGCTTTTTATGTCGCTAAATGCCAAATTTTCATAAATCGCCTTTGCGTTTTTGCCCTCACTCTTTAGCTTTGCAATGTCGCTTTTATACGCGCCACTGCTTAAAATCGCATTTGCAAAAATCGCAGGATTGCTTGTCGCGCCCTTTATTTCGCCTCGTTCAATCATCGCCCTAAATTCTGTGGCTAAAAATTCTCTCTCTACAAAGTCGCACCACAGGCTAAAATCCGCTATTTCTCTCACAAATTCGCTCCCAAATCGTTATATTTGAATCTTACACATATTTCAACACTTCGCGCAAATCTTTGTGTAGCACAATGACATTTGCCTCTTTTTTCAGCGCGTCTTTGGCGCAAAATGCGACTTTTTTATTCGCGTATTTAAACATAGAAATGTCATTTGCGCCGTCCCCTATGGCTATGGTATCCTCTGGCGAGATATTTAGCAGTCTTTGCAAAGTCTTTAGCATTTTGCCTTTTGAATCGCCAAACATCATCTCACCGCCCACGCCACCGCTTAGGACGCCGTCTTTTGCGTGTAAAATATTGCTAAATTCCGCATCAAAGCCCAGCACTTCCCTAAAATGCGTAGTCGCATACTTGAATCCACCGCTAAAGCACACGACTCTATATCCTTTTTTCTGCAACGCAGGAACAATCTCAATCGCGCCGTCATTTAGGGGCAGATTGCGACAAATCTCAATCGCTTTTTTTTCTTTCATACCTCGCAAAAACGCCACACGCCTTATCAAACTCTCATAAAAATCTAATTTGCCCTCCATCGCTAAGTGCGTGATTTCAGCGACTTTTTCGCTCACGCCGTAGCTCTTTGCTAACTCATCGATAGTCTCGCCATTCATTAGCGTGGAGTCAAAGTCAAAAACAGCCAATTTCGTGGGTTTCATTATGATTCCTTTACAAAAATCTATTTTTCAAAAAAAGCGGAATTATAGAATTTTTAGCATTAAAAAATATAAAAATTAAGCGGATTATCGTAGCAAATCTCATTTATAGCGCAAAAGCGCGAATCTGTGGGCGAATCTACATAAATCACCCCTCGCAATATTGGAATCATAACTGCAAGGCGATTATAAAAATCGCCGAAGTAATCCAAAAAAATATTAAGCTATGTGAATCGCCCCTAGATTTTACAAAAATCCTTTATCGCCTCGATTTTATCGGTTTTCTCCCAGCTAAATTCTGGCAATTCGCGTCCAAAATGTCCATACGCCGCAGTTTTGCGATAAATGGGGCGGAGCAAGTCAAGCGATTCAATGATTCCCTTTGGCGTTAGGCGAAACACCTTTTTTACACATTCTGTAAGAATCGAATCTTCCACTTTGCCCGTGCCTTGCGTATCTACTAAAATCGACACAGGTTCTACCACGCCGATTGCATAAGCTAACTGCACCACTGCTTTGTCGCACACGCCACTTGCCACTAGATTTTTAGCTACATATCGCGCCGCATACGCCGCGCTTCTATCGACTTTGCTAGGGTCTTTTCCGCTAAATGCGCCTCCGCCGTGCGGACAGCTTCCACCATAAGTATCCACGATGATTTTGCGCCCTGTAAGCCCTGCGTCTCCTTGCGGTCCGCCGATGACAAATTTGCCTGTGGGATTGACAAAGTAGCGGATATTGCCGTGCAACCACTCGCTAGGCAAAACTTTTTGGACGATTTCCTCTATAATGGCGTCTTTTAGGTGATTTTGCGCGGTTTCTGGGCTATGTTGCGTAGAAATCACAATCGTATCAATAGCCTTTGGCACACCATTTTCATAGCGCACGGTTACTTGAGATTTGCCATCGGGGCGCAAAAATGGCAGTGTGCCGTCTTTGCGCTTCGCCGCTAAGCCCTCTGTCAAGCGGTGAGAGAGCCAAATAGGCAGTGGCATAAGGCTAGGCGTCTCACGGCACGCATAGCCAAACATAAGCCCTTGGTCTCCCGCGCCTATCTCGCCGTCCTCCCTATCCACGCCTTGATTTATATCAGGGCTTTGCTCACCTATGCCATTTAGCACCGCGCAGGACTTGTAATCAAAGCCATACAGCGCGTCTGTGTAGCCAATGTCTTGCACCACCTCACGCGCAATATCCTGCATAGGCGCGTAAATAGTTGTCTTTAACTCACCTGCGATGACGCAAAATCCATTGCTAAGCAAAGTCTCACACGCCACACGCGCCTTTTTATCACGCTCAATGATATAATCTAACACCGCATCGCTGATTTGGTCAGCCATTTTGTCTGGGTGTCCCTCTGTAACAGATTCGGAAGTAAAAAGAAAAGATTTTGTAGAACTCATTTTGATTGCCTTTTGTTGATTTTTGATAAAAATATGGGCGAAATTCTACTATTAAAAACTTAAATTTACATTATGTTTTTAAAATTTTTGACATTTGATAAATTTTTATTTGCCAAATCAGTCGGCATTGTTATGATAAAATTAAGCACAATCCACGCAAAATCTATCATTAACCACAATTTTTTTACAATTCTACACATTAGCGCGGATTCATTTCTTTGCATTAAAAAACTTTTAAAAATTTTTTATGTAAAATCTTTGCGTCTTTTTGACAAAATTTTGACTTTAGGAGCTTTAGAATATGGAATGGACACAAAATATTGACCCACTAGGCAGTCTTTTGTTGAGTGCGATTGTGGCGTTTTTGCCTATATTGTGCTTTTTGCTGTGCCTACTTATCTTTAAGATGAGGGGCTATGTGGCTGGATTCATCACAGTTATCGTGGCGACTTTGGTGGCGTTTTTCGCTTATGATATGCCTTTTTCACTTATTGGCGCGAGTTTTATACACGGATTCGCGCAAGGTATGTGGCCTATCGCGTGGATTATCATTGCGGCGATTTTCTTATATAAACTCTCCGTAAAATCTGGCAGTTTTGAGGTTATCAAACAAAGCGTTATGAGCATCACGCCAGACCATAGAATCCAAGTGATTCTCATCGGCTTTTGCTTTGGCTCATTTTTAGAGGGCGCAATCGGCTTTGGCGGACCTGTGGCGATTACTGCGGCGTTGCTCGTGGGGCTAGGGCTAAAGCCACTTTACGCAGCGGGGCTTTGCCTTATCGCAAATACCGCGCCTGTGGCGTTTGGTGCGGTGGGAATCCCTATCATTGCGATGACGAATCTTGTAGGAATCGAACAGCACTCCGTAGCGGCTATGGTAGGGCGAATGCTCGTGCCACTAAGCCTTAGTGTGCCGTTTTTTATCGTGTATTTGATGGACGGCGTAAAGGGCGTAAAAGAGACTTTTCCTGCGATTTTGGTGGCAGCTGTGAGCTTCACAGGCACTCAGTTCATTAGCTCAAACTTTTTAGGCGCGGAATTGCCAGACATTGCCTCTGCTGTCGTTTCACTTGCCTGCACCACAATCTTTTTGAAATTTTGGTCGGTTAAAAATGTATTCCGCCTTGATGATGTAAAAGATTTCTCAAACAGCTCGAATCTATCCTTAGGAACGGTCTTTAAGGCGTGGTTGCCATTTATCTTACTAATCATTTGTATCGTCATTTGGACGCAGGATTGGTTTAAGGCATTCTTTAAGCAAGGCGCGGCACTTGATTACACACAAGTAACAATGGTATTTAAAAATATGGAGGCAAGTATCCTAAATGCCGCAGGAAATCCTGTCAAATTAGACTTGGCATTCAACCTAATCGCGCTTCAAGCGGGGACAGCGATTTTGGTGGCTGCGATTTTGACTATCATCTGTTTGCGAATCAAACTAAATGTAGTCGAGGAATCCTTAGGCGATACGCTAAAAGAAATGGCGATTCCTTGTATCACAATCGGCTTGGTTGTGGCGTTTGCCTTTATCTCAAGAAATAGCGGAATGAGCGAGACTTTAGGTAGAGCATTTGCCGAATCGGGCAATGCGTTTGCGTTCTTTAGCCCTATTGTCGGGTGGCTTGGCGTTTTCATCACAGGAAGCGACACTAGCTCAAACCTACTCTTTGGGACATTGCAACAAGTCAGCGCACAACAGCTTGGAATCAAAGAGGCACTATTCCTAGCGGCAAACTCCGTAGGTGGCGTTGTCGGTAAGATGATAAGCCCACAAAGTATCGCAATCGCGTGTGCTGCGGTGGGATTAGTCGGGCGCGAATCCGAGCTATTTAAATACACACTCAAATACTCTATCGCATTTGTGATTTTAATCGGTATTTGGACGGCAATCATCGCATTTGCGCTAACAGGCATTATACCAGATACGATTCCTTTGGCAAAATAATAATTTTGCTTTAAATCACTTATTTTTCGGGGGCAACTCGCCCCTGAAATCTACACTAGAAATTCTTATTTTAAAAAATATGTTTTCTTGCTTTTTTTGTTTTAGCGTGGTAATATTTCGGCAATATTTATATAGATTATGATACAAGGTTAGACTATGGGCAGGAAAGGGCAAGTCAAGTTAATAGTTAGCGTTGTTAAAAGCGCACTTGGTATTTTGCTAACTGCGCTATTTGGAATTTTTGCTTTTGTAGTTGTAAATATCGAAACAATCACGAGATTCCAAGTATATGCGTGTGTTGTTGGCGCAGTGCTTATTGCCATTTTCTTTGTATGTCTATTAGGCTATCTTATAAAAAATATCAAAAAGATGAGGAAATTATAATGACAGGGTTAATATTGGCTAGTTTTATAATGCTTTTGTTTTGTGGATTGATACTTTATGCGGTAAAGTCGATAGATGCGATAATTAAATAAAATATTTATAAATAAAAATCACCACATTTATTGCCCTTTATAAAAATTTCAGCAAAATGATATTAAAATCCACGCTCTAATATTTTCTTTTTAAGGATTGTAGAATGAATATCTCACTAGATAAAAAGTCCCTTATATGGGGGGGGGGGAACGCCCTTTATCGCAATAGCCTACTAAATCTCCACAAAAAGATTCACACCGCACGATTTAGCAACTTTTTGCTTGTCCTTGTGTTGCAATGATTCGCATTTAAAGGACGCCAAATGAATGTATTTGATAGCATATTGCATTTGGCAATAAAGTGGTTAAGTTTTTTAATCCCCATTTCAAGTTGGCGTAAAAAGTTTAGACATAAAGTTAATGATGTTTTTGGCATTGACAAAAGAGATTCGCACTATTTAGAGAGCATTTATTTGCGTGGAATGCCCATTGCGCTAGAGCATTTGCAAACACCACAAAAGCACGAATACGCCATAGGAATCGTAACTTATTCCAAGCGATTTGAGCGATTCTTTAAGCCACTAATCTCACAAATAAGACAGCATTCAAATGCTCCCATAGTCGTGTGTGTAAATGGCGATTATAAAAGCAAATTTGACGAAAAATATAGGCGCGAAATATTAGCATTTGTGGCGCAATATGATGATATTTACATATCGATTCACCCAGATTTTCGCTCATTAGCAAAACTTTGGAATGGGATTTTAGTCAAATCGCCACTTGAAAATGTGCTTTTATGTAATGATGATATTGCCGTATCAGCGAAATTTTTCGATGAGTTAGATTGCGCCATTACGCAAAACAAAGGCAAATCTTTTAAGATAAATGCCACTTGGTCACATATATTTTTAAATCGCAAGGAAGTGTGCGAAATCGGGTGGTTTGATGAGCGATTTTTAAATGTAGGACACGAAGATATAGACTTTGAAGTGCGGTGGTTTAATAAGCGCGGCGCGTATTTTCCAAATATCATCGGCTTTGAAGGCATTCAAAATTTTGTTGATGATAAGGAAATGCTTGTAGGACAAAAGAAAGTCAAAGATAGCAAGTATGGATTATTTAACGCAAAATTTTTCCATAAAAAATATAAACTTGGATTAGATTATAGGCGTCATTATAAGGACGAATCGCAATATCCTTACGAGCCCTTTTATTGGGAGCATAGAGATGAGCTATAAGGTATTGATAACGGGCATTGCTGGGCTTTTAGGGAGCAACTTTTCAAGGTATTTGCAACGCAAGGGTTATGAAGTCATTGGCATAGATGATTTTTCAGGTGGCTACAAAGAAAATCTGGCTAAAGGCATAGAGTGTGCAAATATCAATTTGGTTAATTTGGAGGCGGTGGATAGATTTTTTGCTAGGACAAAGCCAGATTTTGTGTATCATTTTGCAGCCTACGCTGCGGAGGGATTATCGCCCTTTATCCGTAAATACAATTACACAAATAATCTCATTTGCTCGGCGAATCTAATCACTTCATCAATAAATCATAATGTGCAAAAATTTATCTTTACTTCATCGATGGCGACTTATGGAGCGCAAAATATTCCGCCATTTACGGAGGATATGCAACCAAAGCCCATTGACCACTATGGTGTGGCTAAATATGCGGTGGAAATGGACTTAAATTAGCTTACGAGCAATTTGGGCTTAACTACTCTATCATTCGTCCACATAATATAGTGGGCAAATATCAAAATATTTGTGATAGGTATAGAAATGTCATTGGCATTTGGATTCGCAAATCTATGCGGAATGAATCGCTTACAATCTTTGGCGATGGGCTTCAAACTCGCGCCTTTTCGGATGTCAAATATTATTATGAGCCATTTGAGAGGCTAATGTTTGAATATAATGGCGAGATTTTTAATTTGGGCGCAGACAAAGAGCGCACCATAATACAAGCAGCGAATCTAGTGCAAAAATGCGCCAAAAATTTTGGTTTTAATCCAAGCATAGTGCATTTAGAGGAACGGCACGAGGCAAAGTTTGCCTTTTGTAACCACGACAAAGCAAAGAAATTGCTTGATTTTAAAGATACTACAAATTTAGAGCAAACTATCAATGAAATGTTTGAGTGGGCTTTATCACAACCGAATCATAAAGTCAAAAATATGACTTATGAGACAAATAAGGGCATTTATTCATTTTGGAAATAAATATTTTGGCGTAGTGTCATTTTTAATCATCGTGCAATTTGCGGATAGTTTTTAGGATTGGAAATTTTATATTTTGGCTAGTGCCTTGTGAATCTGTGTGAATCAGCACTGCCCAATCGTCATTGCGAGAAAATCCGCAAGGATTTTCGTGGCAATCTATTTTTTGGATTTGTGGATTTGTTTTGACGAATCTATAATTCGCCTCGCAGAGTTTAAATTTTTACGTTATAATTACGCTTTTATTTTTCAAAATGATAGGAATAAATAAAATGTTTAATATATACTCATTTCCCCCCCCCTCAAGGCGTTAGCGCGTAACCGCGCAATATGGCATTATTTAGCACGAATTATATTTATTAGTTTTTCACTTTTCTTTGTGGCGTGTAGTAGCAATCAACCGCAATATGTCGATTCGAGCGATTACACGAGCTTTGGGCTAGATAACCACGATATTGATAATATGATTGAAAAGCAAGTAGATTCGCTTCTAAGTCAGCGCATTATCAAAAATCAAAATGAGCCAAAAAACCTAGTCATCGGCGCAATCGATGATGAAATAAGTCAAAGTATTGATATGGAAATAGTCGTTACTGAAATAATGAAACATTTAAGCAATAGCGGAAAATTTGTCATCGTAAATGCTGGTAGCAATGCAAATATAGAAAAAATCATTCGTAATTCGCGTAAATTCCGTGATGATGCCGAGTATAATCAATACACCACAATAGAGCAAGGCAATCTCATCTCTCCACACTACGCGCTTACGGGCAAAATCACGGAAACAAACAAAACAATAGGCGATGATGAAATCGTGGAATATGTTTTTGCGCTTCACTTTACAGATTTAAAGTTAGGTGCGGTGCGCTGGGTAGGGACTGAACGAATCTCAAAGAAATTACCCAAAAGCGAAGTGCCACAATCAAAATCCTACACTTACTCATTTACGCCAAGTTATAGTTACACGCCAAACTATTCGCAAGATGACGATGACGATTCGGATTCGTGGGAGAGCGTAAAGGAATTTTTTAGCTTTGGCGCAGAGGGGAGGAATCACTTTGTGCTAGGCGTTGATGGCGGGATTTTAAATTTTAGTGGCGCGATAAATATATCGCCGATTGATTTTACAATCATAGAAAAATCTAGGTATAGCACAGAAACCACAGCGCATACTATATATGCAAACGATGCGCTTATGTCTATTCCCATAACGGCGCGTGTGGGATATTTACGCGATATTGGCGATAATTGGGCGTTTGGGTTGAATTTTATTTATAGCTATGTATTTACAATGTTTGATGATAGTATTTTATCATCAAGCACGCTATCGGATTTGGAAAACATAAAGCCCACATTTTCTTTGCAACGAATCGGTGGCGAGGCAGAAATCTACTATAAAATCAAGGACATACCGCAAAATTGGGGTGGTGGCGATATTTATATTTATTTAGGTGGCGGTGCGTTGAAAGATTTAGGCTCAAAAGTAAAAATCGCGCTTGAGGCAAGGCGCAGTAGCTACACAGACATATCCATAAACACCGAAGGACAAAAGCGATTAGCGATAGAGCAAAAAATTGATTCGTGGTATCCAATAGTTAAATTAGGCGTGATTTGGTATTTTAGCAACTATATGGGCTTAAGCTGGGAGCTAAATTATAGCTGGGCTTTGAGTGAAAATAATTCCATTAGCACTGGCTTTGGCTGGGGAGTTTTTGGACTACGCATAAAAATATAACAAATATGGAGGTAAAAAAATGAAAACAATCAAATGCAAAGGCTGTGGCGAGATTAAAGATTCTAATGAATTTTACTTTGCAAACGGCGGACTAACAAACAATGGCATAGCTGAAATAAAATGCGAATTGTGTAGGGATTGCGTGGAGGATTACAATAGGCATTCCACTAAAGGAACAAAGAATGACTATCTACTATGGCAATTTATCGCGTGTTATTTCATAGCCAAGCAAATATTTGGCGACAACAAGAAAAGCATACACCAAATAATCCAAAATGTAGAAAATGGTTATAAAAAATATGGCGACAATGTAAAAGATAAAGATAGAAAAAAGACTTGTGAAAGGGCTGTTGAGAATTTGATATATTTATTTTATGAGCGCAGTTTTAGCCACACAAATAGTAAGCAACGATATGTTTTTAAAACTCTTAATTCCGCCAAAGATTCCGCGCAAATGACAAATATCGTTAAAGAAATTTTAGAAAAGGATTATGAAACTTTTAGAAAATTTAAAGAAAAATGAAAAATTAGATAATTTTGACTTATAAAATCGCGTTATGCCGTCATTGCGAGAAAATCCGCAAGGATTTTCGTGGCAATCTACAAAAATAAAACCTCGTCATACTGAGGGCAATAGCTCGAAGTATCCATTTTGGCGAATCCGTGAATCGAAGGCGATTCGCTTACTTTAGGCGAATCGAATGACAATTTTATTGATTCGCTTTTGTAACATTGATTTTGCCCTATAATTTAGATTCGCGTGATTTGGATACTTCGGCGACAAAGTCGCCTCAGTATGACGATAGGTTTGGATTGCCACGACTTTGCTAACGCAAAGTCTCGCAATGACGAAAAAGGTATGGATTGCTTCGGCGATTCATTGAATCGCCTCGCAATGACGAGAGAGACTCCACTTTTGGCAAAAGTAAAACGAAGTAAAAACTTTAAATTTTTGGATAGATTCGCTTAAAGTTAAGGGATTTGCAAGTGATTTGTGATTTGTTAAAGTGGATACTTCGCTACGCTTAAGTAATGACGAATTATTGTCGCAAAAATAAAAACCCCGTCATACTGAGGGCTTTAGCCCGAAGTACCCATTTTAGCGAATCGTGAATCACAAGCGAATCGCTTACTTTAAGCGAATCTGTGTGATTCATTTGATTCGTTTTTAAGTCATCAATTCGCTATTTTTTTAGATTCGCGTGATTTGGATACTTCGCTACACTGCGTTCCGCTCAGTATGACGAATGGAGGGCGCGATAACAAAAAAGAGTCGTCATACTGAGGGCTTTAGCCCGAAGTATCCATTTTAGCGAATCGTGAATCAAGGGCGATTTGCTTACCTTAGGCGAATCTAAGTGCGATTCATTTGATTCGCTTTTCAGTCATCAATTCACTTATAATTTAAATTCGCTCGATTTGGATACTTCGGCGACTTTGTCGCCTCAGTATGACGAAGTGGGGGAGGACTCTACTTTTTGCAAAAGCAAAAAGTAGCAAAAACTTTAAATGGTTGTGGCTTACGCGCTGGATTTATTTGTTTGGATTGTCGCCTCAGTATGACGGCATTTTTGCCTTTAGATTCAAGCGAATCAAGCGCGGAAGTATTTTGGAGATAAAATTGGGGTTTTGCGAAACGAGCAACGAAGATAAGACTAATGGTCTATCGAGGAAGCGAGTTGAAGCAATCCCCGATTTTAGCCCAAAAGACAATCGCGATTTTTTTACCCGCCTATTGCATTATTTCGCCTATCATTACTTCCTCCGCCAAAAAATCCGCTTCGTCCCGTATTTGTCGCTTTTGCACCGCCACTTTTGGCGTTATTAAAGCTATTTTGACTGCGCTCATAAGCCTGTGGCGATTTGTAGCTTGTGCGCTGTTGCGTCTGGTAGTTTTGATTGCCAAAAAGTTTATTGCCTATCCAGCTACCGATAATTGCACCTGCAGCACTCGCCAAAATCGCCCCGCCCAGCGACAATCCTGTGCCGTTAGGATTTGTGAGTTGCGAAGTTCCCGCGTCAATCGCCTTTTCCTCATCTTTTAGCAATTTATCGATTTCCTCATTTGAGAGCATTCGCTCCGTGCCGTCCTTTGCTTTTAAAAGCACACGCGTGGATTCGCTTGGATATTCCTCCAAAATCTTGTAAGTCCCGTCCTCTTGCTCTTCGATGACGACAAATGCGCCGTTTTTTACCGCCTCTTTGGTGGTTTGGGCGTTTTGAGTGGCATTATCACAGCCACTTAGTGCTAAAATCACGCCTACACCAAGTCCGCCCATCAGCCCAAATTCGCTGATTTTTTTTATTTTTTTCATTGCCTTTCCTTTGAATCTAATCTACTAAAATCTAACTCTACGCCAAATTTTCCCATTTTAGCTTTGCGCCACCCAAAATGTGAAAATGCAAGTGTGGCACTTCCTGTCCGCCGTCCTCGCCGATATTTGTGATGATTCGATAGCCACTTTTATTCAAGCCTGTTTTTGCCGTAACTTCTTTGATAAAGTCGCTCAATTCGCCTAGCAAAGCCGAATCCGCGCTTTCAAAATCCTTAACGCAAATTTTAGGAATCGCAAGGATATGAATGGGAGCTTTTGGATTTATGTCATAAAAAGCCAAAAATTTATCATTCTCGCACACCTTTTTGCAGGGAATCTCACCGCTCACAATCTTTTCAAAAATAGTCATTTTTTGTCCTTTTTGCTTTAAAATTTATGTGCGTGGATTCTTACAAAAAAATTTTTAAAATCACATTAAAGATTCATTAGAGATTCATTAGCGCGAATCTTTACAAAAAATTTACTTTTTGTAACTTTTTGTAAAGCGATTCGCTAAAGATTCGGCGAATTTGGCTATATATTTATGGAAATATTGCCTTTAATGTGCTATCATAAATTCCGCAATTTAATCATTTCAATCAACAACAAATCATAAAGGAGAGTTTATGCAGGAAAGAGAAGAGTTTGAGCGCATTTCGGCGCGATTAGATGAGTTTGAAAAGTTGCCAGATTTCAAAGGCGGTGGTATCAAGTCCGTTTTGAATGACAATGGCATCTCACGGCGAGATTTTATGAAATGGGCAGCAGCGATGACGGCGTCAATGGCACTTCCAGCGTCATTTGTCCCGCTAACTGCGAGGGCTGCGGAGTTGGCAGGGCGATTGCCTGTCGTGTGGCTACATATGGCGGAATGCACGGGTTGTAGCGAGAGTTTATTGCGAAGCGATGCACCTAGCATTGATTCGCTGATTTTTGACTACATTAGCTTAGAATATCACGAGACCGTTATGGCAGCGGCTGGTTGGCAAGCCGAGCAAAACGCAGAAAATGCTATGAAAACCTACAAAGGCAACTACATTTTAATGGTAGAAGGCGGGATTCCTAGCGGTGGTAGCGAATTTTATCTCACAATAGGCGCACACGGACATACAGGCGCGAAAAATGCAAAAGAGGCAGCAGATGGTGCAATGGCGATTTTTGCAATCGGCACTTGCTCGAGCTTTGGCGGTGTCCAAGCAGCAAATCCAAATCCTACAAACGCAATGCCACTAAGCAAAATCACAAGCAAACCCGTCATCAATGTGCCCGGCTGTCCTCCAAGCGAGAAAAATATCGTAGGAAGCGTGTTGCATTTTATATTATTCAACACTTTACCTGCGCTAGATTCTTATAATCGTCCTACTTGGGCTTACGGACTGCGAATCCACGATTTATGCGAGAGACGCGGACATTTTGACGCAGGAGAGTTCGTGCAACAATTCGGCGATGAAGGCGCACAAAAAGGCTACTGCCTTTACAAAGTCGGTTGCAAAGGACCATATACATTTAACAACTGCTCTAAATTAGGATTCAATCAGCATACAAGTTGGCCAGTGCAAGCTGGACACGGCTGTATTGGTTGCTCTGAGCCAAATTTCTGGGATACGATGAGTCCATTTGAAGAGCCTATGGCAAACAAACTTTATGCGACTTCATTTAATGGAATCGGCGCGGATAAGACAGCAGATACCGTTGGCGCGGTTTTACTAAGTGCCACCGCGATTGGAATCGCAGCACACGCGGCATTGTCAATGGCAGTAAAAGATAAAGATAGAGATTAAGGGGGAGAAAAATGACAAAACGAATCGTAGTTGACCCAATCACAAGGATTGAGGGACATTTGAGGATTGAAGTGGTGGTAGATGATAATAATGTGATAACAGATGCGTTTTCTAGCTCTACGCTTTGGCGTGGGCTAGAAAAAATCGTGCGAAACCGCGACCCACGCGATGCTGGATTTTTAGTAGGGCGAATCTGTGGCGTTTGCACCTATTCGCATTACAAAGCTGGAATCTCAGCGGTAGAAGATGCTTTAGGCATAGTTCCGCCTCCAAATGCGGAATTTGTGCGCTCACTAATGAATATCGCGCTAGTTTTGCACGACCACCCTGTGCATTTTTACACGCTTCACGGGCTTGATTGGTGTGATATAACCTCCGCGCTAAAAGCAGACTGCGCAAAAGCGTCTAAACTCGCATTTAATTACTGCGACTTGCCACTTGCCACAGGCGAAAATGAGCTAAAAGCCGTTCAAGCAAAAGTGGCGGATTTTGTGAAAAAAGGCGCGTTAGGACCATTTGCAAACGCATATTGGGGACATAGGACTTATCGATTTAGCCCCGAGCAAAATCTAATCGTGCTTTCACACTATCTAAAATTGCTAGAAGTCCAAAGGGTTGCCGCGCAGATGATGGCAATTTTTGGCTCTAAACAGCCTCACCCTCAAAGCCTAACGGTTGGTGGAATCACCTCTGTAATGGATATGCTTGACCCTAGCAGATTAGGCGAGTGGCTAACTAAATATCAATATGTCGCGGATTTTGTGAATCGCGCTTACTACCCTGATGTCGTTATGGCAGCGGAGGTTTATAAAAACGAGCCAAGCGTCCTAAAAGGCTGTGCTGTGAAAAACTTTATGAGTTTCCAAGAGATTCCAATCGGCAATGGCGAGTATTTGTATAGTAGCGGATATATCAAGGATTATGATATTTCCAAAGCCTATGAAATCGATGAAAAACTCATCACTGAGGAAGCTACGCACTCGTGGTATAAGACTGATAAGCCTTTGCACCCTTATGACGGCGAGACTGAGCCAAATTACACAGGACTTAAAGACGGCAAAAGCGTAGGACCAAACTTGCAACAAGTCGATAGTAAATTGCTAGACACTGAGGGCAAATACAGCTGGATTAAATCGCCTAGATATGACGGAATCCCTATGGAAGTAGGACCTTTGGCAGCCATTGCTGTGGGCTTGGCAAAGAAAAATCCACGCATTACAACGATTGCTACAAAGTTTTTAAAAGACACAGGACTTCCTGCTACGGCTCTATTTAGCACTTTGGGGCGCACGGCAGCTAGGCTAATTGAATGCAAATTAAGCGCGGATTATGGAATCGAGGCATTTAACGCGCTCATTGCAAATATCAAATCTGGCGATACACGCACTTGTGCGCCTTATGTGATTGATAAAAACAAAAAATACGAGGGGCGTTATATCGGCAATGTGCCACGCGGAATGCTAAGCCATTGGGTGCGAATCGAAAATGGCGTAGTGGCGAATTATCAAGCTGTCGTGCCTTCCACTTGGAATGCTGGACCACGAGATGCTAAGGGGCAAAAAGGACCTTATGAGGCGAGTTTGATAGGAATCAAAATCGCAAATTTGGCGCAACCGCTTGAAATTATCCGCACGATTCATTCATTTGACCCTTGCATTGCGTGTGCGGTGCATATGATGGATTTTAAAGGTAATGATTTAGGTGAATATAAGGTAAGTCCAATCACTTTACGAGCATAAGGGGGCAAATATGAAAACAACGATTGCAAAGTCAGTGCAAAAAAGTGTGCAAATGGCGGCGAATCTAAAAGACAAGCTAGACACAAGCGAAGTGCAAGTAAGCACAGCGAAAAAGGCAAAGCATTTTAAGCGTAATTTGACTTTTAGCCCTGTGGTTAGGCTGTTTCATTGGATTCGCGCGTTTTGTATATTTTTTCTAATCTTTAGTGGATTTTATATCGCATATCCATTCCTTGCGCCTGAGCCAAATGGCGAACCTACGAATTTCCTTTACGCGCTATTTCGCAGTTGGCACATTATGGTGGGATTTTTGCTGATTTCGGTGTCGTTTTTTAGGCTGTATTTTTATTTCTTTGTTAGCAAAAATGCCAATGAGCGAATGAGTGCGCAGGATTTGTTTGACATTCAAATTTGGGTTGCGCAGATTAAAAACTATCTATTTTTAGGACCGCACCCGCATGTTCACGGCGTTTATAATCCATTGCAGTATTTTTCATATTTCTTTTTAGGTGTGCTTGTGCTAATTGTCTCGCTTACAGGCGTGGTGCTTTATTATAATGTCTATCACGATGGCTTGGGCGGGATTTTGGCTGTGTGTTTCAAGTGGTTTGAAGTGCTTTGTGGCGGACTAGCAAATGTGCGACAGATTCATCACATTACCACTTGGGCGATTTGCATTTTTATTCCTATACACATTTATATGGCGGTTTGGAATGCTGTGAAAAACCCAGACGGCGGTGTGGATTCTATCGTGGGCGGTTATCGCTACGAAGATGATAGCAAGGAATCTTAAAGGCAGATTGCTTTTAGATTTTAAGGGCGAAAAAGTTAGTTTATGAAAGTTTTGATTCTAGGCATTGGTAATATTTTGCTTGGCGATGAGGGAATTGGCGTTCATTTATCTAACTTTTTAAAAGTAAATTACGCTTTTAAGTCGCCCACGCACAGCCTTGAAATCATTGACGGCGGGACTTTGGCGCAGGGGCTTATTCCGCTAATTACGGAGAATGATTTTGTGATTTTGCTAGATTGTATAAACGCTGATAATGCCAAAATCGGCGATGTGTTTTCCTTTGATTTTAGTGAGATTCCTATGGCTGTGAATTGGCAAGGCACGGCGCACGAGGTGGAAATGCTACACACGCTAAAGATGATTGAAATGATGGGCGATTTGCCTACCATTAAGATTGTCGCTACAATTCCGCAAATCATAGATGGCGATACTACATTTGAGTTATCTCCAGCGATTCAAAGCTCTGCGATGACAATGTGCGATGAGGTTTTAAAGATTTTAAAGACGCTAGGATTTGAGATTGAAAAAATTGCTGATATGCCTTTGCAAGAAGTCGCAAACAACTCATACAAGGGCTTTTAAGCGCAACTATGACTTTAAAATTTGATTTTTTTTATCGCAACGCAAATACACATTATTTTTTGGGGCTTTTGCAAAAGGTGGCTAACGCGCATAGCGTGGTGATTCGCGTCCAATTTGGCGATGAGATTTTAAGCGTTTTTGCAAGTGGCAGTGGCGAATCGCTAGGCGCATTTGCGAATGCTTTGGAGGTGGAGATTCCGCTGTCGCTTTATTTTCGTTTTAAAAGTGCGGAAATGTGCGAAAAGCCTTTGGGTAAAAAAATAGAGCAAAATTTGAGTGGCATTTTTAGCGTGAGTGAAATCAATGCTATTAAAAATCCAAGCGATTTAAAATTTTGTGAGATTTTTGGGGATTCCACAGAATCGTCATTGCGAGGCAAAGCCGAAGCAATCCACAAAAATCAAAAAATAGATGATTGTTTCGCTACATTCACAAATCCTATGGATTGCCACGATTTGCCAAAGGCAAATCTCGCAATGACAAGTGGAGATTCGTCATTGCGAGGCGAATCTATGGATTCGCCGAAGCAATCCACGAATAGCGCAAATCACGATTCGACTATCGCCAAATCTCGCAATGACGAATTTATGCGCTTAGATTCGCATAATTCGCTAAAACCCGCGCTAGAAAGTCTTTGCGACTTGCTTATTCAAGGGCAAAATATTGCGCTATCCACAAGCAAAGGGGCGATTTTGCTATCCACAAACAGCGATGATTTTGATTTCATTTTGGCAAATGATATTTCGACCATTTCGCTCTATACTCGCGCCTCCGTTGATGAGCTAAACGCCATAGCGTCCTTTGAAAAACCGCTTATTGATTTGGCGATTAAGGAAGTTTTTGTGCTTGAGATAGGCGCAAAAAACGCGCTTTTTATTTTGCCTTATGACATTATTTTGTGTTGTATTTCTAGCATTTTATTAAATCGGGGAATCGCCTTTGTGCGTGGAAAAATGATAGATTCGGCGAATCCACATTTGCGCTATGATTTGGGCGAAAAAAGCGATTTTTTTGAGATTGTGGTGGGGCAAAATGGCTATTTTTTGAAAAAGAATTTTTTAGAAAAAAGGGTGGATTTTAGCGCGTTTTTGGAGCTAAATTTTGGCAAATTAAGCGAATCTAATGCCGATTCTAATGCGCTACAAAATCTTTGCATTATTTATCTAAGTTCGCAAAATCCGTCATTTATATCGCACAGCAGGATAAAAATCGCCTTTGATAAAAATCCAAAAAATATTTTGCAAAAAATTTCAACGCTAGAAAATGGCGACAAACTTATCGCAAATTTTAAAAAAGCCTTTGAGGCGCGATATGAGGCGATTCAGAGTTTAGATTCCGCGCCACAATGGACGCAAAATTTGCTTGATATTTTTGAATGTGCGGCGATGATTTTGGGGCGTGAGGCGGATAAAAATGCGATTTTTAATCTTGCGCAGAATTATTTGCGTGATATAGGACCAAAAATTGACTTTAAAAATGTAAGAAATTCGTCTTTGGGTGCATCTTTCGCACTTGGAGAAAATTTTGAGCGTTCGCAGACACCAAGTCTAGTCTCACGCCCAAAATTTTCTCCAAATACAAAACTTCCACCGCAAAATACTAGAATTGTGGATTTAGATTCAAGCAATTCTAACGAATCACAAAATTTTTGCGATAGCAAAAATGATAAAAATAATCCGCGCGTCAGCGCAACCACAAAAAGCGTTGTCTGGGGCGGGGGTGGGAGTTGTGAGGGAGGGGGAGGGGAGCGACTTCGCAATTCGCAAGAATCTCCGCATTCAAGCCCCCACCCCCTCCCTCAAGAAAAACGCGCTTTAAATAATATGGAATTCGATGCGGATTTATCCGCTGAATCGCGTAAAAAAATAGATTCTAGATTCGCGTTAGATTCTAGTGATTTGGATTCTTCGGCGACTTTGTCGCCTCAGAATGACAAATCTTTTATGGATTGCTTTGACAATTCTATCGAATCGCCCCACAACGACAAAGCAAAGTCGCCACAAGACGAATTTGACTTAATTTATGACGAATCTCGCACGATTCGTTCAATTATCAGCTTCACTTTAGCAGGTAGCGAATCTGAAGTCATCGCCTTTGGCGCAGTCGAATCGCTAGTTGATTATCTCATACTTGCCTTGCGCGAGGCACAAAGTAAATTTTGTATTAAAAGTGTAGGAATTATTGGCGATATATTCGCAAATAAAGTATTTTTTGATAAAATCACAAAGAAAATTCCCAAAGACTTAAATTTAGTATTTCCAAAATATTTGGATATGAAATAACGCCGATACGGAGGGCATAGTGCAAGATATACGGACAAAATTTAGATTATTTTTATTTATTCCGCTTGTTTTTATTTTAGCTATCAATGTGCTTTATATTCTGCTTGGTGTGGGTGCGTGGGCGACTTTTAATCAAGGTGCAGTGAGCGAGGGCGCACTTTATAGTAGCGTATTTATTTACACATATATCGGCATTATCGTGCTTTTGAATGCCGTATTTTTCGCACTCATCGTATTTATCTCAAGCAAATATATTAAAAGCGACATTCTAGTGGCACTTAGCGACTTTTATGTGGATATGCGAAATTTTTATGAAAATAATAAATTTGGCTTTCAAAGCTGGGCACAGCGAATCATAAAAAGCCCCAAAGAAATCTCTGAGCTATCAAAATATTTTCACAACAATATCGCAAATCAAATCTACCAGCTAAACTCCAAAATCACCACCGACCAGCTCACAGGATTGCGGACAAGTATCATTTTGCGCCAAGATTTGGAGCAATATCCAAATCATGTCATCGCCGTGCTAAATCTAAGCAATTTTAAAGAAATCAATAGCTTTTATGGCGTGAAATTAGCCGATGACATTTTATACTCGGTGGCGCAGGTGCTAAAGAGCTATTTTAAAAATGAAAATTATCTATTGTATAGGATTCACGGCGATGATTTTGCGATTCTTTGGACGAATTGCACTGATAGAGGCGTTTTTATCCAAAAATTAGAGGGCTTTTTGGATTATTTGGGTAAGAAAGAGATTTTGATTGACAATTACACTTATCTAAATATTTCAGCAACCATTGGCGTGGCGTTTTCCTATGAGAGCGCGAAATATAGTATGGTAAATGCGACTATGGCACTCCACCACGCAAAAGAATACAAAAACCCCATTGTCGTTTATAATCGCAATTTGCCCATTTTAAATGTCTTTAAAAACAACATTCAATACACCGAAATCGTCTATCAAGCGTTGAAAAACAAAGATGTGATTCCGTATTTTCAAAAGATTTATGGGATTCAGCCTGAGACAAGCACGGAGGACAAAGTCAAATTTGAAGCATTGATGCGTATCAAAGATAGAGATGGGCATATCATTCCACCGGGGCTGTTTTTGGAAGTATCCAAACGCTCTAGCTCGTATTCCAAACTCTCGCGTCTAATGATTGAATCGGCATTTATTCAACTCGCACTCCACAAAGATTGCGTATTTTCGGTGAATCTCGCGCTTGAGGATATGAATTCGCCTGATTTTTTGATGTGGTTTATGGAGCGAATCGCTTATTATAAAATCGAAGGGCGCGTGGTGGCAGAAATCACGGAGCAAGAGAGTGTGGAGGGCTTTGAGAGTGTAAATCACTTTATCGCGCGGATTAAGGATATAGGCGTGAAAATCGCGCTTGATGACTTTGGCAGTGGGTATTCTAACTTTTCGATTTTGATGAAGCTACAAATCGATTATCTAAAGATTGATGGCTCACTTATCAAAAATATTGACAAAGACAAAAATGCGCAAATCATCGTAAAAACGATTGTGCAATTCGCCAAAGACTTAGGTATAAAAACAATCGCGGAATTCGTCTGCTCTAAAGAGATTTATGAAGTCGTCAAAGAAATGGGCATCGACTACGCGCAAGGCTATTTCATAGGCAAACCAGAGGCAGAAGTGGATATGAATCCACCGCAGATTTAGCGAGTATTTGCTAAAGTCGCTTTAAAAATGCCTCTATTTTGCTTTGCAAGTCGCGGATATTGCTTGTATTTTCGATGACAAAGTCCGCCATTTGCCTTTTTGCCTCAATATCCATTTGATTTGCTAGGCGATTTTGCGCCTCATTTGCGCTTAAGTTATCGCGCTTTTGCATTCGCGCTAATTGCAATTCCTTTGGCGCGTAGATTAGCAATGAGCGCGGGATTTCATAGCCATTGCCTTTTGATTGTAACTCAAAAAATAGCGGAATGTCGATAAAATACAAAATGCCTTGTGCGTCTAAGTTTTGCGCTTGGCGGGAGACTTCTGCGCGGATTTTGGGGTGCAAAATCGATTCTAATGTCGCTAATTTTGCCTTGTTATTAAAAACGATTGCGCCTAATTTTTTGCGATTGATTCGCAGATTTGATTTGTTTGATTCGCGCAAATTGCTTGAATCGCGCTCCAAAATCTCAGTGCCAAATGCGCCCACAACCTCATCTTTGCTTTGCTCTAGCATATTATGCGCGATTGAATCCGTGTCGATTATGCTGTATCCGTGTAGTTTTAAAATATTACAAGCAGTGCTTTTGCCAGTGGCAATGCCACCTGTGAGTGCGATAGCATTTTTAAAAAGTGCGTTGTTTGTGGATTGTTTCGGCGATTCATTGCCTTGCAATGATGAATATCCACTTGTCATTGCGAGATTTTGCGTAGCAAAATCGCGGCAATCTAATTTATTTTTTTTATGGATTGCTTCGGTCGCGTTGCTCCCTCGCAATGACGAATTGCCTAAATTTTTCATTGCCCCTGATTTTTCGTAATCGCCCTCATTGACGGGTCATCTTGCAGCACAGTCGCGTTTCTATCCATATATTCCTTTTCATCGCCGACTTTGTGCTGGACAAAGTCCTTGTTTGCCTCCTGCATTATGCCTTTTGTCGCGCTTGTCGCCTCATTTACGATAGGAATCGGTTCTTTTTTGATAAATGTGTAGTATCCTACAACGCCTACGACGCCCAATACTACGAGTTTGCCAAGATTGCTCATTATTGCTCCTTTGTTTAATTTATGTTTAAAAATTGGCGATTCTACCATAATAATGTAAAATCTATATTATAATACGACTTTTTAAAGCAGATTTTTGAAAGGCATACTATGCAAAAAACTATCAATTTTTTAAAAGCGCACAATGAGCTAAAAATCATCGATGAGCCATTAGACATTGAGCTAGAAATTCCGCATATCGCTTATATCGAGGTTAAAAAGGCAGATTCAAAGGCATTGCTTTTTACGCACCCCATTTGCAAACGGACAAATACAAAATTCAAAATTCCTGTATTTATGAATCTTTTTGGTTCGTTTAGGCGTTTGGAATTGCTTGGCATTAACGCCGAGCATATTTCACAAAGCATTAGCGATTTTACGCGCCTAAGTGCGCCAAAAAATTTGCGCGAGATTCTCTCTAAAATCCGCCTTTTTGGCAATTTGCGCTTTTTGCGCCCTAAAATTGTCCGCTCCAAATGGCATAAAATCATTCCTAAAAATGAAGTGGATTTATTTTCATTGCCCATTCTAAAAACTTGGGAAAATGACGGCGGACGCTTTATCACAAGTGGGCAGATTTATACGCATAGCCTTGATGGCGCGATGAAAAATTTAGGAATGTATCGATTGCAAGTTTATGATAAAAATCATTTGGGAATGCACTTTCAAATCCACAAAGATTCGATGATTTTTTTGGAGCAGTATAAAAAGGCTGGGCAAAAAATGCCAGTAGCTGTGGGAATCGGAGGCGACCCGCTATATACTTGGTGCGCCCAAGCCCCGCTGCCACTCGGCATTTACGAGCTAATGCTATATGGTTTTATACGCAAGATTCGCCCTAATTTGCGTAAATGCGTGTCAAATGATATTTGTGTGCCTAGCGATTGCGACATTGTGATTGAAGGATTCATCGACCCAAATGATATGCGTGATGAGGGACCATTTGGCGACCACACGGGCTACTACACGCCTATTGAAAAATATCCTGTGATGGAAGTGGAAAATATTTTGCTTTCACAAAATCCTATTTATCTCGCGTCTGTCGTGGGTAAGCCACCTTTGGAGGATAAATATTTGGGCTATGCCACTGAGCGAATCTTTTTGCCCCTTTTGCAGACTACAAGCCCCGCGCTTGTGGATTACTATATGCCTGAAAATGGCGTTTTTCATAATCTCATTTTGGCAAAAATCGCGCCCAAATATCCATCTCACGCACAGCAGATAATGCACGGATTTTGGGCTATGGGGCAGATGAGCTTTGTCAAACACGCCATTTTTGTTCCGCCAAATGCGCCAGAGCTGACGAATCACAACGGAATCACGGAATTTATCCTAAACAATTTTGATATTAACGAGATTTTTATCTCGCACGGAATCTGCGATGCGCTTGACCACTCATCGCCAAAATTCGCGCAAGGCGGGAAGCTAGGCGTTGATTGCACAAATGGTGCGCCCACTTATCAATCGCCTAGCATTTTAAGCGATGATGAGCTTTTGGCAAAAATCACACAAAATTATAGCGAGGCGGTAGTTTTAAGGCAGTATTTCACTCACACTAAAAATCCTATAATTTTGCTTGGCGTGGATAAAAAATCGCGCGTTTTGGAGCATATAGATGCGTTTGATTCGCGCTTTTGTCGCGTTGTATTCGTCCTAGATTCGCATAATAATGACTTGGAAAATCCATATATGTGCCTGTGGCGCGTTGTGAATAATATTGATGCGATTCGTGATATTGTGGTAAAAAATAATGTCGCGCTCATTGACGCCACGCAAAAAGGGGCGTTAGAGGGCTTTACGCGTGAGTGGCCTGATGATGTGGATTGCAACGCGGAGGTGTTAGAAAAGCTCGTAGATTTGGGTATAATAACAAAAGATTTGTGGAGGAAATTTTACATTGACAAATCTTATTCGACAAAACTTAAATAAAAAGGATTAAAAAATGATAAAAAGCGTATTAAAAATAGCCTGTGGCGCGGTAATTTGCGTGGCGTTTTTTGTAGCGTGTGGCGAATCTAAGAGCGAATCTAGTGGCGAATCAAGCGCAAATATCGCAAACGCCGAATCTAATGCGACAAAAAGTGTAGATTCAAGCGTAGAATCTACCACCACTCGTCATTCTGAGGGAAGCGAAGCGACCGAAGAATCCAAAAAAATAGCAAAAGATTCAAACGAATCACAAAAAGATTCCCCCAAAGATTCGCCCCAAAATACGGCGATTCAAGCAAAAAATCCAAAAGATTTATATAAGAAATGTATCGCCTGCCACGGCGCAAGGGGCGATAAAGTCGCACCGGGCAGTGCTGGGAATATTTTGATTAAGGATTTGAGTAAGAGCATTTTGATTGCTGATATGAAAGGCTACCGCGCAAAGACGCTTAACAAGGGCGGCACGGCGGCGATTATGTATCTCCAAGCAAACAATCTAAGCGATGAGGATATTGAGATTTTGGGCGAGTATATCTCAAATTTTAAAAAGTAGGATTCGCCTAAGGGGCGCAAATGAAAACAATAAATCGCCTCGTGGTGGCAGAGTATGAAAAGGACGGCTCGAAGTTTTTGGCGCATTTAGCCCCTGTGAGTGGCGTGGATAGCCTTTTAAACGAATTGCAAGAGAGGCACAAAAAAGCCGTGCATTTTGTCCGTGCTACGCGCTGTATCAATGAATTTAGCCACATTGTCGAATCAAGTAGCGATGATGGCGAACCAAAGGGTAGCTCGGGTGTGCCTACGCTAAATGTGCTTCGTGGCAAGGAGCTGGTGGATTGCGGTGTAATTGTGGTGCGGTATTTTGGCGGGAAATTGCTAGGCGTGGGTGGCTTGGTGAGGGCATATAGCAACGCCACGCTTTTGGCGGTGGAAAATGCTGAGAATTGCGGTGCAATCATCGAATGGATACAACGCAAAACGCACACAATCACACTGCCATTTAATGCCATAAATCACGCCAAATATCTATCCACCAAAATGGGCGCAAATATCCTAAATATCGAGTTTCTAAGCACTTGCGCAGAGATTACGATGCAGTGTGAGGATAAAATCTATGATGAAATTATGTCAAAAATGGGCGTAGAGTGGGGTATTTAAGGTTTAGGATTTAGCTTCCTATTTAGCAATTTATTGTTAAAAAGTGGGTTGATATTGGGCGTGAGTTTGTTATCAATGCGCGTGTGGCAGGATATGCAGGTATTTAGCTCGATATGCTCTTTAATCGCAACGGCGTTTATTTTAGAAACGCTATGACACTCAAAGCAGTCGCGCCCACAGCCATTTGTAGTCATCTGCAACTTTAGCTTTTCGGGCGTGTGGCAGTTTTTGCAATCAAGCATAATTTTATGTCGCTCATCTTTATAGTCAATGCCAAAATGACAAGTCGCGCAATCCCCGCCACAATCAGCAATCGCCCACGCACAAAGCGCGAAAAATAAAGCGATTTTTCTCATATCCCAAAGTCCATAAATTTGAGATTCGCCATAAAGCTGTGGATATTTGCGCGTTCGCTAGTCTTTTTTAGCGTAGGAAATGGGTGCAAACCCACGCGATAGGCGACTTCCAGCCCAAAGCCCTGCGCAATATCCACAAATAACGACACCGTAGCCGTTGCGCCGTGAAAATTATGCTGTGCGTCATTTATCTTGTGGTTGACTAGCCCGTAACTTATGGCAATATTTGGTATGATACGCCCACTCAACGCGCGGTAGCCGAGCTTTGCACCGATATTGATACTATAAAATTCCCCAGCACTGCCATCAAGACTAAGCGCGACAAGCAAAGCATTATCCACAAAACTCCACCCTCTATCAAGCGCGAAAAACGCGCTGTGGTTGAGATTTTTCGCGCTTAGTGAGTGTCGTTTGGATAACATTTGATAGCCCACTGCAAATGAGCCAAAAGTATCGCCATTTATGGGCGCAGTGGCGAAAAAATCGCGCTGTGTGTTTGAATTTGTATTTAAGTTGCTTGGATTTGCGGTTGAATCTTGTGAATCTATGTTTGAATCTTGCGCGGATTTCATAGATTTGTCATTTTTGTCATTGAGAGATTCCGCGCTTTGCGTGGAATTGTGGCAATCCACACACGAATCTAAATGGATTGCTTCGTTGCTAACGCTTCCTCGCAATGACGGCGTGGAGGTTGAATTGCTTGGATTGACATTTGAAGCCTGCAAATCGCCTTTAGATTCGACAAATTTTCCACTTGAATCTTGCGTAGATTCGGCTAGATTCGTAGCATTTGCAGTTCCACACAAAAGCACCAAAGCCAAAATCCACGCATTTAGATTCATACTCAAATCCTAGCTAGTCGCGTTTATCTCATCATAATGCTTATGGTAAATTTCTTGCATTTTATGCTCTAAATCCTCATACCATTTTGGATTACTAAAATCTGGCACAAATGCCTCCAAGTAAATCGCTCTTGCATTACGACTGCGCACCTCTATCGATGAGGCGTCAAATAAATTTCTAGTATTTACTAGCACGATAGGCTGGACTTTTAGCTTGTATTTTTCAATTAGCATTTTCGCGCCGTTTTTGAAAGGCAAAAAGTCGCGTCCGCCCTTGCTACGCGTCCCTTCAGGAAAAATAGCTAGGATTCGCCCCTCATCTAGCTTGTTTTTCGCCTCTTTGATTAGGTAGATAAGCGACTTTTTATCCTCTCTGTCGATTAAAATCATCTTTGGGGCTTTGAGTGCGTGTCCGTAAAGTGGCACTTCGCCTAGCTCTTTTTTTGCCACCCAGCAAATATCCCACGGATAATAAGCCTCAAGGTAGCCTATATCCATAATCCCTTGATGATTTAGCACCAAAATCTGCGCGTCTTTGGCAAAGTCGCCGATTTTTTGCATTTTAAAGCCATTTAGCCAAAAAAATACACGGCTAGTTTTTCGCACGGGGCGATTGTGAAAGCGAAAAATATAAATATTTAAAATGATTATAGGCAGAATAACTGCCGTGCTAAAAGCCGCCCAAATCCCGCGAATACGGCTCATTTTAAGGCTCATTTCACACTTGCCTTTTCAACCCAGCCTGTTTTATTATCTGGCGTTAGAATCTTTACATAATCATTGTGTTTGCTAATGATTTGCACTTCCGCGTTTGCGGGAATCTTAGCGATTATGGTGGAATTTGTCGTAGGCAAAATGCGAATGTAGCTGTCGTTTTTCATAACGCCATTTTCGTTGATATTCACGCTAATCACCACAAAAAGCAGCAGCACCACGCCCACCACAAGCCCCGCAACGCGAATCTTAAAAGGAATCTTGCGAATCAAAAACGCCACAAACAGCGCGAAACTCACAATCAAAATAACGATATTTTTAAAAATCAGCACTTTATTTATGGGTGCAATTTCGGGGTTAATGCTAATGTGCGCCTTGTTTATGACATTTTTGATATGCTCTTGCTTGTAAGTCTGCGAGGTTAAGTCAAAATATTCAAAGTCAAGCGCGGAAGTTTGATTAGGCAAAATCGCGTAGTAAATCCCGCTACTGCGCGAAATGCCCTCATTTATACTCTCAAAGCCCTGCTTTTTGACATTTGCAATCTTAAAGTCCTCTAAATTCGCCCACTCCGCGCTTAAATCCAAAATGATGATATTTGTTTTTTCATCAAAACTCTTTACGCTGTGGTTATTTATCTTAAAATTTTGCGCGACAACGCCGTTAAACTGCTTGTGATTCGTGCGTAAATCTATCGCTTCGCCCAAAATCTCGCTACTCATCGCGCTGTCGCTAAAATCATCGCTATCTACGACAACTTCAAGGCGCGGAAAGGCAAATTTTTTGCTTTGAATCTTAAAATAAATGATATTTTGCAACGAGCCGTCTTCTAGTTGCTCCCACGATTCATCGCCATTTTTGATAATAATCCCATCACTATCCAAAAAGCCCATAGAGCGCACTTTGGCATTTTCTAACACAAGGACATTATACTTCACACCGACAATTTCGCCGATATAATGCAGCTCTTTTGCCTCTAGCACTTCACTTTTGACATAGACTAATCTACTTTGATTTTCATTTATTTCATCGGCATTCGCACTTGAAACTATCATTGCAAAAAGGCAAAAAACTAATAAAAATCGATAAGAAATTTTGCGTAAAAATATTTGGCGCATTTTTGCCCCTTAATTGTTGAAATGATAATTTGCCGTGAGATTTAGCGAATCGCCTGAATGCGCTAAATTTGGCGAATCTAATGCGGTGGATTCGGTAGATTCGCTCGATTCATTTGATTCGTGTGATTCGTCTAATTCGCGCGATTTGCTCGAATCTATCGCGCTAGATTCATCAATCTTTGGCGCATTTGCGCTAAAAATATTTGCTAACATATTGGCTCCATCATCGCTCCCTAGCACTTTTTCAATGGCGCGTTCGGGGTGGGGCATCATACCAAAGACATTTTTATTTTCATTGCAAATCCCAGCGATTCGCGCGATAGAGCCATTTATATCGCTTGTGTAGGTTAGTAGGATTTGATTATTTGCCCTTAAACGCGCCAATCCATCATCATCGATATAATAATTCCCCTCAGCGTGGGCGATAGGCAGTCTTATCTTTTGGCGAATCCCATAATTTTGTAGTAAAATATTATCATTATTGCAAACCTCAAACTCCCCCATAATGCTTTTATACGCGATATGTTTGTTTCGCATTAGCACACCGGGTAGCATTTTTGCCTCGCATAAGATTTGAAATCCATTGCAAATGCCAAAGACAAATCCGCCATTTTCTGCGAATGCTCTAACGGCTTTCATTATCGGTGCAAATTTCGCAATGCCACCGCAACGCAAATAATCGCCGTAACTAAAGCCACCCGGCACTATGACGGCGTTTGTATCGCGAGGCAGGGCAGTTTCTTTGTGCCATACGATTGCGCTGTCTTTGCCTAAGAACTGCGTGGCGTATTGTATGTCAAACTCGCAGTTTGTGCCTAAAAATCGAAGTATCGCTATCAAGGCAAAATCTTTATTTTATAGTTTTCAATCACAGGATTGGCAAGTAAATCTTTTGACATTGATTCTAATTGCTCGTTTGCGTGATTCGTATCTGTCAAATCTAAGTCTAAAGTCATTTTTTTGGCGATTCGCAAATCTTTCACGCAACTAAATCCAAGCGAATGCAAAGCATTAAAAATCGTCTTTGCTTGTGGGTCTAAAATGCCATCTTTTAAAGAAATCTCAATTTCAGCTTTCATAAAATCGCCTTTAAAAAATCGCTATTTTACGCTTTGCATTCGCGATAAAACTTCCTTATACGCTTCGCTAACGGTGCCTAAACTTTGGCGAAAAATGTCTTTATCCATTTTTTTGTTGCTATCTTTATCCCACAACCTACACGAATCAGGGCTAATCTCATCGGCTAGTAAAATCTCGCCTTTTTCATCGCGCCCAAATTCGACTTTAAAGTCGATTAGTCGCAAGTTTGCTTTTGCGAAAAAATCCACTAAGATTTCATTGACTTTTCGCGCTGTTTTTTTGATGAACTCTGCACTTTTATCATCATCGATAATGCCCATAATCTTGCAATGCTCATCATTGACAAGCGGGTCGTTTAGCTCGTCATTTTTGTAGTAAAACTCCACTATGGGAAAATCCAGCTTTTGCCCCTCAGTGATTCCAAGTCGCTTTGTAAGTGAGCCTGTGGCGACATTTCGCACCACCACTTCAAGCGGAATAATCTGCACTCTTTTGCAAAGCATACTATTTTCATCAAGCGATTCGATGAAATGTGTTTTTATGCCATTTTGCTCCAAAAGTTTAAAAATAATGGTGCTAATTTGGCAATTTAGGCTACCTTTGCCCTTTTCATTGCCTTTTTTCTGCGCGTTGAATGCTGTTAAGTCATCTTTAAACTCAGAGATGATTTTCAAATCATCATTTGTCGCATATAGCTTTTTGCCTTTGCCCTCATAGATTAGCGATAGTTTTTCCATTTTGATTCCTCTCTTTTTATTTATTTGCCACATTGATTTTAGTGGGAATGCCGACAACGCTTAGCACTTTTAGCGCGTCAATCGCACTTTTTAGCTGAATGTCGCGGTAAATGTCCTCAGCTGTGATTGTTTTGCTTTTGCTATCTTTTGGCGCAGGTTTGGCAGTAGTGGTTTGCGTAGCGTCCGCGTCAAGTTTGTCTAGCTCACTTTGGAGGTGCTTTTTCAAATCTGCCTCTTTGATTGAAAAATCCTCATTATCCTTTGGCACAGGACCGGGATAAACTACAATGTCTGGCGTAATGCCCACAGCTTGAATCGTCCGCCCACTAGGCAAATAATACCTTGCAGTCGTTAGGCGAAGCGCGTCTCCATTGTCGCTATTATCAAGTGGAAGCACGATTTGAACGCTACCTTTGCCAAATGTATTTTCGCCCACGATTATGGCGCGTTTATGGTCTTGCAAACTACCTGCGACAATCTCACTCGCACTCGCACTGCCACCATTTACAAGCACCACAAGGGGAATCTTAGCAAATGGTGCTTTGCCATTCGCGCTAAATTCCTCATTATTGCTTTTAATCTTGCCTTTTTGTGAGACGATAACGCCCTCTTTTATAAAAAGATTTCCTAACCCCACAGCTTGTTCTAAAAGCCCACCGGGATTATTTCGCAAATCTAAGATTATACCCTTCGCCTTGCTATTTTTCACTAGAGATTCGACACTTTTGGTTACCTTTTCATCAAAGGTATTTACGCGCAAGTAGAGATAATCCGTGCCTTCAATCTTTTTAGCATAAGTGGAATTTATCTCAATAGTGTCGCGCTGTATGTCAAAAACAAGTGGCTTTGGCTCACCTTTGCGGATAATGGTAAGTTTGACGCTTGTTTTTTTCTTGCCACGCATAAGATTCACCGCGTCATCAATCGTCATATTGAGTGTGCTTTGGTCGTTGATTTTTAAAATCACATCTCCAGCCTTTAGCCCAGCCTTATCGCCCGGTGTGCCTTCAATCGGGGAAATAATCGTAAGTGCGCTATCTTTTAGCGATATTTGAATCCCAATGCCATCAAAATGCCCACTTGTTTGCACTTTTAAGTCTGTGTATTCCTTTGGTGTGAGATATGCCGAGTGCGCGTCCAAATTACTTAAAAGTCCGCTGATTGCTTTATTTACAATCTCATTCATCGAAATATCATCGACATAGTAATTTTCGATATTTGAAATCACCGTGCGAATCTTGCTATATCCATCAAGGCGCGATTGGTTAGAATTGCCCTTGGCAAAGAGGTTTCCAAACAAAACGGCACTTATGATTAAAGCAGAGCCAAAACCAGCTAGTAAAAATCTGTAATATTTCATCTTTGTCCCTAGTGTATGTGATTTGAGAGCTTTGCTCTCGTAAAATTTAGATTCAAAACGCGGATTTTATCAAAAATATAATTTAAAGTTAATTAAAATTTTTATCATTTTATTGTTTATTTTTAAGGTTTTGATAAGGTTTGAAATGAATCTCTAATTTGTCAAATCCAAATTTTAAGTATTTATTATGCTAAAATACGCGGATTTATTTTTGAAATTTTAGCAACAAGGCGCGTTTATGGTAAAAATGCTAACTTTAGGAGTAGTTTTAATGTCTTTTATTTATGCAGCAAATATCGCCCCTACAAAACCCTCAAATCCCCTAAATTCCGCGAATCCAAGCACGAATCCAAAAAGTTCGCTTTACAAATACGATGAGTTGATTTTGCCAAATGGACTGCAAGTCGTGGCGATTCCTATGAATAATAACAGCAAAGTCGTGGATATAAATATTTTTTACAAAGTCGGCTCTCGCAACGAAGTGCTGGGCAAAAGTGGCATTGCGCATATTTTGGAGCATCTTAGTTTCAAAAGCACTAAAAATCTCAAAGCTGGGGAGTTTGATGAGATTGTCAAGCATTTTGGTGGCAAAAATAACGCCTCCACGAGTTTTGATTACACGCGCTATTTTATCAAGGCACACAAGGACAATTTAGACAAATCGCTTTATTTGTTCGCCGAGCTAATGCAAAATCTCTCTCTAAAAGATTCGGAGTTTCAAACCGAGCGCAATGTCGTGGCAGAGGAGCGTTTGTGGCGCACGGATAATAATCCTACGGGATATTTATACTTTCGGCTTTTTAACACGGCTTTTATCACACACGCCTATCATTGGACGCCCATTGGCTTTATGGAGGATATAAAATCGTGGGACATTAAGGACATACGCGAATTTTATAGGGCGTTTTATCAGCCACAAAATGCCATTGTCGTGGTGGCTGGTGATGTGGAATCAAAAGAACTTTTTAGAATCGCTAAGAAATATTTTGGCGCAATAAAAAATACGCGACAAATCCCTGTGATTCGCACAAAGGAAGCACCGCAGGAGGATAAGCGATTCGTAGAAATAAAGCGCGAAAATCAAGAAGTAGAGATTTATGCTTTGGCGTTTAAGATACCAAATTTCGAGCATAAAGACCAAATCGCGCTGTCTTTGCTAAG
>JBNMKJ010000014.1:0-51666 GCA_050874285.1 Helicobacteraceae bacterium | reverse complement strand
TAATTTTGCGATTGTGTTAATCGTGGCAGGGGCGATTATGGCGATGTCGGCGAGATTTGCGTAAGATATGTGGCTTATTTGCGGAAACGATTCGGTGGCGTGGCACAGGACTTTATTGCCACTCATAGCCTCAAATGTGAGTGGTGCGATGAATCGCGTGGCTTCCTCGCTCATCACCACGAAAATTTCCGCGCCCTCTTTTTTTAACGCGCTAATTAAATCAAGCGATTTGTAAATGGCGATTCCACCGCTTACTAGCAACAAAACGCGCTTTTTTGCCAAAATCAAATCCATAAAATCCCCTTAAAAATTTAAAAGCGATTCTATCGAAAAATTTATTTGAGATTGTGTAGAGTTAATATAAATAGCTCACTTTGATTTAGCACAATTTTTTAAAAACTTTCTTGCTTCGCTTGGCACCATCAGTGGAGAATTATCTTTATCTCTAAAACTTCCTAATCTTAACAGTTCTGCTTCACTCATTTTCATTGCCCAAAAGCAGATTTCTCGCATAATATCTTTTGCTTTTGTTTTATTTTTGACTTCAACATATAGCATAAATTCCTTAAAAGCCTTTAGGGCTTGGCAAGTTGGCACACCTAAATGCGTAATACCAGAACCTTGATTGCAGAAATAAATGGCGGTTTCAATCGGTTCGCCACCTTGCTCGTAAAATTCAATATCCTCATCTGTCCAATCTTTGAGATAGCCATTTGCACCATATTCACCATTTGTGTTATTTTCAGCGATTAAAAACCCCGCACAAATAAGCACACATAAAAGAAATTTTTTCATTTTTGGACTCCTTGTTTTATATTTGCACTATTTTCTGTCGCTTGACTATTAACAAGATTGCCAACCGCAAATAACCAAAACAGCGACAATGCTACTACCAACAATATTTGCGCCTTACTTAGCTGTTTGTATTTATTTTGTTTGATTTGTTTAGGCACAAAGTATAAATCAGCTATCCACCACATAAAAGCACCACCAAGCGTAATCATCTTAATGCAACCAAGTTTTATTTCGCCCTTGTAAAATCTATCCACACCAGCCCAACCTAAAAAAATCCCTAGTAACAGCGCAACAATCCAGCTTTTAGGGCGAGTGTGTCGCTTTAAATTTGCCGTAATTTGCTTTATTGTTCTATTTTGAGATTTTGCTATTTTTTCTAAGATTTTATATTCGGCATTTTGCTCGTATTTTATATTTTGCACTTCTTTTTTGGCTTCAAATAAAAGATTTGTAATTTTTTCTTTTGTAGCTGTGCTAAGCGTATTTGAAAACTCTGACTTCTCTTGCAAATCTTGGACTTTATTTAGCAGAGTTACTATCCTTTCAATAGTGGCAATATTATTATCGCTAAATACTTCATTTGCGTATATTTCTATGCTTAATGAATCGGCGTAGTGAAAGACTTGAGGTTCGATATTTGCTTTTGTCAGCATCGAATCATATATTTCTAATTTTGCATTACTTACTTTGATTGAAAATTCATCTCTATCAATTTCTCTTTTTGATTTGCCCCCCCCCATAAGTTTATCAAGGGTTGTGCCAAACATAATCCTGCCACCACCGGGCAACCTTGTGCTGAATCCTATAAACATTTTTCCTCCAAATGTAAAAAATTAAAACGAAGTTCTACCATAAAACTTTTGATTCGTTTTTGCAATATTGCGTTTTATTCATTTAGATTCACTTAATGGATACTTCGGCGACTTTGTCGCCTCAGTATGACGAGTGAGGCAAAGATTCGCACTTCGTGCGGATTGATTTTTATTATTTTTCATAATTACTACGCTCCACAAATCGCCTTTGTAAAGAATATTTCTAGCTCACTCATCGTTGCTTCAAGCAATTTTTTATCCTTACCCTCAAGCAAGATTCGCAGTTTATTTTCCGTGCCAGAGTAGCGGATAATGTGGCGAATCTCAGGCGCGATTAGCCCCACATATTGCGATTCAAGCGCACTTAAATTTTGCTTTTTATGCGGAATGGCGATATTTTTTAGCACCTGCGGATACAGCGCAAAAGGATTTAGCACCTCGCTACTGCTACGATTTTGCTTTAGCATTAGTGCCAAAACCTGCAACGCGCTTAAAATCCCATCGCCCGTTTTGGCGTAATCGCTAAAAATGATATGCCCACTTTGCTCCCCGCCAAAGCTGTAATCATTCTCTATCATCGCCTCTAGCACGAATTTATCGCCGACATTTGAGCGAATCATATTGATATTGTGTCGCTCTAAAAACCGCTCTAGCGCGACATTACTCATTATCGTAGTTACGATTCCATTGTTTTTTAGGCACTTTTGCCGTTTGAGATATAGTGCAAGTGCGCCTAGCACTTTGTCTCCGCTGATAATTTGCCCCTTATTATCCACGACTATGAGCCTATCGGCGTCTCCATCAAGGGCGAATCCCACATCTGCGCCCACTTCGCATACTTTTTGCGCCAAAATCTCAGGGTGCATTGCGCCACAAGATTTGTTGATATTATAGCCGTTTGGGGCATTGTTTATGGCTACTACTTTCGCGCCAAGCTCACTAAAGATAATGGGTGCAACTTTGTAACCCGCACCATTGGCGGTATCCACGACAATTTTAATGCCATTTAGGTTGAGATTTTTTGGAAAGCTATTTTTGATATGCACGATATATCGCCCGATTACATCATCGATTCGCTTACTATGCCCGATATTTGCGTGGGTTTTGAAATGCGCGATTAGTGCGCTCTCATCATTGTAGATATTTTCAATCTCTACTTCCTTTTGTGAATCGAGCTTATAGCCCCGCGCGTCAAAGAATTTAATGCCATTGTCATAGTAAGGATTATGACTCGCACTTATCATTATCCCCGCATCACAGCGCATATCCTCCGTCAAAAAGGCAATCGCAGGGGTAGGCATAGGACCGACTTGAATGACATTGAATCCAAGCGCGGTAAATGCCGACACCAAGCCATTTTCAATCATATATCCGCTGCGGCGCGTGTCCTTGCCGATTAAGATGATATTTGTTTTTTGGGGTGGATTTTTAAGTGGATTTATGCGCTGATTTTGTGGTGAATCGCTTATGAAATCGCGTGGAATCGCGGTTGATTCGTTACTCGAATCACAAGGAATCTCATTTGTGTTTTTTGTGTTTTTAAAATAAATCCCCGCGGCAAGTCCAGCTTTTAGTGCCGTAAAAGGCGTTATATCGCTCCCAGCCTCCCCGCGAATCCCATCAGTCCCAAAGATTTTCAAAACATTTCCTTTAAATTTATTTTTGTGGATTCTAGCCAAAAAATGATAAGCTAATTTGATTCCGCGTAAGATTTGGTAAGATAGATTCGTCATTGCTTTTGCAACTTTTTGAAATGTTGCGTGTTTTATGATTGAGATTCGCTTAATTTAGTTGTTTTGCTACGCTCAGTATGACGATAGACTTTATTTTTTATATTGCCACGCAAATCTTACACATTCCCACGATTCACAAAATCACAGCCTAACAATCTCTCATTTTCTGCTATAATTGCGCCTTAATTTTAAGATTTAGATTCATAAGGATTGTCGTGTATTATACGCTGGATTGTGGATTTTTTGGCTCTTATGTGTTTGATTTGTCGTTGCTTGGGGTGCTGTGGATTTTTGGCATAAGCGTAGAGGCGGTTACAGGCGCACTCGCGGCAGGACGGCACAAAATGGACTTATTTGGCGTCTCATTCATCGCGCTTGTAACGGCTATCGGGGGCGGTTCGATTCGCGATGTGTTATTTGGGCATTATCCGCTTAGCTGGGTAAAAGGACCGCAATACATTCTGCTAATCTGCGTCATTGCGACACTTACCACGCGTATCAAACGCCCTATGCTGACGCTAGAGCGCATTTTTTTGAGCCTAGATGCGCTGGGGCTGGTGGTGTATAGTATCATAGGCGCGAAAATTGCGATGAATATGGGCTATGGTATGATTTTAGCCATTACTGCTGCGTGTATCACGGGAATCTTTGGTGGAATCCTGCGTGATATTTTTTGCAATCAAATTCCGCTAGTCTTTCAAAAGGAAATCTACGCGGGGGTTGCTATCATATCTGCCGCGCTTTTTTACGCGCTGGTGGTGTTTGCAGAGATGAGTGAGCTACCTGCAACGCTAATCACGCTATTTTTTGGCACGGCGTTGCGAATCTATGCCATTCGACACAAGGTAGATTTGCCGATATTTGAATATCGAACGAAATGAATCGGGGGTTTTTAAAATGTGGATTAGAATCTTAATGCTATTTTGTATCGCGTGTAGCGCGTTTGGCTTTGATTTTGGCTTGAATAATGGTGCGAATAATATCGCACGAAACGGCGTGAATCGTGGCTTTGATGAGGATATTTCGCAAAATATCTTTATCCTAGAGCCGATGAATCAAAGCGCGGAGCAAAAGCGACTAGGGCGACATTATGCGAATGAAGCCTACCGCGCGGCGTATTTTGGCTCTATGAATATCGCTAGAGATTTATTTTACAAAGCGTGTGCGTTAGGCGATACGCTGGGCTGTTTGTCGCTAAGTGAGCTAAATGCGCCCATAAATGTCGATAATCTCGTGGCAAAAAAGCAGGAATGCGACTACGGCGTGGGCGAATCGTGCTTTTGGCTATTTCGCTACTACGCGGGGGAATCCACGCTAGATTCGTTTAAAACGGATTGGTATTTGGATAAATCCTGCCGAATGGGCGTAGTGAGAGCCTGTGAGCTAAAAATGGCGCGATTCAAGCCCTATATCGTGGATAATTATCAGCTTTTAGGTAACAAATGCTACAAAAATGACGCGGAGAGTTGCTTTGTGCTTGGAATCGCGCATTATTTTGGGGATTTTAATGGGCAAAAAGTGGCGCAAAATCAAGGCTACGCTTTGCAGCTAATCCAAAAATCCTGCGCGTTAGGACTAAAAAAGGGTTGCAATGAATATCATCGCCTAACTTCGTGGCGATAGAAATGCTTTGCAAAATTTTAGATTTTATCTAGCGTAACGCAATCGATTTTTATAGATTTTTGGTTTTGTGTGGCGCGTGATTCGCTTGAAAATTTGCGTAAAATCGTGCCATTTTTGAGATTGCCACATTGCATATTATAGATTTCAAAGCCGACATTTTGGCAAATTTCTCGCACTTTTTTGGAGGTGGAGTAAGTGCTAATTGCGCCATTATTTTTTAAAAGTGCATAAAGATTCATAAAATGTGATTTATCCCATAGCTCCGCATTTTTGTTAGGACTAAAGGCGTCTTGATAGATTATATCAAATGTGTTATTTTGTGGCGTTAGATTCGCCAAATTTTCTATATAAATTTTTGCATCGCCTTTATGCAGATAAATGGATATATTTTCACTCTCCCACATACCGCGCAAAAATAGCGAATCTAAAATTTCACTTAGTGGCAAATAATTTGATAAAATCTTTGGATAAGCAAAATCGCGCAGTGAATCTAAAAGATTTAGCTCCATAGAGTAGATTGAAATGGCTGTATTTGTGCGCTTTGCAAATGCTAGGCTAAAAAGCGCGTTATATCCTAGTCCAAAGCAAATATCTAGTATTTTTATGGATTTTTTGGGCGATAGATTCGTAAGATTTGGTATAGGATTCGCATTTGGATTCGCGCCTTGATTTACACTTTGATTTGCCCACAAAAGCCCAAATGTAGGGATGATATGCTTATAAAGCGTCTCTAATATCGCACCATCTTTGGTGCTGTGATAAAAATCCTTGTATTTCTCGCTATATAAGCTAAAAGAGCCGTCATTAGTCCGCAATGCACCTAAATTTTCCAAAGATTTTCCTTGTTTTGCGATTAAAATGTGGGTAGAATCGACATTTTTTAGAAACATTTATTTGTATTTGCATTTCAAAAAAGTAGCAAATCTATGCCGTAATCCAAATGATTTAGTGCATTAAGTTCCCAAAAAGTAACAAAAAATATACAATCAAACATTTTTAAGAATTAGATTATTTTTATTTTGTTACAATTCGTGTTTTTTAAAATAAATTCAAAAATTAGAGAGGAAAAAACAATGAAAATTCATCAAAGTGTAACGGAAATCATCGGCAATACGCCACTTTTGCAAATCAATAATATCAAAACAGACGCAAATATTTTTGTCAAATGCGAGTTTATGAATCCAGCGCATTCGATAAAAGATAGAATCGCCTACGCAATGATAAATGACGCGCTAAAAAGTGGCAAAATCACGAGAGATACGACAATCATTGAGCCTACAAGTGGCAACACAGGCGTGGGCTTGGCAAGTGTGTGCGCTTCGCTTGGGCTAAAGCTAATCATCGCAATGCCTGAATCAATGAGCATCGAGCGCAGAAAAGTAATGCTAATCTTTGGCGCGAAACTCGAGCTAACGCCCAAAGAAAAAGGTATGAAAGGCGCGGTGGAGAGGGCAAATGAGCTAAATAAAGAGATTCCAAATAGCGTGATTTTAAATCAATTTAGCAATCCTAGCAACCCAGCCATTCACAAAGCCACCACAGCAAGGGAGATTTTGGATTCGCTAGGTGGCACAAAAATTGATGTCTTTGCTGCAGGTGTCGGCACAGGCGGGTCATTAAGCGGGATTGGCGAAGTGCTAAAAGAGCAAAATCCAAATATCGACATTTACGCAATCGAGCCAAAAGATAGCCCTGTGCTAAGCGAGGGCAGGGCAGGGGCGCATAAGATTCAAGGAATCGGCGCGGGATTCGTGCCTGATAATTTGAATCAAAAGCTATACAAAGAAGTGATTTGCGTGGATTCAAATGACGCTATTCAATCGGCGCGTGAGTTAGCGGCAAAAGAAGGCTTACTCGTGGGTATTTCAAGCGGAGCGAATTTCTTTGTCGCCAAAGAATTAGCGAAAAAATATAAAGGTAAAAATATCCTAACGATTCTAAATGACACAGGCGAACGCTACCTAAGCACGGATTTGTTTGCGGGAATCTAAAGATTTGATAAAAAGTGGTGGACCTTGCAGGACTTGAACCTGCGACCTATCGGTTATGAGCCGATAGCTCTAACCAACTGAGCTAAAGGTCCTAAAGTTTGTAGTTTGCCTTGAATCGCAATTGCGATTCGCACAATGACGAATTTAAAAAACGGAATTATACTCTAAAGTTATACTTAAATGCAAGTAAATTTTCTAACACCGCAAATAAAACGCCAAATGTTAAGAAACTGCTCCCGCCATAGCTAAAAAATGGCAGTGGGATTCCCACTACGGGCGCGAGTTTCATCACCATTAGGACATTTACGCTTAGGTGGATAAAGATAAGAAAGCCGATACTCGCGGAGACTACCTGCAAAATCCTATCTCTGCGATATTGATGACTTAGCGAAATAAGCTGTAAGATTAGCAAACCATAGCATAAAAGTAGCACCACACCGCCCACAAAGCCATATCTCTCGCAAAAATACGCAAATATGAAGTCGCTCTCTGGCACGGGCAAAAATTTTAGTTGCGCTTGGGTGGCGTTTTCGACATTTTTGCCTGTGAGTCCGCCACTGCCGATTGCGATGATGCTTTGCTGGACTTGATACGCGCTGTCGCTATTGTCATTTGCGCCGATAAAGGATTCGATTCGCTTTAGTTGATAGTCGCTAAGCCCCATATATACGATAGGCGAGGCGATGATGAGAATCGCGCAACTCGCTATCAAAATCCGCTTGTGAATCCCCACCAAAAACAGCACCGCATATCCGCAGATAAAAATCAGCACCGAAGTCCCCAAATCTGGCTGAATCTTTACTAGCACCACAGGCAACAAAATATAAAATGAATGCTTTGCAAACTGCTTTAGATTGTAGCCCTCAGGCGGTGGCGGGTCGTTGTTTATATTGTAAGCCATCATCATAATTAGCGCGATTTTCATAATCTCGCTGGGTTGCAAACTCATACCGATAAATGGTATCTCAAGCCACCGCTTTGCGCCCCACCTATCCACGCCAAAAATCTCCACCGACAAAAGCAACACAATAGTTCCCCAATAAAAAATGGGCGTTATCCACAAAATATTACGCAAAGGCAAAATAAACACAAACGCGCTTATAGCAAGGGTAAATGTGATATAAAAAAGCTGTTTTATCGTAAGCGAACTATCGATTTCAAAAATCAAGTGCATTGATATAAGCACCACAGGCACGGAAGTAAAGACAATCAAATAATCAAAATGTGAAAATACTTTTCTATCCAAATTAAACATTTAGCACTCTTTTTGTGGGACTTTTTAAAACTTTTATTATAAAATTATACCTTTTATTTTGATTTATTTTATTGATTTTGGCGAAGTTTTTTGATGATTGCAGATAAAAAAGTCCGACTTGATAGATTCCTAAGTGAAAATCTTAATATTTCGCGCTCACAAATTGCGCAGCTAATCGCCAAAAATGCCGTGCAGATAAATGGTAAAATCGCTTTAAAAGCTGGAGTTACGCTAAAAATAAATGATGAGATTCAAATAAAAAATTTGCAGCAATCGCTTGAGAAGCGCGAATCGCTTGTGCCAAAAAGTAATCTTTTTATTGAGCGAATCTATGAAGATGATGATATTTTGGTGCTTAATAAACCGCCATTTTTAGCCACGCACGGCGCACCTAGCTTGAAAGAGGAAAGCCTTGTGGATTGGCTAAAAGCGCATAAGATTGAGTGCTCAAATATTAGCGGAGAGTCGCGAATGGGCATAATCCACCGCCTTGATAAGCAAACAAGTGGCGCAATCGTGGTGGCAAAAAATAATACCGCTCATAGCCTTTTAAGTGCGCAATTAGCGGATAAATCAATGGGGCGAATCTATTTGGCGATTATTGATTTGCCACTGCGTGAGGATTTGGAGATTGAGTGCTACTTGGGGCGCAATCCAAACAATCGCCTAAAAATGTCTAAGATTGCGCTAAAAGATTCGCGCTTGGATTCGCCAAAGATTCCGCGCGGGGTGCGGTATTCTAAAAGTAGATTCACCAAACTTTTGACTTCCAAAGATAGCACAAAAGAGCTAATTTGCGCTCAGCTTTTCACAGGGCGCACTCATCAGATTCGCGCTCATTTGGAATCCATAAATCGCCACATAATCGGCGATGAACTCTATGGCTACAAAAGCGCGAAAAATGCCGAAAAGTATCGCGTTATGTTGCATTCATACTTGCTATATTTGACGCACCCAAAGGATTGTGGCTTAAATGATTCGCGCGATTCGCATAAAGATTCGCGCATTGATTCGCGTAAAAAAGATTCGCAAGATTCCGCACAATCGCATTTAAAAAATGCTAAAATGCTATTTTTGGCGAATCTTTTTGATGATATGAATCATTTTTTAGAAAAATATTTTGATATGGAGAAAGTAGATGAGATTTTACGCAATTTGCCTAACCGCTTTAGTTTTTAGCGTTTTTTTTAGCGCGTGTTCGCAAATCACGGCGAGTTTGGAGGGCAAGGATTCGACTTTGCCTACCATTAAAAACATAAAAACGCTTAGCGATGTGGGTGCAATCGCCTTTGAATGGGAGAGAATCGATGATGAGCGAGTGCGCGGAATCGCCGTTTATAGAGAGGAAAAGGACGGCGAAAAATTTGTCTTTAAAGAAATCGCATATTTGACAAATCCGCAAACCACGCATTTTGTCGATGAAAATTTGATTCCAGAGACAAATTATCGCTATATTTTTAGGAGCATTAGCTGGACACATTATTCAAGCGATAGCGCGATTGTGAGCGCGAAAACTTCATTTATTGACGCAGTGGAGAGCGTTTTTGCCTCCAATGACTATCCAAAGCAAGTAAAGTTAATTTTTTCGCCACACCCAAATCCGTCCATTTCGCACTATCTCGTGCAGCGTGAGATTGACGGCGCATTTAAAACTATCGCGCTTGTTAATCACCGCCTAATGCCTGAGTATTTTGATATGAATTTAGATGACGGCAAAACCTACAAATACCGCATAATCGCCATTGACCAAGCGCAAAATCCATCGCGCCCTAGCAAAATCGTAACGGCAAAGACGAAAAATCCGCCCAAAGTTCCGCAAAATCTCACCGCCACGCAAAATCTGCCAAAAAAGATTATGCTTTCTTGGAGTAGAAATGCTGAGGTAAAGCAGTATTATATTTACCGCGCAAAGACGCAAGATGGGCGATATATTTTGCATAGCACGGCAAATAACGCGCAATTTATCGATAGCATAGGCGCAGACGGAGAGAGCTTTTTTTATAAGATTAGTGCCGTGGATAAGGCAAACTTGCAATCCGCGCAGTCCGCACCTGTAATGGGCGCGACTAAATACGCGCCCAAAGCCCCGCAAATCACGCGCGGATATGTGGATAATAATGAGGCGATTATCGAGTGGGAGGGCGAAGCAAATGTCAAAAATTTTGTCGTGTATCGCTTGGATTCAAATGGCAAACAAATGCGATTTAAGGCAACAAAAACCACCTTTAGCGACAAAGAAGTAAGCGCAGGTGGGGAATATAGCTATTTTGTGGTGGCGATTGATGATAATAATTTGGAATCCGCGCCATCAAATAAAGTGATTTTATCCATTAAATGATATTTTTTTGGTGCTAATAAATGCCACATTTTTTTGCTAAAAGTTTAGTTTCAAGCAATATTGCAAATAAATGCGGAGAGCATTTTAGATTCGTGCTAGAGGCGATAAATCCACGCGATAAATCAACGCTAATTTTAGCGCAAAATAAAAGCGATTTAGCACAAAAAATTATGCTTATTAAACAGCAAAAAAATGATAAATTTCTAGTAAAATTTAACAAGCATTTCAAAGTGCAATCGCGCGAGGCGATAAAAAACGCGCTCAAAGATTATGCAAAGCTCACAAATGCGGAGATTATCTCACATAATTTAAATGCAAATAAAGCGGAGGCGCAATCGCAGTATTTGCTAGATTCGCGTGGGATTTTGGGGCTTTTTGGCGAATCAAAAGATTTAAAAGATTTGCAAAATGTGGGCGAATCAGATTCAATATATTCGCACGAATCTAGCGAATCGCGCTTTAAAAACGCCCCAAAAATGCTAGAAATCGGCTTTGGCTCGGGGCGACATATCTTAAATTTGGCGCAAAATAACCCAAACGCGCTTATCATCGGGCTTGAAATCTACCGCCCTGCGATTTTGCAGGTTTTGCGACAGATTGAGATTTTAGAATTACAAAATCTATATCTTGCAAGTATCGATGCACGGGTGCTTTTTGAGGTATTGCCACGCGAATCTTTAAGTGCGATTTTTTTGCATTTTCCTGTGCCGTGGGAGAAAAATCCACAAAGGCGCGTTTTTAGTCAAATCTTTTTAGCAAATGCGATTCGCGCTCTAAGCCCACAAAATGGCAGATTCGAGCTAATCACCGATAGCAAGGAATATTTTGATTTTGCCAAAAAAATAGCGCGAGGGCAGAGGACAAAAATTAGCATAAATCCGCAAAATGCGGTGGTTAGCAAGTATGAGGCGCGGTGGAAGAGATTGCAAAAAAAGATTTATAAATTAGAGATTTTTCCACAAAAACGCAGACTTTTTGCGCTTGTAGATTTGATAAAAAGTTTCATTTCAAAAGATTCGCGCGACTTTGCAGATAAATCCGTGTTAGATTCGACTAAATTCATATTGCGTGATTCTTTTTCGCAAAAGGGCTGCACCCCCCGCCCCGCTCTCCCTACGCGCCAAAAGCTACCGCTTTTCGCTTTTAGGGGGAGAGCCTCGCTTTCTCCGATTCTAGCAAAAAATCGGCACTCGCACTACTGCTCGTTTGATTCCGATTTTTTGCACCACGAATCGGGCGAGATTCGGGGTGCTTCGCACGATTTGGTTTCTTCGGCGACTTTGTCGCCTCAGAATGACGAATCTATGGATTATTACGAAATTTCTCGTCATACTGAGCGTAGCGAAGTATCCAAATCAGGCGAATCTCAAATAAATAACGAATCAATGACAAAAGAGCGAATTGATGAATCGCATAGTTTCACTCAATGTAAGCAAATCGTGTGTGATTCCAAAGTCGCAAAAATGGATTCTTCGCACTATGCGCTTAAGAATGACGATAGAATGAATTGCCACGATTCGGCTGACGCCGATGATGAGTTTGCAAGCAAAACTCGCAATGACGAATTTTTTTTAGATTCCTTGTCTCCAAAAATCTGCAAAAAGGAATATTTTTTGCAGATAAAGGACAAATACGAGTTTAGCGATGGATTTGTGATTTATGTCGTATTTGGGGCGTATTACGCGCCTAATAGTGCATATATTATTTTCAAAAAAAATGCGCCACAAGAAATTTTAGGCGATATAATACCCACTAAAGCAAATTTGGACGCATTAAAACTTTTGGGGAGCTATGTTTGATAATCAGCGCGAAAAACCTAAACTTAGGCTATGACAAAGAAATAGTCATCAAAAACGCCTCATTTGACATACAAGAGGAAAATTTTGTCTTTATCACAGGCGTTAGCGGTAGCGGAAAATCAACGCTACTTCGCTCAATGTATGGGAATCTACCTATAAAAGGCGGTTTTTTAAATGTGTGTGGCTTTGATTTGCAAAATGCAAAAAAGAGCAATATCGCAAAACTGCGCCGTAAAATAGGCATTATCTTTCAGGATTATAAGCTCATAAAAGAATGGAGCGTTGAGCGCAATATTATGCTACCTATGGAAGTCAATAATTACCCAGCCACAAAGGCAAAGCGCATAGAGCAAACCGAGCGACTTTTAAAGCATATCAAATTAGAGCATAAAATGAAAAAATATCCGCTTGAATTAAGCGGTGGCGAACAACAACGAGTGGCGTTAGCAAGGGCGATGGCGACTTCGCCAAAGATTATTTTTGCTGATGAACCCACAGGCAACTTAGATGATTATAGTAGTAATATCATTTGGCGACTGCTAGAGGGCGCAAACGAGCAATTACACATTACTATTGTCGTAGTTACGCATAGAATGCCAGATGAAATCAACGCAAATTTCAAGCATTTGCATATAGAAAATGGAATTGTCCATGAGAACGATTAGGCGATATTTATCCTTGTTAATGCCACTAATCGCGCTGCTAATTGGCATTGAAAGCATTGTGGTGGTGAGCCGTGCGCTTAATTATTATGAGGATTTGGTGGGCAAAAATTACGCCATTGTGCTTGTCAGCCAAAAAGAGCTGAAATTTGATGACATAAAAGCCCAAGTGCCAGAGACAATCGCGCTTTTAGAGTTAGAATCCCAAAGCGTCCTCCAAGACATTACTAGGAATTTCAAAGATTCCGCAATGGCGAATCTCAAAAATTCACTACCATTTTTCTACTCGCTAAAACTTAGTCAATTCCCCAATCAAAGTAAGATTCGCCAAATTGAATCCAAACTTAAATCCTTTGATTCTATGCTACGCGTGGAGGCTTTTGGCAAAACGCACAATCAAACCTACCGCCTTTTAGTGCTACTAAAGGGCTGTGTGCTAGTGCTTAGCGCGATAGTTGTGCTACTTAGTCTATTTTTGATGATGAAGCAAGTGGAAGTGTGGCGATTCGAGCATAGTGAGCGAATGGAGATTATGACTTATTTTGGCACACCTGCAAAGATGAAAAACAAGCCTTTGTATCGCTTGGCGTGGGTGGATTCGATTTTGGCTACGGCGATTGTCATTTTGGCGACTTTTATCATCTCACATAATGCCAAAATCACCGCAATCACGGCACTTTTAGGCATTGATATTTTTAATATGCGAAATTTCATCATTGATTCATTCATACTTGCATTCAGCTCGTATTTTATTTCGATGATGGCGGTTTTTGTGGTGATTTTATTTCAAAAAGAACCATAATGCGAATCTTTATTTTTGCTTTGCTTTGCGCTTTGAATCTCGCGCCACTTTGCGCCGATACGAATCGCAATATTAAGACAAATGAAAAAAAGCTCCAAAATATCTCATCAAAGGCAGATTCAATCAATGCCAAGCTAAAATCGTTAGGCGCAAATATTAACGATAAAAATGCCAAAATCAAAGAGCTAGATAAGCAAATCGCAAGGCTTAGCGAAAATATCGATGAAAATCAAAAACTTTACAACGAGCAAGAAAAGGTCTTTAAGGATTACAACGCAAAGTCTAACGCGCTAAATAAGCGTTTGGAGGCGTTGCAACAAGAACTCATTGATACGATTTTGCGTGATATGACGATTGTGATGATGCTAAATTCCAAAGAGCCGATGAGCGAGGATTCAATCATCGCTGAGGAAATCCTAAAAAATCTAAGCGATAATGCCAAAAAGGACATTGAAAAGCTGATTGTCGCGCAACAGCGCGTGAAAAATGACATAAATGCCGCTAAGATTCGCGTGGATAACGCCAAAAAAATCATCACCGCCCAAATGCAAAAGCGCGATATTTTGCAACTCGCAAAAAAAGAGCAACAAAATTTAGCAAATAAAATGAATGCCGAGCTAAAGGCATATAATAACGAGCTAAAACGGCTAGACAAAGAGCGAATCGGGATTCAAAAGATTTTGGTGGATTTAAATATTTTGAAAAAACAAGAATTGCAAGAGCAAGAGCAAAAGCGCAAGGAATTACTCGCACAAAAAGAAATGCAAACCCAAAGGGCAGATGCCACAAATATTGCGCCTTTAGAAGTGCGCCAAATTGGCAGCTCATATCGCAATGTGAGAACGGCAAAATACACGGGCGCAAAGACGATTGCCCCGCTTAGCACATATAGCATTGAGACGAAATATGGACCATATTTTGACCCCGTGTATAAAATGCGCGTTTTTAATGAATTTATCACGCTTAGCGTGAAGTCGCGTTCGCCCGTTGTCGCGGTGCTTGATGGCAAAATTGTCTTTGCCAAAAATACGCCTGTGCTAAAAAAAGTCGTAATCATTGAGCATAAAAATGGGATTCACACGATTTATTCCTATCTTGATGAGATTCCGCGCAATATTTCTGTAAATGCCCAAATCAAAAAAGGCGCGACAATCGCTTATGTCGCGGAAAAATTGCATTTTGAGGTTACGCAAAAAGACAAGCATATCGACCCATTGCAACTCATAAAAGCCAAATGAAATATAAATAAAAAAAATTAGTTTTTTACCGATAGTAAAAAATGCTATTTTTTATAAACAGGATTTTTAATTATGGTAAATTCTATTGCAAATAGGGCAAATGGTAATGTCTATCAAGCCTACAATGTTACGCAAGAGACTGCCTATGATAATGTCTCAAAGTCGAACCTTGTAACTACGCAGTTTAAGGTAGAGAATGAAAAATTAGAGGAACTCTCTCAAAGCCAAAAAGCGGAGTTAGAAAAGCGACTATTAGAGTTAGCAAAGGATTTAAATAAAGAAATGAAATTCATAAACACAAGCCTAATGTTTGATTATGAAGATTCGATTTCATCACTCGTTTTGACAATAAAACAGCGCGATAGTGGTGAGATTATCCGCAAGATTCCCACAGATGAGGCAATGGAGCTAATGAAAAAAATGCGCGATATTATTAGCATTATTTTGGACGCAAGGGGATAGTATGAATCCGCTTAGTTCGCTTGGTGTCGGCAGTGGCGTTTTAAATTATGATGTCATTGACAAATTACGCAAAGCTGATGAAAACGCGCAAATCGCGCCCATTGATAGAAAGATTCAATCAAATATCACTAAGCAAACCGAGCTTGTCGCCCTAAAAACAATGCTTTCTTCGCTAAATAGCTCTGCTAGAAAAATCGCGGATTACTCGACATATTTGGGACGAAGCGCGATTTCAAGCGATGAAAATAAACTAAAAGTTAGCGTAAATGCGGGTGTGCCACCGCAGGATATAAGCATAAAGATTGACAAAATCGCCAAAAATTCCGTGAATGAAATCGGCAAAAAATTCGCCGATAGAGGCGATGTTTTCTCGCGATTCAACACCTCTTTGCATTTTATGGTAAATGGCAAAAATTATGACATTGCCATTTCTAGCACCGATACGCTTGAAGAAGTCGCACAAAAAATCATTGATAATACAGATGGCGAAGTCAATGCCTCCATTATGAAAACAGGTAGCGGAAATGCTGCCTATTCGCTAATGATAAATTCCAAAGAAAGTGGCGATGAAAATAATATCTTTTTTGGCAATACGCTCGAATCTAAGGATATTTCAAACCTAAATCTTGGCGCAAATGATTTTAATCTATCGCTTATTACAAATGCTGGTGCAAAAAAGACGCTAAATATTACCGCAAACGGCAATGCGAACTCACTAAAAGAGGCGATTTTAAACGCGCTAAATAACGATAGCGAATTTGCAAGTTTGGTGCAAAATGGCACTATCAATGTCGCCCTAAGCAATGACGGCAAAAGGCTTTTGATTAACGATAATCGTGGCTTTGAGATTAGTGCGAGTGGCGAAAAAGCTGGGAGCATTTACACGGATTTAAGCGCGGAGGAAAAAGACACGCTTTTAGGCACAAAGGCTATTGAAGGTGGGCTTATTAGTGGCGTTGTCAGCATTGGTAGCGAAAATATCGACTTTGGCGCGATTACAGGCGTAGGAAACAGCGCGGAGGAAAACAAAGAAGCCATTGTAAATGCAATCAACGCCATTGACGGATATAATGCGCGAATCACAAAGGACGGCTTTTTAGCAATCAACTCAAACACAGGCACGGTTGCGATTCGCGCTAGTGAGGACAACGCGGACGCGCTTAAAAAGCTAGGAATCGAGGCGGGAGAATACAAAGATTGGGGCATAAGCGACATTGGAATCACAAATATCCAAAAGGCATCTGACGCGAAGTTTTCATACAATGGCGTCCAAGTTTCGCGCCCTAGCAATATAATTGATGATGTCGTAACGGGCGTTACTTTGGAGCTAATTGGCGAGAGTGAAAATCCCATAAATGTGAGCGTTTCGCGCAATAATGAAGCTATTATCGAGGAAGTCCGCGCATTTGTCGAGGCGTATAATCAGCTTATGCCAAAGCTAGAGGAACTCACGCGCTACGATGAGGACACCAAAATCGCGGGAGTTTTTAACGGCAATAGCGATATTCGTAGCATTAAAAGCAATTTGCGCCGTGCTTTGGGTTTGAATCGCTTTGAAAACGGCAAAAATGTAAGCCTTGCTAGTTTTGGATTTGATTTTACCGATGATGGGCGAATGCTTTTAAATGAAAACAAACTCCGCACCGAGCTAAGCACGAATTTTGAGGCTGTGATGGACTTTTTTAGAAATAGCAAGACGACTATTAACGGCAAAGAGGCAGAGCAGAGTGGGGCGTTTAGCCTCGTGGAAAAGGAACTTGACGCGCTTATCGGTATGGGCGATTCGCGCCTTAAACTCTTTGAGGAAAATCTAAGTAATGATGACAAACGATTAAAAGATGAGCGAAAACGCAACTTAGAAATGCTAAATAGCCGATATGAAACTATGGCGAATCGATTTGCAGCCTATGATAGCCAAATCGCAAAGACGAATAACTCGGCGAATCACCTAAATATGCTTATTGAGCAATCCATTGCCGATAAGCGCAAATAAAATTAAAGGAAATTTTTGGAGGCAAAAATAATGACAAATCAAAACGCATATAATCTTTATCAACAAACCCACATAAATGTGGAATCGCCCTCAAAGCTGATTGAAATGCTCTATGAGGGCATTTTGCGCTTTTCTAGCTTGGCAAAAAAGAGCATTGATTCAGCAGATATTGAGAAAAAAATCTACTACATTAACCGCACAACAGATATTTTTACAGAGCTTTTAAATGTGCTTGATTATGATAATGGTGGCGAAGTGGCGCATTATCTAACGGGGCTTTATATGCAGCAAATTAAGTTTCTAACACAAGCGAATCTAGACAACGACAAGGCAAAAATCGACATTGTGATTAAGGTTGCGCGCGGATTGCTTGATGCGTGGCGCGAGATTCACCCTGATTTGGCGCGATGAATGAGCGTGTAGAATTTGACGATAATGATTCGTCAAGTGATTTATTAAGCGCGGATTCGTGGATAGATTCCTTTAAAATCGCGCTTGTAAATAAAGCGCATAATGACGCACTCACGCTACTAGATAACCTCCCGCATTTTGATAAGCACGATGATTTGCTTTGCGCTAAGGCATTAGTCGATGAGCTTTTAGAGGCACTGCAACGCGACAAATCCACGCTATTTACACAAATGGAAAAGCTAAAACAAGCAAAGCGATTTTTGGTGGATTAACCCGAATATTTCGTCATTGCGAGGGCGATAGCCCGAAGCAATCCACAAAAAATAAATTAAGCACAAAGTGCGAATCCACACCTTGCCTCATTATTACTTAAGCGTAACGCAGTATCCAAAACGCGTTCTACTTCGTCATACTGAGCGGAACGCAGTGTAGCGAAGTATCCAAAACGCACGAATTTAAACAAATAACGAATCAACGCTCAAAAAGAGAATCAAAAAAATAAATCAAAAATCCTTGCTAAAGTTTTTGCTTCGTTTTGCTTTCGCAAAAAGTAGAATCCACCTTTCTCCCCATAGACTCTAATCCACCAAGCAAATCAAATAAACAATTTCCAAAATATCCACAAATCTTTAAGAAAATTTTTAGTGAAAATTATTAGAATCCCAAAATTATTTTTTTAAAAGGGTAACATTTGATAGGCAATCTTAAAGGCGAATCTATAATCTATACAAATCATATAAATCCACATAGATTTAATATCGCAGATTCCCACTCCCCACGCTTCTTAACTAAATTATATATATATATATATATATATATATATATTGTAAGACACTCGCACTTTACGCATTAAATAGCACATTTTCATTTAAAAATCCGCAGGGATTCGGCAATTACGATTCATATAATTTAGATTCGCGCGGTTTGGATACTTCGCTACGCATAAATGCTACGCTCAGTATGACGAGGTGGGACAGATTTGTCATACTGAACGAATCTAATCTACACTTCGTCATACTGAGGGCTTTAGCCCGAAGTATCCATTTGGGCGACTTAAAATCAAAAGCGATTCACTTACTTTACACGAATCTAAAGGCGATTCGACATAGATTCGAGCAACTCAAACGATTCGCCACACTCCACACCACTTTTAAAGGAATCCAAATGCAAACTTAAATCTTAATTTTTCACGCATTAGATTCGCGTGTGGCAAAAATGGTAAAAATCGTGGCGGTAGAGAAAATTAAAAAAACACAAAGGAGAAAAAATGAAAAAGATTCAACGAATCATATTAGCTTTTATGCTAGGGATTGTGCCGATTCAATCGGCATTGGCGGATAGTAAGGCGGACGCATTATTTAATGCAGCTGAAAATGGCAATTTAGAGCAAGTTAAAACGCTAATAGAAAAAGAAGGCGTAGATATAAATGCTAGGGAAACTAAAACTAAACTTAGCGCAACTGCTTTAATGGCAGCTTCAAATTCGGGAGATTTAGAAATGGTCAAATATCTAATAAATAAAGGCGCAGATATAAATGCAAAAGCTGATAATGGTAGAACTGCTTTAACATTGGCTTCAATAAAAGGACATTTAGGAGTAATAAAGGCTTTGGTAGAGGGTAAGAAAGGCTTAATATTTAGCAAAGGTGCGGACATAAATGCCAAAGATAATGAAGGCCAAACTGCTTTAATGGAGGCTTCATTTAAAGGATATTTAGAAGTGGTTAAATATCTAATATCTAAAGGTGCGAAAGTAAATGCTAAAGCGAAATTTGAAACAAATGGCATAAAATTTGACGGTGTAACTGCTTTAATAGTGGCTACAGGTGAGGGACATTTGGAAATAGTCAAATATCTCATTTCTAAAGGTGCAAATGTAAATGCTGTGTTGTCAATGAAAGGAGGAGGCGTAGGCGTTGCATATAAAGCCGTTTTAGATGGCGCAATAGATAACAAACACCACAAAATAGTAGAAGTCTTAAAAAATGCTGGTGCAAAGTCTGCCAAAGAAATTCAAAAATAAAAGGAGATAAAATGAGCGAAGCAGAATTGATTAAAAAAGCAATAGATTGCGTGGATAAAAGTGGCGTTTTGCCTGAGATAAAGGACTTGCAAGAATGTGGGGTAAGTAAAGATGAGGCATTAGCATTTAAGGCAAGTGAAGCGTATCAATCGCTAAAAATGATTCGCCAAAAATATACCAAAAAGAGAAAAGACGGCTTTAAATCGTTTGCAAATTTTTATGAATGGTATAAGGCGCAAAATCAAAAATGCCATTATTGTGGCACTACGCAAGAGGAATTAGAGAGGTTATTTGATGATGAGCTAGTATCATCAAGCAAATTTAATGCGACTTTGCATATCGAGCAAAAGACGCCCAAACAAGGCTACAATAAAGATAACTGCGTCCTAGCTTGTGCGCTATGTAATAATGCTAAAAGCGATATGATAAATGATGAGAATTTTAAAAAATATTTTGCAGATTCGATGAAAAAATTTATCAAAGATTTGCTTAGTGGCAAAATCACAAATGATATAAAGGGCGAGTAGATGAAAAGGATTCAAAAAATCATATTAGCTTTTATGCTAGGGATTGTGCCGATTCAATCGGCGTGGGCAGATAGTATTGATTGCAAATTGAATGAAGCTGCTGAAAAGGGCGACTTAAATCAAGTAAAAAAGCTAATATCAGCAGGTGCAAGTGTAAATGCTATTTGTGCTGGTTGGAAGCCAATTCTTGTAACTGCTTCAAGGTATGGACATTTAGAGATAGTAAAATATCTTATTGAAAATGGTGCTAATATAGATATAAATGATAAAAATCATAAAATCACTGCTTTAATGCGGGCTGTAAGTAATAAATATTTGGATATTGTAAAATATCTTATATCTAAAGGTGCGAATTTGGATATTAAAGGTGCTAGTTTGGATATTGGAAGCAGGGAAAATCCTTTTGGTGGCATTCGTTATGTTGGTGGAACTGCCTTAACAATAGCCACAACAAATAAATCTTTGGAAATGGTAAGGCTTTTGGTAGAAAGTGGCGCAAATGTAAATATCAAAGATAATATAGGGCAAACTGCCCTAATGATAGCAGCCGATGAAGGACTTTTAGAAATAGCACAATATCTTATATCCAAAGGCGCAAATGTAAATATCAAAGATAATATGGGGCGAACCGCTCTAATGCTAACTGATGGTTTTTTTAGGATTGGTGGTGGTGAGGAAACTAAAGAAAATCGTTTTGAAATAGCAAAACTTTTAGTTTCTAAAGGCGCAAATGTAAATGTTAAAAACGATGACGGCGAAACTACCTTGTTGAGAAGTATAGGGGATTTGGAATGGGTAAAGTTTTTAGTAGAAAGTGGTGCGAATCTTAATATAAAATATGATGAAGGTATAACAGCTTTAATGTTTGCTGCTTATAAAGGAAATGTTGATGTTGTAAAATATCTAGTCGATAAAGGTGCAAATATTAACGCCAAAGATAATTATGGTAGCAATGCTTTAATATATGCTTCTGGGGAAGGTCATTTATCGGTGGTAGAATATTTAGTATCCAAAGGAGTAAATGTGAATATTAAAAACAATATCGGTTTTACTGCTTTAATGGCTGCTTCAATGGAAGGGCATTTAGGAGTAGTTGAATATCTTGTATCCAAAGGTGCAAATATCAATGCTAAAAACAATGAGGGTAAAACCGCTTTGGGTGTTGCAAACAAAGATGACATAATTGAGTTTTTAATAAAAATGGGTGCAAAAATCAAATAAAAAGGAGTTCAAAATAAGCGAAAATATACAAAATCAAAAAGTCGAAGTAGTGGCGAATCAAAAATCACCATTGATTGGATTTATCCTAGCATTATTTTTAGGGTGGCTGGGCGTAGATAGATTTTATATGGGTGGCACTAAAGGCATAGTGTTTGGCGTTATCAAGCTAGTGTGTGCCTTAATAATTTTTATGGTGTGCATAATATTTCGCCGAATGCTTTACTTTGCTGGAGATGAGGCGCAAATTATTATGAGCATTATTTTGTTTGCTTATATTTTCTTATACATTGGGGATTTGGCTTGTGTGCCGTTTGAAATAATCAATGCTAATCGCAAGAAAATCGCAATGGCAAAAGACATATCAAATACACAAGATAAAAATATTAGCAAAAAAATCACTAAAAATATAGGCAAAACCTTTTTTATGCTTATTTTGGCAATTGCTGTTTTGAGTGCAGTCAGTGCTTTAAATTATGTGCTAGGCGAATATCTTATACCTAGAATGTATTTATAGTTTTGGTTTATGAATCAAAATTTTACAAGTCGCGTGGAATTGAAGTGGCGAATCGCACGAATCGCCCACCTCGTCATTGCGAGACTTGCCTTTAGGCAAGTCGTGGCAATCTATTTTTTGGATTGCTTCGTTGCACTTAGCAAAGCTCGTGCGCCTCACAATGACGAATCGCCCACGCCGTCATACTGAGGGCAATAGCCCGAAGTATCCACAAAAAAATAAATCCGCACGAAGTGCGAATCCTTGTAAAAGTTTTTGCTACTTTTGGCTTTCGCCAAAAGTAGAATCCCTTTAACTCCACAGACTCTAATCCACTAAGTGAGGTTGTTTTGATTCGCTTTTTAGCCATTGATTCGCCCATAATTTAGATTCGCGTGGTTTGGATACTTCGCTACACTGCGTTCCGCTCAGTATGACGGATTGAGGTGTAGATTCGCACTTGCGCGGGGTGGCGTGGATTCGTCATACTGAGGGCTTTTAGCCCGAAGTATCCATTTGGGCAAATCATAAATCAAAGGCGAATCACGGACTTTAGGCGAATCTAAATGCGATTTATTTTGATTCGCTATTACAACATTGTGTTTTTTTATTTGCTCAGATTTGCTCGATTTGGATTCTTCGGCGACTTTGTCGCCTCAGAATGACAAAAAAAGTTTGGATACTTCGCTATACTGCATTCCGCTCAGTATGACGAGTGGATTGCTTCGATTCGCCTTTAAAATATTGCGCTTTTTATTTTTAGGTTTGTGTGCTTTGGATATGTGCTATCGCGCTTAAGTGTGACGGAGGCAGGGAATAATTCGCCCACTTTCCCATCATTGCGAGGCAGTTTTATTTTACAATATTATTTGGTTTTCGTCATTGCGAGGGAGCGATGCGACCGAAGCAATCCACGAATCAAAGTTTAGATTATTTCGGCAATAAATCGCCTTGCAATGATGATATGTCTGCAGATTGTCACTTTACACCTCATCATTACGAAGGCTTTGCTCGAAACAATTCACTTTTTACATAAATATCCACATATCACAAGATTTTGCATTTGCCAAAGAAATATTCACACCTTTTGCTACAAAAATGGATTTTGGCGCGTTTTTGCAAAAAAATCTATGAAACTTAAGGCATTTTTAAAAAATCTTTACTAAAATCGCAAAATCGCATCTATCACAAAATAGGTGCGAATCAAAAAATCAAAAGGAGAAAAAATGGCTTGTTTTACGGCAGCGATACCTGAGGTCATCGCGGTTCATTTGATTAAAAAAGTAGTAGAGAAAAAAGAGGCGCAAAATCCACACAAAGATTCGACTAAAATCGCGTGGAGCGTGAAATTATCGTGGTTAATCACTATGCTTTGGGGCGGAATCTTTTTACTCGCCATTGAGCATATTTGGCACGGCGAGATTGTGCCGTATCCTCCCTTCCTCACGGCAATGCAAAGCCCAGAGGAAACGCAGGTTATGTTAGATGAGATTTTGCTAATCGGCGGGGCGATGGATATTATTATCCCTGTGGTGTGGTTTTTGGGCTGTATTTTGGTGGAAAAATTCCGCGCAAAAAATGTGGCAAATCTAAATCCGCAATTCTAAGGGAGGCGAAAATGTGCTTGATTATCACGGCTTTGGCTGCGCTTTGCGCTGGGCTATTTTGGTATTTCAAAGATAGGAGCAACGCGCAAAAAAGTGGCACTTTAGCCCTAATGTATGCGGGTGCTGCGCTAATGTGGTTTATTGACTGCTCTATTGCTGCGCTCACTGAGGGCGAGGCGTTTTTTGATTTAAGCGTTGATGATACAATGCTAGGCGCGTTAATCGTGGTTAGCGGATTTGTGGTTTATCTTGGCATTTTGTTTTTTAGAAAAATGAGCCACAAAAACTTGCAACACGCTTAAAATGTCATCATTTGCAAGGGCATAGCCTTTGCAAAGTGGCAGTTTATCTCTCCAAACTAAATTTCTAATTCTTGTAAGATTCGTGATAGTGTCTCTTGTGAGATATTTAGCAGACTTGCGATTAGCTTTTTGCTGACATTTGCGAAAATATTTGGGTTACGCTCTAAAATAGACACGACTTTTGCGTGTGAATCCATAAGGCTTAGCTCCACAAAGTAATTTAGCTCATTTAGCACATTATTTGCGCGTTCTAGGAAGTTGTTTGATAAAATAATGTCTGTTTTTAGTAGCTCTCTAAATGCAGTGATTGGCAAAAGTAGCACACGGCAAGGCTCGAGTGCTTGAATCGTATTTCGCGCGATATTGTTGATGAATGCGCCGTAGTTGATTAGCGGTGGCTCATTTTTCATCGCACATTCGCTTAGATAGATATTTGTGATTGCCTCTTTATTATTTTTGTTATGTTTAAAAGCCTTGACAGAGCCGTGAAATAGGTAAAAAAGCATATCGCATTCATCATCTTTGTAGGCGATAATGCTACCGCGCGGATACTGCTTAATATGGGCTATGTCTAGCAAATGCTCGAAAGTGCGGTGCTGTATGCCACGAAAATCCGCCATTTTTTGCAATACATCTTTTAGCTCCACTGGGCAGTGCAATTTGCAACTACTTTGTCGTTGAAAGCCTATTTTTTTGCACAAAACGCCAAAATCTGTATCCAGCACATCACCACCGCTAGAAAAGTTCAGTGGCGATATTGGTGAGATTTGCGATACTTGCACTGATACGCTAGACATTAAACTTTTCATTGCCTTTCGCCCCCCCCCTTAAGCTCCTGCCACTTATAAAATCTTTAGTTGCTAAATTTTTCATTATGATACCCTTTCTAAAAATTATAAATTCTTAAATAAAAATTTGGAATTGTAGGCAAATAAGTGTTAAAATTACTTTAAATTTACCTAAAATAGTTACAAAAATCAATAAAAATATTTATTTATCATACAAACTATGATGCCAAATGCTAAAGCCCACAAGCGCGACACCTGAGGCGATATGTAGATTCCTAGCGAAATTGCCTTTAAAAAACGCACTGCCCACGCAAGTAAGCAGTGAGGCACTCATTCCTAGCTTGGCAAATTCTCTTTTTGATTCGATAGAGCTAAAGATTTCGGCGATTTGCAGGGTTTTTAGGCTTAGTGTCGAATCTTTAGAATCGCTTTTCTTGCCCTGAATCGTTGTCGCTTTACTCGCGCGTTTTGTGCGAATCCCCATTGATAGATTTGCATTTTTTGGATTCACGCCTTTTATCGCGCGAGGTTTTCTAGCACTTGTCGCATTTGTCGTTTTCATTTACTCTCCTTTTTTGTCTTGTAAGATTTTCTTAAATTTTTTGGTGCTTTTATTTGCCACCTTGCAAAAAAGCACTATGCACCCAAGCAACGCAAAAGGCATTATTGGCATTTGAGATTCCTCTACTTTCGCGCATTTTGTGCGTTTAGCGCATTTGTGCCACGCACTTTTATGCCACGAAGTGCGCTTAGCAGTAGCCCGATAGTCGTGCCGTTATGCAAAAATGCCGTTTGAATCGGCGTTAATTTCCCAAAAGTTGCAAGAGCCAAAATCGCGCTATTTACCACCACCGTTATTTTGAAATTTTTATTGACTTTGTTTAGGCATTCAATCGCGTATTCTCTCGCGTCTGCTACGGATTCTATGTCATCTTTTAGTAGCACAATATCCGCACTTGCTTTGGCTATATCTGCGCCTTTACACATTCCAATTCCACTGTGCGCTTTGATAAGAGCTGGGGCGTCATTTATGCCGTCTCCTACAAAGGCGACTTTATGCCCCTCGCTCATTATGGATTCAAGGATTTCAGCCTTTTGGGTGGGCAAAAGTTTGGCATAAAATCTATCGATTCCTAGCTCATTTGCGATTTCTTTTGCCTTGTTTTCCTCATCGCCTGTAAGCATTATGATTTGCTTTACGCCACTTTTGCGTAAGCGCGAAATCGCCTCTTTGGCGTTAGGACGCAGAGAATCTTTTAGCAAGATTAGCCCTAGCAATTTCCTATCATAGCCGATAAAAAGCGGTGTATGTCCGCTCTCTAAAAGTCGCTTTATTTTCTCATCGTGCGACTTCATATCGATACACTCATCGTCCTCTAAGAAGTGGCGATTGCCGATAAGCACTTCTTTGCCATTTATTTGGCTTTTCACGCCGTGCGCGACTATGAAAGTTACTTCATCGTGGTGGATATGGTTGAATCTATGCTCCCTTGCCGCCTTTACCACCGCCTCAGCCACAGGGTGAAAGTAATGCTCCTCAATACTTGCCGATAAATTTAAAATCTGCTCTTTATTCCACTCGCTTGAAAAGCTATGCACCGCCACGACTTCTAATTCACCCTTAGTTAGTGTGCCTGTTTTGTCAAATACAAAGATTTCGGCTTCGTTAAGCGATTCAAGGCTTTTTGCGCCTTTGATGATAATCCCATTTTTCCCCGCACTTGAAATCGCAGACTTAAACGCCACAGGGGTGGCAAGTTTTAACGCGCAGGAATAATCCGCTTGGAGCACACTTGCCACGCGTGTTAAATCGCGGTTGAATACATAAGATAAAATGGCAAGTCCTAGCGTGATTGGCACGAGTTTATCTGCCATTTTGGACGCGCTTAGCTGGATAGAGGATTTTTGCGTGAGCGTTTCTTGGATATAGCTTTTGATTCGCGCGGTGGCGGTTTGGCTACCTACGCTCTCTGCCCACACTTTGATTTTGCCCTCTTGCACGATAGTGCCAGAAAGCACCCTATCGCCTCTAGCGCGTTTGACAGGTGTGGCTTCGCCCGTCATTGAAATTTGATTTACCATTGCTTCGCCAGAAATGATATGCCCATCGATTAGTATGCTGTCTCCCGCGCCCACCACGACAATATCGCCCACCTGCAAATCCTCAGCTTTGGTAAGCACCAAATCTGCCTTGCCATCTATTTGCTTTTCTACCCACGCCTCGCCACCTTGCGGTTTGCTAAGCTCTTGGAGCAAATCATCGCTTTTATACATTGTCATTTCTTCGATGTATTCGCCCAAAGTCAGCATAAAGTTCGTGGAATTTGCCGTGCGAAAATCCGCGCGATATAGCGAAATCGCCACCGCTAACGCCTCTAGCACACGCGAGGTTACGCCCTCACTGATTGCCTCTTGCACACCACTTTTTAGCAATGGATATGCCGCAATCGTGCTAAAAGCCGCCTTTGGTGCTATGGGCGTGATAAAAGGCTCACTAATTAGCGCGGTGGCAGAGCGCACGACTTCGGCACTGCTAGGAATCTCATCGCGCAAAGTAAAAAAACTCGCGCTTGGGACTTTGTGCTTGGTGGTGGTAAGCAGATTTTCTAGTGTGGCAAAAATCGCCTTTTGAATGCGCCCTAAATCGCCCGTGTAAGTGATAATGATATTATTTAGGATTTCATTTACGCGCACAGACTTTACGCCATCAATGCTTTCAATGCTTAGTCGCAAAGCCATCGCCTGAATCGCAACGCCCCTTTTTAGCGCGTAAGAAAATCGCGCCCTATTTTTTGTGCTATGGACTAGCTTTAGGCGCACAGATGATTTTTGCGAGTTAGACGCATTTGCGGAATCGCGCGTGGGTTTTAAAGCCATTATTTACTTTGAATCCACTTCCGCTTTTGCGTCCTCATATCGCTCTTTTAACTCCTCGATACCCATTTCAAAAAGGCTTGAAATTTTGGCGAATCCTTTGAAAATCGCCCTTTGCGCGTCTTTATTCGTAAGGATAAAAGTCGCCACCGCGCCGATAAACGCGCCTTTTAGAAAATCTTGCTGCGAATTGCCAGAATTGAAAAACGAGCTAAGCATATTTGTAGTGCTGTTTGCATTTGTGCTATTTTGCGCGTTTTGATTCGTGCTTTGATTTTCATTTGTGCTTTTTTGATTTGCTGAATCGCTACTTTTTTCGCACTCAATGTATGGATTGCTTTGCAATGAATCCAAATTGCAGTTTTCGCTACTTGCCATTGTTAGCTCCTATTTTTTTGGTTTCGCTAAGGCTACTTACGGCATATACACCAGCTACGCCTACCAAAATATACGCGCCAGATTCGAGCAATGCCTGAAAATTGCTTTTGCTATTATCGCCAAGTGCGTTTGCCACGCCGATAGCGCAACCTGTGGCAATGGCTGCTTGTGCGCCCACTGAAAGAGTGTTGCTTATGGCTCTGCCTTGCGTGATTGCGCCGTTTTTGTAATCTTTGTAGTTTATGTATGACGCCACCAAAAGCCCCGCTACACCACCGCTAACCGCATTTCCTACGACTGAACGCTTTGCGCCTGTATCTAGTATCATTTGCTATCCTTTTAATTTAGTGAGTTTGGAATCAAAGTCGCTTCTGTCGCGCTTGTCGTGTTTGTCGCTGTTGTCGCTGTCGTGCTTTTTGCGCCTCTTCTGCGTCTTGTGGTTTTGGGTGCTGTGGATTTTGTAGCTTTTGTGCCTCTTGCCGCCCTTGTCCTTTTGCCCTTTGTGCCTTCGTCAGCTACTAGGTTTTGAGCGAAATTTTTTGCTCTGCCTCTCACTTTGCCTAGTGCTTCTTGTCCTTTTTTAAGCCCAGATTGTAAATCTTTGCTTTTTTCTTTGAGTTTTTCTTGCAACTCATCTCTATTGTTGTAAGCATAAACTACGCCGCCGCCGATGACTAAACCTAAGATAAATGGTAATGCCATTTTGAACTCCTTTTTTTAAATTTGGCGCGAATCATAGCATAATTTTGCAATAATGAGAAAGCAATTTCGCAAAAAAATCATAATTTTTGCAAAAATGCTACTAATTCATCTTTGCTTAGCTCCCCGCGCTCGAGCTTTTGGACGATGATTTTGGTTTGGGCGTAAATATTTTGCAAGGCATCAAATGCGCCTTTAAATTCATTTAAAAGCGGACTTTGTTTTAATAAATCGCTTAATAATGGTTGTAACGATTGATTCGCGCTTTTGTTTGCATTTGGATTCGCATTTTCTTTGGGCAATTCGCCGTTTAAAAGCGGAATGTGATGATTATAACTTAGTGCTTGAAGCTGATATAAAATGTCAATTATTTGCGCGTTTGTCGTTGTTTGCTGTGCTGTTTTTATTAAAAAATCACAGGTTTTTAAGTGATGAGATTCGACACCCAAAGCCAAAATATTTAAATGCGCCAAATCGCCCATTTCTTGTAGTAACGCGCCTAAAATATCATCTGGCAAGGCACTGGGTAATAAAATTGATTCGCTTGATTCGCGCGAATCTATGCTCAAATCTGCGTTTGAATCTGCATTTGAATCCACGCCCGAATCCACGCTAAAATCCACCGAATCCACGCTAATATTTTTAAAAATCGCCCTTGCATTCGCTAACATTTCGCGCTCTTTTTGGACGATTCGCATAAAAATATTGCGCAAATTTTTATCCAAAAAATTTAGCGAATCCGTATTTGGCGAATCCACGCTTTGCAAATCCGCTAAATTTGCTGAATCTACCGAATCCACGCCATTTAAACCACAAAGCGATTCATAAAAATTTAGCGATTTTTCCCGCTCTTTTATTGCTAAAAATAAAATGCGCGTTTTTTTAGATTCATCGCTTTTTATTTTGCTAGATTCGTTACTTTGTAATTTGCTTATTTTTGTTTTGTTTTTTTTAGATTCGCGCTTTTTTGATTCGCTTTGCGTGGTTTTTCGCACACTATTTCGCACACTATTTCGCGCAGTTTTTTTTGTTTTTGTTTTTTCTAAAGATTCGCTCATTTTTTTGCCAAATCCGCGCTCATTGCATTTAAGCACGATTGAATCTCATCTAAATGCTCTTTTTTTATCCACGATTCCCACAAATTAGGCGCAAAAAGATTTTTGTCATACTCGATAGTCGCGCTTCCTATAATCGCATTGACTTTGATATTTTTCACCGCAGGTAGTTTTCGCAAAAGTGCAATGATGAGATTTTCATTTGCCTCATTTTCGCCTAAAAATTCCCTTAACTGCGTTGTTTGCGCCCATTTTTTAATCGCTGGAATCTTAGAGACATTTACGCGAATGCGAATCCGCCCCGGAATATGATGGACAATGCTAAAAAACTCCGCGACTTGCGCAATATCATCGATAGAAATATTCATTTGCAAATCCTTGTAAAATCACAGCTTAAAAATTTTGGCGCATTCTATCATAAAACCTACAATTTTTATGAATCTAAAAAATACGATTTTTGCAAATTGTCGCCTCGAATCAAAAAGCAAAATTTTAGAAATTTTCCATTTTTTATTTTTGGTAAAATCATAAAATTTTCGTGCATTAGGATAGATTCGAGCATAAAAAGCAAAATGCGTTATATAAAAATTTGTATAATATTCCTTGACTTAGGTCAATTTTTTAGTTTTTCACTTGTGATAAAATTTGTTCGTTTTTAAAACAATTTTGTTTTAAAAATATTTTAATTTGGGAGGTAGTGTATGCAGACAAATATGCAAAGACGAGAGTTTTTGAAAAATGCGGCTGTCGCAAGTGCTGCGGCAACCGCTGGTATCGCCATTCCAAAGTCGCTAGACGCCGCCACAGGCGAAAAGGGCTGGAAATGGGATAAAGCAGCGTGTCGATTCTGCGGGACAGGTTGCGGGATTATGGTGGCTACGAAAGATAAGCAAATCGTAGCCGTCAAAGGCGACCCCGAATCGCCCGTGAATCGTGGGCTAAATTGTATCAAAGGATATTTTTGCGCTAAGATTATGTATGGCGCAGATAGAATCACGCAACCGCTTTTGCGCGTAAATTCCAAAGGCGAGTTTGATAAAAAAGGCAAATTTCAGCCCGTCTCTTGGAAAAGAGCCTTTGATGAAATGGAAAAGCAATTTAGAAAAACATACAACGAGCTAGGACCTACGGGCATTGGTATGTTTGGCTCGGGGCAATATACGATTCCAGAGGGTTATGCGATTGTCAAGCTAATCAAAGGTGGCTTTAGAAGCAATAATATTGACCCAAATGCAAGGCATTGTATGGCAAGTGCGGTTGTGGCGTTTATGGAAACCTTTGGGATTGATGAACCTGCGGGTTGCTATGATGACATTGAGCTAACGGACACGATTGTAACTTGGGGCGCGAATATGGCGGAAATGCACCCTGTGCTTTGGAGTCGCGTATCAAATCGCAAACTCGCTAATTCACGCGTAAAAGTCATCAATCTATCCACTTATACGAATCGGACTTCGGATTTGGCGGATATTGAGATTATCTTTAAGCCACACACGGATTTAGCGATTTTCAACTATATCGCAAATGAGATTATCAAACGCAACGCTTATGATAAGAAATTTATCGCGGATAACTGCGTATTTGCCACAGGATTCGTCAATATCGGCTATGGTATGCGAAATAATCCAAATCACCCGAAATTTAAAAGTAGCGAAAAAGATACCGTGGCAAAGCAAGTTAGCAAAGTCGTTAGCAAAAATGAGGGCGTAACTCTGCAATATTTAGGCATCAAAGAGGGCGACACGCTAAAAATGGACAACGCCACAAAAGGCGGCAATCATTGGAGCATTAGTTTTGATGATTTTAAAAAGGCACTAGAACCTTATACACTTGACTTTGTGGCGAATCTCGCCAAAGGCGACCCGAGCGAGAGCATTGATTCATTTAAAGCGAAACTAAAACAACTAGCCGATTATTACATTGAAAAAAATCGCAAAGTCGTTAGCTTTTGGACAATGGGTATGAATCAGCACCAAAGAGGCACTTGGGTAAATGAACAAGCCTATATGGTGCATTTGCTACTTGGTAAGCAAAGTCTGCCCGGCAGTGGCGCGTTTTCACTCACAGGGCAACCTAGTGCGTGTGGGACAGCGCGTGAGGTAGGGACATTCTGCCACCGCTTACCTGCGGATATGGTGGTTGCAAATCCAAAACATAGAGAAATCACTGAAAAGATTTGGAAACTACCCGCTGGGACGCTAAATGGCAAAGTCGGTGCGCCTTATATGAAAATCTTGCGGGATTTGGAAGATTCGGCGATTAAGTGGATTTGGGTGCATGTCAATAATCCTTGGCACAACAGCGCAAATGCGAATCACTGGATAAATGCCGCTAGAGATTTAGATAATTTCATCGTGGTAAGTGAGCCATATCCGGGCATTTCGGCAAAAGTGGCGGATTTGATTTTGCCGACTGCAATGATTTATGAAAAATGGGGCGCGTATGGAAATGCGGAGAGACGCACTCAGCATTGGAAACAGCAAGTATTGCCACAAGGTGAAGCGATGAGCGACACTTGGCAGTATATGGAGTTTGCAAAGCGATTCACGCTAAAAGATGTGTGGAGCAAGGCATATCCAAAGTTAGAGCTAAAGCCTGTGCTTGATGCGGCAAAAGCTATGGGTTACAAAGAAACCGATACGCTTTATGATGTGCTTTATGCAAACGCGGACGCTAAGAAATTTAGCGTTAAGGACAAAATGCTAAAAGGCGTGGATAACACAGAAGTCTTTGGCGATGAGCGCAATGTAGTCGGCACGGACGGCAAAGTCTATAAAGGCTGTGGATTTTTTATCCAAAAATATTTGTGGGAGGAATATCGCAAATTTGGCGTGGGACACGCGCACGATTTGGCGGACTTTGACACCTATCACAAAGTGCGTGGGCTAAGGTGGCCCGTAGTTGATGGCAAAGAAACACAATGGCGATTCAACGCTAAATATGATTTCTACGCCAAAAAAGAGGGCAAAGCATTTGCATTCTATGGCAACAAGGGCAAGGCGATTCCAGCAGGAACTCTAAGCAAACCAGACGCGGAGAAAAAAGTGCCAATCGATAATAAAGCAAAAATCTTTTTCCGCCCATATATGGACCCAGCGGAAATGCCAGATGATAACTATCCGCTATGGCTTTGCACAGGGCGTGTGCTAGAGCATTGGCATACGGGAACGATGACTATGCGTGTGCCAGAGCTTTATCGCGCCGTGCCAAACGCGCTTTGCTATATGCACGAGGAAGATGTCAAATCAAAAGGTTTGAAACAAGGCGATATAATTTGGATAGAATCTAGACGCGGAAGAGTCAAAGCAAGGATTGATGCAAGAGGGCGCAATCGCCCACCAAAAGGGCTGATTTATGTGCCATTCTTTGATGAGAATGTGTTTATAAACAAAGTCTGCCTTGATGCGACTTGTCCGCTATCTAATGAAACAGACTTTAAAAAATGTGCGGTAAAGATTTACAAAGCGTAGTTTTTTAGTCAAAGTGGGGAAAATAAATGGACAAAAATAGGCGCAATGTTTTGCTGAAAACAGCTCAAGGGGTTGGAATCCTAGCATTTAGTGGGCTTGTTTGGAGTAGCTATGTCAGCAAGGCAAAGGCGGCTCCACTTGCCCTGCGCCCACCGGGTGCGAGAAGCGAGGCAGAGTTTATAAAACTTTGTATTAAATGTGGCAAATGCACGACATTTTGTCCTTACGATACGCTAAAACTCGCCAAGCCAGAGGATTCCATTCCTACGGGAACGCCTTATTTTATTCCGCGTGAGATTCCTTGCTATATGTGCGAAGATGTGCCTTGTGTGCCTGTGTGTCCGACAAAGGCGTTAGATTCGGCTTTATTGGGCGATTCGGGCGATTCGGGTGCTATGGATATTCGCAAGGCGCAAATGGGCGTGGCGATTGTCGATGAAAAGAATTGTGTGGCGTATTGGGGGATTCAGTGTGATGCGTGTTATCGCGCTTGTCCGCTAATCGATGAGGCAATAAAGCTAGAATACAAAGCAAATGAGCGCACAAACAAGCATACATTTCTGCTACCTATCGTAGATAGCGATATTTGCACGGGTTGCGGAAAATGTGAGAGGGCTTGTATCACTGAAAAAGCCGCGATTATGGTGTTGCCACGAGGTATTGTGCTAGGTAGTGTCGGCACGAATTATGTCAAAGGCTGGGAGGAAAAGGACGAAAATAGATTAGAATCTATTGAATCCAAAGCCACCGCCAAAGATTCAAAGCATAATTCGCGCGATTCAAAAGGCGTGATAAACTACCTAAACAACGATGAATTTTAAGGAGGGCGAAAATGAAGTTTCTAAAAAAATATCGTTTTTTAATCCTTAGGCGCGTGATTCAAGTGGCTATCTTGGTGGCGTTTGCGGTGTGTGCGCATTTTTCATATCGCTTTTTTCAAGGCAATTTGAATCAATCCACTATTTTTTGGGTTGTGCCTATGAGCGATTTGCTATCAATCGCGCAGATTTTTTTGGCTGGTGGGATTATCGGCTTTGAGGCGGTGCTAGGATTTATTGTCGTGCTATTTATTTATGGGGCGTTTCTTGGGCGCGGATATTGCGCCTTTGTCTGCCCTATGAATATCATCACGGATTTTGCAAATTTTTTGCGCCGAATCGTCTCACAAACAAACGCGCAAAAAAAGCTAAATGTCGCTAAACGCGCGAAATACGGCGTTTTGGCACTTAGCCTAGTGCTTAGCTTTATCTTAGGCACGGCGGCATTTGACTTAGTAAGCCCCATTGCAATGCTACATCGTGGCATTATCTTTGGTATGGGCTTTGGTGTCTTTGGAATCTTGTGCGTGTTTTTATTTGACTTATTCTTTGTGAAAAATGGCTTTTGTGGGTATATTTGTCCGCTTGGTGCGATGTATGGCTTAGTGGGAAAATTTAGTTTGCTAAAGATTCGCCACAACCACGCCAAATGCACCAAATGTGATAAATGTATAGTGATTTGCCCTGAATCGCAAGTGCTAGATTTAATCGGTGCGCGAAGTGGGACAATCAACAGCGTAGATTGCATAAAATGCGGTCGTTGCATAGAAGTATGCGAAGATGGCGCATTGCAATTTGGGATTTATGATTTTGATATTTTAAAAAGGAGAGAGAAATGAAAGAGTTAGCGATGAAAACTACATTTTTAGTTTTTGGATTAGTTGTGGGAGCGATATTTATGGGCTGCGGTGGTGGCACGGACGCGGAAATCGCGTCATTCCGCGATACTGCTGTTGATGATGAGGGTGGAATCGAATTTGCAAATTTCACCTACGATGCCAAACCAGCGGGAGAAAGCCAAGTCATTGAACGCGCTTTTGAAAACGCGCCACCGATGATTTCGCACGATGTCGAGGGAATGATGGAGATTACAAAGGATATGAATATGTGCGTAACCTGCCACGCGCCTGAGTTCGCGGAGGCTATGAAAGCTACGCCCGTTCCTGCATCGCATTTGTATGATACATTTAGCGGTAAAAAAGGTAAAAAAGTCGGCAAAGCCATTGTGGATAGCCGCTATAATTGCAACCTTTGCCACGCGCCTATGACAAACGCCACTCCGCTTATTGGCAATAATTTTAAGCCAGATTTTAGGAGTGAATCTGATAAAAAGAAGTCGAATTTGTTAGATGTGTTAAATGAGGGAGCTAAGATTCCTTAATCCAAATTCGTCTTTTTGCGATAAATCGGGGAGACTTGCCACTCGCTTCGTCAATGAACTATCAGTTCTATTTCCTTGCTCGTGGCTACGCAACCCCGATTTCTCATCAAAAATACTAGAATTTGTGAGTGGATTAGTTTCTAGTTAGAATTGTAATTGCAAAATTTACGCGTTTTTTGTAAATCAAGCGCGAATCTTTAGTAAAGTTTTTGCTTCGTTTTGCTTTCGCAAAAAGTAGAGTCCTCCCTTCCTTGATTAAGGTGGCTGTGGGGTGGGTAAAATCCGTCATTGCGAGATTCCGTGCGAAGGCGCGGAATCGTGGCAATCCATATTTAAGGAATTTTAATGAAAAAGATTATATTTTTGAGCTTATGCCTTTTAGGTGCGATGAGTGCGCTATTTGGCGCGGATTTGGCGCAGTTAAATTACACGCATAAAATCACCGCCAAAGATTCGATAAATTATATCAGCACTTATAAAAATTCGCTTTACATTTCCACAAATAGCGGTGAAGTAGAGATTTATGATTTGCAAACGCGCAAAAAAATTGATTTGATTAAGTTGCCAAATATCACTGACATTTGGGGCGAATCTAACGCACCGCGTGTGTTTAACACGCACACGATTGATGACAAAAAGATTTTGATTGTTAGCCAAAATAGCCCCGATAGCTCGAATCTTTTTATTAGCAATGGCAAAAATCTCACAAATATCAATCTAGGCGAAAAAAGCGGCATTATCAAAAATGCGTTTTTTGTGAGCGATGATGAGATTGTGCTTAGTATTCGTAGCTTTGAGATTATCCGCTACAATATCGCGCGGAGCGAAGTTGTATGGAGTGTGAAGCCAAATTTTGAGGTTTTCACGGATTTGCAAATAAATGGCAATTTTGCCATTTCTACCACAGAGGGCGGGACGATTTATATTATCGATTTAAAAAGTGGCGAAGTAAAGCGCATTTTAAAAGGTGCGAATTTTGATTATATCTATATGCTTGGCGTGGCTAAAAATGTCGCGCTCACCGCAGGGCGCGATAAAATCTGTGGCGTTTATAATCTCGAAAACGGCGATTTTAAGCGAATCAAAACGGAATTTATCGCTTATGTATCCGCAATCAGCGCGGATTCGTTGCGTGGGGCGGTGAGCTATAACGAAAATGGCGATATTTTGATTTTTGACACGCAGTCGTTGGCAAAAATCGCGCTTTTGGTAGGTGGCAATGCGCCCACAAGCCAAGTGCTTTTTGTGGATAAGAGCAAGATTATTGCAACATTTGGCAATAATGAAGTGCTATTTTGGAGTCTAAAATAGGCGAATCTAGCGCACAAAGGGGCATAAAATGAATATTTCAAGCATTATCATAAATACAAATGACTTGGAGCGCACAAGTGCAAATCTTGCGCAGATTGATGGCGTAGAAGTCGCTCTAAAAGAAAACAACACCATAATCGCCGTGATTGAGGCAGAGGATACAAGTGGCGAAATCGCGCTTTTGGAGCGTATCCAAAAGACGCAGGGCGTGATTAGCGCGGCTATGCACTACACTTATTTTGAGGACGATTTGCGGAGCGAAATCGCAAGTATGAATAGCGCACAAGCCCCTGAAATGCTAAATGATGACAGCATTCCTGCCGATAAAATGCCTTACAGCGGAAGCGTAGAGGCTATGCTAAAAAGGGCGAAAAAGAAAAATAAGTAAAAACACATTTATAGAGGCGATTTCGTGGTGGCATAAGCCTTCAATATTTAGCAATGTTGTTAATCTTTTATCATCGCTTTATAGATAATATCTTTTGCCTCATCGTTTGATAGCGTGGGGGCGATGAAAAATGGCTCACTTGCGCGGTAATCTATCGCGCAAAATGGCTTTGGTATGCGGAATCTATCCCACGAATCTAGCTCCCAAAAGCGCGTGGGGCGCACTTGCAGGACGACTAGCGGTAGCCCTGTCTTTTGCGCGATTGCCCCCGCGCCATCGGCGACAGAGTGGTATGGACCGCGCGGACCATCTGGCATTATGGCTATGTCTTTGCCTTCTTTTAGGCGGTTTATGCTTTGGATTATTACGCGCCTACCGCCCTTTGTGCTTGAACCTCGAATGCTTTGCATACCAAAACACGCACAGATTCGCACGATGAGTTCCGCGTCAAAGTGCTCACTTGCGATGATAAAAATATTAGGTTTTTTGCGGATTTTGCGGTAGAGAAATGGAAGCATTAAAAGCTCTCCGTGCCACGCGACAAAGATAGCGTTTGAGTGCGCTATCTGCGGTGATATGCGGAATCTATTGCGCAAAGTAAGGTAGAGTAGCCACATTGCAAACCACGCGATTCGTGGCGCGAAAAATAAAATAATTTTGCGTTTTTGCTCTCTGCTTAAGCTCGGCAATTTTGGCAATGTAAAGATTCGTGGCAATTTTGGCATTTTCAATATTCGCTCCGCACTTTGTGATTGCGTAATTTTAGCAAAAATGCGATTAGATTCGATAGATTTGCGAAATTTTCACGCCACTTAAAATATTTTAAAGAGATTTTTAGATTCACGCAAATCTTATTTATTAGCTTTCTTTAAAAGCCCCTTGCGCCAATGGCGAAATTTTTGCTCTGCGCTTTTTAAAAATGGATAAATACTATAAATTTGCCACAAAATAGGCACTTTGTAATAGGCAAATTGCTTTTTATCAAGTGGCAAATATTTGCGCCCAAATCGCCGTGCCACTTTTGCAAATATATCTTTTGCGCCGTGCGGGTCGCTTTGAAAATTAAAAATCGCGCACGATTCGCTTAATAAATGTCCTAAAAAGCATTCTTTTAACTTCTCGCAAATCGCTTTATCGCCGTAGCTCTCGCAAAATTTTACAAATTCACTTGCCATAGCACACCAGCTATACGCGCAAAAATGCGCCCACGCCTCATTTGAATCGCTAAAATATTTTTCCAGCGGTTTTACAAATGGTGGCAGATTTTTTTGCTTTACACCGCCAAAATTCGTGGTATTATTTTGGCGCACACGATAATTTACCAGCATTTCGGGCAAAATCGCAATGCGCTCACTTTGCGCGAAAAGTAGCTCCGCAAACAGCACATCTTCCCATATCACACCCTCCAAATAACGCAAATTTGTCGTTTGTAGGTGCGAAAATTGCGTAAATATATGCCAACCATTTGCAAAATAAAGATTGCGCTCTTTGGCGCGATTAAACCAATCGACATTGCTTATGACGCCCTCTTGTGTGTAGCCATAAACGCCAAGCCAAGTGGATTCCCCCCCCCCCCATTGACGCTAGGATTGTCTATGCCGTCATAAAATGTTTTCCAGCTAAACCACACAATTTGCGCATTATGTTTTAACGCCGAATCCACGCACCTTTCTAGCAAATCCAATTCCCAAAAATCATCGGAATCTAAAAAGATAATATAGTCGATTTGTGGGGGCGTGGCGTTTGCGTAAATGCTTTTTGCTGTCATTGCGAGATTTTGCGTAGCAAAATCGTGGCAATCTAAAAAGGATTCGTCATTGCGAGAATCGGCGTTAGCCAATTCGTGGCAATCTATCTTTTTATTTTTTTGGATTGCTTCGTCAGCTTCGCTTCCTCGCAATGACGATTCGCCCTCACTTGTCATTGCGAGATTCGACAACGCCAAATTGTGGCAATACAAGCAAGATTCGTCATTGCAAGAATCGGCGTTAGCAAAATCGTGGTAATCTATTTTATTTTTGTGGATTGCTTCGGCTTTGCCTTGCAATGACGAAATAGGGGCGCGATTCGTGGAATCTCGCAATGATGGAAAGATAGTGTAATTCGTAGAATTTTGCAACGATGATTCAATTTCGCCATTAAAATAATCTATTCCCGCATTCCTTGCACTTGATTGTCCGCCGTTCTTTTTATCGATAAGCACGAATCGCGAATCTTTTGCGACATATTCTAATGCGATTTCTTTGCTATTATCTATGCTTCCGTCATTTACCAAAACAGCGTGAAAATTGCCATAAGTTTGATTTGCCACCGAATCTAAGCATTCACGAAAATATGGAGCGACATTGTAGATTGGAATCACAATGCCGATTTTTGGGGTGGATTTGTCCTGTGAGTTCATCAAATATCCTTTGGGGTAAGATTTTTTTAAGGCGTGATTTTAGCAAAAAAATTTAAAAATTATTTTTTTGATTTGTGCGGATTGAGTTTTTTTACTTTTGGATTGCTTTGCGCGAATCTATGATTCGCTTCGCAATGACGAGGTAGAGAGGACTCTACTTTTTGCAAAAGCAAAAAGTAGCAAAAACTTTAATAAGGATTTTTTTTATTTGATTTTTTTAATAGATTCGTTCTTTGCACGAATCACAATCGAAGTAATGGCGGTGTGGCTTTTGTATTTGTAGAAAATTTTGGGATAAAACTAGACTTAGAGTCTGCGAAATCCCAAAAATTCTTACAAGTGCGAAATTGCATATCCCAGAACAAATTGAAAAAAAACTAGCGATTCGCTACGAATCCTCGCGTAAATCCCGCATAGTCCCTATAAAATTCCACGCTTTTATATGCCCCCAAAAAGTCCGCCAAATAGCCTTGATTATGCCCGATTTCGCAACATAAAAAGTCCGCATTTAGCGCAATAATCTTTTGCAAAATCTCATCGCCCTTTTTGCCACCAAAAAGCGCGATTTTTGGCTCGAATGCGACATTTTTAGGAAGCGCGTAATCCTCTGCGATATAGGGCGGATTTGAGATGATAAGCGAATCTTTTGGCGTAAAATCCGTGCCTTGCAATAAATCCGCGTGGATTAGGCGAATACGCGACTTAAGCGTGGAATCTAGCGCGGATTTTAGGGCGATATTTTTTTGCGCGATTGTTAGAGCGGTAGGCGAAATGTCGGTGGCTGTTATTTGAATGCGCGGATTTAGCAAACAAAGCGTAATGGCGATAATCCCACTGCCTACGCCGATTTCATAGATTTTTTGAATCTTGTGGCGCGCTATAAGTTGCGTTGCCTTATCCACCAAAAGCTCCGTCTCTGGGCGTGGAATAAGTGCGCCTTTATCGATAAAAAAATCCATTCCGTAAAATGAAGCCTTTTTTGTGATATACTCTAACGGATAGCCGTCATTTAGGCGCGAAATGGATTCTAAGAGTTTGGATTGCAAAGCAGATTCGTCTTGTGGTAATGAATCTTTGTCATTGCGAGATTCTATGCGTGGCATAGAATCGTGGCAATCTATTTTTTTATTTGTTTGGATTGCTTTGGCATTTGCAACGCCTCGCAATGACGAAATATCAGTGAAATTTGTGGAATTTTGCAATGACGAAGTAGCAAATGTGGAATCTAAAATATCTTGTATTTTTTTATCGCCATTTGCGTGTAAAAAAACGCGATTTTGTCCTAAAAAATGCGCTAGTAAAGTCTCGCATACTAGATTCGCTCTCTTTCCTTTGTAGGCGGATTTTGCGGACTTTAAAAGCGAATCAATCGTCATTTTAAGCGCGATTTAGTCAAAAAACTAATAAAAATAAATATCCACTCTGCGCTCGGATTCACGCGTTTTCTCGTCCGCGTCATCTTTGTATTGCCCCTCATTTGATGATAGGATTTTGATATTTGGATATTGCTTTGCTATCGCCTCTACCACGCGATTTATGCGCTTGTCAATCAAATAGACATTGTATTCCTCGCTACCCAAATCACAGCCATATCCAAAGATAATGGCGAGTTTAGCTTCTGTGGCATTTTCTTGCAAATTTCTTGCAAAATTTTCTTGTTGTTTCGCACCCAAAAATGAGCTATTTTTATCAAAAAATAGCGATTCCTTTAGCTTGTAATTTTCATCAATGCTGTTATATTCCACAAATCGCTCTTGTGCGATTTGCCAAGCCTCTTTGGGCTTTTGTTGGCGTAATGCAATCGATGCACCAATTTTATCCGCGCTTATTTCGCGTGTGGTTATATCTTGTTTTTCTTGTGTTATCGTGGATTCAACGCCACTTTTACAGCAATCCGCCACACCGCCACGACATAGCAAAATCGCCACAAAAAATAACACGATGATTATTATCGCAAACGCCACAAATGGCATTGTTAGGCATTTTGGATAAAATCCGTTTATTTTGTTGATATTTGAAAAGTCAGCTTGATAGTTTGTCTTGCTTTGTTTGCCCATTGTTAAATCCTTTAAAAAATCTTTTAAGCAATTTTGCCCACACTTCGTTTAAAATACAATAAATTTATTTAAAATCTTTGATTTATAATTTACTAAATATGGATACTTTGCCTTTTGCAAAGGATAAATATGAAAATTTTTTACCTCGTCATTAAAGAGTGCTTTGCAAAACAAAGTAATCCATTGCCTATGCCGTCATTGTGAGGCTATTTTAGCGAATCGTGCGAATCTGCGTAGCAGATTCTCGTGGCAATCTATTTTTTTGGATTCGTAGATTGCTTCGCTCGTTTCACTCACTCGCAATGACGGCGTGGCGGATTCGTCATTGCGAGGGCTTTGCCCGAAGCAATCCAAACTAAAAAAATATTTTCAACTTTTTAAGCCAACTTTTAGTGAATCAAAATTAGAATTACAAAGTTATTTTTTAGGAAAAAACAAAGGGCAAATTTTGAAATCAAATCAAAATAAAATCTTAAACTATGCAAATCGCTTGAATCCACCTAGCTTACGCACTTGCGGGGGGGGGGAAATACACCCTTTATTTAGCTCTTTGTCAAACCCACGAATCGCTTTCTAAAAACCTACGCTATTTTTACGAATCCAACGCTATCCGTCTGATTCGCTCTTATCTCATTGATTTTACTTATTGCTTTAAGTCTTTTGCTCTGGATACTTCGCTACGCATAAATGCTACGCTCAGTATGACGAGGTGGGGCGCAGATTTGCGTATTTTGGATTTGCAAGTGTGGGTCGGTGCTTCGCACAGACGCTTCACCTTGCCAAAGGCAAGTCTCGCAATGATGAATCGCCTCCGCTCCGTCATACTGAGGGCAATAGCGCGAAGTATCCATTTTAGCGATTCACGAATCGCATTTGATTCACTCACTTTAGGCGAATCTATGCGCTTAAGATTTGGCATAGATTTGCCACTCCCCACACCACTTTTAAAGGAATCCAAATGCAAACTTAAATTTTAAATTTTCACGCATTTAGATTCGCGTGGCTAAAATGGCAAAATCGTGGCGGTTAAAGAAAAAAGCAAAAGATTCGCCCTACAAATAGGGCGAAAAAAAAATAACAAAGGAGTCAAAATGACAAAATTACTTAAAATATTCGTGCTAGGCTTTCTAGCATTTGGATTCGTGGCGTGTGATAAGGTTAGCGATACTTGGGAGAGTATTCAGCTATCAATGGCAAAGCAATGTGTAAGCGAAGAGGATAAAATAAAGGGTTGCGTGGAAGTTAAGGAAACTAAATTTGAGCAAAACATTCAGCAAACTAAAACACAATACAAAGATGGTAAATCAATATATAGGAGAACACTAAATAACGAAGTCCTAATTACTAAAGAATACTTAGAGACAATTGACAATAACTACATTGTCCGTGCTATTCGTCGCATAAATACAACTTCGCCTTTTGAAACTTATTGTGTTTCTTCTAAAGGGGGAATAGTTAAAGATGACTATCTTTTGTGTAATGGTTTTGCAGATAATACCAAATGGAGAAAAACTTGGTGTGATGGTAAGCTATGTGAAAATTGCGAACTTAGTGATAGCGTTACAACAAGATACATAAATGGCATTTGTAAAAAATTTGATGATATACGATGCTTTGCAAATGGATATGAAATCGAATGTGGTGATGAGCAAGAAAAGCAAGAATGGTTATCGCAAGATTTTAGTGATTTTTATAAAAGATGCGTTAGTGATAATTCCAGTGGATTTACAGTATATCCTGCACCTTGCAAAGAAAAATAAAGGAGGAAAAAATGAGCGAACAATATAAGCCCAAAATAGATAATCCACAAGCCTTTTGCGATGAGCTATGGGGCAAGATTATCGATGATGAGCTATTCTCACGGCAAAAAAATGACATTTGCGACTATGTGCTATATCTTTTTAATAAATATGATTCAGCGCACTTTTTAGATTCGCTATCAAATGCGGAAAATGAGCGATTGCTAAAAACTACGGCGAGTAAAATCAAGGCGAGTAAGAAAAATATTGCAGCTAAATTTATGGACGATGATGAATACAAAGATATATTTGCGAATTTTTTAAGCGACTTTGTAAATGGGAAAATCGCTATAAAAGACGCAAATACAAAAGGGCGCATTAAGCTAGTCATCGAAAACCCCGTGTATCGTAGCGTTCTTGAATCTAAGCTAAAAGAAAAGGTGCAGGAAAATTTCGAGTATAGCTTAAATAGCGAAAGCGTGGAAATATCGTGTAGTGCGTTTATCACTATGCTTGAAATGGAGGCAAATCGCCTAAAGACAAGTGCGAATTTGGATAAAGTCTTAAAAGAATTTAAAGAGACAAAGACATTGCAAAGCACAAGTGAGTTTATCGAGGCGATAGCAGATTCGCCAAAGGATTTTGGTGCGCAGTTTATCAAAACCTACGCGCCAAAGGCATTAAAAGCAATTTATACTAAAATGAAAGGATAAAAAATGACAAAAGAAGCATTAGAGAATCTTTCTTTGGATTTGGGGAGCAAACTTACCAAATCAAATAAGGCGTTGGCGTTGGCGGAAATTGCGGATTTTGATGATGATGAAGCAAAAAAGCTAATTGAATCTATGAATCTAAAAGAGCCACTAAATGGGCGGTTTTTGTCTATATGGCTTGGGTGTTTAGGTGCTGGTAGATTCTATAAAGGCGATAAGAGATTTGCCAAAATTCTTTTGGCAATTAGCATTGGTGCGACTAGCTTGGCATTTATCATTCAAATGATTATGTATAATAACCCTATAACCATAGGTTTAATATTATTTTTGGCGGTTTTTATATTGTATTTTCACTATGTTGATTCACAAGTTGTATTGACTGGTATTTTAAAAGACAATATGCAAAAGTTTATGACAACAATAGCAGATTATAAAGCAAATAAAGGAGGCAAAAATGAATAGGTCTGTAATGTTAGTTAGCACTTGGGACGGCAAGATTCCAAGTGAGCAGGTATTTAATCTATCAAAATCACTTGAAAAGGCGGACGATGACACTTTATCGGCGTTGGCTATGCTACCATTAAAAAATCCTATTATAGGGCTTATGCTAGGATTATTTTTGGGTCCATTTGGGGTAGATAGATTTTATAAGGGCGATATTGGGCTAGGTGTCGCAAAACTTGTATTTACGCTTACTGTAATTGGGGCGATAGTCTCTATTATATGGGCGATTGTGGATTTGTTTCTTGTGTATATGGGGATAAAAAATGATAATTTTCAAAAGATTACTCAGGTTTTATCTATGTCAAGGAATAATCTTTAGGTGGCGTTAAAATAAAAAGCAAATAAAATGAAAGGATAAAAGATGAGAAAAATTACAATTCAAAAAATAGGTAAAATAGTGGCGGTAAGTGTGATGAGTATGCTAGTAGGCATAACATTTAGCGGGTGTGGAGGCGCACCTGAATGCAACGATGAAGCGGTAAAAGCAAAAGTCAAAGATGAGGTAAATAATTTTATATCGACTGTTATGAATCTTGGGGTAGCAGCTGGGGAAATTTCCGCAGATGATTTAGTGTTAGTGCAACAATTTTTAAAATCCAATATTGACAGCGTTACAACAGAGTTAAGCGACAAAAAGGCAAAGAAATCTATGTGTAGTGCTAAAGTCAGCATTCCAATTCCGGGCGATAAGAAAACTGCCACAATAAAATATAGTGCTAAATTCACTGATGACAAAAAAGTCATAGTGGAAGTCGAGGACTATGGCACTTTATTTGATAGCTAAGGGCATAAAATGAAATTAACAACAATGATATTTTTAGCTATGTCGCTTGGCATAGCGTCAATCAAAATGCTTTGTGCCGAATCGTATTCAACATTCACTGTATCAAAAATGGTAAATACAAGACACGATATGGAAAAAGCGCAAAAAGCAATAATTGCAAATGTTTTTGTAAATGCCATTGATACTAAATCCGCTCAAGCACCGACAGGCGAATCGTGGGGCGAGTGGATTATAAGCATAAGCGGGATAAATAGCCGTAGGTGGAAAGTGGCTGATGATGGCATATATCTAATAGGTTGCGATAGTGGCAGAACCCCGCTATTATGGATAAATACAAATATGGAAACTATGCAATTTAATCCTAGCAAACTACAAGATAGTAGCGATTTTTGTAAATTACTAAAAGAGAGCTACTCAAAAGATGAAAATGGTGGCGATAAAATTGTTGCTTTTAAAAATTTTTCTAACTCTGTCCTTGACTATACACCAAAAGATGAGAATAATATACCCAAATGCGATGATAAACAAGCCATAGAGGCGATGATAAGGATTTTTAATGCTAATCTAACAGATGAATATCGCTCAAAATATCCTAAATTGTCATATAAGGAAAATTGGGATTTGGCAACTCAAATAGATAAAAAGATTGAAAATATCACTACAAAATCCATAGACACAAAAAGCAAAAAGTCATTATGCGCGGCAACGGTGTGGATTATGGAAGTGCCTTATCGTAAGGGTAATATAGAATATAATGTGGGATATGAGAGTATGTATGGCGATATTGTAGAGATTACAAATTATGACAATATGTTTTATTAAAATCGTGGAATCGTTAGTAATGCCAAGCGATTTCAAAAATGGAGAATAAAATGAAGCGAATCTTAATAGGCTTAGCGTTGTTATGTGGGCTGTCTTACGCGCAAGATGACTTTATGTATTTTACAGAGGATATAGCGCAAAAGATAGCTTTTAGTGCGATTTCGTGCTATCATACAGCGCAAAATGCGGAATTGTTAGCAAATAAAGCAAAAAAGATAATGTTGCATATAGGCATAGATGATATGCGCGTATTTGCCAAAGAGATTGATGGATTTGCTAATTTGACAGAGCGAGAATGTAGCCATATTAAGGACATTCAAAAGCATTTCGCGCAAGTCAAACAAAGTGGTAATTCAATTGCGCGTATAGAGTTAGCAACGATTATTGCCGCTTCAATCGGCGTATTTGCGACAATGGCAGAGGATTAGAGATTTTAATCACACTAGATTTGTGCAAAATCTAGTGTGAAATCATTGTGAAATCACTACACGCTGTCATTGAGAGATTCGTCGATTCGCCGAATCGTGGCAATCCACATTATATTTTTGGATTGCTTCGTTGCACTCGCCTTGCTCGTGCGCCTCGCAATGACGAATCTACGGCAAACCTATGCGATTCGCCAAATCCCCACAGATTCGCCCTTAACGCTACCAAAAGTTACAAATATCGTGCTTTTAGCTCCAAGTAAAATTGTGCTTCTTTTTTTATCGCCTCGATTTCTTTGGGTTGCAGTGGGCGGACGATTTTGGCGGGATTGCCCGAGATTAGCGACATTGGCGGATATTTTTTGTTTTTTAGTAGCACACTTCCCGCCGTGATATAGCACTCATCGCCCACCACAGCGTTATCTAGGATTACTGAACCCATACCGATTAGGCAGTTATTGCCGATTTTGCACGCGTGGAGCGTAACTCTATGCCCTATCGTGCAGTCATTTCCCACAATCACGGGCAGTCCGTTAGGAAACGCGCCCTCATCGGGCTGATAAGTGTGGATAATCGCCAAATCCTGTATATTGGTGCGTTTGCCGATTTTAATGCTGTTTAAATCCCCGCGTAGGACGCTTCCAAACCACACGCTTGAATCCTCATCAATACTCACATCGCCGATAATGCTGACATTATCAAAAATCCGCACACTAGGGTGAATCGCTGGTTTTTTGCCCTCAAATTCTAAAATCATCAATAAATCCTTTAAATTAAATTTTCACCCAAAAGTATAGCAAAATTTTTGCGTTTGCGATTCGCACAAAAACTTTTAAATCTCATCTTTAGATTTGCAAAGTGGCGATTTTTAAGTATGATTAAACTTATGATTCGCTAAAATTGTGGCTTTTATAGATTTGGCAATAATAATTTTAAGTAAAGTAGGCGCGATGGCAAAAGATTCGACAAAAGATTCGGCGAAAAACACGAAAGTTTCAGCGAAAAATATGACAAAAAGCACAAAAGATTCGCTTAATCCAAAGGATTTTAAAAAGGATTCGTTGCAACAATTTAAGCTTTTTTTCATACAGATTCCTAGTGTTTTGTCCGCAAATGTGGCGGATTTCGTGCATAATCTAAAAGCGCAAAGCAAAAAGCAACTCGCCAAAATCGCCCTCCGATTCGTTGCCGAAGTCGCATTTTGGGCGTTTGTGGCGTTTTTATTACTTGTAAGCTCCTTTGCCTCAGGGCAGTTTATGAAATACGATGACGGCGTAGGACAGCACCACGACCACCATTTGGCGTTTTTCACATTTTTAAGCGCAATGGTGGCAGAGGGCATATTGCCGGGCATTGATTTTTACTCGCCACATTCTGTTTTTATCCCCATTGTGGTGGGGATTTTCCTAAAAATTTTTGGCATTAGCCAAATCACACTCGCTGTGGGCGTAGGCGGCGTGGCGATTTTTGTGGCACTTGTTTTTATCTACAAAACGGCGCGGTTAGTAATGCCGAATCTTTGGGCGAAATTTGCGATTCTTACGATGATAATTAGCTTTCAGGGCAATGACCAGCCGTGGTTTAATCATATCTTTATGAGTTTTGTCGCGGTGGGGATTTACTTTCTATGCGCGTATATTAGGGACAAAAAAGTGTGGCGACTTGTGGTGGTGGGATTTGTCATATTTTGTCTGCCGTATATGCGTCAGCAAGGGCTTGTGATATTGTCTGTGTTTTTTGTGATTCCTATCATTTTATACAATGTGAGTGCGATTAGCCAAAGGGTGTATAGAGAGATTTTGCGCGTGGTGCTAGTCTCATTTTTGTGCTTTAATGTGGCGTTTTTGGCGTTTGTGTTTTTACGCAATGGCTTTGAGGGGCTAGAGATTTTATACTCATCGCTTTTGCCCCTAGTCTCTATGGCACAGCCTATGCAAGGCTACCCAGCGGACTTTGCAAATATGGCAGCACATATTTTTAACTACACTAGCAATGATGACACTTGGCACGGGCGGATTATGCAAAATATGCGATATTGGCTTATTGTCTTTATCTCGTGCATTTATTTTGCGTTTCGTTTGCTAATATTATATTTCAGCAAACAAGCGATTTTAAATGAGGATAGCATTAAGTTTATCACCGCGCTAATTACGCTATCCACGATTGTTTTCAACTATCCCATACAAGAGGACGCGCGAATGAAAGTGCAGTGTATGGTGGGAATTTGGCTATTTATCGATGCCCTGCGCCTATCACTCTACAATAAGGGCGCGAAAATCACTTCGCTTTTGGCAATCGCGGTGATTTTCCTAGCGATTCACAACCTAAAATTGCGCCAATATAGCGAGGCATTTAAGTGGAACTACTACAACACGCTTTTACGCACAAAGCAAAATCACACACGAATGCCAAGCGGGACGCCTTATGCGAATCTCATCGTTAAAAATGAATACGCAAATGATAAGTTAGATTCGCTAACAAAACTGCGCGAATACAGCGCGAAAAATCCGCAAAAAAGCATTATTTTTGACGGCGAATTAGAAAGCATTGCCTCAAATTTTCCGCTACTTTTTTATGGTGGCAATGTCGCACTCGCGCATAAATTCCCATATTATTATCAAATCTATGATAGGGCAAAATTTATGCCAGATATAAATGAGCGATTCGCCAAATATGTCGAGCAAAATAAGCCTATCATTTTGGGTTGCAAGGACACTTACGCCACAAATGGCAAGGCTCTTAGTGTGCTTGATAAAGTCAAAGGCTATGAAGTGCTAAAATCGTTAGGCAATGGCGAATGTGGCATTTTTGTGCCAAAAGATGAAAAAAGTGGCACGAATCGAGCGAATCGCACGAATCGTTTGCAATCAAAAAATAAACAAGGAGAGTGAATAATGCTAAGTTTTAGTGATATACTATTAAAATTACAAGATTTTTGGAAAAATGAGGGTTGTTTGCTTTTGCAACCCTATGATATTCCAGCGGGTGCGGGGACATTTCACCCTGCAACACTTTTGCGCTCATTAGATTCGGGCGATTGGAGTGTGGCTTATGTCGCGCCCTCACGGCGTCCCACAGACGGGCGATATGGGGATAATCCAAATCGACTAGGAAGTTATTATCAATTCCAAGTGCTAATCAAACCAAGCCCACAAAATATACAAGAAATTTACCTAAAAAGCCTAGAAGTGCTAGGAATCGACACAAAAGCACACGACATTCGATTCATCGAGGATAATTGGGAGTCGCCTACGCTGGGTGCGTGGGGGCTTGGCTGGGAAGTGTGGCTAGATGGAATGGAAATCACGCAATTTACATATTTTCAGCAAGTCGGTGGCTTAGAGTGCCACCCCACGCCCATTGAAATCACTTATGGCGTGGAGCGATTGGCAATGTATATCCAAAATAAGCAAAGCGTTTTTGACATAGTTTTTAGCGAAAATAATGGCAAAATTGTTTCTTACGCAGATGTGCATAAGCGCGGTGAGAGAGAATTTTCGGCGTATCATTTTGAGGTGGCAGACACTAATATGCTTTTTTTGCTTTTTGATAAATTTAAAGCAGAAGCAAAGTCTGCGCTCCGTGCGAATCTCCCGCTCCCTGCGTATGATTGCACGATGATGTGTTCGCATTTTTTTAATGTGCTAGATGCAAGGGGCGCAATTAGCGTAACGCAAAGGCAGGATTATATCTTGCAGATTCGCGAGATTGCCAAAGAATGCGCGGTAGCGTATAAAGAGCAGAGCTAAAAAAATGACGAATCTTTATGGTTGCAAAATTTGCCTAGTTTAGATAGTTGCGCTGATATTTTGCAGATTCTAAACCACACACAAAATTTTGCTAACTTTTCAAGGCTATTTTTGTTTTTATAATGTATAATTTTGGCTTTAAAATTTAAATTTATGGAGAATTGCAAGGTGGGCGTTTTAGAACAAGAATTTATAAAAGCTGTCATCGAGGATAAAATGGATAGCGTAAAATATCTTATCGCAAATGGCACGAATATCGATGTCAGCGATAATGACGGCTGTACTGCGCTTATGTGGGCGTGTAAGGACGGGAATTACAAAATGGTGAAATTCCTGCTTGATAATGACGCGAGATTAGATTTACGCGCGAATAACGGCTACACCGCGCTAATGTTTGCCGCACTTAGCGGGAATAAGTCCGTTGTGTCGCTACTGCTTGATTTAAATGTCAATGTTAATGATAGCGATAATGACGGGTGGAATGCGCTTATGAGTGCTGTTAGCGAGGGGCATACGGATATTGTGAAGTTTTTGGTGGAAAATGGCGCGAATGTCAATGCTAGACGCGATGATTCAACTACCGCGCTTATGCTTGCAAGCTCGTTTGATTATTTGGAAATCGTGCGATTTTTACACAAAAAAGGCGCGGATATTAACGCCGCTGATGAAAATGGGTGGAATGCGCTTATGTGGGCGTGTTCGTTTAAGCACCTAAAAATCGTGCAGTATTTAGTCAAAAATGGCATAAATATCAACGCAACGCGTAATGACGGCTACACCGCGCTTATGAGTGCGAGTTTTAAGGGGCATTTGGAGATTGTGAAGTTTTTGGTGGAAAATGGCGCGAATGTCAATGCTGCCAAAAAAGACGGCTACACCGCGCTTATGAGTGCGAGTTTTAAGGGGCATTTGGAGATTGTGAAGTTTTTGGTGGAAAATGGTGCGAATGTCAATGCTGCCAAAAAAGACGGCTACACCGCGCTTATGAGTGCGAGTTTTAAGGGGCATTTGGAAGTGGTGCAGTTTTTGTTAGATTCGGGGGCGCATTTCAAGCCCACTATCAACAACGCTTGGAATGCCTTTATTTGGGCGGCTGAAAAGGGGCATTTGGAGATTGTGAAATTATTGCTAAATAACGGCGCAGATATTGATGACATTGACAATGACGGCTGTTCCGCGCTAATGCTTGCCGCTATTGAGGGGCATTTGGAAGTGGTGCGATT
>JBNMKJ010000013.1:0-52236 GCA_050874285.1 Helicobacteraceae bacterium | reverse complement strand
GCAGGCAGCATAAAATTCTTGCTACTTGGCTAAAATCTAACCCCAAATTCCACACGCATTTTTTGGACTTTTCTTACAAAAACTGCAACTATCAAACCAAAAGAGCAGAATCTAGCGAAGTGCTGGTTGTGAATTTTAAGGCGGAACAATGAAAACGCAATATGATTATTTTGGCAATACAAGTTTGAGGGTAAAAAATCTACTTTTTAATTTTGAGACACAGCTAATTTTATTTGAGGAGCTGTTTTCAAATGCCGATGAAAATGACATTTGGAGCAATGATTCAGAGCTACAAATCCGCTATTTAGAGCTTTTTAAAGCACACAATCTTTTGGATAATAAAAATCAAACAACGCAACTTGGCACAAAGGATGCAAGAGTAAAATCCGCACCATTAGAGGATTTAAATCTCATCAAAAGAAAAGAAAAAGTCATCACACCACAAGGCTACGAGCTTTTAGAACTTATCAAAAATCAAGCCTACAAAATCAATAATGAATTTTTGCAAATTGATTTGGTATCTTTATTTTTCTTAAAAGCACAGCTTAATTTTGCCAAATCGCCAAATTTATTGCAAAAATACTTAGAAGTTTTTAGAGAATTTGAGGGCGAAATAAGTTTAGATATTTTCACACTTTTGCCTTTAATCAACAATTTTAAAACCACAAAAAATTTTATAGATAGCATAAAAAATCACACAATTTTTATAAAGGTTGCAGATTCTGTAAATTTGAATGACTTTTTAGCCGACTTAGAAAAAGGCTCATTTAAAACGGATTACTTCAAAACTGCAAAAGGCGATGCAACGGCTATTAGCATTATAAGCGTTTTAGAAAAAATCTTTTTGCCACTGCGAAAAAGCAAAGATAACAAAATGCTTAAAAATCTACTTTCGCCACAATGTGAATCCCAGTTTTTAAATTTTAAAAAACTTTATTTGCCCTATATTAGCCAAGCCACCAAAAAAGAGGAAAAGCTACAAGAAGTCTATGATTTTGTTTGCGCTGGGGATTTAAAAGCATTTGGCGTAAGGTTTTATGATTTGATTATGCGTTCTCGTTTAGAGGCAAATTTAGATGATTATTGCGACTTAAACCGCAGATATTTGAATCTATCTGGGATTTTTGAATTTGATAAAGATAAAGTTAGTCTAAATCTTGTCTTTAAGATGATTTTAGCGCATTCTAAGCGTAACGAGATTTTGGATAAAATCGCTAAAAATAAAGTCTCAAAAGATTTATTGAGTGAGTATTTTAACGACAAAGAATTTAAGGCATTTTTTGAAAAATATGGCATTGCAAATCAAGGCGATTTGACAAACTACAAACAAAATACCGATAGGCAAAAGCTAAAAAATCTTATTGATTTACAATTCAAAAAAGATGAAATCATTGAGATTTTAGGGCTTTTTGAGGATAGAAAAAATGATGAAAAAATTATCAAAAAAGTAACCACAGAGGCTACGATTCCTACAATCTTTGAGTATATTATTGCTATTGCTTGGCATTATATTGATGATGAAAATTTAGATAGGATTTTGGGAGCTGGGCTTAGCCTTGATTCAAATCTTTTGCCAAAAAGCCACGCTGTGGGCGGTGAAGCGGATTTTATATTTTACTATGACAATCACGCTTTGATGATAGAGGTAACGCTTACTGAAAAAACAAATCAAAGACGCGCAGAAATGGAAAGCGTTTCAAGGCATTTGGGAAATTTGTTGTTGAATCTAGATTCTACAATGCAAGAAAAATCCTTTGGAATATTTATCGCTCCGTATTTAGATAAAAATGTGCTAAATGATTTTAGGAGCAGAATATATTGTTATTTTGAAAAAGAAACAAAATTTATCAAAGGAATGAATATCTTGCCACTTAGCACAAGTGAGATTATCAAAATCTTACAATCAAAGCGCAACTATCAAAGCCTAATTCCACACTTTCACACGCTTTTTGAAAGCAAAAATGATTGGGGTAGCAAGTGGTATGAAAATGAGATTTTGCCTTTTATAAACTCTTTAAAGATTAGTAATGTATAAACTCTCATCACGCCGCTACACAGGGGCAAAGACAAGGCTTTTAGCCTATATAGATAGCGTTTTTTTAAAGCATTTGAGAGCACTAAAAGATAGGCAAAATCTAAGTTTTTTTGATGTATTTGCAGGCACGGGCGTGGTGAGTGAATACTTTATGCGAAATTATGGACTAAAATCTAGCAATCCACACTTTACGCACTTTATCATAAATGACTTTTTGCACGCAAATTACGCGATTTATAAGGGCTTTTTTGGTAAGGAATCGTTTGACATTGCCAAGCTACAACGCATAGCGCAAGGCTATAATGATTTAAATTTAAACAAAATTGCCCCAAATTATTACACACACTCTTTTGGCAATCTCTTTTTTAGCCTTGCAGATTCGAGCATTATCGGGCATATCCGCGATGATTTAGACAATCTTTTGCGCTTAGGCACAATCACGCAAAAAGAATTTTATATTTTGCTTTCAAGCCTTATTTATAGCACTGATAGGGTGGCAAATACGGTCGGGCACTATGATGCGTATCGCAAAAATGTAGCTTTGCAAGATAGATTTCGCTTTGAGCTAATAGAGCCTTTGGCTTGTGAATGTGAGATTTTTCGGGAGGATTCTAATGCTTTGGTGCAAGACTTTGTCAAGCAAAAACGCCAAATCGACATAGCCTTTATCGACCCGCCGTATAATTCTAGGCAGTATGCGAGATTTTATCATTTACTTGAAACTTTAAGCAAAAATGATAAGCCTAAACTCTATGGTGTGGCAAAAAAGCCTACGCCTGAAAATGTAAGCAAATACTGCAAAAGCGAGGCAAAACAAGCCTTTGAAAATCTCATAGAAAATCTAGCACAATGTGCCAAAATTTTGTTTGTTACTTATAATAACACCACTTTGGCAAATCCTAGAAGCAATACGCGAATGAATGAGGAACAAATCACCCAAATTTTGCAAAAATTCGGCACTACGCACAAATACGAGTTTGATTTCAAAGCATTTAGCACGGGCAAGACAGAATTTAAAAACCACAAAGAGATGATTTTTGTGTGTGAAGTAGATTGGTCTTTGGGAAACCAAATCCTATAAAATTTACCTAACCCTATTCATTCTTATTTTGATACGCTTTGCCTAAAAGGACGCCTAAGATTCCCCATACAAAGCTGATTCCAGCACCCACTAGCAACACTACCATTATGCCCAAACTTGCGAAAATACCCTCCACTTGCGCACTCAAAGCGTCTCCACCACGATAGACTACGGCGTCAAGGAAATTTTTGACTTTGTATTTTTCATCGCTACTTAAAGGCACAAAGAGCATTTCTCGCGCTGGTTTGACTAGCGCGTATTCGCCTACTCGGCGCAAACTCATCACAATCACAAACGGCAAAAACGCTGGGTGCGTGAATGCAAGGACTATGAATCCAAAGCTGATGATGAATCCAAGCGCACCTAGCATTGTGGTTAGCTTGAAAAACTGCGCGATTTTGGCGGTTAGAAAGATTTGGATAAAGAGCGCGGAGCTTTGCACGATTAAATCGATATTTGCAAACGCTGCGATTCTCGCCTCGCGTGTGGGAAAAAGCTCTTTTATGATTCGCGCTTGTTCCATATAAAGAAAAGTCGAAACGCTAGTAAGCAATAATACAAAAGCGCACAGCGTAAGCAAATAGCGCGATTTTATGATGAGGCTAAAGCCCACAAAGGGATTTTTCGCGCCAATCGTTTTGCTAAATCGCGCCAAAGATTCCGCACTCTCAAAGCGCGAAATCTCCGCAATCATCGCGTATTTTAGCACTAGCGCGATTCCTAGTAAAATCATTGAGGCAAAGATAATATTGCTAGTGCCGATATGCGCGACCAAAAACTTCACACTTGCCGCCCCAGCGATACTGCCAAGACTCGCCCCTGCGGCGATAATGCCAAAAAGTCGCTGACTTGCTTCCTTGCTAAAAATGTCGCTTAGCAAACTCCACGCGCTAGAGAATGTGAAAAGATTAAACACGCTCACCCACACATAAAAGATTCGACATAGCCAAATAAACTCCGCGCTATCGTTTGCGACACCGCGCATTGCGCCGTAAAATCCAAGCAAATTTAGCCCAAAAAAGATTAACACGCAATCGATATAAAATCGCCTTTTGACGCGCGTAGATAGCCACATAAGCACGAGTGAGGCAATGATACACGCAATAAATGTCGCTAAAAACAGCCACTTTAGCTCACTATCGCCGCCGCTTAAGCCCAGCGCATCGCGCACAGGGCGAAGCAAAGAGTATGAGCTAAAAAGCGCGAAAATAAAGGCAAAGCTAAGTGCCAAAATCTTAAATTCGCCGTCCTTTAGGCTAAAAACTTTGTGTAAGAATGTCATTTGTTTATCCTTTTTTATATCAAATTATAACTTGTGAATCATTAGCGCGAATCTTTTGGCAAATCCTAGATTTTAACTATTTTTCAGTGTCAGCTCATCAAGTGCAGCTAGCGCGTTTAAAGAGCGCGGATAGCCGATATAAGGCACAAGCGCGGTGATTACTTCGATGAGAAATGCCCTGCTATGCCCGATATTTAAGTTGCCTTGAATGTGCGCTTTGACTTGCGCGTCCGCCCCGCCAAGAGAGGCTAAAATCACAAATGTAAGTAGCTCCCTAAAGTTTAGCGTTAAGCCCTCGCGCGTATAGTAATCCCCAAAGCAATTCGCGCTTAAGAATTTACGAATATGCTTTTCATCTTGTGGCGCACTAGCGTTGCCTTTGTCAATAGCAGAGCCAAAAAACTTCCTTTGCACTTCTAGCCCTTTTTCAGCTCGATTTTCGCGCGTAGTCGTTCCTTGTGGCTTTAGTGGGAGTTTGATTCCCTGTGCTTTAAAGACTTCATTAGCCAAAAGCAAAAAGTCCATACTCTTGCCAATGCCGATATATGGCGTGGTTTGATAGATTATCTCTTTGATTTCGATAGGATTTACGCCGTTTTTTAGCGCGGCAGTAAGCATTGTGCGAAACTCCGCCTTGCCCTGCACCGCGATAAGCGCGGCTAAGATGAGCTTTAGCCTCGTTTGCAAGTCAATGCTTTTGCTTTCTGCAAAGACTTCATCAAAGGCGAAATTCGCGTAATTTTCTATAAACTCGGGGTCGGTTTTTGCCACACTATTGTTTGAATTTGCGCTTGCGTTGCCAAAAAGTTTGCTGTGGTTTTGCTTTGCTGTCGTGGTTAGATTCATCGTTGCTCCTTTAGTTTGATTTGATTTCGCGCTTAGTGGTAGCGCGGTTGCTAATGCCGTGATTCCAGCGAGTTTTGCCGAATCTGTGAGAAACTCGCGCCGTGTTTTATTGTGTGCTAAATCCTGCGAATTATGCGCCGTGTCGCGCGAATCGCTTTGAATCTCATCATTCATTGTCGCTCCTTTTGCATTAAAATTTCAAAAACGCAATTATAATAGATGATAGCTACTATCTGTCAAGTGCGAATCGCAAATTTTTTGCAAAAATGGATTTTAAGTTATAATTTCGCAATTAAAAAACAAAAGGCTTAAGCAAATGAATCTTTACATTCTCACAGAGGAACGCCCTAAAGTTAGCTCCCTAAGATTTATCATCGAGCGATTTTTGCGCGATAGGCGATTTAGTGCGTTCATTGATAGCATTAGAATCCTGCCTATCGTGGAGAATGTAAAGTTTTTGTTTTGCTATGAGATTATGGGTGTGCGGTGCAATCACATTGGCAAAATCTACCTAAAAATCATAAGCGGTGGCAGTAGTTTTGTGGATTATCTCGTGTTTTTTCAAAGCACACAGCCTATGCCAAAAGATAGCCCACTTTATGCCATAGAGGAAACCAAAACTAGCGATAAAGAATCGCGAAATACAGGCGTTTTGCAGCGAATCGCAAAGTTTGTTTATGTGGATTATTTTTATCCAAATGCCACAAAAATTATGCTTTATAATTTGGCAATTCCACAAAAACAAAAGCCCACCGATACAAATATCTTTGGAACGAGGATTTTACGCACACTTGGCGTTGAGATTGCGGGTAAAGATATTGATAGCGCAATGCTAAAGCCATTTAGCAATGTCGATGAGCTGATTTGCTGTAAAAACACAATGAAAAAACCGCCCAAAGGCAATGTGCCACTAAACATTTTCAAAGCTAAAAATGCGTTGCAAATTTCAGGCAGATTGGCAAAAAACGGCTCACTATCACACGACCCAAATATTGGCGCAATAAGTGGAATCGCTAAGGCATTAAGAGTGCTTAAATTTGAGGGCAAAATAGAAGTGATTTCACACGGATTGCTAACGCAAAATGATTTTAGGCATAAAAGCACCGCAAATTTTTATCATCGCGCTTAAAAATCTGCTTGATTTTTGGGGTAAAAAATGACTTTGGCATTATCGCGTGATAAACAAAGATTTATCAAATCTCCGCTAAATTATATCGGTGGTAAGCATAGGCTTTTGCCCCAGATTTTGCCCCATTTCCCTAAGCAAGTAGATAGCTTTGTGGATTTGTTTTGCGGTGGGCTAAATGTGGGAATAAATATGGAAAATCCACGCCCAAATCTCTATGACAACGCCATTTATGCAAAGCAGATTTTATGCAATGATAATCTTATCTATCTAATTGAGCTGTATGAATTTTTGCAAGGAAATCCCTTGCAAACCACGCTAGAAAATATTGAAAAAATCATTGCTAAATATGACTTAGATTTGACAAATGCACAAGGCTATAATGCCCTGCGTGATGATTATAACGCGCAAAAATCTCCGCTCAAACTTCTAGCACTTATCGCGCACTCTTTTAATCATCAAATCCGCTTTAATAACGCCCATAAATTTAACAATCCCTTTGGCAAAAACCGCTCTAGCTTTAATGCTACGATGAGGCAAAATTTGGTGTGCTTTATCCACGCACTGCAAAGCAAAAATATCATATTTTACGCGCTAGATTTTAGAGAGTTTTTAGCCAAAATTCCGCTTAGCGACAATAGCTTTGTCTATGCCGACCCGCCCTATCTCATCACGCAAGGCACTTATAATGACGGCAAAAGGGGCTTTAGCGGATGGAATGAGAATCTAGAAAAAGATTTGTTAGAAAACTTAGCAAATCTACATAAAAATCACATAAAATTCGCCCTCTCAAATGTCCTAACTCACAAAGGAATTGCTAATGAAATGTTGCAAAAATGGATAGCACAAAATGGCTTTTTTGTCGTGAATCTAGAGGCAAACTACACAAATGCAAACTATCAAGCAAAGCACAAAGACAAAGCCCTAACGCAAGAAGTGCTAATCACAAATTATCAAATCTAAAAGGCAAATAATGCGTTTTATTGGCAACAAAGAAAATCTTATCAGCAAAATTTATGATTTTATGTGCGATTGTGGAGTTGTAAATTGCCAAAATATGCAATCAAAAAGTGCGAATAACCCACAAACCCCACACCAAAAAGTATTTGATATGTTTAGCGGGAGCACGAGTGCTGGGCGATTTTTTAAGGCACAGGGCTTTGAAGTGGTAAGCTGTGATTTGCTTTACTTTTCTTATTGCTTGCAAATGGCGTATTTAGCAAATAATGCCGAGCCTAGCTTTAGTGCGTTAAGCGTGATTTGTGAGGATGCAAAAAGCCAAAATCTTTTTGATTTATCCTATCAAAAGATTATTGCTTATCTTAATGGCATCGCGCCACAAAAAGGCTTTATTTATCAGCATTACGCGCCTAGTGGCACTAAAGATTTGCCACAGCCTAGAATGTATTTTAGTGATGAAAACGCGCAAAAAATCGATGCGATTCGCACTCAAATCGAGGCGTGGAAAGCGCAAAATGCAATTAACCAAAACGAATATTTTATCCTCCTTGCCACTTTGCTAGAATCTACTTCATTTTTTGCCAATGTCGCAGGTGTGTATGCCGCCTTTTGCAAGGCGTGGGACAAACGCGCCCTAAAGCCATTTGTCCTAAAGCCACTTACGCTACTAAAAAGCGCGAAATCTCATCAATGCTTTTGTGGCAATGCGCTTGAGGTTTTGCAAAGCTGCGATACAACCTTTGACATTCTCTACCTTGACCCGCCCTATAATCACCGCCAATACGCCCCAAACTACCACTTGCTAGAGACAATCGCTAGGTATGATAGCCCAGAGATAAAAGGCGTAGCGGGACTTAGAGCGTGGCAGGGGCAAAAAAGCAATTTTTGTAGCGCAAAATCTGCCATAGCAGAGCTAAAAAGCATTATCGAATCGCCAAATTATCGCTATTTGGTTTTGAGTTACAATAGCGAGGGCATAATGCAAAAAGCACAAATTGACGCGCTTTTAGATTCGTGCGCGGAAGTGCATTTTCGGGAAATTACCTATCCGCGCTTTAAGAGCAATGCCAAAAGCACACAAAGATTTATCAAAGAATTTGTGTGGGTGGCAAAGAGGAATCCATAAGCGATTTTTTACCAAGTGCGAATCGCAAATTTTTTGCAAATTTTAAGGCAAATCCACCACAAGCACTTCGTTTTCAAGCATTTTGGGGATATAGAGTTTGTCTTTTGTGGCAAACATATCCGCAGGTCCTTTTATCACAGGCAAGTCTAGGGCACTTTTTGTGAAGCGATTTGCGTTTGCATTTTTGCCAAAAAGGCTACTATGCGAAAAGCCATTTTTCGCGCTAATGCGGTAAATTTTGCCATTTAGATTTTCTCCCCAATCACTCACAAGCAAATCGCCATTTTTGGCTAGTGCTATGCCGTCATACGCTCCTTTTTGCGAGTCTAAAATCTTCACTGCCTTTGTTTTGGTGCTAATGGCTAAAATCTGCCCACCACTCTTTCCGTCAGGGTGATAGCACACGACAAAAAGCACTTGCTTTGTCGCATCTAGAAGCATTCCATTGCCACCGCCCGTTTTTGCTAGCTCAAGCCTTGCAAACTCGCTTACTTTTTTGCTTTGCAAATCAAAAGCATAGATAATGCCATTGCCCGTGTCGCTTAAAAGCAATGTGCTTTTATCAAGCAACACAATGTCATTTAGGAAAATCGCGCCTTGAATGGGGGATTCAAGCACCTTCTTGCCATTCATATCAAACGCCACAAGCCTATCAATATCCACGACATAAAGCGTGTTATCAATCTCTATCATACCCTTTGGCGCGTTAAGATTGCGTGCAAAATCGCGCTTCACTACCTTGCCGTTTTTATCTAGCTTTGAGATAAAGCCATCATTATCCTTTGCTAGCGAATCAGGCTCTTTACCGATATTTGCCACAAAGATATAATCCTTTCCTACAAATACACTCTCTGGACTAGAAAAGCCACCCAAAATCTTGCCACTAGCGATTTTGCTTTCAGCAAATATAAATGAGGCAAAAAAGCCCACCAATCCAAATGCCACAAAAGCCTTACACAATACTTTCATTTTTTATCCTTTGATAGTTAAATTTGCAATGTTGCATAGGCGGAATTGTAATATGTTTGCGATTTTAGTTGTGCGAGTTTTTTGTCAAATTTTAGCAGTTTTTTGGAATTGCTTTGGCGTTTGTCCATAGCGATTTTTGAATCGTTTGATAAACCAAGAGGGCGAGCTAAAACCGCAAGTCGTGCAAATCTCATTGATATTTTGCGTGGAGTTTATAAGCAAGTGTTGCGCTTTTTTGAATCGCTTTTCGTCAATGTATTGCTTAGGACTAAGCCTAAAATTATGCTTAAAGGTTTTAGAAAACGAGCTTATGTCGCTTTTTGCATATTGTGCCATTTGTGCCACACTCAAAAACGCCTCATCGCAATGGCTAAATAAATCCATAATTCTAAGGCTAAGCGTAGAAAAAATATCATCTACAAACGCGCTAAACTCATCGCTATGAAGCAACAAAAACACAAATATTTCCTCAAACTTTAGCTCGACAATAGGCTCAAAAATTTGTGTGTTGTCTTTGAAATACGGCGCAAAACTTTGCAAAATATCAAGTAATTGGGCGTGGTTTGATTTTAGGGCGAGTGCGTCTATGCGCTTGTGTGGCTTTTTACGCAAAGAGTGATATTTTTGCATAAGATTTAGCAAAAACGCATTATCAAAGAAAAACAGCCACGCCTCATACGCGCCATTTTCTAGGGCGATATTGCTCAAAGTATATGTGCCACTTTTTAAAAACAACGCTTCATTTTGCTTGATTGCAAAGCGTGATTTTGCGTGGTGCATTATTTTAGAGCCTTGTCTCACAAATATAATGGCGTTGTTTTCAAAGCGCACGGGGCTTTCAAATGAGCTGTGATTTTGCCTAAATTTGGCAAAAGAGCAAGAGGCAAAACTTTTAAAATGTATATTGCTTACTTTTGGCAAGTCTTTTGGAAGCGTTATCCTAAGCGACATTGTTATCCTAAATATTTTTATTATAAAAAAGTTATTTTACACAATCAAACTTTATTTACTCGAATCTACCCCTTATATTTTGCGATGAAAAATGCCATTGCCACGATGAAAATAAGCACTGCGTAGAGTAAAAACGCACTAAAAAGCCCGATTCGCGCGACAAGCGGTTGCGTGAGTAGGGGTGAGAGAAACTGTCCCAAAAATATACAGCTTGACAAAATCCCAGCAACCTTGCCCCGCTCGGTATTTGGGGCGAGTTTTAAAATCCACGCGGAATTGTTGATATACACAAGCCCCGAACCAAAGCCGATGATTGCCATTGCCGTAAGCAACGCGCTAAAATCGTGGATAAAGACGATTATCAAAAAGCCCACGCCAAAAAGCAGTGCGCCAAAGCTATACAAGCCAAAGAGGCTGAATCTAAGCGACATTTTCTTATAAAATAGCGCACAAAGCCCGTAAGTTATCGGTGGCACGGCAATCGCCACGCCCACAAAGACGCTACCAAGCCCCAAATAATCGCGTATGTAAAAAGGCAACTGCGTAGGGCACAGATAATACACCACCGAGCCAAAAAAACCCATAAACCACGCGCCAAGATAGGGCTTAAGGCGCATTTTGATGGGCGTTTGCCTTGCGTTTTTGCGCGTGAATTTTGGCTCAAAAAGATAGAGCGCATTTAGTAGTAAAATCACAAAGCCAAAGCCATAGACTAAAAATATGTATCGCCACGAAAGCGTAACGAGCAATCCTCCCGCCAAAGTCGCCCCCGCGCCACCAAAAGCCATAATGAAATTTTGAAATCCAAGCGCGGATTGTAGGCGATTCACACCGCCTTTGGAAAAATAATCCCCCACTAACGCCGTGCTGATTGTCATCACAAAAGCCGTAGCTACGCCAAATATCGCACGGCAAAGCAGTATCAAATACAAATTATCCATAAACGCCCCAGCACAGCCTGATAGCGTCCATACTAAAATGCTAGGATAAAGAAATTTGAGTTTGCCAAATCTATCCACCAAAGCCCCAGCCACAGGTGCAAAAAGCATCACAAAAAGTGCGGGCATCGTAACGATAAGGCGTGTGAGGATTTCGACATTTGCCACACCACTAAAATGCGCCTCTATGGCAGGAAGTGCGGGGCTTACAATCACACCTGCTAGGATTGTCATCATCGACACCGAAAACAAAGCGATTTTAAAGCCCACCCGCTCGGTAATGTCGATTAGTTTTTTATCCAATCTGCTGTCATTGTCGCTGTATTTGTGCGGTAGAGATTTTGTATTATTTTGCATTTTTGCCCCCAAGATTAAGAGATTCGCGCTTTAGATTCGCTTTGATTCACATTAGATTCGCCCTAGATTCGCAAAATATTTACGGCGAATCGCGCCTTTATTTGAATCTAAACGCTTTAATTTTATCTAACGAAAAGACTTTATCCTCGCCATTTACCGAGCTAAAATGGCATTCCTTGCAACGCGTAGGATTATCATTAACATTTAGGCTTTTATCGGCATTATATGGCATAAAATCCCAATCCGCCCCACGCTTTTTCATCTCTATGTAGCGATTTAACGCGCCCTTTTTGCCATTTTCGTTGAAATATTCCTCCACCACGATTCGCGCACCATTTGGCAAAACGCCGTCCTTTTGCAACGCCACAATCGCGCTTTTATCGATATACATATCCTCAATCACGCCACCACGAAACTTGCTGTAATACAAAACGCCGTTTTTGTAAGATTCGTCCAAATCCTGCGCCACAAGTGGCATAGCACACAAAATAGCCACTGTGATTCGCGCCTTTGTTGTTGCGCTAAAATTTGCATTTGCTTTCATTTTTTATCCTTTGAATCAAAAATTAAAAAATGAAATTATAAAACCTAAGAGCAACTCTCTGTCAAGGGCGAATCGCAAAAAATTTTGTGAAAATTAAAAAAAGTGGATTTATGCTACCTCGACAAAGCGTGAATCTACCCCGATTCGTCATTGCGAGGGCAACAGCCCGAAGCAATCCAAAAAATAAAAAAATAGATTGCCACGAAAATTTGCTACGCTCATTTTCTCGCAATGACGGCGTAGAGATTCGTCATACTGAGCGAAGCGAAGTATCCAAGCCACGCGAATCTAAAATAAATGATGAATCAATGACCCAAAGATGAATCAAACAAATCACATTTTGATTTGCCTAAAGTGAGTGATTCGCCTTTGATTCACAATTCGCCAAAATGGATACTTCGGGCTAAAGCCCTCAGTATGACGGCGTGGGGCGAATCCTTATAAAAGTTTTTGCTACTTTTTGCTTTTGCAAAAAGTAGAATCCCTCTCCACCTCGTCATTGCGAGGGCGAATCATAGATTCGCGCAAAGCAATCCACAAAATCCCACATTCCACACAACCCAAAGCGAATCTATAATTTTACCAAATCACACAAAAACGATTCACCATAACATAATCATTTAAGGTTAATTTAATTTAGGGGGGGGTAAAATACATTTTAAAAAAATTTTGATTCGCAAAGGAGAAATTATGAGCGATGAAATAGAAAAATTAAAATATCACATTAGCACCATAAAAGATAGAGTTGAGTTTAATAATGTTAGTAAATTGGCAATAAAGTTAAATTTAGACGAATCACAATTTGATGATTTATGCAAGTTATGCAAGGAATTTGAGCATAAAATAGAAAACGATAAGATTTTCAATTTCTATGAGTTTGAGGGCGAAATGAAAGATAAGTTTGGCATTGGCTATCAAACCATTAAGATGATTATTGGTGATTTTATTGACTATGGATATTGCGTGGGGTTAGCATATATTTATACGCGTTTAGTGCCAAATAAAGGCACACAACACGAACAAGAGATGAAAAGTTTTATCGATGAAGTGGTGGCAAATAGTAGAAATATGGTAGGAAAATAAAATGGATTGGAATGAGAAATTAAGTAGAGCAATTATAAATTGCAATGTAGATGAAGTAAAACAATGCTTAAAAATGGTGCTGGTAATGAGAGCATTTTATCTGATATTCATCAATTAGTGTGGCATTCAAGCAAACAGCAAGAGGTGGAGGAAATAGTGCGATTGCTTGTAAAAAATGGTGCAGATGTAAATGTTAGAAACGATTTTGGAAATGTGCTAACAAATGCAGCATCATTAAAATCTATAAATATATTAAAATTTCTAGTAGAAAATGGCGCAGATATTGATGGCAATGAGCTATGTTTGAAAATGAACTCATACACCGATGATGTGTGTAAATATCTCATTCAATTCAAAGAAGTTCAAAAAGCTTTTATATCCATTGCAACTTTATATCATAGTGTATATGAAAATGAACAGCAAAAGCAACAAAATATAATAAATATTGTTAGCAAATGTATCAAATGTGGTATAGATATAAATATAGCAAATGATAATGGCGAAACAGCTCTAATGTTTGCTTGTCAAAAGGGATATTTGGATTTAGTGTTGATTTTGGTGGCTGGTAAAGCAGATATAAATGCAAAAGACATAAATGACAAAACTGTATCACAATATGCCGCTGAGGGTGGAAATGCTAGGATAGTAGAGCTACTATTATCGCAGGGTACTAATAGTAACACAATAAATTAGTTGGAAAAGGAATGCAAGATGAGTGACAGCGATGATATGAAAAATGCCATTATAAATGGTGATATAGATAAAGTTAAAGAAGAGTATGACATACATTCAAGAAAGGGTTTCTTTTGTAGTTATTGCTGTGGTGAGTTTATGTATGAATGGCAATTCAAATTTGAATCTTATGATAGACAAGAAAACCGCACACCCTTGATGGTTGCCCTTGAGGCAAAACAATTTGAAATGGCAAAATTTTTCTTGGAAAATGGCGTTAATATAAATAAGGGTATTTTATATTATGATTTTAATAGGGGAAGCTATCCCATTCGTGAAGAATCGCCATTATATATTTTTTGTAAAAAAGGACAATTTGAAATAGTAAAATTTTTATTAGAAAATGGTGCTGATGCAAATAGTGGTATTATACATTATAGGATTAGGATTATTGATGGATTGAGTCGTTGGGATTATAATGATTATAATGGTGGTGAATCGCCTTTAGAGATTGCTTGGTATCAGAATCAGAAGTACATAGATAAGAATACTTACCTAGCAATAATAGAAATTTTAGTAGAGTATGGTGCAAAAGTAAATATAGACGAATGTAAGAATAGTCCCATTATGACACATATAAAACAAGTATCACTACTAAGTAATGTAAAATCAGGTGATTTGGAAAAAATTAGACAATGTTTGGCAAATGGGTTTGATGTAAATTTTATATATGCTTTTGGTAAAACAGCCCTAATGTGGGCGTGTCAAAAAGGAAACTTTGAGGTTGCCTTAATGCTAATATCCGCTGGTGCTGATATAAACGCAAAAGATACAAATGGCAAAACGGTGCTAAACTACGCCGCTGATGGTGGCAATGCAGAGATAATGAAACTACTACTCGCACAAGGCGCGGATACAGGTGCAAAAAAGTAATCATAAGTAGGCAAAATGACTGAAACAATTAAAGCTCTAGATAAATATATAAAGGAATCTGAAGCGATTTTAAAGAAAGACAATGATTTAACAATAAAAGAGCAAATCGTAAAAATTAAGCGTGAATTAGGATTTGATGACAATTTAGATAGTGAGTATGGTATGCTATCAATGTGTAGTGGGCATTCATTAAATCATAAAGATAAACAAATCCTTATATCGCTAATAAATCGAATAAAAAATCATCGAGCAAAGTTAGCAGATGAGTATGATAAACAACAAAACGACTATCAATTAGATAAAAAAAGGAATCGACTTACAATAATTGTGCTATTATCAATGCGATTGCTATTGTAGTCGGTGCTGTGATAACTTTTATATTAAGTAAATTTTTAAGTTAGTGTTTTAAAAATTTGTGGATTGCTTCGGGCGAATCTACGATTCGACATTATAGATTCGCCACGCTATATTTAAAGATTTGCAATTCGCCACCGATTCAAGCATTTGCGTTTTCAGTCAAAATATAGCTTTTGCTTACGCGCTTTTTGCTTCCTGCATTGTCTTTTAGGCTTGTGTAGGGCTTTGATTTATTGTAATAATTTTGGAGTTTGGGGCTTTTGCCAAGCGTTAGATTATCTTTGCTTTTTAGGATTTTTATCTTTTTGCGCACGGCTTCTAAGGCTTTGGTGTAGGTAGCTATGGTGCTAAGGATTTCACTTTCTTGCGCTTTCATCATCTCTATGCGCTTTGGCAGTGTCGAATCGCCCATTTTGCAAAGCTCGACAAACTCCAAAACCTTAGCGATACTCATTCCCGTCTGCCTCATACACTGCACCAAGCCCACCCACTGCAAATCCCTTTGGCTAAAGTAGCGGTAGCCATTGTCATCTCTATCAAGGTGCGAAAACAATCCGCATTTCGCCCAATAGCGCAAAGTGTGTGCGCTTACGCCTGTGAGTTTTTCGACTTGTTTCATTGTGTATGCCATAGTTTATCCTTTGTGTTTGCAAAATTTCGCGCAACGATTCGCTAACAAGATTCGCTAAAAATTTTTAAGAAAAATGCTCTATTATATGCGCCTTCAAATCTCTCTCCCATTTTTCAAAGTTTGGATTTTTATGCACATCATTTGCCATAAAGCTAGGAAAAAACCGCGTGAATCCCAAAAATTCAAAAATCTTATAAATATGCACGAACACTTCATCTACCCCGCGTCCGTCAAAAAACTCGCCCACTTCGTTAAACGCATACAAAGGCGCATTCCAAGTCGTGCTTAGCAACATCGCCTTTCCAGCGCATAGTCCACCACTGCCATACCGTTTGTTTATGTCCTCTCTACTGCGTCCATCACTTGCAAATAGCACTCCTGCTGCTTTTTCGCCGATAGCCTCATCAAAGTATTTTTTGACTATCCACGGCTCTCCCATCCACCAGCCCGGGAATTGCAAAATCACGCAATCCGCCCATTTCCACTTCGCCACTTCTGCGTCTATATCATAGCCCTGCGCGATATGCGTTAGTCGCACTTCTTTGCCTAGCTTTTGTAGCTCATTTTGCATTATCTCACAAAACGCAAGGTTTAATCTGCCCTTGCTGTCCCTGTATTCCATACCGCCATTTAGGATTAGCACATTTTGGATTTTTTTATTAAAGTCGTGTTTCATATAGATTCCTTTGTATTTTAGTGGCGCAATTATAATGCAAACTACTTAACAAAAAATCAATAATTTGTCATTAGAATCGCAAATTTTTAAATCTAAATCATAAAGGAATATCAATGAATCTAAGTAAGAAATTATCGCTTATTGCGATTGTATGTGTGAGTTTGAATCTCTATGGAAGTGGAAGTGTGAGCGATGAATCGCAAGATTCAACGCAAGGGCAAAAAAGCGATGCGGAGATTATCGCGGATTATTTTTACGCGCTAAATGGCGATACGAATAAACCGCACAAAAAAATCAATCACGCAAAAGGATTTTGCGCTAGTGGCGAGTTTATCCCCGATAAAAAGGCGGCAAAGCGATTTGACATACCACTTTTAAGCAATGCGAGTGTGCCTACGAAAGTGCGATTTTCGCTAGGTGGTGGCAATGAGAAAGAGAGCGATAAAGGCAAAAATCGCTCTATGGCGTTAAAGATTCAAGGTAAAAGCGATTCTTGGGAGATTGCCACTACAAATTCGCGCATAAATTTTGCCAAAAACGCAGAGGAATTTAAGAAATTTATGGATTTGCAACTGCAAGTCAAAAATAAAACTATGACGCCTGAAGAAGCCCAAATAGAGCGCGAAAAAGTGCCGTCATTTGTAAATGCCGCCAAAGAGACGCAGAATCTAACTATCACGCGCAGTTACGGCAATAATGCCTATCATAGTGTGCATACATTTAATTTTAAAGAAAAAAATAAGCCAAAATCTACCCCAGCGCGATTTAGCTTTGTGCCAAAAAATGGCGTAAAGTCTTTGAATCAAAGTGAGCTAGATTTGCTAGGCGATGACTTTTTGGAGGCGAATTTTAAAAGCGATATTGCAAAATCGCCCATAGAATTTACCCTAAAGTTAGTGCTACCAAACCCCAAAGATGACTTAAAAGACACAGCAAAAGTATGGGAGGGCAAACACAAGGAAATCACGCTTGGCACTCTAAAAGTCAATAAATTTGAGGGCTATGAATGCAATTTTGAGGTATTTATGCCAAGTGTTTTGCCACAAGGAATCGAGCCTCCAAATGATGATATTTTTGAATTGCGAAATGTCGTGTATGGCATTACTTTTGGCAGAAGGCAATAAGAAATAAAGATTCACGCATAAAATTGCTTTGATTTGGCTTTTTTGCCCTTATCAAAGCAATTTTAGATTTTGTGGATTTTGCTAGATTCGTTAGATTCGCCTATTTTACTAAATTTTTAAGCGATTCCTTTGCTTCTTCCGCGCTTAACGCACCCACGATATTATGCGGAATATATGCCTCCTCTAAATACGCGATTTCTTTTTGGCTTAATTTTACACTCATTGCGCCCACTGCCTCATCGATATATTTGGTTTTATTTGCCCCTATGATAGGCGACCCAGCACCTTTTGCCAAAAGCCACGCTAGAGAGATTTGACTCATCGCCACGCCTTTTTTCTTTGCGAGTTCATTTACGCGCCCTGCGATGATTTTATCCTGCGCCTCTGTTTTGTCATATTTGCCCATAGCGGTTTTGTCTGTCTTGCTACGAATCGTATCGCTTTTCCACTCCGCCCGAGCCAAACGCCCACTAGCAAGGGGCGAGTAAGGCATAAGCGTAACGCCTTGTTGCTTGCAAATAGGGATTAGCTCCCTTTCGTCCTCGCGGTAAAGCAAGTTATAATGATTTTGCATAATGCTAAAAGGCGTGAGATTGTTATCTTTGGCGACTTGCTGCATATTTGCAAACTGATAGCCATACATTGCAGACGCACCCAAAGCGCGGACTTTCCCAGCCTTTACAGTCTCGTGCAACGCCGCCATAGTCTCCTCAATGGGCGTGGTGTAATCAAAGCGGTGGATAATGTAAATATCCAAATAATCCGTGCCAAGTCGCTTCAAAGTGCCATCAATCTCACGCAAAATCGCCTTGCGCGACAAAACGCCTTTATTAAAATACACTTTTGAAGATATGACGACATTTTCGCGTTTGGCAAATTTCTTTATCGCCTTGCCCAAATACTCCTCACTAGTCCCCGCAGAGTAGATATTTGCGGTGTCAAAGAAATTTAGCCCCTTATCAAGCGCGTGTTTGATAATCGCTTCGCTGTCCTTTTCATTTAGCGTCCAATCGTGCAGTGTGCCTGCCTTGCCAAAGCTCATCGCGCCTATGCAGATTTGTGAAATCTCAATGTCTGTGTGCCCTACTTTGACGAAATTCACGCCGTTTTTTGTTTTTGTGATTTTCATTGGTTCTCCTTCTTGTGAATCGTTAATTGTGCCACTTGCCATTAGTGGCAATGCGCTTGTTATTATCGCCGCTCCTGCGAGTTTCGCCGTATCGCTCAAAAACTCGCGCCGATTTAAATCTTTCATTTTCGCTCCTTACGAATCTAAATTTAAAAATGAAATTATAATACCTGATAGCTACTATCTGTCAAGGGGTAAAGTTGCAAAATTGCAAAAAATTTTATGTAAAGATTAAAAAATGTAGTTCGCAATGCTTTTTATTTTTGTGGATTGCCACGCCTTGCCGTAGGGCAAGTCTCGCAATGACAGCGTGGCAAATCGTCATTGCGAGGCGAAGCCGAAGCAATCTATAATTTTACCTTATGAATTGCTTCGTTGTGGCTTTTAGCCACTGCCTCGTAATGACAAATAAAGTCGCGCGAAAATAACACTTTTATCATTAAGCAACATTTTGTATAATTTTGAAATTTGATTTTAAGGAATGTCGTGTCAAATTTGGCTCTAAACTATTCTCAACCCGCGCTTTTTGATTTAGATTCAAGCGATTTGGGCGAATCTTTGTCCGTGCGTAAAGCGCGATTTTTACACTCACTCAAAGGCAAATCACTTACCTACAAACGCTACACCAAATCCCCCTTGCGCTATGGCGGTGGCAAAAGCCTTGCCGTAGGGCTGATAATCGAGCATTTCCCCAATGATATACAGCGCGTAGTAAGCCCATTTATCGGCGGTGGTAGCGTGGAGGTGGCAAGTGCTTTGGAGCTGGGGCTAGAAGTTAAGGCGTATGATATTTTTGATATTTTGGTAAATTTTTGGCAGATTGCAATCGCGCAATCAAGCGCACTTTATACCGAGCTAGAAAAGCTAGAGCCAAGCAAAGAAATATATGAGCAAATCAAAAATGAGCTAAAAGCGCATTATAAAAATATCGCGAATCTTGATAGTCTAACTTTAGCGCGGGATTATTATTTTAACTTTAATCTAAGCTATGGACCGGGCTTTTTAGGGTGGATGAGCAAAATCTATGAGGACAAAGCGCGTTATGGTAATATGCTTAAAAAATTGCGCGATTTTGGGGCGCATAAGGGGGCGCAAAATCTAGTTGTAGAATGCGCAAGTTTTGAGGCGGTATTTGAGAAATATCCTAATGATTTTTTCTACTGCGACCCGCCGTATTTCTTAAGCGGAGATAGCAAAATGTTTCGTGGAATCTATCCTATGCGGAATTTCCCCATTCATCACAATGGCTTTAAGCACGAGATTTTGGCAGAATTACTACGCGCACATAAGGGGCGATTTGTGCTAAGCTATAATGATTGTGAGTGGGTGCGTGAGGCGTATAGGGGCTTTAAGATTTTAGAGCCAAAATGGCAATACACAATGGGACAGGGCGAAACGCGAATCGGCAAAAACCGCATCGAGCGCGGAGACAGCGATAATGTAAAGCAAAGCCACGAACTGCTCATAATCAAAGAATAAGGGCGCGAAAATGAAAATTAGCGAAGTAAAAACAGCGTTTAAAATCGCTGATGTGGAGTTTGTCGCGGGTAGCACAAAACTAAATTTTAATTATCTAAAAGACTTACGAGATGAAAACGGCAAGGCATTGCCACAAAGCATTTTAACCCAAAATGTCGCAAGAGTCTATCTCATCGTGGTTGATGGAGTGATAAAGAAAATCGGTGGCTCTCAAGCGGTAGGCGGGATAAAAAGCACATTACAAATCTACCAAGACGGCGGAGTGAAAGGGCGTCCTAGCATTCGTAGCTTTGGCGTGTGGTATTTCCTCTATCACACGATTTTAAGCGGTGCAAAAATCGAATTTTATATGATTTACCAAGAGAATTTTAAAAAAGAAATCAAGGGACTTTTTGGGCTAAAAAATGTGAAAAATGCCTATATCTCTTACAAACTAATTGAGGAATGTTGCGTAGCTGACTATTTAGCGTGTGAGGGTGGCAAACACCCTGATTGGAATGTGCAAGAGCAAGGCAAAGATTGGAGCGATGATATAAAAAATCAACACGCTAATATTTTGAAAAATGCACAAAGCAGGGATAAAAAAGTGATTCGGAAAGAGGCGAAACGATAGACTTGCCAAAAATATGCAAACAACCATAATGTCATTGCAAACGCTCACAAAATGTGAAGCAATCCATTTTGTATTTGTGGATTGCCACGCCTTGCCGTATGGCAAGTCTCGCAATGACAGCGTGGCAAATCGTCATTGCGAGGCAATTTAATTGCCGAAGCAATCTATAAGTTTGCCTTATGGATTGCCACGAATCTGCTAACGCAGATTCTCGCAATGACAATAGGTTTAAATTGTTTTCTGCGAATCAACGAATCGCCAAAAGCAATGACAATTTCGCGCTAGATTCGCCTTAGATTCTGCGAAATTCGCACCTTTACAATCAAAAGCGCGAATCTACTTGCTTACGCCTTATAATTTGCCAAAAATTTTATCGTTTGCGGGTCGCGGTGGTCTAAAAAGAGCGATTTGCCCGTGTCGAGTTTGGCGATTTTTGCCTTATCATCGGCGTTTAGTTTGAAGTCAAACACATTGATATTTTCCTCCATTCGCGCCTTTCGCGTAGTTTTTGGAATGACAATTACATTGCGCTCAATAAGCCATCGCAAAATCACTTGCGCAGGGCTTTTGTCGTATTTATCCCCGATAGATTTTAGCACCTTGTTTTTAAACATATCGTTTTTGCCCTCCGCGAAGCTCCCCCAGCTCTGCACCGCCACGCCTAAGTCATTATTGATTTTTTGCTCATCAACCCTTTGGAAAAATGGGTGCATTTCGATTTGATTGACAGCGGGTTTTATGTCGTTAAATAGGCAAAAATCCGTGATTTTATCCGCATAAAAGTTACTCACGCCAATCGCGCGGATTTTGCCCTCTTTGTGTAGCTTACTCATCGTCCGCCACGCGCCATAAGTGTCGTTATAAGGCTGATGAATGATATAGAGGTCGATATAATCCACACCTAGCTTTTTTAGGCTCATATCAAAGGCTTTTAGCGCGTCTTTTTCGTTTGCGTGGCTTATCCAAAGTTTTGTCTCAATAAATAGCTCATCGCGCTTTACGCCCCCACTCATCGCGGTTTTTAACGCCGCGCCTATTGCCTCCTCGTTTGCATAAGCCTGTGCAGTGTCAATCAGCCGATAGCCCACGCTTATGGCGTCCTCTACGCACCTTTGCGCCTCGCTATTTGGAATCTGATAAGTCCCATAGCCCAGAATTGGCATTTTTACGCCGTTATTCAGTTTGATTGTTTGCATTGTTGCTCCTTTGTTTTGTGAAATTTTGTTTGAATCTTTGCCCGAATCTTTTGTGCGACTCGAATCCTTTGCCACTAATGGCGAGATTCCCGCCATACTTGCCACTACCGCCACACCAGCGAATCTCGCCGAATCTGCGATAAATTCGCGCCGTTTGCTATTTTCTAAATTTTGCATTTTGCCTCCTTTACTTTAGCCTATCGTTGCCTCAACCACGATTTCTACGCGCATTCGTGGGTCGCCAAGCCCTGCTACTTGGATATTTGTCCAAATGGGCGGATTTTCACACGCGCTTTTAAAGTGTTTAACTAGCACTTGTTGATTGTCCTCTGTGAGTTTATCCACAAAATACGAGGTTACGCTATATACGCGCTTCCAGCTACTACCAGCGGTTTCTAGCACGAAAGCCACATTGTCTAGGGCTTGTTTGACTTCATCTTCTAACTTTTTGTGCGGGAAATTAAAGTCCCTATCCCAGCCACCTTGCCCAGAAATTTTGATGACATTGCCGACACGCACGGCGGCTGTGTAGCCCCATTTGCTGTGCATTTCTCCTATCGCTCCGCTGACGCTGATATGTTTTACGCTTGACATTTTTGCTCCTTTGTTTTTGCTTGAATCTTTTGCGAGTAGTGGCGAGATTCCCGCGCCTACTGCGACACTTGCTAATGCGAGTTTGCTTGAATTTTTCACAAACTCGCGCCGTTTTGAATTTTTCATTATCACTCCTTATAAATCAAATTTTAAAAATGAAATTATAACACCTGATAGCTACTATCTGTCAAGTGCGATTCGCGCGAATTCTATTAAAGTCATTTTACGCCCTTATTTGGCAGGTTTGTTTATGCCAAAACTCTCTTTTATGCCAAAATTTGGCTCTAAACATAGCCGAATCACAAGGTGCGCAATAGATTTGCGCGAAATTTGCGCGTTTGGGTTTTTAAACGCCTCATTTTTTCGCGTAAGCTCATAGTCGATTTCATCGGCACTGCTAAACCACTGCGGACGAATTATCGTGTAGTCTAACCCGCTTGATTCAACCACCTGCACGGACTTTGCATAGGGCATAAGCATAGAGCTGATTGAGCCGTCATTCACCTCGCCATACACACCATAACTGCTTATCCAAATGAGCCGTTTTAGCCCCGCCTCTTTCATCGCCTCGATAATGCTCTGCGCCATTTTTGGCAAGTCGTTTCCTGCGAGATTCGCATACACGACATTTACGCCGTTCATCGCCTTTACAAGCGCATTTTTGTCAAGTGCGTTGCCCTCGATGAGCTGCACTCTGCTTGGATTTTGCTTTGCGACACTTGAGAGACGACTTGAATCGCGCAAATATAGCTTTAGATTCGCATTTGTCCCTGCGAGGAATCCTTGCGTAGCGACTTTTGCCACGCTACCATTTGCGCCGATGATTAAAATCTGCATTGTTTGCTCCTTATTTTTGATATTAGCAAAATCTTTTTTATCCCAGCTTACCGCACACGCACAGCCTACAAATCCTAAAAACGCGCCACTAAGCGCGATAAGTAATTTTTTCATTTTCGCCCCCTAGCGTTTATCAAACGCGCTTTGCGCAGGGTCGGCGAAATCCACCGCAGCTCCAGCGTAGCTACGAGTTGCTTTCATATCGCTTTGCACGGCGGCGATTTTGTCCTCAGCACTGCTAAACGCCGCATCACCCATAAAAAGATATAGCGGAGGCGTTTGCATACGCGAAATGTCATAGATTACCTTGCCGAATTTTTCGGGGTCGCCGGGCTGTTTGCCACTATATGCGCCCCAAGTTGCGATATATTCCTCGCGTTTTTTCGCGTAAGGGGCGAGTTTGAGTTCGCCTACATTCATACTTTTGCCTAAAAATTCCGTGCGAAAGCCTGTGGGCATTACATTTATGACGCCTATGCCAAATTCGGCTAAATCTAACTTTAAGCCCTCGCTAAACGCCGATAGAGCAAATTTACTCATACAATAGGGCGTTGAAAAAACAGAGGTGCGAAAGCCGCCTATGGAGCTGATATTGTAGATTCGCGCTTTTATGTTTGTAGTGTTTCCACCCTCGCTAACAGCCTGTGGGCGCATAATTTTTAGCGCGTTTTGTGCGACTAAAAAGGGCGCGAAAACATTGACTTCAAACTGCTCTCTTAACTGCTTTTCGCTCACTTCCTCTACAAAGCCCAAAAGCCCGTATCCTGCGTTATTTACGACATTGTCGATTCGCCCAAATTTGCGCTTAACCTCAGCGATATTTTGCGCGACTTGCTTGTCGATATTTTTATCAAAAGTTAGCGTCAAAGCAAGGAAATTTTCACTCTTTGCCAAATCGCCAAATTTTGCCTCTAAATTGCCTTTTTTGCGCGAGGTAACCGCGACTTTATCGCCTTTTTCTAGCAAGTATTTCGCTAGGGCAAAGCCTAGCCCACCACTCGCACCTGTGATATACCATACTTGTTGTGTTTTCATTTTGTCTCCTTTGTTTTGTGAATTTTTATTTGAATCCTTTGCCACTAATGGCGAGATTCCCGCCACTGCACTTGCCACTACCGCCACACTAGCGAGTTTCGCTGAATCAGCGATAAACTCACGCCGTTTTTTATTACGAATCTCTTTTTTCATTTTTTGCTCCTTTGAAATTAAAAAATAAAAATGGCATTATAAAAGATGATAGTTACTATCTGTCAAGGGCGAATCGCAAAAATTTTGTGAAAATTTTTAAAACTTATACGCAATTCTTAAGCTAGATTCAAGCTACCAAGCCATTTTTTGATACTTGCCTTGCTTGTGCCAAAGTTAAATTTCTCTCCGCCTTTGACTTGCGCGTTTGGGGCAAGTTTTTGCATTTCGCGCGGGGCTGGGTCTATGCCACTGCCCCCGCTCGTGCAAAATGGCACGATAATCTTGCCACTAAAATCCGCACTTTCTAAAAAGCTAAAAATAATGTGCGGGGCGTTATACCACCACACGGGGAATCCTATGATTATCACATCAAAAGGTGCTATGTCGATAGTTTGGGCTAGCTCTGGGCGTGAGGTTTTGTCCTTGCACTCGATTGTGGTGCGACTTTGCTCATTTGTCCAGTCCAAATCCGCCTTTGTGTAAGGCACTTTGGGCGCGATTTCAAAAAGCTCTACTTTTTCAAACATTTTTGCTCCGCTAGATTCGCCTACAAACTCCACCGCTACTTTTGCTATCGTCTCTGCGACTTCTTTTGTGATACCACTCGCGCTAAAATACGCCACTAAAATATTCATTATCTTGCCTCCTTAAACCCGCTATTTGCCGCTAAACACGGGGAAATAGGAATGTTCGCCATAGTCTTTGAAACGCATTTGCTTTAGCTCCTCTAAATCCGCGCTCTCTATGCTAAAATCCACCTGCGCGTTTGAGGCGATATGAGCGGGATTCGCACTCTTTGGCAGAGGAATCGTGCCAATTTCTAGCGCGTAGCGAATGCAAAGCTGTGGCGCGCTTACGCCATATTTTTGCGCCATTTTTACGATTCGCTCATCTTTTAGCAATTCGCCGTGCGCGATAGGCGAGTAAGCCTCCACCACCAAGCCCTGCGCCTTGCAGTAGGCTATCAAGTCAAAGGGCGTGTTGCCAATATGCGTTAGAATCTGATTTACCATAGGCTTTGTGGCGCAGTTTGCAAAGATATTTTCCAAATCTTTTTGCAAAAAGTTGCTAACGCCAATAGCGCGGATTTTACCCTCTTTGTGGGCGTCCTCTAGCGCACGCCACGCCTCTATATTGCCCTGTGAGTAATCTCCACCGCGAAAATCACTCCACGGCTGCGGACTATGGATAAGCATCAAATCAATAAAATCAATCTTTAATTTGCCAAGCGACTCATCAATGCTTTTTTTAGCGGATTCGTAAGTCTTATGCTCGGCGCGGATTTTTGTGGTTACAAAAATTTCCTCGCGCTTTAGCCCGCCTTTTATAGCAGCCCTCACGCCCTCGCCCGTGCCGACTTCGTTTTGATATGCCTGCGCACTATCAAAGTGGCGATAGCCTACCTTTATGGCAGATTCTATCACGCTAGGCACTTTGTCATTCTCGATTCGCCAAAGCCCAAGCCCTAGCTTTGGGATTTTTACGCCATTGCTTAGGGTGTAGGATTCGCTTAAGACGCCTTTTAGATTTGCGTTATTTATGGGCGAATCGCTTGAACCTTTTGCGTTAGATTCGCCCTTGCTTGAATCGTTCGCACTTGAATCATTTTTGCCTGAATCACCACACGCCACAAAACTACTGCCAATCATCGCCGCCGCGCACATTCCGCCAAACTTCATAAAATCTCTGCGTTTTTCTAAATTTTGCATAGTTACTCCTTATAAATTTATTTGAGATTCGCCCCAAAAAAGCCTACTAGCTTATCTTTTACCAAATCCGCCTTATCATACAAATCCACATGTCCAGCACCCTTTACCCAAAACAGCTCCTTTGGCTCACTCGCCTTTTTATAAGCGTCCTCGCTAAATTCCTTTGAGTGTGCCTTATCGCCACTGATGAAAAGCAAAGGACGCGGAGCGATTAGCTCCAAGTCATTAAATGGATAAAAATTCGCAAATTTGCTTATAGAGCTTAAAGTAGGGTGCGTTGTTGTCATTTTAGTCGCGCCTTTTGGCGTAAATTCGCCACGATTCGTGCGATAGTATGAGTAAAATTCGCGCTGAATCTCATCGGTATCATTAGTGATTTTATGCGTTGTCCCGCCTGTAAGCTCCCTCTTTGCGCCCTCAAACTCGGCAAATCGCTTTGAGGCAGACTCAGCAATCATCACTTTTCGTTGCTCCAAATTTATGCTTTTATTCAAGCCGTTGCGATAAGCCTGTCCCATATCATACATACTTATGGTGGCGATTGCCTTAATGCGTGGGTCGATTTTCGCCGCAGCTACGGCAAAACTACCACTGCCACAAACGCCGATAACGCCGATTTTATCTTTATCGACAAATTTGCGAGTGCCTAGATAATCCACCGCCGCGCTAAAATCCTCCACATACATATCGGGCAAAACGCTATTTTTGGGCGTCCCATCACTTGCACCCCAAAATGACAAATCAATCGCCAAAGCCACAAATCCTGCCTCCGCCATTTTAAAGGCGTATAAACTCGCGCTTTGCTCTTTCACCGCGCCCATAGGGTGTCCTACGATGATAGCGGGGTGAGTTTTGCTTTTGTCAAGGTTTTTAGGCATAAAAAGATTACCCGCCACTTTCATATCGTATTGATTTTTAAAGCTGACTTTTTGAAGCGTGATTGTATCGCTCTTTGGGAAAAGTCGTCCCTCGCCTGTGTCTGCATAGGCAAACACCGCCATAAATACTGCCAAAAGGCAAAATTTGAATTTAAACATTGTCTCTCCTTTGAATCTAAAAATAAAAATGAAATTATAAAACCTGATAGTTACTATCTGTCAAGGGGTAAAAATGCAAAAATATAAAAATTTTTGTAAATCCGCGAAAATTTAACGCGAATCGTTATGTAAATCTAATGTGATTTTATAAAAGCATTGTGCTTATGATATTGCCCTAAGTCGTTTATATTCGTTTATATATTTGCATAAACTCACCCCCAAGCATAGAGTTCTCCAAACTGCGCTGTGAAAACAAAAATCGCCCATCGCATACAAACCCTAGCTCCTCCCAATCCACATTATTTAGCATTTCACATAGCTTTTGTAATGTCGCCAAATCCACCTTAAAGCGCGGGAAAATCGCCAAAATCGAGCCATCATACGCTTTGCAGGGGTGTAAGAAAAAGGGCTTTTTATTGCGCGTTTTAGAATTTACATAGATTCGCGCTTCATCGCTTTTGTGATAATCACGCCCCCATTCCCACCAATTATGCTCATCAAATTTTTTGATTTTGCGCTTTAAGAGTTGCGGCTTAAAGCCTTGCAAATACGCGCTATTTTTGCCAAACTCGCCATAAATCATCTTTTTTGTTTTGCCACTTTTCGCGCTGTGTGAGCACACAAAATCCACATTGCCAAATTCCTCATTTGCATAGATTTTATCCGCGCCACTTACCGCACCCACCTTGACAAAAAACAGCTTACTAAAGGCAATCTCATAGCGATTTTTAGTAAGCATTAGTTGCCCATTTATACAGCTAAAATTGCGCGTTAGATTTACCTTGCGCGAAAAATCGCCTTTCTCAAACCGCCAAATCGCGCAATTTGGCTGTGCTTTATCAAAAATCCTTTTATCCCCAAGCTCAATAAAATCCGTGATACTGCCTTGCGAAAAAAGAAACTCATTTAGGCGCACACTCGCTGTGCTTTTTAAGAAATCGCGTGGCGTGATGAAAATGAGCTCCCCACGCTCTTTTAGGTGCAAAACGCATTTGTAAATAAAAAAGAGATAGAGATTTGAGCGCAAGTCAAATATCGCACTAAAGGGCTTTAGCAAGGATTTTGTCGAATCCAAAATATCTTGGTAGCGCACATAGGGCGGATTGCCGATAATGGTGTCAAATTTTTCACTCACGGGGTAGCTAAAAAAGTCTATGTTTAGGATTTTTTCACGCGTTTTAAAATCTCGATTCGCAAATGCTTTGAGTGCGTTTGTGTCAATCTCTATGCCGATTTTATTGCTAGGCAAATGTTGCCAAAATGCGCCATTACCACAGCTTGGCTCTAAAAATCGCGGATTTTGTGTGCGCTCCGCACTACGCACAAGGCTAAGCATATCAGCTACGACATTTTGCGGGGTAAAAACCTGCCCTAAATGTGTAATGTCAATGCTTTGCGCCAAATCATTTTTGCTAGGCGTTGTCATAAATTAGCCTTTTATTTCATTGTCAAAATTTGCTTTTTTATAAAGAGTAAAATCTTGCCACAAATCTTTTTACCGCAAAATCGCCTTAAATTTTATTTACGCCACCGCAAATCCAAATCATTGTGGCTTTTGGTAATCCTCAAGTTTTCTTATGATTTTGGCTGGATTTCCGCCTACGATGACATTTGGCGGGACATTTTTAGTTACGACCGCTCCTGCGGCGATTATGGAGTTTTCGCCTATCTCCACGCCCGGGCAGATTGTCGCGCCGATACCTATCCACACTCTATCGCCGATTTTCACGCCCTTGCAAAATGTCGCTTGGCGGTTGTATGGGTTAAAATCGTGGTTTATCGTGGTGATTCGCACATTTGGTCCCACCCACACATTATCGCCGATTGTGATTCCGCCTCTATCCATAAAGGTGCAGTTTTGTTGCAGCAAAAAGCCCTTGCCTACGCTTATATTTTTGCCAAAATCCACAAAAAATGGTGGCATTATCCAGCAGTCCTCGCCTACCTCTTGCCCGATGATTTGGCTAAAAATCCCCCGCACTTTATCGCTATTTGGCGGAAGTTTGTTTAGCTCGTAGCACAGATTTTGCGTTTGCTGTATAACGGCTAAAATCTTGCTAAATTCAGGCTCATTCATGTCCACCATTTCCCCGCTTTTATCACGCTCAAATATATCTTTACTCATATTTTGCTCCTTTGTAAATTTATTTTTCAACGATGATTTTGATTAGCTCGTTGATATGCACCTCTACGACATCGATAAATGGTGCGCTTAATTTCACGCCACTAAAAAGCAGTGGCAACTCCGTGCAGCCCAAAATAATAGCTTGGGCTTTATCCTCGCTTATGAGGCGATTTGCGATTTGGATAAATCGCGCTTTTGTCTCATCGATGATATGTCCGTGCTCAATTTCGCTTTTGATTTTATCGCCGATAAATGCTTTTTCCTCATCATTTGGTAGCACCACTTCTATGCCCTCACGCGTAAAAGGCTTTTGAAAAAATGTGCCACTCATCGTGGGCGTAGTGGCTAAAAGCGCGACTTTTTTCACGCCCTGCCTTTTGGCAAAGGCACACGCCATATCGATGATACTCACAAGTGGCAGGGGTGAGTGCTTTGCCACCTCATCAAAGACGATATGCGGGGTAATGCCCGTAAAAGTCGCGCACTCACACCCACAGGCTTTAAGATTTGCTATGCCTTTAAGTAGGTATTGCGTAAGCCCCTCATAGTCCTTGCTCTCGCAAAATTTCAGCACTTCAAACACACTCAAACTCTCAATGCTTAGATTGGGGAAAAAGTCCTTGCCAAGCCTATCTTTAACACCATAAGTGAGGTGGCGATAATACGATATAGTAGATTCGGGTCCTGTGCCGCCGATTAAGCCTAGTTTTTTCATTTATCCTCCTTTTAAATTTAAATTTTTCTCACGCGCCAAACACCCCGCTTATCGCACTTGGGATTGCTCTTTTTGGTTATACCGCTCGCCGATGATTTTTATGGCTGATACTTGCTTTTCAATCGCGCTTACTTCGCTTGGTGTGAGTTTGATTTGTGTAGCGCGGATATTTTCCTCCAAATGCGCGAGTTTGCTTGTGCCTGTGATTGGCACGATGAATGGCTTTTTGTGTAGCAACCAGCTTTGTGCGATTTGTGCGGCTGTGTAGCCCTTTGGCTGTCCAAAGGCGTTTAGCACCTCGACAATTTGCAGATTCGCACTAATTGCGTCTTTTTGGAATCGTGGCAAATCTATGCGATTGTCGTTTTTGGCGTCAAATTTCGTCCATTCGCTAATCGCACCGCTTAAAAATCCGCGATTGATAGGCGAGTATGGCACAAATCCTATGCCTAGCTCCTCACATAGTGGCAAAATCTCGCTCTCTACGGCTCGGTGCATTAGGTGATATTCGCTTTGAATCGCGGTTATTGGCACGATAGCGTGCATTTGCCTGATAATATCCGCGCTCACTTCGCAAAGCCCAAAGCGTTGCACCTTGCCCTCTTTCATCAGCTCTTTTATCGTTTCGCCCACCACTTCTATGGGCGTTTGCGCATCAAATCTATGCTGATAAAGTAGCGGAATGCTATCAATTTGCAGTCGTTTTAGGCTACCCTCAACCGCTCGGCGGATATTTTGGGGCGAACTATTTGGCTTACCTGCGACAATCTTGCCATTTTCAAAGGCAAAGCCAAATTTCGTGCTAACAAAGATTTTATCCGCATAGCCCTTTATCGCCTCGCCCACAAGGGTTTCGTTTGTGAGTGGTCCATATACTTCTGCCGTGTCAAAAAGCGTGATTCCGCGCTCAATCGCCTCGTGGATAAGCGCAATCGCCGCCTTTTTTTCCAGCCTCACGCTACGATGATGATTTAGCCCCATACAGCCAAAGCCAAGATTTGAGACGCGCATAGCATTCTCCCCACTGCCTAGCGTGCGATAGTCCGTGATTTGCGCGATTTGGCTAAGTTTGAGATTTTTGCCCTCTTTTTTAGGGGCGAGGCTTTTTGTCGCGCCAAAAGCGACATTTGCCATAAGCCCTAGCAATCCCATTAAGGCGATTGCCTTTGCACCACTGCCGATAAATTCCCGGCGTTTGCTATTTTCTAATTTTTGCATTTTTGCTCCTTTTAATGTTATTTTTAATTTCACACTTCGTTACTAATCTAATTTTTTATCACTCAAAAATTGCAAAACCAAATCCGCAATCTGCTTATTATTTAAATCAGACATTGGAAAATGCGTATTGCCCTTTATCCCAATCTCTGGCAAATGCACAAGAGTCGCATCGCCACCATTTTCGTTGATGAGATTCACCCATTCTTTTGCAAGATTCAGCCTTATGCGCCACGCATAATTATTTGGATAATCTTTTGATTCCTCCATATTTTGCGGGATAAAGTCTGCATAATAAATAATAATGGGGAATTTGGTAAATTTTAAAAACTCATCTTTTTGTATCTCAATGCCCTCCGCAGTGCCTGCACGAGTGAGAATCCGCCCCTCTTTTGGCAAATATCCTTTGGGAAATGGGAGTTCGCCACCGGGCTCAAAACTCACAATCGCTTTGATATGTTGCGTTTTTAAAGCTGTTTTCCACCCGACAGGTCCGCCTTGCGAATGTGTGATAAAAATCGCTCCACCATTTTCTTGTCCTAGCTTGTCAAAAAGCGTTGCATAGGCACTTGCATAAAGCTCTAAATCCTCGCTTTTGGCGATAGTCGGCACGATTTGGCGAAAAAATTGATTTAGCGTTTGCTCATCTTGCTTAAACTGCACTCCCTCAAAGAAATTTGGATAAATGCCTAGTCGAAAATGCGTAAAGAAAAGCTCATCGGTAAAATCTGGCTCTAAATGCACACTTTGAGTGCTTTTACCCGCACTTGCACGGCGTGGCTGGTCGCATAGATAAGTGCTAAAACCACTTTTTACAAAGATATTAGCAAAGCCATCTCTGCCATCAGGTGTGCTTTCCCAAGTCTTTTTGGACTGCGTTAAGCCGTGAGCAAATACAAGCGGATATTTTCGCGCATTTGCTGGGATTTGATAATTTGCTATGCCGTGGTCGGCGCGGTATTTTTTGCCGTCTTTTTCTATGATAGCACCACCAAAGGCAAATGAACCCTGCGTTTGCAAAATGATATAGTCGCTTTGCGCTTTTTTATCATCGCCACACGCGACAAAAAATAAGCACAACATTCCAAGTAATATAATTTTTTGCATTGTTACTCCTTTACTTTTTTGAAATTTTGATTTTTCCATTTGTTGCCAAAGCTGTTTTGCTGCGTTTCCTCTATGCCTCTATGCCCGTGAATGCTAATTTTGTCAAGCTCATTTTCAAGGCTTTTAAATTCGCTATCACTTAAAGCCACGCTCCACGCGCCCAAATTTTCCAAAATCCGCTCTTTATTTTTTGAGCCCGGAATCGGCACACAATTTGGATATTTATGCAACATCCACGCGAGGCTTATTTGCGCTGGTGTAGCGTTTTTATCCTTTGCATACGCGCGAATCAGCTCTAATAACGGCTGATTTGCGTTGATATTATCCTTGCTTAACTGCGGGACAAACTTACGCACATCATCGCCCTCAAACTTCGTGCTTATCGTAACTTTGCCCGATAAAAAGCCACTAGCAAGTGGCGAAAACGGCACAACGGCGATATTATTTTGCAGACAATATGGAAAAACCTCTTTTTCGCACTCTCTCTCCATCATCGAGTAGAGATTTTGCACCGCGCTTAAAGGCGTGATTTTGTGCGCCGTGTCGATATATTTCACACCCACTTGCGATAGCCCCCAGCCACGAATGAGCCCCTCTTTGATAAGTCGCCCCATAGCCTCTGCCACCGAATCTAAGGCTATGGTTTCGTTGATTCGATGCCAATAATACAAATCCACATAATCCGTGCGTAGTCGCTTAAATGACTGCGCTAAATGCGCCTTTATCGTGTCATACAAGGGCTTTTTACCCTCATCATCGCTTAAATGAAACTTCGTAGCAATGAGGGCGTTTTTACGAACGCTTTGCAAAGCCTCGCCTACTAGCTCCTCATTATGCCCTGCGTAAAACATTTCTCTGCCATAAGCCTCTGCGGTATCAAAGAAATTGCACCCAAAATCATAAGCCTCGCGAATCGCCTCTAATGCGTATTTTTTGGGTGGCGTTTTGCCATAACCGTGCGAAAAGCCCATACAGCCAAGCCCCACAGGGCTAACCTCTAAAACGCCGACTTTGCGTTTTTGTATATTTTTCATTGTCGCTCCTTTGTTTTGTGTGTTTGAATCTGCCATTAAAGGCGAGATTCCAGCCATACTTGCCACTATTGCCACACCAGCGAATTTTGCCGAATCTACGATAAACTCGCGCCGTTTTTCATCAAAAAATTCACTTTGCATTAGTTCTCCAATCGCTTGATAAAAGCCTTTTTGTAGCTATCTATTTTATCATAACTCACGCCCTCAAAAACAAGCGGTGGTAAATACTCCATACCGCAATGCAAAGCACTTGCTTTCATCGGCAAAAAGACTTCGCTTAGCTCCACGCCTATGCGCCCATTTTTGCCATAAGTGCTACGCCCACCTGCTGCGGTAGAAACCACAAGCATTTGTTTGCCCTGCCAAAGTCCCGGTCCCACACTGCCCCAAGTCTCGTTGAGGTAGGCTTTCATCATCGGCGTGATATTAAACCAATGCGTGGGAAACAAAAAGACGATTCGCTCATATTTGCGCGTGATTTCGCGCTCTTTTGCGCCGTCAATCGCGCGAGTATCATAGCCATAAATGCTCTCCAAATTCCGCACTTCCACGCCTTTGACACTTCTAGCTGCTTGTTCTAATGCCTTGATAAAAGTCGAGCTTTGCGGGTAAGGGTGCGAGGCGATGACTAGGGTTTTTACCTTTGGCTCGGCAAGGGCGAGATTCGCACTCACACATAGCGTAAATATGCCTAAAATAAGGCTTTTTATGAATCTTTGCATTATTACTCCTTTGAATCTAAATTGTAAAAATGAAATTATAATACCTGATAGCTACTATCTGTCAAGGGTGATTCGCGTGAATCTTTGGCGAATCGTAGAAATTTTGTGCGAATCTTTTGCGTAGATTCGACTAGATTCGCATAAATCACATAAATTTTAGCGCGAATCTAAATATGCGAATCTTTGGCGAATCTAAATAGATTCGCACCTTTTGCGCTTTTTAGAGTTTTCTTATGATTTTGGCTGGGTTTCCGCCTACGATGACATTTGGTGGGATATTTTTGGTTACCACCGCTCCTGCGGCGATTATGGAGTTATCGCCTATACTTACGCTCGGGCAAATCGTGGCATTCACGCCTATCCACACGCGTTTGCCGATTTTCACGCCCTTGCAAAGCGTGGTGGAGCGATTTTGCGGATTGAAGTCGTGGTTTATCGTTACGATATTTACCTTTGGCGCGATAAATGTCCCCTCGCCAATCTCAATCCCGCCCCTATCCATAAAGGTGCAGCAAGTATTGATAAACACGCCTTTTTCAAGGCGGATATTGCGCCCAAAGTCCGTGTAAAAGGGCGGCATAACCCACACGCTTTTATCAAGCGCGTAGCCAAAGAGTTCGCACAAAATCGCGTGGATTTCCTCGCGCGAGTGATAGCCTGTATTTAGGTGTGCGGTGAGTTTTTGGGCGTTTGAGATAGCGTTGTGCATTTCCTCCCAGCCCTCGCTCTCATAATTTATGCCCTCGCCGTTTATGTCGCGCGTAAAGATTTCGTGTGTAAAATCCACATTTTCTAAGCCTAGCAATTCTTTTAGGTGTGGCTCTTGTAAGTTAAGTTGATTTTGCATTTTTCTAATCCTTTGGAAGTTTAAATTTTAAAAACGCAATTATAAAAGATGAGAGTTACTATCTGTCAAGGGGGAGGTGCAAAAAAATCAAAAACATTGTTGTTATAATTAGGTTTTAATATGTTTTAAGGAGTTATTCTATACAATAAGAATGAACATTTTCTATTTATTTAGGATACTGTATGCAGGAAATAAATTACGCACTTGTAGAAGAAAAAAGACCCCCTATCTATACCGCTATGAAATATTGGGGCAAAAAACCTCATAATATTTGGAGTGAGTATATAAAGATTTATACCCCAGAAAGTGGTGTATTTTTAGATGCTTTTTGTGGTAGCGGAATGAGTGCTATTGAAAGTCTAAAAGCCAAGCGAAAGACAATAGCATTTGATATAAATCCATTGAGTTCTTTTTTGCTTGAGGTTTATACAAGCAATTTTGATTTTAAACTATTTAAAAAAGAAGCAACAAAAATTATTGACTCTATAAAACAAAACAAAATCTATCAAAAATTATGGTGCTATGATGATGAATTACATAATTTTAAGTATGACAACAATGTAATTTATGAAATATGCAAAAGTAATAAAACAATAATTAAGAAAGCTAGAGATATAGATATTCAAGCATTAAATTTTGCAAATAGCATTGATTTGGTGGAATTAAACATAAATTTCGTTGATGAACCATTTTTAGATAGTTATTCTTTTAATGCAAATTTTATAAAAAATATAGGTGGAAATAATTTTAAAAATATTTGGACAAAGCGTAATTTGATTATTTTATCCTTAATTTTTAATGAGATTCTGAGGGTTGGCGATGAAGTTATCAAAAAGCAACTTTTGTTTGGCTTTATTATGATTACGCATTTGTGCTGCAAAATGAATATTCCAAGAAGGGATAGCGCAAATAGAAATTTCAGCACAAGTTGGGGTCGCAGTGCGTATGTTTGCTCTAGCAGACAAATGGAGCAAAATCCGCTTTTGCTTTTTGAAAGAAATTGTTTTGGCAAGCAAAGTGTAAAAAGTTCATTAGAGGCTTCAAATATATACATTGACAAAAATATAAAAATAAAAAAAGTTAGCAATGCAAATAAATCAAAAGATAGCTTGTCTTGTGATTTGAAATATGGAGTTGTTAATATTTTAAAATTAGATGACTATATCAATGAAAAAAGTATAGATTTTATCATTACAGACCCACCTTATGGTGGATTAGTTCAATATTTGGATTTAAGTTATTTATGGCTTTCGTGGCTTAAAAAATATGACAAAAATTATGAAAATGTGGATTTTAATAGTGAGATAACTATAAACAAAAAATGTGATATAAAAACTTATGAGTCAAGATTTACTCAAGCATTAAAACAACTGCATAGAGTTCTAAAAGATAATGGTAAGATGGTTATCACATTTCACAATAAAGATATAGCTATTTGGAATAGTTTTATGCGTTCCCTAAGAAGTGCAAATTTTATAATAGAAAAGGTTATACATCAAAAGAATCGTAGAAGCGGAGAAAGTGTTGTCGCAAATCCTTATGGCACTTCTGGGACAGATTTTTATATACGATGTGCAAAAAATACATATATTACAAATAAAGATAATTTGCTAAGTAATAACTTGGAGCAAAATATTGTTGATATTGCAATCAAAGCTATTGCAGAACGAAATGAACCAACTCCTTATGAGATTTTGTTTGATGCTATTTTGGCTGAAATTACTTCGCAGGGACTTATTTTTAGCGATGATTGTGATGGAGATATTAAAAACGCCCTAAATTCGCAAATAAACAAAATTTTTACAATAACCCAAAATAACGACTCAAAAGCTGGAAATTTATGGTGGTTGAAAGAGCCCAAAAAATACATAAATTATATAGATATACCATTAAGTCAAAGAGTGGATAAACTTGTTTTATTTATGCTTAGAAATAATGCTTTGATTAGTTTAGATGATATTTTGGGAAGCGTTTATAAAAACTTTCCTAATGGTTTAACGCCCGATGAAAGCAGTATTTTAAAATCTCTCAATAAATATGCTATAAAATCTAGTAACGCTTGGGTTTATAATCCAAACAGCGATTTTTCTAAGGAAGCCACCACGCATACTCTATACATAAGCTATCTTGCAAAAATAGGCAAAAAACTAGGATTTGATATTTTCATCGGTAAAAGAGAACAACAAGAACCAATAGAAAACAAAAGACTTCTTGATTTTGCTACACTAACTAATCTAGATTTTATACAAGACGAATTTGAAAGAAAAAGAGTTTCTATGATAGATATTTTGTTTATCAAACACGAGAAAACACATTGTATTTTTGAGATTGAAAATTCTACAACTATTATTTCTGCACTACATAGAGCAAGTGTGTTAAACAAAGATATTCAAAAATTTATCGTTATTCCAGATTCTAGAGAAAGTGAGCTTTTATCAAAACAAGAGCCATTGAGTAAGGAGGCATTTATGCAAAATAATTGGCAATATCTTTTATATAGCGATATAGATAAACTAACAAAAACAATCAATCCACAAATAAAAACTTTTGCCAAAGACATTGTATGAAAGATTTATTTGCAGATTTGGAAATTCAAAAAGAGGGCAAATACGATAAAAGAAATACCCTAAATGATTTGACAGGCAAAGAATGGCTCAAACTTACCTCCAGCTTTTGGATAAGCGAAAAATGCAAATTGGATAAAGAGGCACTAAAACACCCAGCACCTTTTTTGGTAAAGGATATTGAAAAACTAATTAGACTTTTTACAAAAAGAGATATGATTGTTTTAGACCCTTTTTGCGGTAGCGGAACTACACTAATTGCGAGTTTTTTGCAAAATCGTTTTGGTATAGGGTATGACTTAAGTAGGGAGTATTATGAATTAGCATTGGCACGGCTAAAAAACCTTAATGCAAGAGAAAAACAAAATTTTCAATATGATGTTGGCAACAATATTGATTTAATTAAAAGCCTACAAGATTCAAGCATTGACTATATTGTAACATCTCCACCATACTTTAATATCCTCAAAAATAAATCACAGGGATTGAGAGCAGATAAATCTCACAAGGGCTTTAGAAATGGTGCTAGAAATGGCGTTGTTGCCTATGATACAAATACAAAAGAGAATTTAGAAAATTGCAAAAGTTATGTAGAATTTTTATACTCTTTAGAGCAAATTTTTTTAGAATGCAAAAGGATTTTGAAAAAGAAAAAATATCTATCCATCATCATTAGCGATTTTACGATAAACAAAATTGAAACAAATGTAACAGGTAATATTGTTGATTTAATGATTAAAATAGGGTATGAATTTGTAGGAAATATAGCACTTTTACAACCCAATAAGCCACTTTATCCATTTGGTTATCCCTATGCCTATAAAATCAACCACCATAACCAAAATATTTTAAATTTTAAAACGAATTAAAATAATATAACGATAAAAAAGATTTTATGATAATTTTTTATACCATATTGGCAACCACACCCCTACTTTGTCGCTTTTGCAAAGCGAATCGCAAAGTTGCGTTTTTGGGATTTTAGCTTTGCCAAAGTCTCTTTATCTACACTCCCAAAGCGCACTAGCCCATTATGAAAGGGCTGCTTTGCATAGAAAATCCCCAAATTCCCCCACGGAGTGAAATAAAACAAATCCCCCACTTGCGGGTCATAGCCATTTAGTCCGCTTGTGTTTAGTGGCTTTGGCAGGGCGTTTGAGACTTTCTCTTTGCCCACATAGTCGCTAAATTCTAGATTCAAAGGTAGTTGTGCGTAAAAATCACGCGTGGCAGGATTGTCCTCTAGCTCGATAATTGTACGCACTTGTGAATCGCCACCGCCACCAAAACTCATCTCTATCGTCATTTTTGCTCCCTTTACATTGTTATTCGCGCTAGATTGCGCACTTAGTGGCATTACGATAAAAATCACAAACGCTATAAATGCCACAAATCCTTTGATAATTTTTAACATTTTTGCCTCCTTAAAATTTTCTTAAAAATCCTCAAAACCCAAACTATGCAAAATCCCTATTTCGCAGGTTTATTGATTCCCAAACTCTCTTTCACGCCAAAATTTGGCTCTAAACATAGCCGTATCACTAAATGTGCGATAGATTTGCGCGAAATATACGCGCTTGGATTTTTGAATTTCTCGCCCTTTTTGGTTAGCTCATAGTCGATTTCATCGGCGTGTGAAAACCACTGCGCACGGATTATCGTGTAGTCTAGCCCACTTGATTCGATTGCGCGCACAGCCTCGCGGTGCGGTGGATTGTAAGCGCGGATACGATTTAGCTCCGAGTCGGGAATCTCCCCCTCATACACGCCATAGCTTCCCACCCACACGAGCCGCTTTACGCCTACCTCGCTCATCGCTTGGGTAATCGCCCTTGCCATTGCGCCCAAATCGCTTCCTGCGAGATTTGCATACACGACATTTACGCCATTCATTGCTTTGATAAGCGCGGTTTTATCAAGCGCGTTGCCCTCGATGAGCTGCACTCTGCTTGGATTTTGCTTTGCTATGCTTGAAAGACGGCTTGAATCGCGCAAATATAGCTTTAGATTCGCATTTGTGCCTGCGAGGAATCCTTGCGTAGCGACTTTTGCCACGCTACCATTTGCCCCAATGATAAGCACGGAAATCTTTTGCTGTGTGTTTTTTATGTCGCTAAAGTCATTTACGCTCCAGCTTACCGCACAAGCACAGCTTAGAAATCCTAAAAACGCGCCACCAAGCGCGATTAGCAATCTTTTCATTATGAATCCTTTGAATCTAAAAAAATAAAAATGAAATTATAAAAGATGATAGTTACTATCTGTCAAGGGGAAAGTGCAAAAATTTATGTGAAGTGATTCATAATATCAAAAAGCCAATCGTGCGACTAAAACTCCACCTTTGGTGCTTTCTCTAGCGTCTCTCTACTTTCGCTAAATTCCAGTAATCCCATATCATCGCGGTATTTTGCAAACATTCCTGCGACAATATTGCACGGAAAAGTCTGCTTAAAGACATTGAAATTCATCGCGCCATCATTGTAGCTCTGCCTTGCAAATGCGATTTTATTCTCTGTAGTGGCTAATTCCTCATTTATCCTAATCATATTTTCATTTGCCTTTAGCTCGGGATATGCCTCTATTTGGACATTTAGCCCTTTTAGTGCGTTCATTAGCCCAGATTCCGCGCTGTTTAGCTTGGCGATACTTTTCATATCCGCATTTTGCGTGGCATATTCAAGTGCGCTTCGCGCCGCATTTCGCGCATTTGTTACGCCTAAAAGCGTCTCTTTCTCGTGCTGCATATATTTTTTTGCCACTTCGATTAAATTTGGTATCAAATCATATCGCCGTTTTAGTTGCACATCAATTTGCGCAAACGCATTTTGTGCGCGGTTAAAAAGCGCGACAAGCCTATTATAAACACTTGCGACATAAACGCCAAGTAGCACCAAAACTACCGCTATGCTAATCCCTGCAATCATACTGACCCCTTTGTTTTAAAGAATAAGCGTAGATTTTAGCCTAAAAATCATTAAAGAATTATTTTTGTGGTAAATATGCGCAATAAATGCTCAATTTTCTTTTATTTTTTAGCTATTTGCCACGCGCATTTTTCGCCGCCAAATAGGATTTTTATGGATTCGCTTTGGGTGCGAATCTCGCTTGGCAAAACACATTCGATTCGCTTCACAACTATCTCTTTTTGCGGAATTTGCGCCGAATCTAAATTATAAATTTTAAGTGCATTGTCGCTAATAAATTTTTGTAAATTTTCTAGCGCATTGTGCTTGTCAAAAATCTCACATAATTTTGGTAATAAAATGGGCGCGGAAAAAATCCCCGCCGCACCTTTTAACTTTGCACTTTCCAAATGTGGCGCGGAATCGCTCCCAAAGCTAATCTTTGGGTGTGCGTTTAGAGCCAAATTTAGCAACGCTTCCCTATCCTTTGGCGTTTTTAACATAGGCTTACAAAAATAATGCGGATTTAACGCACCACCCACGAGGTAATCCAAATCCAAACTAATATGATGAAGCGTGAGCGTGGCAAAAAGATTGCTAAATCGCTCCAAAAGCGCGATAGAGCGACTATCGCTTAAATGTTCCATTATGATTGTAAGGCGCGGAAAATTTCTTGCAATTTCTGCGAAAATCACCCCAAACTCAAACTCTCTCTCCATACAAAAGCCATTACTCTCGCCGTGTATGGATAAGATAAAGCCCAAATCCTGCGCGATTTCAAAGATTTCAAGTGTCTTTTTATCTAAAATATCAGCCACGCCATTTTCAGCCCCCGTAGTCGCGCCTTTGGGGTAGAGTTTAAGAATCTTTATGTCATTTTGCTTTGCTAGTTCTAACTCAGCTTTTGTAAGATTTGGCGTCAAATAAAGGCTCATTATCGGCAAAAAATTTGCATTTTTTGTCGCGCTTAAAATGTCGCGCTTATAATCCAAAGCCATTTTTGTCGTGCTAATGGGCGTTTTAAGGTTTGGCATTGCAAGGGCAGCACTAAAATAATTCGCGCTACAAGGCGCAACGGCGTTTAAAATCTCGCCCTCGCGCAAATGAATGTGCATATCAAGCGGATTTTTTAGCGTGATAGATTCGCTCATAATTCCCCCTCGCACTCGCTTAACAAAGAGAGCATTTGTTTTTTGTAAAGCTCGGCGCACTCGCGGTTTTCGCCCTCAAAGCGTGTAACTAGCACGGGCGTTGTGTTACTCGCGCGGATTAAGCCCCAGCCATTCTCAAACACCACGCGAATCCCATCAATGTCGATAATATCCACAATTTTAGGAAAATCTTGTGGGGCATTTTGCGAATCTCGTGGATTTTGCGCCGTATTTTGCGAATCGCTTTTGTTTTGATTCGCGCTTTGATATGAGCGAATCTCATTTAGCTTTTTTGCAAGTTTTTTGATAATCTCAAATTTTTTATCTTCGCTCGAATCGATTTTCTCTTCACTTGTGGAAAACATTTGCGGTAGGGACTTTATGAATATCTCCACACTCTCAACACTTGAATCTAAAAATAGCTCTAACGCTCTAAGAGAGGCATAAATTGCGTCATCATAGCCAAAATATCTATCGTTAAAAAATATGTGTCCGCTCATTTCTGCCGCAAGGTGGGCGTTTGTATCGGCTAATTTGACTTTTAGATTGCTATGCCCCGTCTTGTGCATTATCGCGCTTCCAAATTTATTTATTTCGCTATACATTATCGCGCTACACTTTACTTCGCCGATGACTACGGGCTTTGCGCCACTTTTGGCGATTTGCTTGGCAAACAAAATGGCGAGTTCATCGCCTTTAAAGTGATAATTTTGCGTCAAAAGCCCGATTCTATCGGCGTCTCCGTCAAATGCAATGCCGATTTTTATGTCATTTTCTTTCATCGCATTTTGCAAATCTATCAGATTTTTGTCCTCGCTGGGGTCTGGGTGATGATTTGGAAAATCGCCATTTGGTTCAAAAAATAGGGGCAAATGCGGAATATTTAGGTTTTTTAACACCGATTTTAGGGCGATTCCCGCTACACCATTGCCACAATCAAAGGCGACTTTGTGTGGAAAATTTTTTAGTTTCGCAAAATGCGAAGTTAAAAAATCAATATAGCTTTGAAGTGCGTCTAATTTTTGAATTTGCGGATTTTGGGCGGTGGATTCGCACTCGTAATTTGCGATAGATTCGTTAGATTCACCATTTGAATCGCCCATATTTTGCGTAATTCTCTCGCCTAATTTGCGAATATCCTCGCCATAAAAGGGCTTTTTTAGAATTGTAATCTTAAATCCATTGTATTTGGGCGGATTGTGAGAGCCTGTAATCATAATGCTTGAATCCACGCCGTTATCCATATATAAACTATAATACGCGCAAGGCGTAGGAATCATACCCAAATCATAAATTTGTAATTCGCTGGTTTTTAATTCGCGCTTGGGTGCATCTTGCATAGATTTGCCGTTTTTAGATTCGGCAGAATCGCCTTTATTTAAATCCACAATTCTAGTATTTGCGGTGTGGCTTTTGTATTTGTGAGAATTTTTGTGGATAAAACTAGACTGATGGTCTGTTGTTCCACAAAAATTCTCACAAGTGCGAAATTGCATACCCAAAGACGAATTTCCGCTCAATCCTTCACATAACCACTCAAATAAAATAGGACTATGCTTCCTCGCATCATATCCTATCCCCACGCTTTTCCCGCCTCGCGCTATTATCTCGCGTCCAAGCTCCGCACCGATTGCCACCACGACATTTTTACGCAAATCCTCGCCAAAAATACCGCGAATGTCGTATTCTCTAAAAATACTCATTTTATAATCCTTTTCATTTGCCTTTTTAAATTTTACTTTAGCATTTTTAGCTAAAATTATATCTATTTTTTGAGAATTTTTGGGAAGCGAAAGCAAACAAAATAAGGAGTAAAAATGGGTTTTAAAAAATATTTGGATTCGTTAAAAAACTACGAATCAGGTAAGCCAATCGAACTTGTGGTGCGAGAATTTGGGATTTATGAAGATGATGTGATTAAACTAGCGAGTAACGAAAATGCGCTAGGCACTTCAAAAAGCGTGGCAAAGGCGATTAAAAAAGAGGCAAAAAACGCCTTTCGCTACCCCGATGACAGCGCGTTCGAGCTAAAAGAGGCTTTGGCTAAAAAGCACAATATCTATCCGCAAAATATCATCATAGGCAGCGGTAGCGACCAAATCATCGATATTTTGATAAAGGCGGTGTGTGGCAAGGGCGATAAGATTCTCACTTCTGGCGTAACTTTTGCGATGTATGAGATTTACGCAAAGCAGTGCGAAGCCTCTGTGGTGCGAACAAACAGCGATATTTTCAACGCAAATGAAATAATTGCCCTAGCAAAAACGCATAAGCCAAAAATCATATTTCTATGTCTGCCAAACAACCCGCTAGGCGATTGTTTATCGCGCGAGGAAGTGTATAAAATCATCGATTGCGTTGATAAAGACTGCATAATCGCGCTTGATTGCGCTTATAATTCCTTTGCGAAGTTTAAGGATAAAAGCAAATCAATCGCGCCAAATGAGCTAATCGCCACTTATCCAAATGCGATTTATTTAGGCACATTTTCTAAACTTTATGGGCTTGGGGGACTACGCGTAGGCTATGGAATCGCCATTGATTCAACCATTGCTACGCTCTCAAAACTGCGTCCGCCATTTAATGTAACCAATCTTTCGCTAAGAGCGGCTTTGGTGGCACTAAAAGATAAAAAATTCACAGAGAAAACGCTCAAAAACAACGCCGAGCAAATGAAAGTCTATGAGGATTTTGCCAAAGAAAAAGGCATTAGATTCATTGAATCTTACACGAATTTCATCGCGTTTTTCTTTGAAAAAAATGTCGATTCGACTGCGCTTTGCGATTATTTGCTAAAAAACGGCATAATTATTAGGAATCTAAAAAGCTACAACCTAAACGCCGTGCGAATCACCATAGGCACGGAAAAGCAAAACAAACAAGTGCTAAAATACATAACGAAATTTCTTAATAAATTAGAGCAAAATAAAAAATAAATGGGCAAAAATTAAGGTAGGCGCGTGGATATTAACAAACTTTTTAAGCAATTATTAGAATTATATAATCGCCTAAACAAAAAGCAAAAAGTCGCTATGATTGGCGGTGTGGTAGCAATCGTGGCGTTTTTGGCGTTTTTTATCGTATTTTCGATTCGCGACCGCAACGAAAATGCAAACTACGCCGTGCTTTTTGAGGGCGTAACACCCAGCGACAACGCGCTAATTTTGCAACATTTACAACAAAATAATATCCCTTATAAAATCCTGCGCGAGGATACGATTTTAGTCCCCAAAGATGTCGTATATGAGCAACGAATCGCGCTCTCAAGCAACGGAATCCCAAAAAATAGCAAAGTGGGCTTTGAAATCTTTGATGAGCAAAGTTTTGGGCTAACAGAGTTTGAGCAAAAAGTCAAGCTCACACGCGCTATTGAGGGCGAACTTGGGCGGACGATTGAGAGCCTAAAGCCTATCGTCAAAGCCTCCGTGCATATCGCTTTGCCAGAAGATAGCGTTTTTGTCAGTAAGGAAGTTTTACCCACAGCAAGTGCGGTGCTTGAGATTCGCCCCAATATGTATCTCACGCCCAATCAAATTGAGGGCATAAAAAATCTAATCGCAGCGGCGATTCCTAAGCTCACCAAAGAAAATGTCGCCATTATCGACCAAAATGGCGAACCTTTGGGTAGCGATAGCGAATCTATGGCATCGCGTGAGATGATAAATTTACAGCTGAAATACAAAAATAATTTTGAGCGAATCTTAGAGGATAAAATCACAAATGTCTTAACACCCATTATCGGCGGTAAAGATAGGGTTGTGGCGAAAGTCAATGCGGAGTTTGATTTCTCGCAAACCAAAAGTATGCAAGAGACTTTCGACCCAAATAATGTCGTGCGCGGGGAGCAAACGCACGAGGAGCGCAAAGAGGGCGTGAGTGAGCCTGAAATCGGCGGAGTGCCCGGCGCAGTTAGCAATGTGGGACCCGTGCAGGGCTTGGACGCGCTAAATAACAAGCAGATTCACACCATAAATACCACTACAACAAACTACGAAGTGGGCAAAACGATTTCAGAGATTAAAGGCGAGTTTGGGACGCTAAAACGGCTAAGTGCGGCTGTCGTTGTCGATGGGACTTATGAGCTAGTCAATGACAATGGCGTGGAAAAAATGCAATACACCGCGCTTAATGAATCCACGATGAGCCAAATTGACGCGCTTGTCAAACAAGCCATAGGATTCTCGCAGGATAGGGGCGATATGGTGAGCGTAAGCAATTTTGAGCTAAACGCAAAAAGTGGCAGCTTTAAGCCAAAAACTACGCTTGAAAAGATTATGGCGATGTTGCAGCCTGTAATGCCACTGCTAAAATATGTCCTTGTGGCGATTATCATCTTTATATTCTATAAGAAAATCATTGCGCCATTTGCAGAGCGAATGATTGAGACAGAGGACAAAACCGATGAAGATGTCGAATCTTTGCTTACGCTTGATGACAGCGAGGAAGAGGCGAATCGCGAAAACGAGCTACGAAAACGCATTGAAAACCAGCTTGGACTTGGCGATTTTAGAGAGGACGAGCTGAAATACGAAGTGTTGCTTGAAAAAATCAAAACGCTTGTTGCAGAGAAGCCTCAAGAGATTGCTAATCTTTTTCAAACGCTTATCCACGATGAGCTAGGCTTAGAAGACACCAAAAAGGGGGCATAAAAATGGCATTTAACTTGACACAAGCCCAAAGAGCGCAATATGATGAGTTTTCTATGGCGGAGAAAATCGCTATTTTGATGATTCAGCTAGGCGATGAATCGCTAGGGGAGTTTTTTTGGCATTCAGATATTGAATCGATTATAAAGGTTTCTAATTTTATAACCCAAATGAAAGGCACAAATAAAGCTATCAGTGCGGCTGTGCTAAATGACTTTTATACAATTTTTCAAAGTAGTCAATATATTACGCAAGGTGGCTTTGAATACGCTAAAGAGTTGCTAATACGCAATTTGGGCGAAGAGGAAGGCAAAAAAGTCCTAGAAAAGCTATCAAAATCAATGCAGGAAACAAAAAACTTTGCTTATCTATCCAAAGTCAGCCCACAGCAACTTGCAGATTTTATTATTAACGAGCATCCGCAAATCATTGCGCTAATTTTGGCGCATATGGACCCAAATAGCGCAGCAGAGACTTTGAGCTATTTCTCAGACGCAAAGAGGGCGGAGGTATCAAACAAAATGGCATCACTTGGCGCAGAACAAATGATTGAGACAGAGGATAAGAACGATGAAAACGAGCCACAAAAACGCATTAAAAATCAGCTAGAACTATTTGATTTTAGAGAGGACGAGCTGAAATACGAAGTGTTGCTTGAAAAAGTCAAAACGCTTTTTGCAGAGAAACCTCAAGAGTTTTCTAATCTTTTTCAAATGCTTATCCACGATGAGACAGGCTTAGAAGATGCCACCAAAAAGGGAGTGTAATAGATGGCATTTAACTTGACACAAGCCCAAAGAGCGCAATATGATGAGTTTTCTATGGCGGAGAAAATCGCTATTTTGATGATTCAAATAGGCGATGACTTGACAGGGGAACTTTTTCAACATTTAGACATCGAATCTATCACAGAGATTTCTAAATATATCGCTCAAATGAAAGGCACTGATAAAGCTATCGGTGCGGCTGTGCTAGAGGAATTTTACGCCATTTTCCAAAGCAATCAATATATTACTCAAGGTGGCTTTGAATACGCTAAAGAGTTGCTAATACGCACTTTGGGTGAAGAGGAAGCAAAAAAAGTCCTAGAAAAACTATCTAAGTCAATGCAGGCGACAAAAAACTTTTCTTATCTATCCAAAGTCCGCCCACAACAACTTGCGGATTTTATCGTTAATGAGCTTCCACAAACCATTGCGCTAATTTTGGCGCATATGGACCCAAATAGTGCGGCAGAGACTTTGAGCTATTTCTCAGACGCGCAAAGAGCGGAGGTATCCATAAAAATGGCATCTTTAGGCGACATTTCACCACAAATTATCAAACGTGTTTCCGCAGTGCTAGAAAATAAATTAGAATCGCTTACCAGCTACAAAGTTGAAGTGGGCGGACCACGCGCTGTGGCTGAGATTTTCAATAGGCTTGGGCAAAAGGCAGCAAAAACTACGCTCTCGCATATCGAGCAAAGTGATGAGCAATTAGCGGCGAAAATCAAAGAGATGATGTTTACATTTGAAGATATTGTCAAACTCGACAAAACTGCGATTATTGAGATTCTCAAAGCTGTGGATAAAAAAGAGCTTACAATGGCTTTAAAATCCGCGCCAGAGGAATTAAAACAAAAATTCCTAAGCAATATGAGCCAACGCGCTGGGGAGCAATTCATCGAGGAATTGCAATATTTGGGTGTCGTAAAAGTGCGTGATGTTGAGGCAGCGCAACGCAAAGTCGTAGAAATCGTCCAAGCACTAAGCGAACAGGGCGTAATCTCCATAGGCGAACAAGAAGATGTTGTTGAGTAATGAAAAAAGCGTCATTGGCGCAAATGAATTAGATTTACACACGATGAATAAATATGACTTTAAAACAATCACAAAAAAAGAAGTAGAAGAGCAAAAAAATGACGAAAATAACGAGCCACATAGCACAATCAATAAGGCACAAGCAGCGATGATAGAGAGTAGTTTAGAAAAAGATTTGATTGAAAAGTTGCTAAAAAAAAGCGATGATTTAAGTAGCACACTAAGGGGCTTTGAGGAAAAGTTTGAGACGCTCCAAGCCCAAGCGGCTGAGCGAGAAAAAGCTGCCAAAGAAGAGGGCATAAAAGAAGGGCAGATGATGGTGAATTTGGAGCTAAAAAATAGCATCGAATCTGAGAGAGAAAAGATTAGCAATTCGATTATCAAGCTAGATTCGGCGATTGAGGGCGCAAAAGAGCAAATCGCTAAATTAGAATCCGAGCTAAGCTCTATCGCGCTTGACATTGCCAAAGAAGTCATCATTAAAGAAGTGAGCGAGGAATCCGCCAAAGTCGCCGCCTCCATTGCCAAAGAGTTGCTAAAGTCGATGAGTGGCAATCTAAATGTGGTGATTAAGGTAAATCCTAGTGATTTTGAATTTCTAAACAATCTCGCACAAGGCAAGGAAAATATCAAAATCAAAAGCGATGACGCTATCGCCAAAGGTGGCGTGGTAATCATCAGCGAAAATGGCAATATCGATGGTAGTATAATGTCGCGCTACAAGCTACTAAAACAAAGCGTGATAGAGAATTTAAAAGGTTTTTAATGGGTGCTAAAAGCAAAAAAAATACTAAAAAATTCACGAATCGCAGTGCGAATCCAAGCACGAATCCCGCGAATCTAAATGCGAATCTTATGGATTCAAGCGCGAATCACGCGAATCCAAATATAAATCACGCGAATCTTGCGAATCCCACGAATCCAAACGCGAATCCCACCGAATTTGGCTCTTTAAAAGGCAAAAACATTGATGAGCTAAAGGCAATCGCACAAAAACTTAGGACGCGAATCATCGAGGTTTTAAGCACAAACGGCGGACATTTAAGCTCAAATCTCGGCTCAGTGGAAATCACAATCGCAATGCACGCGGTTTTTGATTGTTACCGCGACCCATTTATCTTTGATGTGAGCCACCAAATCTACGCACACAAGCTCTTAAGCGGACGATTTGACGCATTTTCCACGCTTCGCCAGACAAATGGCATTAGTGGATTTGCCAAGCCAAGCGAATCGGCAGCGGATTATTTCATCGCTGGGCATAGCTCCACTTCGCTATCATTAGGCGTAGGCGCAGCAAGGGCAATCAAGCTAAAAAATGAAAATCGGATTCCTGTCATTTTAATCGGCGATGGCGCGATGAGCGCGGGGCTAATCTATGAGGCATTAGATGAAATCGGCGACATAAAATACCCAATGATTATAATCTTAAATGATAATGAAATGAGCATTAGCAAACCCATAGGCGCGATGAGTAAATATCTATCCACCGCCACCGCAGGGCGAATGTATCAAGGAATGCGAGAGAAAATCAAAGGTTTGCTTAGCAAAATGCCAGAAAGCGCGACTTTTATGGCAAAGCGATTCGAGGAAAGCCTAAAGCTAATCACACCGGGCATTTTATTTGAAGAGCTTGGGCTAAGCTATATCGGTCCTATTGATGGGCATAATATCGCTGAGCTAATTAGCATTTTTCAAAAAGCGCGTGATTTAAAAAAGCCCGTGCTAATTCACACGCAGACAATTAAGGGCTATGGCTACCAAATCGCGCAAGGGCGGTATGAAAAATGGCACAGCGTTTCGCCCTTTGACATAAGCACGGGTTTGCCACTAAAGCCCCCAAGTGTGAGTAATCCCACCAAAGTTTTCGCCAAAAAACTGCTAGATTTGGCAAAAAAGGACGACAAAATCATCGGTGTAACCGCTGCAATGCCTAGTGGCACGGGGCTAGATTTGCTAATGGATAATTTACCCAATCGCTTTTTTGATGTGGCAATCGCGGAGGCTCACGCCACCACTTCAATGGCGGCTATGGCAAAAGAGGGATTCAAGCCCTTTGTAGTGATTTACTCGACATTTTTGCAACGCGCCTTTGATAGCATAATCCACGATGTTAGCATTATGAATCTGCCCGTGCGATTCGCGCTGGATAGGGCGGGAATCGTAGGCGAGGACGGCGAAACTCATCAAGGAATCTTTGATATTTCCTATCTGTCTTTAATTCCAAATATGACGATTTTCGCGCCACGCGATGATAGGAGCTTGGAATTAGCCGTGTCCTTTGCAAGTGATTTTGATAAATCGCCCTGCGCGTTTCGCTATCCACGCGGTGGCTTTTTGCTAAAAAACAACACATTTAAAAATAAGCCTTTTAGATTCAAAAAGGCGGAGATTTTGTTTGAACCACTAGAATCGTCATTGCGAGACTTGCCAAAGGCAAGTCGTGGCAATCCACAAAAATCCATAAACGCGCCACAAACCCCAAAAATCGCCTTTTTTGCCTTTGGTAATGGCGTAGGACGCGCACATTTGGTAAATGAGCTTTTAGGATTTACCGCAATTTTGGTGGATTTACGCTTTGCTAAGCCACTAGATTCCGCCACCATTTTGCAGGTGGCAAGGCGCGTGGATAAAATCTATGTCTTTAGCGATGGCGTGAAAATGGGCGGTATCGGCGAAAAAATCGCGTTTTTGCTAAATGAAAACGGCGTTTTTGTGAGTGTGAAATCCTTTGAATTTGATGACGCATTTATTCCACAGGGCAAAACCGCCGAGATTGAGGAGATTTTAGGCATTAGCCCCAAAAAAATCGCAAATGCCATTAAAAGAGATTTGCGTTTTAATCCGTCATTGCGAGGCAATTTATCGCCGAAGCAATCCAAACCACGCGAATCCAAAAAGACAAAATAATGCGCCAATTTTTCAAAACTCACAAAAGCCAAATCCTTTTTAGCGCGATATTAGCGGTGCTTTGCGTGTTAGCGGCGTTTGATTTCTACAATCAAAGCGCGGTGGCATTCGTGGAGTCTAATTTCACCTTTGCCCTAGCAAATATCGGCGTTGTCGCAGGGCTAAAAATCATCTGCGGTGCGCTACCTTTGAGCGATGGCATAGCGGATATTTTGGATAAAATCTTTGGATTTTTCTTTTTGGCAAATATTTTAATCGGCATTCAATACATTATGCTACTTGTCAATAAACTGATAATTTTTAAGATTTTGATTGTTGTGCTATTTTGTATTCGCTTGATTCCAAAAATGCCAAATCTCCGTGCCTTTGCGACAAAATTTCTTATAATTTTGCTATTTTTTAATCCGGGATTGAATCTCTATGTAAATCTAGTGGCTATTGTCGCAAATGAGGCAAATATGAGCTTGGAAAATGACATAAAAATCCAAATGAATGACATTAAAAAATATTTGGGCATCTCACAGCTTATAAATATGCCAGAAATCGCGCCAGATAATGATTCGCGCACCACTAGCCAAAAAATCATCGGCTCTATTGCAATCTTTGGCGATAGCTTGGAAAAAGGCGCAGATAAGGCATTTGATACGCTATCTCACCCCATAGATTCCACCAAAAGCGCACTAGATTCGCTAAAAAGTAAAATAACTGATAATATTTTATTTATTGCAAAAGCATTAAATCTCACGCTAAAATTGGCAATCAAATATATTTTAAATGTATTTTTCTTGTATTTTATAATGCCACTGCTATATTTCTACGCACTTTATAAAATCCTAAGCAATGAGAAATTACAAGATTCACGCGAATCTAAAACGCACTAAAAACTAAACGCGTATCTTATGCTTATGTCATAAATATTGCGTATGGTGGTTCGCATATCATAATCTTTGCCATTATTTGCGTTGTGAAATTTATCTTTTAATAGCGTGGTTTTTAGCAATGGCACTCTAGCTAACGCCTCTATG
>JBNMKJ010000012.1:0-54442 GCA_050874285.1 Helicobacteraceae bacterium | reverse complement strand
TTAATCGGCTCGGTGCATTTTTTGAACGAATGGGGCTTTGATAATCCCGCATATATCGGCAATTACGAGGGCAAGGATTTGGATAGTGTGTGGCGCGAATATTTGGAGTCGATTGCGAATATGGCGCAAAGTGGGCATTTTGACATTGTGGGGCATTTTGACTTGATGAAAATCTTTAACAATCGCCCAAGTAATGCCGTAAATGGCGACATTAAGCGAACGCTTGAAGCGATAAAAGATAATGATATGGCGTTAGAAATAAACAGCGCGGGGCTAGATAAACAAATCGCTGAGATTTACCCAAGCGAGGCGATTTTGAGTGCCGCTTACAAAATGGAGATTCCCATATCGTTTGGCTCAGACGCCCACGCTCCGCAAAAAGTGGGGATTCACAAGGACAAAATGCTATCTTTGGCACGGCGCGTAGGATATAAAAAGGCGGTAAATTTTACGAATCGCAAAAGAGAATTTTATGAGATTTAGGGCGTGAATCTTTTTTAAGGAGGGTAGTTTTTGTTGGTTTAGGCAAAATGGCTAAAAATTATAACAAATCTATATTCATTGAAATTATACAAAACGCCGTAGTATTTAGCGATATTAACACGAAAAACTGCATTTAGCGCAGGATTTAACTCGGTTAGATTTGGCAAAACGCGCTTAATCCACCAGCACAGTGGCGTGATAGGTGGGTAAAGCGATACAAAATTTGTTCTATGGGTATGCTATTAACACTTGTAGAAAATTTCTGGCATTTATAGACTATTAGTTTAGTCTTACGCCCGAAATTTTCTACAAATACAAAAGTCACACCGCTATTACTTCGATTGTCGTGGCTTTTTGGCGAATTGCAAGTCACTTGCAAATCTCTAACTTTAAGCGAATCTATCAACAAATTTAAAATTTTCACTTCATTTGGCTTTTGTAAAAAGTTAGCGTCTCTCTACTCTTTTGTCATTGCGAGGGCTTTGTCCGAAGCAATCCATGAATAAAAAAATGGATTGCCACGAAAATTCGCTACGCTCATTTTCTCGCAATGACAGCGTGGGGCAAATCCTTGCCACTTTGTCATACTGAGGGCAATAGCCAGAAGTATCCATTTATGCGAATCGTAAATCAAAAGCGATTCGCTCACTTTGGCAAATCTAAATGCGATTCGTTTGATTCGCCCTTGCAACATTGCATTTTTTTATTTGCTTAGATTCGCACGATTTTGGATTATTTAGCGACTTTGTCGCTTTAAGAATGACGGAAAGATTGTGGATTGCTTTGCTCTATTTATCCTTATAGTGCGTTTTACACGCCACAATAAAGATATGTTCTTTGTCAGTAAAATACACAAGGCGGTGTTTGTCATTTATGTGCCGTGAATACATACCGCTTAAATCGCCCTTTAATGCTTCAGGCTTACCAAGTCCTTTTAATGCACCATTGCGTTCAATGTCTTTTATAAGCGTATTGATTTTATTGAAAATCTTTTTATCAAAGGTTTGCCAATATAGATAGTCCTCCCAAGCATTATCCCAAAAGACTTTACGCATCGATTAGCTCTCTTTCAATACCGCGCCCCGCTTTTAGTTCTTTGTAGCCTTGCTTTAACTGCGCCACATTTTCAGGGCTATAAAACGCCTTTTCTTCCTTTTTGCTCTTTGCTTTTGTATTTAAAGAGCTTATAGCCTCTCTAATTTGTCGCTCTCTATTATCCAAACTTGCTTTTTGGCTTTGTATTTCATCTAGCAAGGCAGATAATTGCACTCCGCTATAAGCACCATAATCTATACTTGAATCAACCGCATTTGTTACCATGCTGCGCCTCCCAAAGTTAAACTTTATGCCACATTATATCGTAAAATACCATAAACACTATTAACACCATTTATAGCATTTATGCTATTTACTACTCTTACTACTCCCTAGAGCTACAAAATCCTTTTCGTTAAATTCGCAATCGCCGACAAAAGCGTGAATTTCATCATCGCTTACAAGTGAATCTGCTTCTGCCATCTCATTCCACGATATACTTTTATTTTTATGCCAATACCTTTGCAATAAATAGGCTTGTTTTAGCTCTATTATCATTTCCCTATTTGAATCATCAAATTTCATCTTACGCTTCCTTACTACGCTTTAGGACAAATCCACCTCACGCTTTAAACAATCAAAGCACAAAGCAGACAAAAAGGCTATTTCCCTTAAAAACCATCTTTGCGTATTCTAATTCCTCCACCCATCTCACGAAACGCCCCTGCTTTAGCCTCCGCTAAATTCATATCATCCTCTAGTTCTTCCATCTTTTTAAATACATCTCTAAAGAATAATTCCTTTGTATGAGTTGCACTTATTCTAGTATCAACATAATTAAGTTTAAAAGCTCCCATATCCTTCCATTTAGGCGAATTTTTTACTTTTCTCCATATTTGGGCTATTTGCTTTTTTTGATAATCATTTGGAACTTTTGCTTTTTGCATTTCCTTACCAACTTCCTCTAAAAACTCCAAATCATTCATAAATATTGTCAGTCTAGGATACTCGCCAAGTTCTTCCATCGTTTCAGAGTCTCTTGCTTTAAGTTGTGGATATTTTACTTTCATATCCTCTACCCACGCTTTTAGTTTTTGATAGTCTTTATCGTTTTCATAATATCCCGCATCTGCCACTACACCACTAACCGCCAACACACAAACCATAAATAGCATAGCTATTCTCTTAATCACTTTATTCATTTTTTTACACTCCTTAAAATATAAAGTTGCCGAAATTATATTTGCCCCCCCCCTTAATAGATTCTTAAAAAGATAAAATATTTTTTAAGTTTTTGGGTTATTTTTGTGGATTGCTTTGACAAATTGCGAATTAAATTTTATTAGCTTTTAGCGCATTTTGCAAGGTAGTCAATAAAGATTCGCTTACAAAGGGGCGGATTTTGGGCGGAATTTGAGATAAGCGGAGTTTGTCTCTAAATTTTTTGACGTGTTTTTGTGCCTTTGATAAATCCTTTGCCACCACAAAAATTGCGCTTTTGTTTGAATCAATGATGATTTTATCCGCCACTATGCAGGAAAATCCGCTTTTTACAATCTCGCCTCGTTGATTTGATGAAATCACATAGCCCAAGTTTTTTGCCACATTATCGATATTTGCTAAAATTTGCAAGTTATTTTCACACGATGGACGCCAAATCAAAAAAATATGCTCTATTTTTACAACGCGCACTTCGCCATAAAGTGCGAGAAAATCCGCATTTAGATAACGCAATGACTTTAAAATCCCGCTTTTAAAATTTTTTATCAGTTTATTGCTAAAATGAGCGCGAAAATAATTGCGCTTAAAATTTTGCTTTTTATTGCTTTTATCGATAAAAAATTTGATTTTTTGTTGTTTTAAAAATGCCAAAATTTCATTGCGTGAGATTTCGCTCATCGGGCGAATCACGCGATATTTTTGGCGATAATTTTGGCAAGTAGATTGCTTTTGTTGCTTCGCTCCCTCGCAATGACGGGCAAATATTTTTTTTTGCGATTCGACCTCTAAAAATCTAAATTCTCTTTGCTCTATGCTTTTAAAGCCAAGCAGTGAATTTAGCCCACAGCCCTTTGTTAGCTGCATTAAAAGCCACTCGAATCTATCATTTAGCTGATGAGCCAAAATGAGGTTGTCGTAGTTGTGCGCCAAAATGACGCGCTCAAAAAATGCGAATCTAACGCGCCTTGCTTCGCCCTCAAAGTTGCGCTTGATTTTTGGCGAATCTAAGATAAAGATTTTTTTGCCGTATTTTTTTGCAAGTTTTTTGGCATATTTTATTTCATTTTTCGCGCTTTTTCGCACACCATAATTGACGCTCACTAAATCAAAGTCGATTTTTTCCCGCAGTAGCAAGAAAAATAAGCACGATGAATCCACTCCGCCACTAAATGCAAGTAGGTTTTTTGCCACACGCAACGCGTCTAAATGTAGTAATTTTTCTCTCAATAACTCTCTTTTTCGTTTGGAAAATCCGCGCTTTTTGTATCAGCGACATACCGCCGCAGGGCGTCTTTTAGCAACTTTTCGCCCTCCATATATTTTCGCACAAATTTTGGCGTAAATTTATTAAAAAACCCAAAAGCATCGCTCCACACGAGTATCTGCCCATCTGTGCCGTTGCCACTGCCTATGCCGATAGTGGGGATTTTAAGACTTTGCGTGATTTTGGTGGCAATGTCGCTCTTTGTGCCTTCTAACAGCACACTAAAACAACCCGCTTTTTCCAAATCGAGTGCAAGATTCAAAAGCGCAGTTTTTTCATCATCGCTTTTTCCGCTGACTTTATAGCCAGATTGACGAAAAAATTGCGGTTTTAGCCCGATATGCGCCATAATCGCGATTCCATTATTCACTAGCTCACGCACAATCTCTATTTTGCATTCATCAACTTCGAGCTTTAGTGCGTCCGCGCCTGATTCTTTGTAAAGTCGAATCGCATTTTTTAGCGCAACGCTCACATTTGGATAGCTACCAAAGGGCATATCCGCAACCAGCAAAGAACGACTAACCGCCTTTCTCACGGCTTTTGTGTGATAAATCATATCGCGTAAGTGTAGTGGCAAAGTGTCCGCATTTCCGCCAAAGCTCATAGACAAACTATCGCCTACCAAAATCATATCCACTTCGCCATCAAAAATACCGCCCATAAGCGCGTCATACGCCGTAATCGATGAGATTTTTTCCACGCCTTTTAGCTTTTGAAACTGCGCAATCGTCATTTTCGCCCCTTTCGTGCTTTGAATCGCACCACATTTGAATCACATTCCGCGCCTATTTAAATTCTTTGCTTAATTTTAGCGGAATCTTATAGTTTAAATCGCCTAATTGCAAATTCGCGCTAATATCCACGCCTGTGGAGTTTGCGCCACCTTTTGGCAGTGAAAAACTAAAATTATCCATCACAATATCCACACTTTCATCATCTTGCGGGAGGCTTGTCGCATCGCCACTAAAATCCGCTCCGCTAAGCCTCAAATTATACGAGATATTTTCTAACTTAAATTTTGCGCGAGTGTTGTTTTTCACATTGACAACGACTTTGGAATCGCCTAGCCCAAAACTCGCCTCTTTTAAGGAAAGTTTAGGATTTATGGTAGGAATGGAGAGTTCAAATCGCTCTCTCAAATTATACTCAAATAGCGAATCGCTCTGCGTTATTTCGCTTAATTTGGTATTATTTGGGACAAAAATCGTAGTCGCCACCTCTATCTTAAAAGGCAGGGAATCGCGCGTGGTATAGTCTTTTATCATTTTTACCAAGTCGTTAATGCGAATGTCTGAATCTAAGTTGATTTTACTTGTCGAACGCGCTTTGAGCGTAGATTTATCGGTGATTTTGTAGGAATTTATGATTTTATCCTCGTAGTAAATATTTATCATCGCGTCCTTGATATTCACGCTGAGCGGGAGAAAATTGTCGATTGAAATGTTTGATTCAAGCACAAGCGAATCTAGGCTTATGGATTTTAATTTCACGCTATTTATGCTGATTTTGGGCTTGAATCGCGAATCCTCTAGCACAGATTTTGTGCTAATCTCAGCACACGCACCAAAAAACAAAGCCATAACAACGCTAAAAATTAGCATAAATAATTTTTTTTGCAAAATAAATCCTTTTAAATTTTATTTTAGATTCGCGCGAATCTAATGTGGATTGCTTCGGCGAATCTGCAATTTTTAAACACTCTCGCGACTTACGCAGAAACCCCAATATTTCGTCATTCTGAGCCGTAGGCGAAGAATCCAAAAATCGCTTTTGATTCGTGGATTCTTCGGCGACTTTGTCGCCTCAGAATGACAAAATATGTGGCGCGAAAGTAGCTTTAGGCAAGTTCGTGGGTTTTCAAGCACGAAACTGCAAAATAAGACTTAGAGTCTATTGAGCAGTTGAGTGCGATGAATCCCGCGAAATTGCCAAAGATACAACGCGCTTTAGATAATTCCTTGCTCTATCATCGCATCTGCCACTTTTCTAAATCCTGCAATATTCGCACCAGCAACGAGATTCCCAGCTACGCCAAATTCTTTTGCTGTCTCATTTGCATTGTGGAAAATGCTCTCCATAATGCCGTGTAGCCGTTTATCAGCCACTTCAAAAGTCCAAGGCGTCATACTCGCATTTTGCGCCATTTCTAGCCCACTCACTGCCACGCCACCAGCATTTGCCGCTTTGCCCGGACCATAGGCGATTTTTGCCTTGATAAATTCGTGCACTGCTTCCATAGTTGATGGCATATTTGCGCCCTCGCTCACGCACTCACAGCCATTTTTAAGCAACGCTTTTGCGTCCGCCAAATTAAGCTCATTTTGCGTAGCACTTGGAAATGCCGCAAAGCAGGGGATATGCCACACAGGATTTTCGCCTTTTTTATACTTACTAATAGGCGTGTATTCCGCGCTTTTTCGCGCTTTGGCATATTCCTCTAAACTCGCTCGTTTGACTTCTTTAATCTCTTTTAAGAGTTTTAAATCAATGCCGTCTTTATCATAAATCATACCGCGTGAATCGCTCACAGTTACGGGCTTTGCGCCTAATTGTTGCAATTTTTCCACCGTGTAAATCGCCACATTTCCGCTACCTGAAACGGTGCAGATTTTGCCTTTTAAGTCTTTTTTACGCGCTTTTAGCATTTCTTGGGCGAAATATACGCAACCATAGCCTGTGGCTTCTGTGCGCACTAGGCTTCCGCCCCATTTTAAATCCTTGCCTGTTAGGACGCCATCAAAGCGATTTTCTAACTTGCGATATTGCCCAAAAAGATAGCCGATTTCGCGTCCGCCCACGCCAATATCACCCGCTGGGACATCGGTGTGTGCGCCAATATGTCGGCGCAACTCTGTCATAAATGCTTGGCAAAATCGCATAATCTCTCTGTCGCTTTTGCCTTTGGGGTCAAAATCGCTTCCGCCCTTGCCTCCACCCATTGCAAGTGTGGTTAGTGAATTTTTGAAAATCTGCTCGAATCCTAAAAATTTAATAATCCCCGGATTCACGCTAGGGTGGAATCTAAGTCCGCCTTTATAAGGTCCAATCGCGGAGTTAAATTCAATCCTCATAGCGCGATTAACTTGCACTTTGCCTTTGTCATCAACCCAAGTTACGCGAAAATGAATCTCTCTATCAGGGATTACCAATCGCTCTAAAATGGCGTTTTCCTCGTATTTTTTCTCTTTTTTCAAAAGAGGCTCTAAAGATTCCACAACCTCTTGAACTGCTTGGTGGAATTCAAGCTGTTGTGGATACTTGTCTTTGACTAGATTAACTATACCTTTGCTGTAACTCATTTTTTATCCTTTGAAGTGAAATTTATGCGTGATTTGCGGAAATTCCTAGCTAGAGATTTCATTGTGGTGAAATTCAAAAACGCGGATTTTGAAAATCACGCGTTGTAATTGTAGAAAAATTTTGCTTTTATTTTTTTTAAATGCGAGTGAAATTTTAGAAAATTTGCAAAATTTTTGTATTTTTTTGCGTAAATAGTTATGGAATGTGAATCTATAACTTCTGCTTCATTTTTGAATTTTTAAAAATGATAAATTCGCGATAATTCATTTTTTTTGATTAGCACACAGCCAACTCCGTCATTGCAAAGTGTGTGAGCATTAGCGAACACAACGAAGCAATCCACGAATTTAACACATAGATTGCTTCGATTTTCTAGCAAAAATCTCGCAATGACAGATAGAGGACGATTTTGTAAATCTCGCAATGACGCTATGGTGGCAATTTGTCATTGCGAGTGCTATAAGCACGAAGCAATCTACGCCCTATTATCATATTTTGCAAATTTTTCACACAACCTCTTGACAAATCCCCCCCCCCCTTATGATACAATGCGTGTTTATTTTTTGGCAAAGGACTTAAAAATGACAGGCAAACTTTTAGGCGCAGGTGCGATTCGTGGCGATGACGGCACAAGATATTATTATGATGAGGGCGAAATCAAAAATCTAAAAGATGAACAGAAGCTAGAGGGTTGCGAAGTGGATTTTGATATAAAAGACGGCAAAGCGATTGCGATTTATATCACTAGCGAATCCAAAGCCGAATCTAGCACAAATCAAACAAATCAAAATCATTCAAATGAAATAATTAGCAAAGAGTTAAATATAGGCAATACCAAAGGTTTTATTTTTAAGGGTAAGGTTAGTAATTGCAGAAATGAACTTATGAGTCATACAAGTGGGAGTTTTAAAACTAGCAATGTCAATACGCTACCCGGTGGCACGATTTCTGGTGGTGGCGGTAGTGGTAGCATAAGCACTATTCATATACACTTTACATATTTTGATATGGGAAATAAAAGTTTTGTTTTGCAGAGTAACAATCCATTGAGTAATGGCGATGAAGTTGTGGTATATGTCGAATCTGCGCCCAATGGTTATCATAATGTTGTGAGTTTAAAAAATCTTACAAAGGGATTATCATTTGAAAAAGTGTTTTATTTGTTAGATGGGGCTAATGTCGTTAATGTCATAAAAGGAATTTTTGCAGTTGCAATTCTTGGATTTATAGGTTATGCAATGATTGCTTCTTCGAGCGTTATGAGCCTAGTAGATTGTTTATGCTGGATAGCGTTTATCGTTGCTGGTTTTTATATCTCTAAAAAGATTCAAAGCAAACGACTAAAACTGCTATTTGTAATGCTATTTTTGTGTTATGTTATACCTTTAGCCTTTGTCTATATAAAAACAGGCTATATGTCGTATAATCCCTATACTTACATATATGATACGATATATCAAATATATAATTATAACACTTACTTTAGTAAAAAATTATTGGTTTGTATGGGTGGAATTATCATAGATTGTATAGCTTTGTTACTTATTTTATTTACAATATCATATATAGCGTCAGATTATCGCAAAACAAAAGCTATAAATAAAGCCGTGCGTGAATATGAGTAATAAAAGTGATAAATCTATTTGCTTTGCCATTGCGAGACTTACCACTCGCTTTGTCAATTAACAATTAGTTCTCTTTTCTTGCTCGTGGCTACGCAGTAACCATTTTTGTTTCGTTTTGCTCACAATCCGTTGGCTTTAATTAAAAAAAATACTTCCACGCTCGAGTCTAAAGGCAAAAAATGCCGTCATTGCGAGAATCGGCATTTGCCGATTCGAAGCAATCCACAAAGAAACAAGCACATAGATTGCTTCGATTTTCTAGCGAAAATCTTGCAATGACGGATAGAGGACGATTTTGTAAATCTCGCAATGACGCTATGGTGGTAATTTGTCATTGAGAGTGCTATAAGCACGAAGCAATCCAAAAAATATACATAAAGCGCGAATCTATGCCCCACTTCGTTATTGCGAGATTTTGCGTCAGCAAAATCATAGCAATACACCCATTCGTCATATTTAAGCGAAACGCAGTGTAGAGAAGAAACTAAATCTAGCAAATCTAAAATAAATAAAACGCAATATTTTAAAGGCAAATCAAACAAATTGCCCTAAATAACGAGATAGTGGCATAGATTCGCGCATTCTTAGCGATAGCATTGTTGCCATAAATTTATATATTTTTCTATAAAATGCCACATTTATTTTAAATTTTTAATCACAACTACAAAGCGAGAAAATATGTTACTAATCGATAGTTTTCGCGATAAGGACAAGATTTTTGGGATTTTAAAAAAAATCAAGCGCGAATCCAAAAGCCTAAAATCCAAGCTAAATATTATGGAAGTTTGTGGCGGACACACGCATAGCATTATGAAATATGGGCTAAATAAATTGCTACCGCCAAATATCGAGTTTATCCACGGACCGGGCTGTCCTGTGTGCGTAATGCCAAAAAATCGCATAAATGAGGCTTATGACATTGCGATGCAAAAGGGCGTGATTTTGCTCACGCTTGGCGATATGATTCGCATTCCGTCTTCAAAGGGTAGCCTTGCAGAGGCGCGTAGCAGGGGTGCTGATGTGCGTTTTCTTTACTCGCCCATAGAGGCATTGCAAATCGCAAAGGATAATCCGCATAAAAAAGTCGTATTTTTTGCAATCGGCTTTGAGACGACAACGCCGATGACTACGGCTCTAATCGATAAGGCGATAAAAGAAAACATTAAAAACTTATATTTTCACATAAATCACATTTTAGTCATTCCGCCTTTAAAAGTTTTGCTAGATTCAAAGCCTTGCAATATCCACGCTATTATCGCGCCCTCTCATGTGAGCGTCATTAGCGGGGCGAAAATCTATGAGGAACTTTTGCCTTATAAGATTCCTATCGTGGTGGGCGGATTTGAGCCATTAGACATTTTAGATTCGGTATTGCGAATCGTGCGCCAAAAAAATAATGGCGAATCAAGGCTAGAAGTTGAATATAATCGCGTGGTTACGCGTGAAGGCAATCTCACAGCGCAAAATCTCATCAATAAATATTTGGAATTGCGCGGTGCGTTTGAGTGGCGTGGGCTAGGAAATATCGCAGATTCGGCGTTGAAATTACGCAATGAATTTGCGGCACTTGATGCGGAGATTGCGTTTGAATCTATCATTGATAAGCACAAAATTAGCGATGATAAGAATTGCATTTGTGGGGAGATTTTGCGGGGGCTTAAAAAACCGCTTGATTGCAAGATTTTTGCTAAAGTTTGCACTCCGCAAAATCCTGTGGGTAGCTGTATGGTAAGCAGTGAGGGCGCGTGTGCGGCTTATTATAAATATCAATAATTTTTTGACAATCTTATACTACAATACGACTTTTAAATGAGAGGCAAAAAATGCAAGAAATTTTAGATTTAGATAAAGAAAAATCGTTGCTTTTAGTCATCGATATTCAAGAGAGGCTTTGTGCAAGTATGGCACAAGATGAGTTAGATTTGATGATAAAAAAGACAAGGATTTTGATAAATGGTTGCGATATTTTGGGAGTGCCGATTTGGCAGTCGTTGCAATATATTAAAGGGCTTGGGAATAGCGCAAAGGGGCTTTTTGCAAGCAAATCTAATGGGATTTTGGGCGATTCGCGCAGAGATTCGCGCGCAGATTCAAATGATTCAAGCGATTCGCGCCAAATCCAGCGCACCGATTTTGAGAAACGCGCCTTTAGCGTTGTGTATGAGGGCAGTCCGCTACTTGCCTACTTGGAGCAAAATCCGCATACTACGCAAATTATCATCGCTGGAATGGAGGCGCATATTTGCGTTTTGCAAAGTGCTAGGGATTTGCTAAATATGGGCTTTGAAGTGGCTGTGGCGGGGGATTGCGTCATTTCGCGCGATTTGGCAAATAAAATAAACGCGCTTAACTTTATCGCGCAGTGCGGTGGCGGGATTTTAAATACGGAAGGCATTTTATTTGATTTGCTAAAAAGCTCGGAGTCGCCCAAATTTAAGGCGATTTCCGCGCTAATAAAATAAGGGGGATAAACTATGGGCAAAAGGATTTTTATGAAATTTTTGGCAGTGATTTTCGTGGCAATTTGCGCGATTTGTGGCTTTGTAGGCTGTGATAAGGCAAAAGATTCAAGCCAAAGCACATCGCAAGATATAAGCCAAAGTTTTGATTTTGGCGCACTAAAGGCGGAGGCAGAGGCGCAAAATATCGATTTATCAAAGATTATGCTAAAAGATTCGAGCAAAAATCCGCAAGATTTCACGCCCCAAATCAATAAGTCATTAGCGAAATTTTACTTGCTAGAGGGCAATATCGATAGCCAAGCCGTGAATCTTTATGAAACGCGTGAGGATTACGATAGCAAGGCTACGCTCTATCTTAAAATCTCATCTGCGCCAGACCTTGCGAATGTGGGCGAAAATCAAAGCAACGCGATTGCCTTTATCACGGGAAAAATGGTGCATAATAACGCTGGTTATACGATAAAAGGTGAGGTGGATTTAGCGAATCTAACGCAAGATTCGGCACAAAATGCAAAAGATTCTAAGGATTCAAAGGCGAATCAAGCAAATGCGGAAAATCAGGCGAATCAAAAAACGATTCGCGTGGAATTTGTATTTGACAACGAATACGCAGGGGATTCGCAGTTTGCCGAAATGCGAATCGCGCCAAATGGCGAAGTTAGCGCGACATTCATAGGCGATGATATATTTAAGGACGGCACAAAAGTAGAATTCAAAACCGCGCAAGGCAAAATCAACGAGGCAACGATTTTTGGCGTTAGCGTGGCGCAAAAGCACAAAGGCAAGGATTTTGACGGCTCAACTAAAGACTTTGACTTTAATGTCGCCACGCAAATTCCGCTCATCACAAGCCCAACCAAAATCAATTTCGCGCTAGATAAGATAAATAGCACATTGCGCGAAATCGCTATGCCAGAATTGCGCGAATACGGCGAGGATTCGACAAATTTTAGTAGTGTCTCAACCTTTGACATTGACTACATTGATGAGAAAATCATCGTTTTGGGCAATTACAATTACCTTTATAGTGGCGGTGCGCACGGCAATTACAGCGATGATGCCATTAGCTTTGACTTAAGCAGTGGCGAGAGATTGCCAAATGATGCGGACGCCTTGCTAAAGGACAAAAACGACCCCGCAATGATAAAAACGCTAATGCTAAAAGAGACACTAGGAAGGGAATACGAGGGCAATGTCGATGAAAATGCAGAGCTAACGCGCTTTAGGATTCGCCCAAATGGCGTGGAATTTTATTGGGGCGTATATGAAGTCGCGCCCTATGCGGTGGGAATCGTTAGCGTAAAATATGGCTTTAAGCAACTCGCGCCATTTGTGAGGGAAGATTCGCCGTATTATTATTTGTTTAAGCAAAAATAGGAATCCATAAAATTGCTTTTATGTTGTGGAGAAGTTTTAAGATTTTATATTACGACTACTTCGCTTTGTAGCGTAATTCCAAACTTTTCATAAACGGCGTCTCGCGCAAAATTCGTAAGCACAATAGCGTCCGCAAAAGTTCCGCCACCCAAATTCACCAAAAAATTCGCGTGAATCTCGCTAAATGCGACATTGCCAATTTGTCTGCCTTTGAATCCAGCCATTTCTAGCAGTTTTCCTGCGCTTAAGATAGATTCAAATCCGCGCGGAATCTCAAGCGGATTCCTAAAAAAGCTCCCTGCGCTTGGGGCTTTTGGCTGATTACTTCGCATAGTCTTGCACTGCGCCTCCACCGCGCTATCAAAACCTGCGATTTTCTTAAATCGCACCGCGCTAATTGCCCCGTCAATGCCACTTGTGCGATAGCCAAAGGCGATATTTTCGCGCCACACGCCATTTACGCACACGCTATACACAATATTTGCGACTTCATAGCTTTTCATTCCTGCGTTCATTTTCACAATACCGCCGATTTTGCCCGGTATCGTGCCTAAAAATTCTAGTCCGCTAAGATTTTGCGCCTTAAAGTGCAAAAACGCCTTTTTTGCGTTGCAACTCGCCCCCACCTCGATAAAATCCCCCAAATCGTGGATATAATCAAACTCTTTGCCAAGCACAAAAAGCGCGTGATTTTTGGGGCTTAAAAGTAGATTATTCGCGCCACCGATGATAAAATGCGTCTTTTGCAACGCCAATATTTCATCTATATTTTGCGCGATTCGCACGGCGATTCGCCCACCGATTTTTATGCTAGAATATTTGGCGAAATCAATGATTTTTTCTTGCATTTTTATCACACCAAAACTATGGATTCGCGCCGTTAAAAAGGAAAATTGGGAATCATATTAAACAAAATTCTTGTATAATCGATAATCATATTTAGCATCCACGGCATAGTCAAAATCAGCACCGCGATAATCGCCAAAATCTTGGGAATAAAAGTCAGCGTGGCGTCATTTATCTGCGTGGTGGCTTGAAAAATGCTGATAAGTAGCCCCACGATTAGCCCTGTGAGAAGCAATGGCAGTGAGACCAAAAGCGTGATTTTGTAAGTTTCAATGGCGAGTGTGATGAATTTGGCTTCCACAAATTATCCTAAAATTTTTGATTTAAAAGCCAAAATCATAGCAAATATAAGATTAAAATATGGCATTGCGAGAGTTGAATTGGTATTATAATTTTTTATATTTTTTAAGGGCTATAAATAATGCAGTATTTTATTGAAAAATAAATTTTGCGCTATAATATGCTAAAACTAAAGGACACAAGCTTTGAATCAAGATAAACTTATAGCCCTATTTTCACAAGCTAGATTAAATGTCAAAATTACAAATAAATACAAAGAAAGCGTATATATCGCCATAGAGCCAAGTAAAATCGTAACTTTCCTTGATGATTTGATTGTTAGCTTTGATAAGGATTTGATTGATTATGCAGAAAAAAGTGGGGACAAGTGCCCCCTAGAAAACGAGTGAATTGTAATATAAGAAAACTTAAATAATTCTTAAATTATTTAAAAAATAGGACTAGGTAAAATGGGTTAATTCCAGCTTTCACCTGTCCTACACATACCGTTAATTCTATTAGTTTCTTTTTTATCTTTTATTCCTTTGTTTTTTAGATATTTCAACAAGCTCTAATTGCTTTGTAGGCAATTCGCTAAATTTAAAAGTATAGCCTTTCTTTTGCAATAACGCAATAAAATCCACAAAGGCATCGTTTGCCTTGCATCTTGCTACCCATAAGCGATTTAGTTCATCTTCCAAATTTTCGCAATGCTTTACTTGTTTGCCAAAAAGAGATTCATAATGCCTTGCATTATTCAAACAAGCCTCTTCACATAATTTTAAAAATTCATCACTTGACTTCATCTTATCACTCCTATAATTTTACACTACTGAAATTACCCATATCCATTGCCATTGCAAGCCCACTTACAATGAAAAATGTAAATAGTCCTATTGTGCCTACAAATCCGCTTATTTGAAAGACTAATGAGTTTTTATTATCACTGCTACTCATTGAAAAAAATCCACATATAATCGTTACTACAAGAGCATATAAACCAACATTTGCAAATAAATATTCCATCTCACACCTCCCCACTCGTTTCTATAATTTTATCAACTCTGAAATCTAGTTTAAAGTAATCCCAATGTCCGCATTTCTTGCATTGATTTCTTGCTTCGATACATATCCCCCCATCAAAAACTTCGCTAAGAACTTCGCTGTCATTTTCACACGGATATTCTCCGACATTTTTTGCACCACATTTGGTGCATTTATAAGAAAGTTTAGTTACAAGCATTGACTTCATTTATATCTCCCTTGCATTTAAAATTTATAGCTATACCCTAGCGTAAACAAGTGCTTAGTTTTATAATCATAATCATACTTATAATTGTAGTTATTTGCAAGATACTTATAATCTAAAAACAACTGATGATTTGCATTATAGTAGTAGTGGATACCTGTGCTAACGGTATAGCTAGGTGTTGTATAAACATCTGTAATTTTTTCATCTTTGCGATTGTTTGTTGTTTGTGATGCGTCAACACTTGTATTATCTACATTAACACTAATATCAAATCCAATGGGTGAAAAATGAATACCTAGCGAGTGTTTATCTATATTTAAGAAATCCCATAAAAATTGTAATTCTGAACCAATGTTAAACTCATTGATACTTTGATTGTAGTAGTTATTAGCGTTATCTTTTGTTTGACTTGTGTAGTAGCCATAGCCTAAATATCCCTTAGCTCTAACGCCTAATGAAAAGTTATGGTGATTATAGAAATACCATTGATAGCCACCGATTAGATTGATTCTAAACCCAGGTGGATTAGAAACTTCTGAAAAATTAACTATGTCATTTGGGTATCCATATCCAGGCGCATACCATTGTAGTTGTTTGCCAACATAAATCCCTAACCCTAACTCACCACCAAAGAAACCACCTGTTTTTTCATTGCTATCAATCTTTAGTGTGAGATATTCTCTTGGGTGTTTCTTTGTTTTACTTTCGCTTTCATTTGCATTTACTATACTACCACTTATTACCATTACAATCATTGAAACGATTGCTAACTTTTTGATTGATTTTTTCATTTTTTCTCCTTTTGTTTTACCTATTTGGGTAGATTTTTGTTAATTGCCGACTTAATTTACAAATGCGCTAATCTTAAAAGCGCGAAAAATGGATTTTAAACTATCATCTTTACGCCTTTAAGGTAAAGTAAGAGATTTGAAAAGATAAAAAAGATAAAGTGGTGTTTTAGAAAATGCAGATAACACTTGTGGGGGGGGGAAATGCGAATCTAGTGAAATCCATAAGATTCGCGTTTTTGATTCGCATAAAATTTAGCGTAGATTTAGTGGATTTGCAAAAATCTATGCTTTTGTCGTCTGCGAAAATATGATTTGCTATATTGCCTATCATTTAAGCCCTTTAAATTTATCTTAAAAAAAATAATTGCGTAATTCTAATGGATTTAAATAAAATTTTGCTTAAAGTTGTGAAAAAATTTTAAAGTTTTTGTGGAGGATTCGCTAAAAATCTCTCACACAAGGATTTTGCGTGAGATGAATTGATAAAAAATATATAAGTTGTAGCAAATTTAATACAATCGGAGGTTTTAAGAAAAAGGAATTTTAAGTTTTTGGTTGCGGGAGGCGGATTTGAACCACCGACCTTTGGGTTATGAGCCCAACGAGCTACCGGACTGCTCTATCCCGCGATGACGCTTTTATGAAAAATGCGATTTAAAAAATGTAATCTTAAAAATCCTTAGAGAAAGTGGCTGGGGTAAAAGGATTCGAACCTCTGAATGGCTGGACCAAAACCAGCTGCCTTACCACTTGGCTATACCCCAACAAAGCGCATTACGCGCAAAAATTACGCGAATCTAAAATGCGACTTTAAAATAAAACGCGAATTATATTTAAATTTATCGTTTTTTGTCAAGCATTAAAGAAGTAATTTGCTATAATCGCAATTTTTGAAAAAATCTTTAATCTTTTTTGGCGCGATGACGCCTAAATTTCAAGGAATCCAAATGCAACTAAAGCGCGTAGAGGAAGCCATAGAGGCGATTAAAAATGGCAAAATGATAATCATAATGGACGATGAGGGCAGAGAAAATGAGGGCGATATTGTCTATGCTGGGGAGTTTTCATCGCCTGAAAAAGTGAATTTTTTGGTAACGGAGGCGCGTGGCGTTTTGTGCGTAAGTCTCACAAATGAGATTGCCAAAAAGCTAGATTTTCCGCTAATGGTGGATAAAAATAGCTCGAATCACGAGACAGCTTTCACCGTATCAGTTGATGCCAAACGCGCCAAAACAGGCGTGAGCGCGTTTGAACGCGATATGACAATCAAGCTAATTTGCGATGATAATTCTAAGCCCAGCGATTTTGCAAAGCCCGGACATATTTTTCCACTTATCGCTAAAAATGGTGGCGTTTTGGTGCGCACGGGGCATACGGAAGCGAGTGTGGATATTTGCAAATTAGCCAATCTCAAGCCAATCGCGGTGATTTGTGAGCTAATGAAAAATGACGGCACAATGGCGAGTAATGATGATAATTTTGTGATAGAGTTCGCCAAAAAGCACGATTTGCGCATTTTGTATGTGTCGGATTTGGTTTATTATAAATTTCAATACGAAGTTTTGGTAAATAAAGTAGCCGAATCTAAAGTGCAGTTTTTTGGCGCGGAGTGCGAGAGAATTGACTTTATAGACCACCTAGATTCAAAACACATTGTGTATAAATTTGGTGTGGAAAGTGCAGAATCTGCGCCAAATGTAAAATTTCATTCATTCAATAATACTTTGCAGTTGCTTGAAGGCAATGAATTTGAGACGCTTAGCAAATCAGTGGCGTTTTTGCGTGAGAATGGCGGATTTTTGGTGTGCTTAAATAATGTCAATAACGAAATGAGCCAAAAAAATAGTAGCGAATCAAGCAAAGTCGTGGGAATCGGCGCACAGATTTTAAAGAGCCTAAAGATTAGCGATTTTACGCTTTTATCCACGCGCAAAAATCAGCAATATATCGCGCTTGACGGCTTTGGACTGCGAATCAAAGATGAAATTGTGATTTGAAAATTTGGCATAAAAAATGCTAGAATCTTACTAAATTTTTGGGAGAGATAAAATGAGAATTTTACTAATTATATTATTTGCTGTAAGCGCGGTGTTTGCGAAAGTTAGCGTGAGTGTTAGCATAATTCCACAGGCATTTTTTGTGCAAAAAATTGCAGGAAATTTGGTGGAAGTAAATATTATGGTGCAAAAAGGCAAAAGTCCCGAGACTTACGAGCCGTCTTTAAAGGAATTGCAAAAGCTAAGCGAATCGCAGATTTATTTTAATATCGGTATGCCTTTTGAACGCGCGTGGCTAAGGCGATTTGAGAGTGCGAATCCTACGCTAAAAATCGTTGCGCCTTTGAAAAAGGACGATTTGGAGGCGTATTTGGCGCAGTATGGGCTAGATGATGTGGATTCGCATTTTCATAAGGATTTGGGCGAATCTAGTGTGAAAGTGGGCGCAGATTTGGGCGAATCTGGCGAATCTAAGGGTGATTCACAAAATCCAAAAGATTCGCAAAAATTAGGCGAATCTAACGCAAAACAAAGCGAATCTAGCGCGAATCTAAGCGCAGATTCGGCAGATTCGACTAAAGCCCACGAATCTAGTGGCAAATCTAACGGCATAGATTCGGCAAATTCGCCTGATTCACAAGGAATCCACCGCCATTATCCGCATATTTGGCTTTCATTTGTGCTATCAAAGGCACACGCTAAAGTCATCGCAGAAAATCTATGCGAGATAGACGCCCCAAACTGCGCGATTTATGAGAAAAATTTAGCGCGATTTGAAAAGGAAATCAACAAAATGTTCGCTCACTTTAAAAGTGTGCTAGGGCGCAAAGGCGGGGTATTTTTGGTGTATCACCCCGCTTTTTCATATATGGCAAATGAGCTAGGACTAAAGGAAATCGCCATTGAAAAGGACGGCAAAGAGGCGAAAATCGCTCACACAAAGGAAATATTGCAACTTATAAAAAAATACAATATTAAAAAGATTTTCATTCAGCCACAATTCTCCGCCAAAAATGCCCGTGCCATCGCAAAAGAGGCGAAGCTAAGCGTCAAAACCGCCGACCCACTTGCTTATGATTGGCTTGAAAATGTGAATGCGTTTTTAAGCGAAGTGGCAAAAGATTAGGCGACAAGTGGCGCGAATAATGGAAAATGTGGCGTTTTTGAATCAAGGCGAATCTAGCGATTCGCAAAAATTAGATTCGCAGGATTCGTTAAATTCATCGCCACGCACGAGCGATTCACCCATTATTTTAAAGCTAAAAAATATCTCTTTTAAATATGAGAGCAATTTTGTGCTAAAAAATATCGATTTTGAAGTGAGGCAAGGCGATTTTATCGCGCTCATTGGTCCAAATGGCGGGGGCAAAACCACACTTGCAAAAATTTTGCTAGGACTTTTAAAGCCAAGCAGTGGCGAAGTGATTTATCCAAATGTAACTTTATTAAACAAAAATTCACTAATCGGCTACACTTCGCAAGAATCTAATATAAATAAAGACTTTCCGATTCAAGCCTTTGACATTGTGCTAATGGGCTTTTTACAGGCAAAAGCACTTGGATACAAAATCACAAAAACTGATAAATTAGAAGCGCGAAAAATTATGGAGATTTTAAACATTTGGCATATCAAAGATAAAAAAATCGGCAGTCTCTCAGGTGGGCAAAGACAGCGCGTAATGATAGCTAGAGCGTTGTGTGGCAACCCAAAATTGATGATTTTTGATGAACCCACTGCAAATATCGATATGCCTACGCAAAAAGAAATTTATCAATTATTAAAGCAAATAAACGCTAATCATACTATAATTTTAATCAGCCACGATATTTCTGTGCTAGAATACGCAAATAAAGTTTTATTCGTTAATTGCGAGATTTTAAGCCAGAAGCAAAGCTAAAAATTACGCAAGAAAGGTAAAAAATGGAAAAAGTTTTTGACCTCGCCATTATCGGCGGTGGGATTTCAGGTTGCGCGGCGTTTTATGTCGCTAGTCAATACACAGACATTAAAAAAGTCGTGCTTTTGGAAAAAAACAAAAAGTTAGCCCAAGTCAGCTCCAGCCAAAAGGCAAATTCACAGACGATTCACGATGGCTCGATTGAGACAAACTACACCGCACAAAAAGCTGCCAAAGTCAAAATCTCTGCCGACAAGCTAAAAAACTACGCCCTGCGCCAAAATCTCCAAAACAAAGGTATTTTCAAAATGCAAAAACTAGCAATCGGCGTGGGAGACAAAGAATGCGAGTTTATGAAAAAGCGACATAGCGAGTTTGAGGGGATTTTCGATGGATTGCAATTTTTTGAAAAAGAGCAAATCAAAGCCTTAGAACCCAAAGTCATCGAATCTTTGCGCGGTGGCGATAGGACGGAAAATGTCGTGGCATCAGGATATGAGGAATCGTGGTGCGCGATGAATTTTGAAACCATTAGCAATAATTTCGTGGAATCCGCGCTCATCGCAAATCCACACAATAAAGTGCTAAATAAATTCCGCGTTATTGGCATATATCGGGGCAAGGACGGCACATATATGATTCACTCAAGCGACAAGCAAAGGGTTAGAGCGCGATTCGTGCTTGTGAATGCGGGGTCGTTTTCACTGCCACTAGCGCAAAAATGTGGCTATGGCAAGGATTTGGGCTGTTTGCCTGTGGCTGGGAGCTTTTACTTTGTGCCGGGCAAACTTTTGCGCGGAAAAGTCTATGGTGTGCAAAATCCAAAACTGCCATTTGCCGCGCTTCACGGCGACCCAGACATTGCGGTAAGCGACTCTACGAGACTTGGACCCACCGCCCTTGCTATGCCAAAGCTAGAGCGCGGAAAGCACTTTTGGGATAAGATTAGCGCGGAGTTGCTAACGCTTGACTTTAAACTAGGTGCGCTAAAAGTCGGTATTGATTTGCTGAGCGATAGTGAGATTCGTAGCTATGTGTTTAAAAATATGGCGTTTGAGTTGCCACTGCTTGGCAAACGGCTTTTTATAAAAGACGCTAGGAAGATTATTCCGTCCTTAAAGCTAAGCGATTTGACTTACGCAAATGGCTTTGGCGAAGTGCGTCCGCAAGTGATTGACTTGGGTGCGAAAAAGTTGGAGCTTGGCGAGAAAAAAATCCTCACAAAAAAAGGGCTAACTTTTAATATGACACCCTCACCCGGCGCGACAAGCTGTCTAGGCAACGCAGAAATTGACATAAAAGAAGTGGCGGAATACTTGGGCAATAAATTTGACAGCGATAGATTCAAAGCGGAGTTGGAATAGAAAAAGCTATTATATTAAGTGGCGCAATAGGGGCTAAAAACAAGCCCACTTACGCCTACAACGCCCTTAAAAATGCCTCCAATGCTTCCATTTCTTCCTCGCTTAAGTTTAGCTTTTGCAATAAATGCGAACTTTTTGGAAATGGCGGATTGTAGGTTACGCCCTCTTTTGGCGTGGGATTCGCCATTCCTGCGTTATATCCGTGTATCACACCGCTTAAATGCGGAAATAATCCATTGTGCATATACGGCGCGGTTTTTGCCACCCCGCGTAAGCTAGGCGTTTTAAACGCGCCGACATCACTAGGATTTTTACTTACTTCATATCGCCCCAAATCCTCGTATTTTTCGCGCCCATAGAAATGTAAGCCCAAGTTGTGATATTTATTATCGCTAAATTCCACGCCATTGTGGCAGTTTATGCACCGCGCCTTTGTGCGAAAAAGGTGCATTCCGTAAATCTCTTGCTCATTCATCGCATTTTTGTTGCCACGCATAAATCTATCAAACTTCGTTGCACGCATAGTTCCGCGCTCATAAGTCGCTATTGCCTTACCGATTAGCTCTTTGGTAATCTCACTTGTGCCAAATGCGCCTTTAAACGCCTTTTTATAGCTTTGAATCTTATTTAGTTTTTGGGCGGCTTTGGTAGCGTCATAAGCCATTTCTTTAGGGTCAGCGATAGGCATAACAGCCTGTGCTTCGAGGTTTTCCGCGCGTCCGTCCCAAAATTTTTCCACGCCAAAGGCACTCATCGTAATGCTAGGCGAATTGCGCCGTCCTTTTTGCCTATCGTGTCCGTAGCTCACACTGCGCCCATCGCTAAAGCCTAGCTCCTCATCGTGGCAGTTTGAACACGCGATTTGATTTGACGCTGATAAGCGCGGGTCGTTAAATAGCTTTTTGCCTAACTCAGCCTTTTCCTTGCTGTATGGATTATCCGCAGGATAGGGCGGAGTTGTAGGTAGTGCCTCTAACTCGCGAAATTCCACGCCCTCGCTTAGATTGGGCTTTATCCAAAGGCTTGAATCTTGCTTGTAAGATTCGATGATTTCCTCGCGCGTAGGCTCTTTTGTGCCACTCGCGCTTATTAGATTCGCCACGCTTAACACCATAACTAAAACTACAAATTTCCTCATAATTACCTCCTAAATTAAAATTTATACCCCACTTGCAACCAAAATTGCCGTCCCACTTCATACACGGGAATCGAGCTACTTGATGCAAAGCTGGTATTTGAAATCGCGCCATTTACGCCACTTACCGTTGTCATATTTTTCAAATTTAGCACATTGAAAATATCCGCATTGAGATAAAGCGTGTGGCGCATTTTCTCTCCACGATAGAAATCCACCTCGAATCCCACGCGCATATCCCAGCCAAATGTGCCTTTAAAGTGCATTTTGCCGTATTGCGAACCGCTAAAATTTGGATTCCACCCCGTGCTAGTGCGATTCAAAAGCACCATTCTATCATATCCTGCGCGATAGCGAAAAAAGTTATTCCACAGCCACTTTGTGCGCCCCCACTCAAAGCTATGCGTAGTATTTAGTCGCAAAGTATAAGGTAGAGCGAAATTTTCTGTCGGTCTATCGCGGTATTTGATAATCGCGCCATTATACATTATGTCATTATTATCATAATATGCGTCATCGCTTGTGTAGAGATTGTAGCTTCGTTTTGTCTGCGTGTAATCAAATGCGAATAAATAATGATGATTCACGCCAAAAGTCCTTATAGGCTTGATATTTTGGATTATTAGGCTCACAATATGGCTTTCGCTTTGTCCACCATTATTCCAAGTGTAGTAATTTGCCGTGTAGCCTGATTCGGTGGGCGCGTTTATGGTGTTTCGCCGAACCTGCATTATCTCATCTTTGCCCCTGCGGTGAATGTATTTTAGCCCTATGCTAAATATATCCAAATTTTGCGCGATTGCGCCCATTAGCTCATCATCGTAAGGAACATTTAGCTTATTAAATTTATATGATGAGGTGGAGTTTGCATTAGGCGATTCCACCCACGAATCGTTTGGCGAATTGCGCGAAAAAGTCTTTGTAAATCGCTGATTATAATCATACAATCTATATGAAAAAAGATTGCGCCCGTAGTAGCGATTCGCCCCAAAGGTTATGGTTGTTTGATAGTCTTTTGGCGCGGGGCTTGTGTAATTTAGCGAAAATCTAGGCGCAAGAGTGATTTTATCCATATAGTTATCGCCATCAAGGCGCAATCCTACACGAGCATTTAGCTCTCCGCCTGTGCCAAAATCTAGCATTATGTCATCTTCGGCGAAAAATCCATAGGCGACATTGTCAAATTTTACACTTCCAGCTTGTCTATAAATAGAGATTCCACCAAAATATTGCCCCACCGCGTTGTCGTAGTTATTCCACGCTGCGCCACTAGGTTTAGCAAAAGGTTTGCCATTTGAGCACGAATAAAATCCCAAACTATCCGCGCCACTAGGACACGCTGTAGTTGTAGGAAGTGGATTATTAAAACCTATATAATCATTTAGTCGCTCTTTGGATATGATTTGATAGCTGATTTCGCCACCAAAGCGCAAATCGTGCTTGAATTTGCCAAGCATAATGCTATTTAGCGCAAAGTCGCTTTTGTAATTTAGCGTATGTTGAATTTGATTCATATCGCCATATCCGCCCTCACTAGCGCGATTCGCACCATTTATCGCCCAATTTTTTTCGCTACTTGCATACCAGCTCATAAAGTAGTTTGCATCGCTTTTGCGCGAAGATTCGAGGTAGGAATATCCTAGCTTATTATTCCAAAGTCCAGCATTTGTATGCCATAATGCCTTTAATCCAGCTTGGATTCCACCGCTTTGCATTTCATAATAGCTATTTTTCGCCACAGCGTTATAATAGGTATTAAATTGTGGCATATAGGCTAGATTCGCCTCTAAGAAAAGCGATTCGGTGGGGTTATAATGCGCCTTAAGATAGCCGTTGTAGCTTTGCCGTTTTTGTGTGCGCGTGGAATCTATCTCTGTGCCGCCCTTTGTGGTGATACTCGCGCTATACGCGCTAAGTGGGATAAAACTTTGTGTCGTTGCAAAACTTGCCACCAAGCCCAAATCATCGATAATATAGCCCTCTGTATTTGCGCGAACTATATGCTTGTGAAATTTGGGCTGATAATTTTCATCGCTACTTGCAAGAAACGCACTCTCCGCGCTTTTATCGATATGGTATTGCGTGAAATAATCTGCCGTGTGCTGATAGCTGATATTTGCGTGCCATCCGTCCCTCCGCGCGTTGCGGACATTTGCCTCCACCACGCCACCGCTAAATCCGCCATAACTCGCACTTATATTTGAATCCAGCACCACTATCGAATCCAAAAGGCTACTATCGATATTTAGCCCCTGCGAACGCCCACTTTTTAGTGCGTCAGGTCCGTTTGTAGTGCCACCTGCGGGGTCTAAGTCATTATTCATATTAAAACCATCAAGCAAAAAACTATTTTGATAAAACAAACTGCCTGAAATGCTGATATTTGCAGGGTCAATCTCGCCTTGTGCGCTACTTCTGCTTTGTGCGGTGTCAAACTGCACATTTGGGAGGACGCGCAAAATGCTTGTAATATCGCCATTGCCACTTGGGCTTGAATCTAGCAGATTTTTACTCACGCCATTACCGCTTTGATAAGTCTCATATTCGGCTTTAGCGCGAATCGTGGAAGTGCCAATGTCGATAGTTTCGTAATTATCCGATTCGCTTGAATCTGTGGTGGATTTGTTTGAATCACGCGAATCCTTTGAATCTTTTGAATCCACCTGCGCGATTCGCAAAATTTGCAAATAGGGGGGGGGCAGAATCTTTTTTTTAACTTGTTTGCTCGAATCTACTTCATTATTTGAATCTATTTCATTGCTTGAATCTGCCAAACTTTGAGAGAGAAAAATCGCCAAAATAACGCTTACACGCGCCAAAAATCCCTTTATTTTCATATCCATAAATCCTTATGTAAGAATCAAAATCATTTTTACAACGCGAATAATAATTAACAAATCCTTAAAAATAAATTAAAAAAGTAGGAATTGATATTAAGAATTAGCAAATAAAAAATTTACTATTGCTACAAAATGTGATAGTTTTGGAATTGGATAAATAAAGTTATGAGATTTTGTGCTACCAAACCAGCGTGGATTTGGTAGCAAGTGTTAAAGTTGGTGGATTTACTTAAATGCCTGTGATACCATTTTTCTGCGTAGATACGCTATTTTGCTTTGCAATGGTAATTCTTTAGGGCAATAGTCTTGACAAGCCATTAGCGACATACAGCCAAATACGCCGTCATCATTGCCGATTAGCTCGTAGAAATCCGCGTCTGTGCGCTTATCGTGTGGGTCAATCATAAATCTAGCCACGCGATTTAGCCCAGCAGGGGCGATGAAATCATCACGCATTACTTTTGTGGCGCACCCAGCCACGCAACAACCGCACTCAATGCACCTATCTAGCTCAAATACCGCGTCAGCCACACTTGGCTCGATAGGGTCTTCTAGCACGGCTATGCTTTTTTCAGCCTTGCTGTGAATCCAGCCCTCAACGCGTTTTGTCATTCCCTCAAACCAAACGCCCGTATTTACGGACAAATCTTTGATTAACTTAAATGCAGGTAGCGGAGCAAGGGTGATTACGCCACTTGGATAGTCTTTTGTCAGCGTCCTACACGCTAGGCGCGGTTCGCCATTTATCATCATCGCACAGCTTCCGCAAATCCCAGCACGGCACACAAAGTCAAAGCTCAAATCGCTATCTTGTGTCTCTCTAATCACATTTAGCGCGATGAAAATAGTCATCGAATCTAACTCTTTAAGTTTGTATTCCTTAAAGTGTGGTTTGGAAATCGCGCTTAGCGGGTCGTATTTCAATGCTCTAATTGTTATAATTCTCTCACTCATTTTGTGTCTCCTAATCGTTGATTTTTTGCCTTATATTGTGGCTGTAAGTCAAATTTCATCAATGCCTCTTGAATCGCATATCTATCCTTGCCCTCTTTTTGCATAGTGGCAGTTATCTCATCGACTTCTTTTTGGCGAATGGCACTATTTGGATGCTCGATAATATTGCCTTTTGCGCCGTATCCGCGATATGCAGGTGGAATCTCCATAGTTTTAATATCCAAATCCTCATAGCTAATAGTCGGCATATCAGCATCAGGTTTTTCCCACGATGCAATGGTGCGTTTTAGCCAATCTTTGTCATCTCGTTTTGGATAATCCTCCCTTGTGTGCGCCCCACGAGATTCGGTGCGGTTAAGCGCACCTTGTGCCACGCAGAGTGCTAATTTTAGCATTTTATTCACACGATAAGCCTCCTCTAGCTCGGGGTTATTGTGTAAATTTTTGTTGCTTATGCGGATATTTTTGCTTTTCTTATAAAGTTCGCTTAAGCCCTTGACGGCGGTTTGCAAATGCTCACCATCTCTAAAGATTCCCACATTCGCGTCCATAATCTCTGTCATTTTGCTTTTGATTTCAAAGATATTTTCCTTGCCATTGGCGTTGATAAGGCTTGTGATATAATCTTGTTGCGCTTTTATCGCCTTTTCAATGGTGTTTGTTTGGATTTTAAGCTCTTTAGATTCGCAGTATTCACGCAAATAATCGCCCACAATCATTCCCGCTACAACAGCCTCGCTCACAGAGTTTCCGCCTAGTCGGTTAAATCCGTGTAAATCCCAACACGCAACTTCACCAGCGGCAAAAAGCCCTTTTAAGTGCGATTCGCCTTTGTAGTTTGTGCGAATCCCGCCCATTGAATAGTGTTGCATTGGTCGCACGGGCGCCCATTGTTTGGTTACATCAATGCCGTTGAAAATCTTGCAAATATCATACACATCACGCAAATTTTTGTGAATGTGTTCTGCGCCCAAAATCGAAATATCTAACCAAATGTGGTCGCCATAAGGTGATTTCGCGCCCTTGCCTTTGCGGATATGTTCCATCATACGGCGAGAGACGACATCTCTACTTGCGAGTTCTTTTTTCTCTGGCTCATAATCTGGCATAAAGCGATAACCATCGACATCACGCAAGATTCCGCCGTCCCCGCGACAGCCTTCAGTTAGCAAGATACCGCTTGGCACGATAGGTGTGGGGTGGAATTGCACGGCCTCCATATTGCCTAGCTTTGCGATTCCCGTCTCTAGCGCAATCGCAGCACCCACGCCGTTACAAATGACGGCGTTTGTGGTGTTTTTGTAGATTCGCCCATAGCCACCTGTGGCAATCAGTGTGCCTTTGGCAATGTATGCGATTAACTCGCCTGTTACCAAATCTCTCACAACTGCGCCGTAGCACACGCCATCTTCGTGGATAATGGCGATTGCCTCTTTTCTGTCCTGTATATCTACATTTAGCTTTATGCACTCATTTGCCACAGCGTAAAGCATTGAATGCCCTGTGGCGTCTGAGGTGTAGCAAGTGCGCCATTTTTTTGTGCCACCAAAATCGCGTGAGTGGATATAGCCGTGCCTAAAGTCCTCTTCTTCGATTGTGGTTTTTTGTGCGTTGATAATTGCGTCTCTTTTGCCTTTTTGGATTCGACTCCACGCTACGCCCCATTGCGCTAACTCGCGAATCGCTTTTGGCGCAGTCGTTACAAACATTCTAGCCACTTGCTGGTCGCAACCCCAGTCGCTCCCTTTGACTGTGTCCATAAAGTGCAAGTCCTCATTGTCGCCATCACTCATTTTTGAGTTGCCAAGACTTGCTTGCATTCCGCCCTGTGCGGCTGCTGAGTGGCTACGCTTTACAGGAATAAGGCTTAACACAATGGTGCTTAAGCCCATTTTCTTGCATTCAATCGCAGCGCGAAGTCCAGCCAAACCGCCACCGATGATTAAACTATCGCAGTATTGTATATTCATATATCTCCCCTTGTATTATTTTGTGTATTCTACATATTCGTAGTGCATATAATCCGTATTCGCATCTAGGCTAAGTCCTTTTTTGACATACGCAGCGTAAGTCGCAAGTCCTAGCAAGATAAAAAAGACGCTTAGGGCGACTTTCGCAGTTCGTAGCCTTTTTAGCGTAGCCTCAGGCGTTTTTGCCTCAAACCAGCCCCATTTTACAGCTAGGCGATATAGCCCGATTGAGCCGTGTAGCTCTACTGCAAATAAAAGCACGATATACAACGCCCAAAAATGCTGATGAACGAATCGATACGATGAGCCCACAGGACCGATTGTTTGTGGCTGTGTCATCATAATATATAAATGCACACTGCCTAAGAAAAACAATATAAACCCTGTGAGTGCTTGAATCCCCCAATTTGAAGTGTCTTTGTGGTGGAGCATATTTTTATGCGTTTTGAATCGCAAAAGCTGACGATAATTGATAGGAAATTTTCTCATCGCCAAAAATGCGTGCAACACAAACACCGCAAATACAACTATGCCGATGATGGTAACCACCAGCGGACATCCGCCATCGATGATAAAATCCAATTCAAACATTTTGGTGATTTTATACATCGCCTTTTCGCTAATAAGAATACTTGAGACAAAAAACATATGCGCTATCATAAACAACGCCAAAAACAGCCCTGTCGCGCTTTGCAACCAATCTAATGTCGCAGGCATTCTACTTGCTCTGTTATTTTTCGCCACGCCCGTGTAACTCTCGATAATTTTGTTATCAGATTCCATCTTACCTCCCTTGAATTTTTGAAGTTGAAAGCAAAATTGTAGCAATTTTTTAGATTGTATGAATCCAAATAGGTCAATTTTTTGCAAAAACTTTGCGCGAATCTACTCAAAAATCTACGAATCTATGTTTTACATAAATCTTTTTATATTCATAGATACTAAGCGCAATGACTACGAATCTTAAAAAGATTTTATCCTTACAGATTCAAATAATTTGGATTTTTATTAAGATAAAATTTTCATAGACTTTAAGTTTTTTATGTTAAAATCGCAATTTTTAAAATAATCTTGGAGTATAAAAATGACAAGCATTCTTTTAGTAACGCAGATTCTTTTGGCTATCATCATCACCATTGCCGTGCTATTGCAAAAAAGCTCGAGCATCGGGCTTGGCGTGTATAGCGGGAGCAACGAAAGCCTTTTTGGCGCAAAAGGACCTGCTGGATTTATGGCGAAATTCACAATGGCAGTGGGGCTGATTTTTATCGTAAATACCATTGCTTTGGGGTATTTTTACAATAAAGAGACGAGCAAATCGGTATTTGACAATAAGGCGATTCAAGTAGAGCAAAAAGAGGCGATACCAAGTAATCCGCTGGATAATTTTAACGCGCCAAGTGCGCCGTTTGTGGATTCCTCGCCATTTGGAAAAGTGGGCGATTCGCCACTTGAGAAAAAGTAAGGAAAATCTATGCTAAATGAGGTTTATAATAGCACAAAACTAAGTATGCAAAAGAGTTGCGATGCCCTAAAGCGCGACTTTGGGACGCTCCGCAGTGGCAAGGTGTCGGTTAGCATTTTGGATAATATCCGCGTGGATTATTATGGGACGCCCACTCCGCTAAATCAAGTCGGCTCGGTAATCGCCCAAGACGCCACCACGATAGTCGTAACGCCGTGGGACAAAAATTTGCTTAAAGATGTAGAACGCGCCATTGCAGAGGCAAATATCGGCGTGAATCCAAATAGCGACAGCGACAGCGTAAAGCTATTTTTTCCGCCGATGACGAAAGAACAGCGACAGCAAATCGCCAAAGAGGCAAAGGCTATGGGCGAAAAAACCAAAATTGCGCTCCGCAATATCCGCCAAGATTCAAATAATGCCATTAAAAAGCTAGAAAAAGATAAGAGCATTACCGAAGATGAGGGCAGAGCAGGGCTAAATGAAGTGCAAAAAATCACTGATGATTTTGTGAAAAAGGCTGATGAGATGGTGAGGCATAAGGAAGAAGAGATTTTAAAGGTTTAGATTCGTGGGCAATTTGTTCTGGGGTAATCATTTGCGTTGTTTCGGCGACAAAATTTCGCTCAATGAACGCCTAGTTCTATCTCGCTCATTTCGCGCCAAAACAACGCAAAGCACTACCGCCATTACTTCGATGGTTGCTTCACTTCGTTCGCAAATTCTACGAATTGTGATTTGCGTTGCAAATCAGCTACGAATCTAACGCGGATTTTTTTAATTTTCGTCATTGCGAGTCCTTGCCAAAGGCAAGGCGAAGCAATCCAAAAGGACAATCAATGAATGTAAAAGATTATTATGTTAAAGCAAATGCCTTGTTAGAGGGGCATTTTTTGCTTTCAAGTGGAAATCACTCGGCGTTTTACTTACAATCTGCAAAAGTGCTAGAAAGCCCTAAAATAGCCGAGATTTTGCTAGGCGAGTTAGCAAATCAAATCAAAGCAAGTGGCTTAAGTGTGGATTGTGTTTGCTCTCCAGCAATCGGCGGAATCCTCGCAGGTTACGAACTTGCACGGGCTTTAGGCGTGAATTTCATCTTTACAGAGCGCGTAAATGGAGCGATGAATCTAAGGCGCGGATTTGCCGTAAATAAGGGCGAAAAAATCCTAATTTGCGAGGATATAATCACCACAGGCGGAAGTGCGGTGGAATCCGCAGTGTGTGTCGAATCACAAGGCGCAAAAGTCGTGGCTTACGCCTCTTTGGCGAATCGTGGATTTTGCAAAAGCGTGGGGAGCGATATGCAATCTAAAAGCGAGTGCAAACTGCCCTCAAATGTGCCGTTTTTCACGCTAGAAAATTTTGATTTTGAAATGTATTCGCCTGAATCTTGCCCACTTTGCAAACAAGGCAGCACAGCGATAAAGCTGGGCAGTCGAGGCAATTAAGCGCGATTGCGCCTTATAATATGCCCACAAAGCACAAAATGACTAAAATTTTTTGGCAAAATTTTTTAGCCCAAACGCTACTAATTCCGCGAATCAAGGCATTTATCACGGATATTTTTATGATTTATATGCCGATTTTATACATTACGACTTATGCGATTTTAGGCACAAAAGAGGCACTTTGGGCGAATCAAGTTGCGATTTTTGCCTGTGTGGTGGTGTATGGGATTATCACTTCGGCGATTTTCGCGCGTAATGGGCAGAGTTTGGGCTATATTTATGCAAAAATCATTCTTAAAAAAGACAACGGACGCGCAGTCGGCTTTGCTACGGCGTTTGTGCGCTTTGTGATTTTTTGTGTGAGCTTTGGGCTGATTGTGGGCATTTTTGTGCCACTTGTGCGAAAAGATAGGCGATTTTTGCACGATTTGGCATTAAAAGTGAGCGTGGAGCGAATCTAAAATGCACACTTGTATTAAAATTTATGCTATGATTGTGGCTTTAAAAATTGCAAGGATTTAGCAAAAATGGTTCAACTAAAAAATATTCAAAAAATCTACCCAAATGGCTTTCACGCGCTAAAAAATATCAATCTAAGCGTTGAATCAGGCGAGATTTACGGCATTATCGGCTTTAGTGGCGCGGGTAAAAGCACCCTTATTCGCACTATAAACTTGCTCGAATCCCCAAGCAGTGGCGAAGTCATCGTAAATGGCAAGGATTTGCGCACCCTAAAGCCCAAAGATTTACGCACTGAGCGACAAAAAATCGGTATGATTTTTCAGCATTTCAACTTGCTTAGCTCTAAAAGCGTCTTTGAAAATGTCGCATTTGCCCTAGAGATTGCCAAGTGGAAAAAGCCTAGCATAAAGTCGCGCGTGGCGGAACTTTTGGAACTAGTGGGCTTAAGCGATAAGGCACATTATTATCCAAGTCAGCTTAGCGGTGGGCAAAAACAGCGCGTAGCGATTGCTAGGGCACTCGCAAATCACCCGCATTTGTTGCTATGCGATGAGGCGACAAGTGCGCTTGATACGAAAACTACAAAGTCGATTTTGCACCTACTGCGCGACATTCAAGCGCGTCTAAACCTCACAATTATCCTAATCACGCACCAAATCGATGTCATAAAGGCGATTTGCGAGAAAATGTGCGTGATTAGCAATGGCGAGATTGTTGAATCGGGCTTTGTGGAGGACATTTTCATAAATCCGCAAAATGAAGTTACAAAAGAGTTGATTTCATCGCTATCGCCGCTAAAAGATGAGCGAATCGCACGGCTTTTGCAGGATAAGATTGGCGATAAAAATGACATTTACAAGGTAACTTTCACGGGCAACAACGCGCACAAGCCACTTATCAGCCAAATGATTAAAGATTTTGGCGTTGATGTGAATATCCTAAGTGGCAATATTGACGAAGTGCAAAGCGTGGAGCTTGGGCATTTGGTGATAAAAATCATCGGCGATAAGCACACAAAAGCGCAGTGCCTAAGGTGGCTTGAATCAAAAGGCGTGATTTGGAATGCGGTGGATTCGGCGGATTCGCCAAAAGATTCGAGGGATTCGGTGCAAAAATTGCCACAAGATTCGGCGGATTATCATCGTCATTCTTAAGGCGACAAAGTCGCCGAATAATCCAAATAGCGCAAATCTAAAAGGCAAGGAAAATCAATGACACAAAAGCGAAGTGATAAAATAATTACGCTAGATTCGCCCAAATGGATACTTTGCACTCAGTATGACGAATCCACCGCCTCATCATTGCGAGGTGATTTTAGTGAATCGCCAAAGCAATCCAAAGAAATTTAAAGGACACAAATGCTTGATTTACTAAATCTCTTTATTCACCCGCAAACGCCTTTTAGCGAGATTTTCGCCGTGCTATTCAAGGCACTTGGCGAGACGCTCTATATGGTGGGCGTTAGTTGCCTAATTGCTGTGATTTTTGGGCTACCGCTTGGCGTTTTGCTCTGCGTTACGAAGCGTGGCAATCTCACGCCATTTCCACTGCTAAATATCATCATCGGTGGCATTGTAAATGTCATTCGCTCATTTCCATTTATAATCCTAATCATCGTGCTTTTGCCACTCTCACGCCTAATCATCGGCACGAGTATCGGCTCGAGTGCTGCGATTATCCCGCTTAGTATCGCTGCGATTCCCTTTATCGCGCGGTTGTTTGAGGGGGCGTTTGACGAAGTCGATAGCGGATTGATTGAGGGCGTGAAGTCTATGGGCGCATCGAATCTCACAATCATCAAAATGATGATTGCCGAATCCTTGCCCTCTTTAGTCAATGCCATAACTATCACAATCATCGGCGTCATCGGCTATTCAGCGATGGCAGGTGCAGTGGGCGCAGGTGGAATGGGCGATTTGGCAATGCGAATCGGATATTATGCCTATCGCCCCGATATTTTGGCGTATTGCGTGGTGGCAATCATTTTGCTCGTGCAAATCGTGCAAAGCATAGGCGATAGCATTGTAAAATATTTACGGCGGAATAGGTAGAAAAACAATTTTAGTTTGTTGCAATTTTAGTGCTGTAAGAATCTATAATCTATACTTTTAAAAAGGAAGTAAATTTTTATAAATTTTGCTATTTTGCTTGATTTGACTTGACTATGAATTGTAATTTTACTACAATTTCGCCTTTTAAAAATTGAGCGATTCACAATTTACGCGCAAAACTAAGGATTTAAAAATATGGAAAAAATGCGACTAAAATTAAAGGCTTACGACCACAGAGTGCTTGATAGGTCGGTGGGCTCGATTGTAAGCACCGCAAAGCACACAGGCTCTAAAATCATCGGTCCTATTCCGTTGCCTACGAGAAAGCGCAAATACACTGTTTTGCGCTCTCCGCATATCAACAAAGATTCGCGTGAGCAGTTTGAAATGCGGATTCACAGCCGAATCATAGACATTGTGTCTGCTACGCCTGACACGGTGGATAACCTTATGGGACTTGATTTAGCACCCGAAGTAGAAGTCGAAGTTACCTTTATAAACTAAGCAAGGATTTGAAAAATGGAATTTGTGGTAGAAAAAATCGGTATGAGTAGGACGCTAGGCGCGAAAAGCGAGGCGGTTACGCTACTAAAAATAGTAGATTCAAAAGTGTGCGAATTGCTAGAAAATGGCAAGGCGATAGTAGCATACAAAAAAGGTAAATCTTTCAATAAGCCACTAGCAGGGCAACAAAAGAAATACAATCTAAGCAAAGAATTTAACAACTTTGCCACGCTAGTTGTCGCAAATAAAGAGGCGGGAAATTTGGATTTGAGTGTGCTAGATTCGGCAAAGCGCATTAAAGCGTCTTTTAAAACCAAAGGGCGCGGATTTAGTGGTGTAATGAGACGCTGGAATTTTCAAGGTGGTCCTGCGGCACACGGCTCTAGATTCCACCGCGCACCGGGTTCTATCGGCAATAGAGAGTGGCCCGGACGCGTCCAAAAGGGCAAAAAAATGGCTGGACATTACGGCGATGAGCTAGTAACGGTGCAAAGTGAGATTTTGTCATTTGATAAAGATAGCGCGATTCTTGTGCTAAAAGGTTCTACACCGGGCTATGATGGCGCATTTGGGCGAATCAAAATCATCGAATCAAAAGCATAAAATAAATTTTAAAAGGGTTAGGCAAATGAGTAAAGCAATCATTTTAGATAAAGATTTTAAAAAATCATCTGACATTGCACTTCCTAGTGAATATGCGGACATAAAAGAGCATAATTTATATCTCTATGTCAAGTCATATTTGGCGTCTTTGCGCCTAAATAGCGCGAAAGCAAAGACTAGAGGCGAAGTCAGCGGTGGCGGTAAAAAGCCGTGGAGTCAAAAAGGTGGCGGACGCGCTAGGGCTGGGAGCATTACTTCGCCTGTGTTTGTCGGCGGTGGCGTGGCTCACGGACCAAGCAACAATCGCAATTATGACATTAAGATTAACAAAAAGCAAAAGCGACTAGCGCTAAACTACGCGCTTTATCAAAAAGCGGTGGAAAATAAGCTATTTGTGGTAGATTCGCTAGATGTTAAAAGTGGCAAGACAAGGGACGCTTTTAAGATTTTTAAAAGCCTAAATGAGCGAAACGCGCTATTTGTAACGGCAAGTAATAGCGATGAGACTTTTTTGGCATTTAGAAATTTGCAGGATTGCTATTTGGTGGATTTGGACGAAGTCAATGCTTATCTAATCGCGGTTTTTAAGTGCGTAGTCATCGAAAAAGCAGCATTTGATGAACTTATAAAAGGTGGTAAATAATGGCAGATATAACAGATATTAAATCAATAATGTATACTGAAAAATCGCTAAGTCAGCAAGAAAGTGGCATTATTGTGGTGCAAACAGCTACAAATGTCAGCAAAAATCAACTGCGCGTTATTTTTAATGAATATTTTGGATTCAACCCTTTGCGAATCAATTCTTTGCGACAGAGTGGCAAGGCAAAGCGATTTCGTGGCGTAAAAGGAAGTAGAGCGGATTTTAAGAAATTCTATATCAAAGTGCCAGAGGGCGCGAAAATAGAATCCCTAAAAGTTTAAATTGAAAAAGGACTAGGAAATGGCTATTAAGACTTATAAACCCACTACGCCAAGTAGGCGTTTTATGACAAGCCTTAGCTCTAGCGACATTACCGCTAAAGCTAGTGTGCGCTCACTGCTTAAAAAGCTCAAAGTAACCGCAGGGCGCAACAACAATGGACGAATCACTTCTCGCCACAAAGAAGGTGGCGCGAAAAAGCTGTATCGAATCATTGACTTTAAACGCAATAAGTTAAATATCGAAGGCGTTGTTAAGGCAATCGAATATGACCCATTTAGAAACTGTCGAATCGCGCTTGTATGTTATGTAGATGGCGAAAAACGATACATTTTACAGCCAAATGGACTAAAAGTCGGCGATAAGATTTTGGCGGCAAATGAGGGCATAGATGTGAAAGTCGGCTATTCTATGAAGCTAAAGGCGATTCCACTAGGTAGCATTATCCACAACATTGAGATTTATCCGGGTGCAGGTGGGCAAATCGCTAGAAGCGCAGGAGCAAGTGCTCAGCTTATGGGGCGTGAGGGCAAATATTCTATCATTAAAATGCCTAGTGGCGAGATGAGATATATCCTAGAAGAATGCCGTGCGACTATCGGTAGCATAGGCAATGAGGATTATATTAACATATCGCTAGGCAAAGCGGGTAGGGCGAGATATTTAGGGATTCGCCCACAAACTCGCGGTAGCGCGATGAACCCTATCGACCACCCACACGGCGGTGGTGAGGGTAAAACAGGCTCTAGCGGACACCCTGTATCGCCTTGGGGAACTCCAGCTAAAGGCTATAAAACAAGGCGTAAAAAATCTAGCGATAGACTAATAATTTCAAGAAAGAAAAAATAAGGAAAGAGTATGGCAAGGTCAGTAAAAAAAGGTCCATTTGTTGATGATTATTTGGTAAAAAAAGTAGCCAAAGCAAAAGAGAGCAAGGATAATAAGCCCATTAAAACTTGGTCGCGCAGAAGCACCATTACGCCTGAAATGATTGGGCTGACATTTAATGTCCATAACGGCAGGGCGTTTGTGCCTGTGTATATCACCGAATCTCATATCGGCTATAAACTCGGCGAATTTGTGCTGACAAGGACATTCAAAGGGCATAAAGGCACCGTGCAAAAAAAGATAGGCAAGTAATTAAATAGGTGAAAGGTAAAAAATGAGCAAAGCATTACTAAAATACATTAGATTGTCCCCCACGAAAGCAAGGCTGATTGCAAGGGAGATTCAAGGAATGAATGCGGAGTTAGCATTGGCGACTTTGGAATTTGCTCCAAATAAAGCCGCCAAAGTGATTTACAAGGTTTTGGCGTCCGCTATCGCTAATGGCAATTATGACGCGCAAAGCGTGGTTGTGAAATCTTGCCGAATCGATGCGGGTCCCGTGCTTCGCAGAATGTCACCACGCGCTAGAGGACGAGCAAATATGATTCGCAAACCCACAGCGCATATTTTGGTAGAAGTGGCAGACCCCAAAGAGATTGCCAAAGCACTTGAAACACAAAAAGCACAAAAGGCGCAAAAAGCTACAAAAGAGAGCAAGGGAGAATCCAAAAAGGCACTTGCAAAAGTCGGCAAAAAAGACATTGTCAAAGTAGAAAAAGCGACAAAAAAAGTAAGCGAATCTAAAAAGGCGGATTCGCCAAAAGATTCAAAAGATTCAAACGAATCTGCGCCAAAGGCTACAAAAACGACAAAAGCCACAAAAGATTCAAGCCCAAAAGCCGAATCAAAAGTCGCTAAAGAAACAAAAGAGCCAAAAGCAAAAAAGCCTAGTGCGACAAAAACAGCAAAAACAACAACAAGTGAGGATAAATAATGGGACAAAAAGTCAATCCAGTCGGTCTTAGATTAGGTATCAATAGAAATTGGACATCGAGGTGGTTTCCCTCACAAAAGGTTACAATCTTTAACATTGGCGAGGATTATAAGATTCGCAAGTTCATCAAAAAAGAGCTTTATTATGCGGGTATTAGCGAAATGGTGATTGAGCGCACCACCAAAAAAATCAAAATCACCGTATTTGCTGCGCGTCCGGGGCTAATCATTGGCAAAAAAGGTGCTGACATTGAGAAAATCAAAGAATCTCTTAAAAAATTAGTCCAAAAAGATGTCGCCATAAATATTAAAGAAGTCAAAAAGCCACAATCAAACGCGCAATTAGCTGCTGAAAATGTCGCTATGCAATTAGAGAGACGCGTGGCATTCCGCCGAGCGATGAAAAAAGTAATGCAAAGCGCGATGAAATCAGGTGCAAAAGGTATTAAAGTCAAAGTTTCTGGGCGTTTGGCTGGGGCTGAAATGGCTAGGACAGAGTGGTATATGGAGGGCAGAGTGCCACTTCATACGCTCCGCGCAAAGATTGACTATGGATTCGCTGAGGCGATGACGACATTTGGAATCATTGGCGTTAAAGTGTGGATTTTCAAAGGCGAGATTTTGCAAAAAGGAATCCAAGCTGAGAAAAAAGATACTGAATCACGAACAAAGAGAGGTAGATAAGCTATGTTAATGCCCAAAAAGACAAAATATAGAAAGCAAATGAAAGGTCGCAATCGCGGCAAATCTGCTCGTGGTAGCAAAATAGCTTTTGGCGATATTGCGATAAAGGCGTTAGAGGCTGGGCGAATCGATTCGCGACAAATTGAGGCGGCTAGGATTGCGATGACTAGGCATATCAAAAGGACTGGTAAGATTTGGATTCGCGTATTCCCCGATAAGCCTATCACCGCAAAGCCACTAGAAACGAGAATGGGTAAAGGTAAAGGCGCGGTTGAAAAGTGGGTTATGAATATTAAGCCGGGTCGAATCATTTACGAAATGGTCGGCGTTGAGGAAAGTTTGGCGCGAGAGGCATTGGCACTTGCCCAAAGCAAACTCCCATTTAAAACAAAAATCATAACAAGCGAGAGTGAAAATGAAATCTACTGATGTATTGAAATTTAAAGATATAAAAGACAAAGATATTAAAGAGTTGCAAACGCTTTTGAAAGAAAAAAAGTTGAAACTTTTTGAGTTGCGATTACAGCTTAAAACTATGCAATTAACGGATTTTGCTCAGATTTCTGTGGTTCGCAAAGAAATCGCTAGAATCAACACCGCAATTTCAGCTAAAAGCGTAAAAAAAGAGGTAGTAAAATGAGCGAAAAACAATCTTTTAAACGCCTGATTCAAGGCAAAGTCATAAAGAAAAGTGGCGATAAAAGTTTTAGTGTTTTGGTTGAGCGCAAGGTGCTTCACCCAAAATATCGCAAAATTGTAAAGCGATTCAAAAAATACATTATCCACGATGAGAATAACTCTTGCAAGGTGGGCGATGTAGTCGAAGCCATTGAATGCAAACCCATTTCTAAAAACAAAGCATTCAAGCTAAATAAAACTATAAGCGCGGGAGTTGAGTGATGATTCAAAGTTTTACTAGAATGAATGTAGCCGATAATAGTGGCGCAAAAGAATTGATGTGTATTAAGGTTTTGGGCGGTAGCCATAGGCGATATGCGTCTTTGGGCGATGTCGTTGTGGCGAGTGTGAAAAAGGCGATTCCCAATGGCAAAGTCAAAAAAGGCGATGTAGTAAAAGCCGTGATTGTCCGCACAAAAAAAGAGATTCATAGAGATAATGGCTCATCAGTTAGATTCGATGATAATGCCGCTGTGATTTTGGATGCCAAAAAAGAGCCAATCGGCACTCGTATCTTTGGTCCTGTGGGCAGAGAAGTGCGCTATGCAAACTTTATGAAAATAGTTTCATTAGCACCAGAAGTGTTGTAAGTGAGGTAAGAGATGATTAAATTTTCTATCAAAAAAAATGATATGGTAAAAGTCATCACAGGCGATGACAAGGGCAAAGAGGCAAAAGTTTTGCAAGTTTTGCCTAAAAAAGCCCAAGTGATAGTTGAGGGTTGCAATGTCGTTAAAAAGGCGATTAAGCCCACTGATGACAATCCAAAAGGCGGATTCATCACAAAAGAAAAGCCTATCCATATCTCAAATGTTAAAAAGCTGTAAGGAAGTAGTATGTATCAATTAAAAGAGCTTTATGCAAACGAAATCAAACAAAAATTGATGAAGGAATTTGACTTTAAGAATCCTATGCTTGTCCCAAAACTTGAAAAGATTGTGATAAGCGTGGGTGCTGGAGACCACGCCAAAGAGGCAAAGATTATCCAAAATATCGCTGATACTATATCGCTGATTGCGGGGCAGAGGGCGATTATCACACACGCCAAAAAGTCTGTGGCTGGATTCAAAATGCGTGAGGGAATGCCAATGGGCGTAAAAGTAACGCTTCGGGGCAAAAAAATGTATAACTTTTTAGAAAAGCTCATTGTCATTTCGTTGCCACGCGTTAAGGACTTTCGCGGGATTCCACGCAATGGATTCGATGGCAGAGGCAATTACAACTTTGGCATTAAAGAGCAGCTCATTTTTCCAGAAGTCGTCTATGATGACATTATGGTAACGCACGGAATGAATATTACGATTGTAACTTCGGCAAACAACGACAAAGAGGCATTTAAATTACTCGAATCTTTTGGTATGCCTTTTGCAAAAGGGAGATAAACAATGGCAAAAAAATCAATGATAGCAAAAAACGCACGCAAAGCGAAATTTAGCGCACGAAAATATAGCAGGTGTCAGATTTGCGGACGCCCACACTCGGTGTATAGGTATTTCAAACTATGCAGGGTTTGTTTGCGTAAAATGGGTAGCGAGGGCTTGATTCCCGGACTTCGCAAGTCTAGCTGGTAAGTCGCTTCCGTGAGAAAATAAAAATTAAGGAAATAAAAATGGTAAATGATATAATCGCAGATTCTATTACTAGGATTAGAAACGCGTCTATGAGGCGACTAGAGCATACGAATCTTTACTATGCCAAAATCATCGTCTCAATTCTAGCGGTTTTTAAAGCAAAGGGATTCATTAAAGATTATCGCGTCAATGACAAAAATGGCAAACAAGACATTACCGTGATTTTGGGCTATGATGAAAACGGCAAATCGCTAATTAGTGAGCTAAAGCGCATTAGTAAGCCCGGTCGCCGAATCTACAAGTCGCGTGATGAATTAAAGCGATTTAAAAACGGCTATGGCACAATCGTAGTTAGCACAAGCAAAGGCGTGATTGCAAATGATGAAGCCTACAAAAATAATGTCGGCGGCGAAGCACTTTGCAGTATTTGGTAGGAGGAAATTATGTCAAGAATTGGTAAGCAGTCAATCACTATTCCAAAGGGCTTGGAAGTCTCCGTGCAAGGCTCTAAAGTTATCTTTAAAGGCGCAAAAGCGCAAAAAGAGTTAGAAACGCACAATCGCGTGAATATCTCACTAAAAGATGGCGTTTTGAGCTTTGGGCTAAAAGAGGACGCAAATGCAGAAGGCTTGAATCTTAACGCATTTTGGGGCACTTATAGAGCTTTGGCGAATAATATCGTTATCGGGCTTACAAGTGGATTCACAAAGCAGTTAGAAATTAACGGCGTAGGTTATAAGGCGGCGTTAAAGGGTAAGATTTTGGAGCTAAGTCTTGGCTTTTCGCACCCTATCAATTATGAGATTCCACAAGGCGTGGAGGTAAATATTGACAAAAATATCATCACGCTAAAAGGCAGTGATAAACAGCAAATTGGGCAGATTGCCTCTGAGATTCGCGCGTTTCGTCCGCCAGAGCCTTATAAAGGCAAGGGCGTGAAATATGTCGAGGAAACTATTTTGCGTAAAGCTGGAAAAACAGCTAAAAAATAGACAATAAAAAAGTAAAGGTTTAGAAAATGTTAGAAACTAATTTGAAACTAAAAAAGCGACTTACACTAAAGCGCAAAGCACGAGTTAGAGGGCGAATCTTTGGCGATTCACAAACGCCTAGAGTAAGCATTTTTCGTTCTAATAAATATTTCTACGCACAAGCTATTGATGACACAAAGGGATTCACATTAGCTAGTGTCGATGGCAAAAAATTAGGCTTAAAAAACAACAAAGATGATGTGAAAAAAATCGCCGAATCTTTTGCAAAAAGCCTAAGCGGTGCTGGAATCTCAAAGATTGTCTTTGATAGAAACGGATATTTATATCACGGCGTTGTGGCGGCATTCGCGGATTCGTTGCGCGAAAATGGCATAGCTTTTTAAATCACAAAAAGGACTTAGGGAATGGAAATCAATAAAGAAGAATTCAAAGAAGTAGTCGTAAATATCGGGCGCGTAACAAAAGTCGTAAAAGGCGGACGCAGATTTAGATTTAACGCACTTGTGGTTGTAGGCAATGAAAAAGGCTTGGTGGGCTTTGGCTTAGGCAAGTCTAAGGAAGTGCCAGATGCGATTCGCAAGGCGATTGATGATGCGTTTAAAAATATCATCAAAGTTAATATCAAAGGCACGACTATCGCACACGACATTGAGCATAAATATAATGCAAGTCGAATCTTGCTCCGCCCCGCTAGTGAGGGGACAGGCGTGATTGCAGGTGGCTCTGCGCGTCCTGTGATTGAACTTGCAGGGATTAGGGATATTTTGACAAAATCTCTAGGGTCTAGCAATCCTTACAATGTCGTCCGCGCGACTATTGACGCCCTAAGCAAAATCAAAGCATAAGGATAAAAAATGTTAGAGAGAATTAAACCAGCTAAAAACAGCGTAAAATCCATTAAAAGAGTAGGGCGCGGTCAAGGTAGCGGTATGGGCAAAACCTCTACGCGTGGTGGCAAAGGACAGACAGCGCGAACAGGCTATAAACAAAAAATCGGCTTTGAGGGCGGACAACAGCCACTTCAAAGACGATTACCAAAAGTCGGCTTTAAAAGTCGCGTAGAAAAGCCACTTGTCATCAATGTGGATAAATCCAATAAGGTCGAATCTTTAGGCGAAATCACACTTGAATCGCTTAAAAATGCTTATGGATTTTCAGCGCAAGTCAAAAAAGTCAAGCTGATTGGCAAAAAAGCAAAAGATTTTGCCACCAAAATCAAAGATGAAAATATCACCACAAGTGGCGCAAAAGGCGTTGAATCTAGTGGCGATAAAAGTGGCAAATAATGAATAAAACCATATTAAATAAGATTCTAATCACACTTGCATTTTTGTTTGCATATAGGGTTTTGGCATACATAACGATTCCCGGCGTTGATGCAGATGTGCTAAAACAATTTTTTGATAGCAACAAAAACAACGCGCTGGGGCTTTTTAATATGTTTAGCGGACAAGCCGTAGAGCGATTTAGCATTATTTCGCTAGGCATTATGCCCTACATTACGGCGTCAATCGTTATGGAGCTACTTGCTGCCACTTTTCCAAATCTTGGCAAACTCAAAAAAGAGCGCGATGGTATGCAAAAATATATGCAAATCATTCGCTACGCAACTATTGCCATCACGCTAGTTCAAGCGGTGAGCGTTTCTATCGGGCTAAAAGCATTAGAGGGCAATTATGGCAATGCGATTTTGATTGATAACAATATGTTTGTGTTGATTTCTGCGGTGTCAATGCTCGCTGGAACGATGATGCTTATGTGGATTGGAGAGCAGATTACGCAAAGAGGCGTGGGCAATGGTATTAGCCTCATTATCTTTGCGGGAATCGTAGCTGGGATTCCCTCAGCCATCGGGCAGACTTTTGATTCCATTAGCAAGGGTGAGATAAATATAATCGTCTCAATTCTAATGCTTGCCGTTGTGCTTGGCACGATTTTTATCATCGTGTATATTGAGTTAGCAGAGCGGCGAATCCCTGTGAGCTACGCTAGAAAAATCATTATGCAAAACCAAAATAAGCGCATTATGAATTACATTCCCATTAAGATGAATCTTAGTGGCGTGATTCCGCCCATTTTTGCCTCTGCGGTGCTAATTTTTCCATCTACTATTTTACAAGCCTCTAGCAATAAAACAATGCTTGCCATTTCGGATTTCTTAAGCCCTAATGGCTATGCTTATAATATTTTAATGTTTGTGCTAGTGGTGTTTTTCGCGTTTTTCTACTCATCGATTGTATTTAACGCTAAAGACATTTCGGAAAATCTCAAAAGACAAGGCGGATTCATACCCGGACTGCGACCGGGCGAGGGAACGGCGAATTTTCTAAATACCACAGCGAGTAATCTTACCTTTTGGGGCGCGATTTATTTGGCGTGTATTTCTACGATTCCTTGGATGGTGCTAAAAAGTGCTGGGATTCCCTTTGTCTTTGGTGGAACGGCGGTGCTTATTGTCGTGCAAGTGGCGATTGACACTATGCGCCGAATCGAAGCGCAAATTTATATGAATAAATACAAAACCTTAAGTGCCACAGGATTATAATGGCTATCGCAATACGAAATAAAAAAGAAATCGATTCGATGAGAAAGCCTAATAAAATCGTAGCACAGGCACTTAATCTCGTGCGTGAAAATGCCAAAGAGGGCGTGAGTTTAGAGACGCTAAATAATATCGCCGATGATTTCATACAATCACAAGGCGCAAGGGCGTCTTTTAAGGGGCTTTATGGATTTCCTAAGGCGATTTGCCTATCTGTAAATGAAGTCATCATTCACGGCATTCCAGATTCATATAAGCTAAAAAATGGCGATATTTTGGGCGTGGATATTGGCGTGGAATGTGGCGGTTGGTTTGGCGATGGCGCGATTACCTTTGGTATCGGCAAAATTAGCGAGGCGAATCAAAAAGTCATTGATTGCTCACGCAATGTGCTATTATGCGCGATTGACAGCCTAAGAGTAGGTATGCGATTCAAAGAGTTAAGCAAATTGCTTGAGGATTCCATTATATCGTGCGGATTCGTGCCGTTACGCGGATTTTGCGGACACGGCATTGGCACTAGGGCGCACGAAGAGCCAGAGATTCCAAACTTTTTGGACGCACCTGAGGCGAATCAAGGTCCAAAAATCAAAAATGGTATGGTTTTTTGCATAGAACCTATGGTGTGCCAAAAAAATGGTAATCCAAAGATTTTGGACGATAAATGGTCAGTAGTGGCTGAGGACGGGCTAAGTGGCTCACATTACGAGCATACAATCGCAATGATAGATTCAAAGCCCGTGATTTTAACGGAAATTTAGGCGATTAAAAACTTTTAAGGGAGGTTTATTTGAGAGACAAACGCGATGACAAAGAAAGAAAGAAAAAGTCCAAAGACGATGTTATCGAGCTTTATGGCAAAGTCATTGAGGTTTTGCCAAATGCGACTTTTCGCGTTGGGTTGGAGAATGATTATGTCGTTTTATGCCACATTGCTGGGAAACTTAGAATGCACTATATACGAATCCTAACAGGCGATATAGTGAAATTAGAGCTTACGCCTTACAGCATTGACAAGGGGCGAATCACTTTGCGGTATAAAAACGAGGACATTCAAAAAGAGCCAGAGTTAGTTGAGATTCAAAAACGATTAGATGAAAAATATAAGTAGAATTTAAACTATGAAATATTATAATCTGCGTTTTTGATTCGCGAAATCTAAATTTTAAGGAGTAAAAGATGAAAGTCAGACCGTCGGTAAAGAAAATGTGTGATAAATGCAAAATTATCAAACGCGCTGGGGTGATTCGCGTGATTTGTGTAACCCCAAAACATAAACAAAGACAAGGATAGAAAATGGCTAGGATTGCTGGTGTAGATTTGCCAAAGAAAAAACGCGTAGAATACGCGCTAACTTACATTTATGGTATTGGGCTAAAGAGTTCTAGGGATATTTTAAATGCGATTGGATTGTCCTTTGACAAACGCGTGAGCGATTTGAGCGAAGATGAGGTTTCTAAAATTTCTAAAAAGATTCAAGAAAGCTACATTGTAGAGGGCGATTTGCGCAAAAAAGTTACAATGGATATTAAGTCGCTAATGGAGCTTGGGAGCTATCGTGGGATTCGCCACCGAAAAGGGCTTCCTGTGCGAGGACAAACGACTAAAAATAACGCTAGAACCCGCAAAGGTAAGCGCAAAACCATAGGTAGCAAATAAGGAGTAAAGAATGGCAAAAACGACAAATGTAAAGACGACAAAGAAAAAGTCCGCCAAAAAAAGCATTGCAAAGGGCATTATCCATATCGCTGCGACATTTAATAACACAGTCGTTACGATTACCGATGAAATGGGTAATGTTTTGTGCTGGAGCACGGCTGGTGCGCTTGGATTCAAAGGTAGCAAAAAATCCACGCCTTACGCCGCACAGCAATCTGTCGAATCCGCGCTTATGAAAGCAAAAGAATTTGGCATTAAAGAAGTCGGTATTAAGATTCAAGGACCGGGCAGTGGGCGCGAGACTGCGGTAAAAAGCGTGGGCGCAGTTGAGGGCATAAAAGTGCTTTGGCTAAAAGATGTAACGCCACTGCCACATAATGGTTGCAGACCACCAAAACGAAGACGCGTATAAGGAGCATTTATGGCAAGATATTTAGGACCTGTGGAGAAATTAGAGCGAAGATTCGGTGTGAATCTAGATATGAAAGGCGAGAGACGATTAGCTGGGAAATGCGCGATAAACAAGCGCAAATACGGACCCGGACAGCACGGACAAAGTGGCGGAAAAATCTCTGATTACGGATTGCAGTTGCGCGAAAAGCAAAAAGCAAAGATTATGTATGGAATCTCCGAGCGACAATTTAGGCTGATTTTCAACGAAGCAAACCGAATCGAGGGCAACACAGGGGAAAACCTCATCTCTTTGCTAGAGCGCAGACTTGATAATGTCGTATTTCGTATGGGATTTGCGACTACTAGGCGATTCGCAAGGCAGCTTGTTACGCACGGACATATTTTAGTCGATGGCAAACGCGTGAATATTCCCTCATTTGTGGTAAAAGTGGGACAAAAAGTTAGTATCAAAGAAAAAAGCACAAATAACGCGCAAATCAAGCGTTCGCTAGAGCTCACCAAACAAACAGGAATCGTTCCTTGGGTAGATGTCGATGAGGGCAAATGCTTTGGCATTTTCACGCGCCTACCGCAAAGAGAGGAAGTAGTGATTCCTATCGAAGAAAGATTGATTGTCGAGCTATATTCTAAATAATAATATTTTTTAAAGGTGGTTATGTTATGAAAACTATTAAAATTTCTCCTTTTGTGCCTCAAAATATCGATGTTGAGGCAGTATCGCCTAATCGCGCTAAGATTTCCGCATATCCTTTTGAAACAGGATATGGCATAACCATAGCCCACCCCATAAGGCGTTTGCTTATGTCTAGCTCTGTGGGCTATGCGATTACGGGCATTAAGATTGATGGCGTTACGCACGAGTTTGATTCGATTCGCGGGATTACCGAAGATGTGTCGCTTTTTATTATCAATCTACGCAAATTGCAGTTTGTCATCAAAGACAAAGAGGCGAATCAAGTGGTGGTAAATTACTCATTTTCAGGCGAAAAAATCCTACTTGGCAATGATTTGCGAAATGATGAAGTCGATATAATCAACAGCGACACTTATTTGGCTACCATTAACGATGACGCCAAAATCAGCTTTTCGCTCATCATCAACAAAGGCATAGGCTATGTCGCAAGTGAGGATATTCGTGGCAATATTTTGGACGGCTTTATACCCGTAGATGCTTACTTTAGCCCTGTAAAAAATGTCGTTTATGACATTGAAAATATGCTTGTCAAAGATGACCCGACTTTTGAAAAGGTCATTTTTGATATTGAGACAGACGGGCGATTAAGCGCGATTGAGGCGTTTGAACAAGCTATGGAGATTATGGATAGACAGCTTAGCGTCTTTAGAAAAGAGATGAAAATCTCTGAGGGTGGCTCTAAGGAAATCGAAGTCGAATCTAGCGAGAATAAAATCCTATTCCAAAAAATCGACACGCTAAATTTTAGCGCGAGATGTTCAAACTGCCTTGAGAAAAAGGGGATAAAATATATCGGCGAACTTGTTTTGATGAAAGAAAGCGAGTTAAAAGATATTAAAAATTTAGGCAAACGGTCTTATGATGAGATTGTCGATAAGCTAAAAGACATAGGTTATCAAGTCGGCGCAACGCTTCCAAGTGCTGTGCAAGATGCGATTGCCAAAAAAATAAACAAAGGAAACTAAAATGAGACATTCAAATGATTACAGAAAATTAGGGCGCACTTCATCGCACCGCAAGGCGTTGCTGAAAAATTTGGCGATTGCGCTAATCACACACGGCAAGATTCAAACAGGACTTTTTAAAGCAAAGGAATTGCAGTCTTATATCGAGCGAATCATTACACAAGCAAAAGGTAGCGACACGAGCAACGCGCATAGGCAGATTTTCGCAAAGTTGCAGGATAAAACCGCGACCAAAAAAGTCGTAACGGAAATTGCGCCCACATTTGCGAATCGCAATGGTGGCTACACAAGCATTCACCGCACGGAAAATAGACGCGGAGACGCCGCGCAAATGGCGATTATTGAGTTTGTGAAATAGGGAGATAGTGGCAAGTGAGACATAATGTGATTAAGGGCATTGCGCTAGTAATGGCGATTTTATCATTTGCGCTATTTCTAAGCGCGTGTGAAAAAAACGACTACCAGCACCCACTTTATCGTAATTCGCAAAAAAAATAAATAGGCACACACTTATTTTTGCGCGGATATAGCAAATGTATCTGCGTTTTTATTTTGTGATTTAAGTAGAGATTTTGGGTTAGTTACCCATATTTCATTTTTCTAATGATATTTAAGTATTCTTCCATTTTTAGCTCCAAATCTAGCGCAGTTTCGTGATATTCGCGGAAATTTTTAAGAATGGCTATTTGACTTTTGCACTCTTTGATATTCATCGTGTAAAATGCCTGTAACGCGCTAAAATACACGCCTTCGCCCATTGTCTCTAACTCTTTTGCGCCTTCTAGTGAGCGGACGAATCGATAGTCCTTTTTTAGCCGAAAATACGCGCGATAGTCTTTTTTGGCAATCGCCTCTAATGCCTCATCAACTTTGTGAGGATATAATAAAATCTCTTGAATCACCGCCACTTTATTTGGAATCTTTTTATAGGGCATTACAAGGGCGTTTGCGTCATCTTTTTTGCCTTTTTTGGCGAGTTCTTTGGCAAGTAGCAAAATCTTTAAAAATTTATCCTCAAAACTTTTATACGCCTCCAACTCGACAATGAGAGGATTGTTTTGCGCCATAGGAATGGCGCGAATCTCTACGCCACTTTCCATTAGGCGATTAAACTCATCAATCTCTCTAAATTGCCGTGAGAGATTGGCGATAATCTCGCCCTTGCTAGGAATCCCGCTGTATCGCTCTAAGATTTTTAGCGCATCGCTTCGCTTTCCGCCACAAGCTAGGGATTTCGCCTCTATCATATCCGCCTCAAATCGCGCCTCTAGCGCAAGATAAAAGCTCTCATTTCGCAAAAATTTATAAATATTTGCGAATTTATACGCCTCTAAAATATTATCATCATCAAGCAAATTCCTGCCATAGGCGATAAAATCATCGAAACGGTAACCAAGCAGTTTTTTTTCGCTAGATAAAATAATGCTATTATCCTCAATGGTTAGGGCTTTGTAGCTCATCTCGCTTAGATTGTCCATTAGCTTAGATTCGGTGCTAAAATCACACAAACAAATCGCGCCATTGGCACTTAGGGCAAAAATATATGAATCCTTATAATGGCAAATATCTACAATCGCCGTGTGTGAGGCTTGAAATTTATGCAAAGTGATTTGCGTGTGCGTGTCAATCACATAAATATAGCCCTCAATGTCGCCAAGTAACAACATAGTCGAATCTTTAAAAAATCTAGCACATTTTATCGCGCTAGTGGCGGTTAGCAGATGTTTGCCCGTTTTGTCTTTGTTTTTATCATAAAAAATCACACTTCTATCATAGCCGATTGAGGCGATAAATTGCTTATTTGGGCTCATTTTTGCCATTAGCACAAAGTCTCTGTGCCGTGCGATGATATTTAGCAATTTCCCGCTATAAATATCCCAGCTTGACAAACTACCATTTTTCCCGCCCACAAGGATATTTCTGCCATCATCGCTAATGCTTACGCACTCTATGCGCGATTCATCAGCTAAGCTAATAGTGCGAATGCTTTTATCGCTTTGCGCATCGATGATTTGTGCGCTTAGCTCATCTCTATCCACAAATGCCAAAAGTGGCAGATTCGCGCAGAGTGCGATTTTATTTTGCTTAAATGAATCATTTGGCAAGGTGAGCGGGACTTTTTTGGCATCGCTACTAATCGTATTGCCAATCCAATAGACTTCCTCTTTAAAGTCAAAGGCAAAAATCGAGTTTGACGAAAAGCACATAATATCCGCGCTTAGCTCATTTTCCACCACAAAATACGGCTCTACCATTTGCTACCTCTTTGATTTGTGTGATTTGCGCTTGGATTCGTGCGATTCGAGCGTGGATTCAAGGTTAGATTCGGGCGATTCAAGCAAGGATTCGTCAAATTCACGCACTTCATTTTAATCCCTTTGGCACACGATTTTAATATCATCTGCTTTATCGCCCCTTGCTAAAAGGACGCGCTTGACTTGATTATTATCACTCGCGCCGATAAAGTAGCGATTTTCAATGCCATAAAAATTTATAAATCGCACAAAAAATCCCACGCGACTTTTTTCCTCAAAAACCACCTCAATCTTAAACATTTCCTCTTGTTTAGCGCGAATCTCAGCTTTGATTTCATTTTCTTTTTGCGCCAAGCCCTCTAGCAATTCCATATAGTGATTAAACACTTTATTTGCGCCCTCCGCCTTGCGCTCATAAGTCTTTAGCGTTTGCGTCCAATTATGTAGATTATAGGCATTTTTCGCACTTAGATTTTCATAAATCAAATCGCTAGTATTTTTTAGCGAATAAATGTCATTTTTGTCCTGCAAAATCAAATTATGCAATTTTTTTATATAAAATAGCTTATCATAAATCTTTTCTAAATTTGCCTTACTTGCGCCATACAGGCAAGGATAGAGAATAAATTCATTATTTTCGCCTAGTATATTTTTGATAAAAAGCGATTTTTGCACGAAAAGCAAATTATTTGATTGAATATGCGAGATTCGCGCGGTGGAGAAATAAATCTTTGAGCCATTAAGATAGTTGATGGATAAATCCTCGCATTCAATCTCCGCATTTTCGCAATGGCGAATCTCAGCTTCCTCCGCCTCCAAACGCCCCTTTAGGTGTAAAATCTGCGCGGTTTTTGCTTTGAGATTGCTTTTGATATGCACCTGCCCGTTTATAAAAAGATTTTTAGATTCAATCTCTACTGCGCCAATATTGCCTACGATTTTCAAATCATCGACATTTAGGTTGAATCCAGAGGGAATGACATCTTTTAAGAGCGCGTCATTGCGAACGACAAGCGATTTTATGCCTTGCTCTTTGATATTTTGGATATTTTTGGCGTTGATATTATCTACGATTATGCTTTGTGAAATCATCATTACGCCATTTACCACTGAAACATAGCCGTCCTCGTTTGCGACATATAAAATCTTATCATCTCTTTGCGCCATAGCCACGCCATCTCCTGCCTCAATGCCGATAGGATAGCTTAGCCCCACGCCATAAAGATTCCCATAAATATTGCGCCACGGCGCGGTGTAGCGGGGCTTTTTGTAGCTTAGCAAAATTTCGCCCTTTTTCACGCTAAAAAATCCACCGCTTAAAAGCAAACTATCGTGGGATAAAATGGCGTTTTTTTGATTTTTAGATATTAGCAAACGCACCGCCACGCTTTCAATCATCGGCTCTTTTAGTCGGCAAATATCAATAGTGAAAAATTCTGGCTTAGCGTCATTGCTTCGCAATCGCTCGGCGATTTCGGTGATTTTGCGCTCAATCCCTTGCCAAGAGAGATTTATGATGATTCCCCGATAGGCGCAAATATTTATAATGGTTTGGTAGATTATGTCCTCTAATTTACCTAGCTGTGGGATTCGGTTAGTGTAGATATTTGCGCGGAGTTCTAGGGCATTGTCGTTTGTTTGGACTTGAATCAAAATGGGATAAAACGAACTCTCACGGCGAAAAATCTCAATTTCATACTTTTGGATAATGGTATTATTTGTCTCAATGTAGCTATTTATTTCGCTATTATCAATGGCTACTTCTTCCCCGCTGTCCTTTAAAATAAAGGATTGATAGCCCACCACATTGTAATCAAGTAGCAGTGGATTTATATTAAATTCCGTTGCAAAACTTTGCAAAATAGCCTTGATATTATCGCCACTACGCAAAAATTTGCCACTTGATGAGACGCTATTTACCTGCTCCATAAGTCAAAAACCCTCTAAATTCAATAACTCTTAGATTATAATAAATTTTTTCTTAAACATTTTGATTGCATTGCAAAATAAAAAGCGCAATTTTAGCAAAAAACTTAACAAAAGTTTATGCAATGATGCTTTGAGTAATACCAAAAATGCACCTTTTACATAATTTTTACAGCGACTATATTAAGGCTTTACACTTATCATCTATACTTTCGGCACTCAAAAAATAAAAGGAGTATTTATGAATGTTAAAAATAACAAATCACTTAAAGTGGTTGTAGGCTGTATGGTGGCAATTTTTGGCTGTATATCTTTGTATGCTATTGGTGTCAATGAAAAAGAATTGTCATTGCGCAAAGCAAAGCATATTAGGATTTTGCCTATCAATAATGCGAAGTTTTTAGCGGGGCAGAGGTTTGATTTTTTGGTAGAAATCGCTCAAGATTCTACGCAGGATTCAGACAAAGAAGTGCAAGTGCAAATAAATGGAAAAAATGCACAAGATTTTTTTAATAAAGTCCCTAAAATCTGGCGTGAAAATGGGATTTTAAGCTATCGCATAGATAGCGTGGATTTTGGCGAGCTAGGGCAGTATGTGGTAGAAGTAGTGCATAATGGCGACAAAGCTAGCGCGGCATATAGTGTGGTGTCCCAAAAGGCGCAAAGAGAGGCAAAAAATGTGATTTTGCTCATAGGCGACGGTATGAGCCTGCAAGCAAAGCAAATCGCTAGGATTTTATCAAAAGGCATAAATGAGGGCAAATACAACGACACGCTAGCAATGGAAAAACTCCAACACAGCGCGCTTATCACCACTTCTGGCTATGATAGCTTAACAACCGATAGTGCCAACTCTGCTTCTGCCTATGCCACAGGGCACAAAAGCGTTGTAAATGCGATGGGCGTGTATGCGGACTCTACAAGCGATTTGTTTGATGACCCAAAGGTAGAAAATATCGTAGAAATCTTAAAGCGCAAAACAAAAAAAAGCATAGGGCTTGTAACCACTGCAAACCTCACAGACGCTACTCCTGCGGCGTTTGTCGCGCATACTAGACAGCGATATGAGCTAAATGCTATTGCGCTTGATATGTTTAGCAGTCATCATCGTGCAGATGTGCTTTTGGGCGGAGGGATACAAAACTACGCGCCAAAAGAGCGGGAGGAATCTAAGCGCAAAGATTCTAATGACATTATAAAAATGTATGAAAACGCGGGCTATGAAATAAGCTACACTAAAAATGATTTGAAGATTCTAGAATCTAGAGTGCAGAAAAGTGCGGGCTTGTCAAAAGTGCTAGGGCTCTATCACAAAAATCATCTTAATGTGTATTTGGATAGGGAAGTGCTAAAAGATAGCTCCGTGCTTGGCAAATATGATAATCAGCCAAACCTAATGGATATGACGAGCTTTGCCCTAAAGGCATTAAGCAAGAATAAGGAGGGGTTTTTCCTAATGATAGAGGGCGCGAGTATCGATAAAGAGCTGCATAAAATGGATTGGCAAAGGGCGGCGTATGATACAATCGAGTTTGACAAAGCAGTAGAGATAGCGCATAATTTCGCTAAGCAGGATAAAAATACGCTCATCATAGTCGTGGCAGACCACGCGCACGGAGCGAGTATCACAGGGACATATTATGAGAGCGATGGCAAGAGTGGCAGGGAAGCTGTGAGGACATATAAACACGCGATATTTCCTACATTTGAGGACAAAGATAATGACGGATTCCCCGATAATCCTAATGCGGAGGTTACCCTAGCGGTGCAATTTGCCAACCACCCAGACGCGCACATAGACTACAATCTCAAGCAAACGCCACAAATGCCTACCATAGAGCAAAATGGCAAATTTGTAGCAAATCCTAACGCAAAGGGCGAGTGGTATCAGGGCAATATCCCCGCATTTGAAGACCAAGAAGTGCATAGTGCTGATGATGTGGTGCTAATGAGTGAGGGCGTGGGAAGCGAGTATTTTAGGGGCGTTATGGATAATACAGAAGTGTTTTTTGGTATGATGAGGGCGTTTGGGCTTGATGGGAGGTAGGTTAATATTTTGAAATTACCAAATCCCGCAATGGTAGGGTTTTATTTTTTTGTTATATTGAGCGAAACGCAGTTTGGCGAAGTAACAATTTTGAAAGTTTTTGCTTCGCTTTGCTTTTGCAAAAAGTAGAATCTTTTTAAGTCACACAAATCCGAATCTGCCTGATTTGCTTTTGGGTCATTGATTTGCTTATAATTTAGATTTGCGCGATTTAAATTGCTTCGTGCTTGTTGCACTCGCAATGACAATTTAGTATATTCTATCAGTGAGATTTATAAAAAATTATATTTAGTCGTCATTGCGAGATTTTCGCTAGAAAATCGAAGTAATCTATTTTTTAATTTGTGGATTGCCACGACTTGCCAAATGCAAGTCTCGCAATGACGAGATGAGTATGAATTGTCATTGCGAGGCAGTTTGAGCGTTAGCGAAAACAACGAAGCAATCCACGCTTTATTTTTTAAAGTTTTTGATTACCACGAAAATTCACATAATTTGTGAGAGCGACAGCTTAAAAACAATCGAAGTAGTTGCGGTGTGGCTTTTGTAGTTTTTAGTGAATCGACACAAGGATAGCGGACTTGGCGTCCGTGCCTTGTGGCGATTCACTAAATCTGCGAAATTGCATACCCAAATACAAATT
>JBNMKJ010000011.1:0-56797 GCA_050874285.1 Helicobacteraceae bacterium | reverse complement strand
TTCTAATGATTTTCACTAAAAATTTTCTTAAAGATTTGTGGATATTTTGGAATTTGTTTGTTGATTCACTTGGTGGATTAGAGTCTAGGGAGAGAAAGGTGGATTCTACTTTTGGCAAAAGCCAAACGAAGCAAAAACTTTAATAAGTATTTTTGATTTATTTTTTTGAATCGCTTTTGGGGCATTGATTCATTATTTATTTAGATTCGTGCGATTTAGATACTTCGCTACGCATAAATGCTACGCTCAGTATGACGAGGTGGGGTGTGGATTTGTGATTTGTGTAGATTTTATGGATTGCCACGACTTGCCAAAGTCAAGTCTCGCAATGACGAATCTACCCTACACCGTCATTGCGAGTGAGTGAAACGAGCGAAGCAATCCACTTCAGCAACTTCAAATCAAAAGAGCGATTCGCAAAATTTGTCCCTATATTATTTATGTTTCTCATTTCTTTAAAATCGCACAATTTTGGATTGCTTCGGCGAATCTACAAATTGTCTCGCAATGACAAAAAATTATTTTTTGAATCGCTAGAATCGCCTTGATTTAAATCCATAAATATACGCAATATGTCGCCCAAAACGAGCGAAGCGAAGTTTCCTATAAAGACGAATTTCAAACCTTTTACTGCTTAATACCAAGCAAAGTCTCTATCATTCTATCTATCGTTGTGATTACCTTCGCGTTTGCCGCATATCCGCTTTGAAATTTGATGAGATTTACCATTTCCTCATCAATGCTTACTTGATTGATTGCCAAATATTCCTTTTTCACCGCACTTAAAATGCTCTGCTTTGTGTCGCTAATGGTTTCCACCTCATCGGTGTCGGTGGCGACTTTGCCCGTTACAAACTGAAAATATTCAGGTATGTTCATTTCCTGCTTTTTGCCACGCACGGGGTAAAATTCGCTATTTTTGTATTGCAATTCCAGCATCATCGTAGCGATTTCAAAGTTTCCACTCACGGGGGCTTTCCACTGGCGAATCAAAGTCGGGTCTTTCACATATTCCGCCTTTAGCGCAATGTCATTTGCGTTTGTCCCCTCTAAAAAGCGGTTGATTCCTATCGCGCCTACAAAATTACTGCCCTTATCCTCGATACTTATGCTATATCCTAAGGACGGATTTTTCGCCAAAATGCGAAATTGCTTCGCCTCGTTGTCATAATACGCCTTAAAATAGTCATCAAAGTCATTTAGCGGGTTTTTGTCGTTGTTGTCATCGGTGTTATGATTTAGCGTATCGACAATGTCCTCCATTGTGGTGATTCCGTCAATTTTTATGCTTTTTCGCAAAATCTCATCGCCCTTTGCGTTATAAATAATCACATCAAATCCGCCATTTTTTATGTTGTATTTGGAGCTGGATAGCACTTCGGTTTTGTCAATGTCTAGCGCATCGCCTATTATTTCGCTTGTGGCACTTTGGGCGTAAATGCCATTTGTCGCCTCAATGAATCCCTGCGCGAAAGTATCAAGGGCGTTGATATAATCCTGCAATTTGCCGATTTTGCCACCATTTTTGCCGTAACTTACCAAGTCCAGCAACGCGCCACTTTTTCCGCCTGTGATTTTGTCTGTAATATCCACGCGCTTATGGTCAAATCCCTGAAAATACACCGTGTATAAGCCATTTTCGTTGTCTTTGTTGTCGATGACAATGGGGTGGTGGTGGATTCCATCTACGATATTAAAGCCCCCAGCGACATTTAGCGTGTATCCGTAGTCAAAGTCCGCGCTTTCGACATTTAGCCGTGCGTGGCTTTTTAGCTTGTCTTTAAAGACATTGCTACCGATGAGTTTGGATAGGTTAAATTCTAACTCATCGCGTCTGTCGCGGAGTTCGTTTGCTTGTTTTAACTCACGCGAATCCTCCATTTCAACGATTTTGCGGTTGATTTCTGCGATTTGCTTGGCTATGGAGTTGATTTCCTCCACCGTTACGCGCAACTCCTCGCTACTTTTGACTTGCAAGTCAAAAAGGCGATTGCGCGTGTCTTGTATGTTTGTGATGAGCGTTTGGGTTTTTTGCGCTAGGACTTGCTTTTGCGCCGAATCTGCAGAGTTTTTCTCCACATCTTTCCACGCGTTGAAATATTCCTCAATGTCATTATAAATGCCCACGCCATCGACTTCAGGGAAAAACGCACTCGCCTCGCGCAAGGTGGTAAATTCCGTATCGTAAAATTGCGCATCGCTTGCCGCCTTGCGATAGCGCGAAAATGTAAATTCATCGTGGATTCGCTGAATCGTCTCAATATCCACGCCACGCCCCAAATTGTATTTTTGAAAATAAAGTGGCTTTTCAGGCGATACAACCACGCGCTGACGGGAATAAAACTCATCACTTGCATTTGCGATATTATTGCCCGTTACATCAACCATAAGTTGATGCGCATTTAGCCCCGTGCTTGAAGTATGAAGTGATGATAAGATTCCGCCCATTTTACGCTCCTAATGTTAGATTCGCCTTGTAGATTCGCTATGCCTCGATACTCGCGGCAAAATCCACTTTCGCAAAGCTCTTATTGCTATATCCTATCTTTTGGCTAGGAATCATCTTATTTATCAACGAATTATAAAATTCGCTTACCGCAATGACGCTTCGCGCGTAGCGTTTATTTAAATCGCGCAGTTTTGTTAGATTCGTGCGCATTTCATCGATAATCTTCATCGCATTTTCATCAAGCAAATCTGCTATGCCTTTATTTGGGTGTGCTTTGAGTAGCATTTGCATTTGCGAATCCGCATTTGCTTTGTTGTCCTTAAAGGATTCGATTAAGCTATTTTTGCGCTCTAGCCGTGAAAAAATCGCATCGTGATTAGCGACTTTAATGTCTTGCATATCTAAAAGGCTAATTTCAATGAGAGATTTTAAATCGCTAACAGCGTTATTTAGGAAAGTGTGTAACATAAATGCGCCTTAAAAATAGATAATGTTAGATTCGCAAATTTGCTAAAATATTTTGCGAATCACAACAATCTACTGCGAATCGCGTGGCGAATCCTTATAAACCCGAATGTCTAAAAGCAAATCCTGTGCCATTTTGTCGGCAGTTTTGTTAATGTCAATCTTGTATGCGCCGTTGTCAATTTGCTCTTTTATGTCGCTAACTTTATTTGGCTCGGCGACTTTTTCAGTCTTTGAATCCTGTGAATCAACCGCATTTGGCGCGGAATCTTTGTCTTTGTCATTTACTTTTTTATCGTTTTGTGAGTTTATCGACACCTGAGATGGAAAGGGTGAGTTCCTAACTATCATCGCTGTTCTCCGTATAGAAAATTTATTGATTTTAAATCGTGTCTAAAATCGACAAAAATAAAGCCGTTTTTAATTTTTAATGCTAAAAATTTGGTGGAAAAATTTTATCTTAAGAGATTCGCGCATTTGCGCAAAAAAAGATTCGCCAAATTATTTAAACGCTTTTGAAATATCCCTTAAGAAATTGCTAACTTCATCGTAGCGATATTCTTTGGTAGAGCTGTCAAATAGGCTCATATCTGCGTTTGTGTAGTTATGCAAATGCGCGATTAAAAAAACCATTCCATAAAGAAAGATTATAAACGCTGTGCTAGGAAAAATCCAATCTTTCATACACTCTCTCCAAAAATAATTTTTGTATTATAGTGAAATATTTTTTGATTTTATTGTATAATTTCAGTTTTTATTTAAATTTCTAAAGGTGGTGGCATTTAATGAAAACTATACTTAAAGGCGCGGCTGTGGCACTAACTTGCAGTGCGGTGGCATTTGGTGCGACAAGCAAAAGCGATATTTGGGGCAGTGGGCAGACATTTTTAAAGTTTTTGGAAAACAATAATATCCCTTCATCAGTATATTGGAATCTTCACGCAGAGGACAAAGAGCTAACCGCTGAGATTTACGCTGGTGTGCGATATTACACGCTAGAGGATAATGGAATGCTAATTCAAGCCCTAATCCCGCTAAATGACGAAATGCAGATTCATCTATACCGCGATGGCGTGGATTATAAGGTGGATTTTATTCCTGTAAAATACTTTAAATCAAACGCACAAATTGCAATCTCCGTCCAAAAGTCCCCATATCAAGATTTATACGAGCTTACAGGCGATACGAATCTATCTAATGAATTTGTAAATATCTACAAAAATTCGCTTGATTTCTCTAGGAGCGTTTTGCGCGATGATAAATTAGCACTTATTTATGACTACAAATACCGCTTGGGGCGAGGATTCGGCAGCCCTGATATAAAAGCTGCGTTGATTGAGACGAATCGTAAGCCCAATTTTCTTTTTGCCCACACAAATGGCAAATATTATGACGAAAAAGGCAACGAAATGCAGGGCTTTTTGCTAAATATGCCTGTGTTTGGGGCGCGGGTTTCATCGCGCTTTTCGCTTAATCGCAAACACCCCATTTTAAAAGTGCGCCGTCCGCATTACGGAATCGACTATGCCGCACCCAAAGGCACGGCAGTTCGCGCCGCCGCTGGTGGTAAAGTCGTCTTTGCAGGTAGCAAAAGTGGCTATGGCAAAGTTGTAGAGGTGATTCACGATAGTGGGCTAAAAACGCTGTATGCGCATTTAAGCAGTTATAGCGTGAAAAAAGGACAGCGCGTCAAAAGCGGACAAAAAATCGCGCAAGTGGGCAATAGTGGCTTAAGCACGGGACCGCACTTGCATTTTGGGCTTTATAAAAATAATCGCCCCATTAACCCTAACTTAAGCATTAAAACCACCAAAAGCGTCTTAGGCAAAGAGGAAAAAGCAGAATTTTTGACACTCGCCAAAAGCTATGAGGAACAAATCAAAGTCGCTATTATGAATAATTTTAGTGGCGAAGCTCCAAGCTATTTTGCCAAAAATGAGAGCGATTCGACTATAAAGTGAAATGGTAGATAAAAACAGCATAGAATTACGCAAATGTGAGGATTCCAAATATATCCAAGTTTGCGAAATGAGCTACAAAGAAAATGGCGTGAGTAAGCGGTGGGAAGTCGTCAAAAGCAATGACAGCGTCTCAATCCTACTAAACAACACGCAATCCAAAAACCTAATCATCGTCCGTCAATTCCGCCCAGCCGTATTTTTACGCAATAATGACGGCTATATGTTTGAGCTTTGCGCGGGGCTTGTGGATAAAGAGGGCAAGAGCTTAGAGCAAATCGCGCGTGAGGAAGTCTTTGAAGAGTGCGGATATGAGGCAAAAGATTTACAAAAAATCGGCGAATTTTACTCATCTGTGGGCACTAGCGGAAGTCGGCAGACGGTGTTTTATGCCGAAGTGCGAGATTTGGATAAAAAAACAAGCGGTGGCGGAATCGATGATGAATTTATAGAAATCATTGAGATTCCCCACGCTAACGCGCTCTCATTTCTAAAAACGCCCAATATCACGCCATCGCTAGGATTCGCGTTTATGTGGTTTATCAATACAAAAGGACATTATGATGAATAAAATATTTTTAGTGATTTTTGCGATGGCTTTTGGTGCGTTTTTTGTCGCGTGTGATGAAAATAGCGAGGATTCAAAGCCCAAAAAAGCGAGTTACTCGCTAGTGAGCTTAGAATCGCATAAAATCACATTTAATCAAAAAGAGGACGCCCTATCCACAAACTACAATAAGCCTTATTTGCTCGTTTTCTTAAGCTCGTGGTGCGATTATTGTTTGGGACAGGCGCAACATATCGCAAATATCAACGCAGAATTTGGCGACAAGCTAAATATTTATGGCGTTTTTGTGGATAAGGACGAGGAATTGGATAAGCTAAAAAAATTCGTAGAGGATTCAGGTAGCAAATTTGAGTGGTTTTATAGGGGCGATATTGCCAAGCTCGTGGAAAATTATGAGATTCAAACCTTTCCATTTATGCTTTTATATGACAAAAATGGCAATCTAAAAATGAGCTACGATGGGCTTACGCCAGAGGAAATGATAGCATTTGACATAAAGCGCGTTTTAGGGGAATAGCAAATGTTTTCATTTTTTAAAAAAATCGCCGAATCCAAACTAGGTGGCGAATCAAAGGGCGAATCGCCTAAATTAAATGCCGATTCAAACGCCACCATTGCCAAAGATTTGCTTGAGGAGCGACTAATTGAGTGCGATGTCGAGTATGAGATTATTGAGCAAATGTTAGATTCCTTTGGCTCTAAAGTCAAAAAAGCCGAGTTAGAGGCGCAGATTCACACTATTTTAAGCGAGGCAAAGCCAATGCGTGAGATTCGCCAAAAGCCACTTATTCATCTCATCATCGGCGTAAATGGCGCGGGGAAAACCACCACCATTGCCAAACTTGGCGCGATTCACAAAGACAAGGGGCAAAAAGTCATTTTTGGCGCGGGAGATACATTTCGCGCCGCAGCAGTGGAGCAACTAAGCGCGTGGGGAGAGCGACTGCAGATTCCTTGCGTGAAGTCCAAATTTGGCGCAGACCCTGCGGCGGTGGCTTATGATAGCATTAGCGCAGCAAAATCGCGCGGATATGACATTGCCTTTATCGACACAGCTGGACGCCTAGAAAACAAAATAAATCTCCAAAATGAGCTTATCAAAATCGCCAATACCTGCAAAAAAGGCGTAGATGATTTTTATAAGATTTTAATCTTAGACGGCACACAAGGCACAAGCGCAATCAACCAAGCAAAGACATTTAATGAGATTTTAGAGATTGACGGCATTATCATTACCAAGCTAGATGGCTCAAGCAAGGGCGGTTGCATTATTAGCATTGCAAAAAGCCTAAAATTACCCATTCTTTTTGTCGGCATAGGGGAAAGTGCGGCGGATTTATTGCCCTTTGATAAAGAGTGGTATGTGAAAAACTTAATGGATTATGTTTTTAGTGCGTGAATTGCGCGAATCTAAAAAGTGGCGTAAAAAATGGCAAAAGTAAAAAGCATTTTTGAATGTCAGCATTGTGGCGCACAAAGCACCAAATGGGCTGGAAAATGCGCGAACTGCAATTCGTGGGATAGTTTTGTAGAAATTAAGCCAAAAGATTTAGAGGTGCTAAAAAAGGGCGATTCGCGTGGCGTGGCTGAATCTACACCTTTGCCCTTAAGCGAAGTGCAAATGGAGCAGATTTCGCGCTTTAGCAGTGGAGAGAGTGAGCTAAATATCGTGCTAGGTGGCGGAATCGTGCCCGGTGGATTGTATCTCATCGGTGGCTCTCCGGGCGTAGGTAAATCCACGCTTTTACTAAAAACCTCGCTAAATCTCTCTCAAAAAAAATCCGTCCTGTATGTCAGTGGTGAGGAATCTGCTAGTCAGATTCGCTTACGCGCCGAGCGACTAGGCAAAATCACGCCCAATCTTTTTTTGCTAAATTCAATCGATTTAGAAAGTATCGAGGAAAACTTGCGCTCTGGCAAATATGAAATTTGCATAATTGATAGCATTCAAACAATGTATTCTAGCGCGATTAGCTCCGCGCCGGGCAGTGTTTCGCAGGTAAAAGAATGCACTTTTTTGCTCTTACGCCTTGCCAAAGAGTTGCAAATTAGCATTTTTATCATCGGGCATATTACAAAAGAAGGCAGTATCGCGGGACCGCGCATACTCGAACATATGGTGGATTGTGTGCTTTATTTTGAGGGCGACCCAAGCAAAGAGATACGAATCTTGCGTAGTTTTAAAAATCGCTTTGGCGCGACAAACGAAGTAGGCATTTTTGAAATGAATGAAAATGGCTTAGTCAGCGCGAAAAACGCCTCCAAATTATTTTTTAGCCAAAGGGATTCGGTAGCTGGAAGTGCCATTAGCGTGGTGCTAGAAGGTTCGCGCCCCATTGTGCTTGAGATTCAAGCACTCGTTAGCGAGAGCAATTTTCCGCGCCGTAGTGCTACGGGCTTTGAGCTAAATCGCCTAAATATGTTACTAGCACTTTTAGAGCGCAAACTAAGCGTTCCGCTAGGGCATTATGATGTGTTTGTCAATGTCGTGGGCGGAATGAAGATTAGCGAGACTAGCGCGGATTTGGCGTTGATTGCGGCGATTATCTCATCGCATAAAAATCGCCCTTTAAGCGCAAAGAGTGCCTTTATCGGCGAAGTTAGTCTTGTAGGCGATATACGCGAGGTTAGTAATATTGATTCGCGCCTAAAAGAGCTTGAATCGTATGGATTCACAAGCGCGATTGTGCCTAAAAAGCCCAAAAATAAGTATAATCTTAAGATTTTTGAGGCAAGTGATGTAACCAAAATCCTAGAGTGGATGTGAGAAATGCGCGTTGTTTGTGGGTTTTTGCTATCTCTATTTTTGATTGCAATGCCACTTTTTAGCCAAGATGAGGTGTTTCGCAAAAGGGGCGAATCAACGCAAACTAACAATCAAACTCAAAGCACCACGAATCAAAGCACCAAATCTACCACCGAGCCAAACTACCAAAAGCGCAGAGAATCCACACGAAAACGCATAAATACGCAAAAAGATGATTCAATCGAATCCAAAACAGGCGAATCTCAAACCCCAAAACCCACCCAAAAGCCACAAAATGCGCTAGATTCAAAGGTGGATTCACAAAAGCGCATTTTGCAAAAGAGTGATTCAGCACAAAAGGGCGATTCGGCACAAAAAAGCGATTCGCAAAAGGCGCAAACCACCAAAAAAACCACCAAAACCCCAAATAAAACCGCTGAAATCAAAACGCTAACCGATAGAAAAAATCGTCTTGGCTACCGCAATATTACGATTCAAAACATTAAAAAGCAAAAGAAAATCGGTGTGGATTTTTTCATAGGACTGCAATTTGGTATCGACATTGTGAGTATGCAGCACATTACCGAAGATGACAATCGCAACAAAAACACGCAAAATTCGCTTAGCGGAAGTGGCTCTATCGGGCTAAAAGGCGGGATTGTGAGCGAAGATGAGTGGGTGGGTGGGCGATTTTACGCCGAGCTATCATACACAAAATTTCCAAAGTTTGACATAGTGAGTATGGGCGTGGATTTGGATTTATTAGTGAAATATTACGAGGCGGTGAGCTGGAAAATCGGCGGATTTTTGGGGCTAGGTGGCGGAATGAATCTCGCGCTAATCGCGGATAAAACGCTTGATAGCTCGGGCAAAAAGTCGCTAATCTCTGTGGGCTGGGTAAATGTGGGGCTTGTGCGATTCATCTACTACCACAGCACGGGCAATCACGGCGCGGAGCTAAATGCCAAAATCGCCTATGTAACGCCCACGATTTACAGCCTAAAGGATAAAACAACAAATATTACGACAAGTTATAAGGGGAGTTCGAGTAGTATAATGTTAAGTTATGTGTATCAATTTTAACGCACAATTTGTTCTGGGGTATGCAGTTCACACAATCTTTAGCCCCTTGCTTCGTCAATAGACACCAAGTCTTATTTCCTTGCAAGGGGCTAAAGATTGTGCAAAGCCACACCGCCATTATTTCGATGGTTGCTTCGAGCTACCGCTCTCGCAAATCCTTGCGGATTGCGATTCGTGCTTTGCACGAATCGGTTATGAATCAAACGCGGATTTTTAATTTTTCGTCATTGCGAGGCATTGTAAATGCCGAAGCAATCCACCCTTTTTCGTCATACTGAGCGAAACGCAGTGTAGCGAAGTATCCAAATCAAGCGAATCTAAATTATAGGCGAATCAATGACTAAAAAGTGAATCAAATTGCATTTAGATTCGCCAAAAGTTTGCGATTCACCCCTGAATCTAAAGTCTCTCAAATGGATACTTCGGCGACTTTGTCGCCTCAGTATGACGGGGTGGAAAATTCGTCATTGTGAGAATCTGCGTAGCAGATTCGTGGCAATCCAAAAAGAATCGCTTTTATTTTAATCTATATTATGGATTGCTTTGGGCGTTGCCCTTGCAATGACGGCGTGGGGTGGATTTGCCAAAGTGGGCGTTGCGTTAGCAGTGCGCCCACACCTACAAATCAAAATAGTGCGAATCTAATTAGCACTACCACTCAACTACGCCCATTTTTGATGGATTAAAGACATTATCGCCATTGCCTTTATCGGTTACATAGCTATCTTTTAATGCAGAGCAAAATCCCCCACCACTTAATTTGCTAGGGTTAAAATGCACATCGCCTGTTTTTGTATCTATCCATAGCAGTGGCACTTCGCCCTTGTCGCAACCTTTTGGTGAGATACCATTATCAAAGATTGTCCATCTATCTGCCTCTTTTTCGTATGCTTCTTTTGCTTTAGCAAACCTTTTAGCATCTTTTTCTTGATTTGGACCAAGAGGAAATGCGGCATTAGTTGTAGCTATCTCTGCTAACCATTCTCCCCAAGATTTACCCTTTGGTGCTTTGGGTGATGTCATATCGAAGTTGTATGTAAATTGCATTGCTGTTATATTTCGCATAGTCTCTCTCGCCTCGCTTCTAACCAAAGCCACTCTGTCATCATCATTGCCACACGCGCTAAATCCCAATGCTACAAATCCTAGCATACATATTGTGAGTAAAATTCTCATCTTTTTATCCTTTTTAAATGTATTTTTTGCCCTTTTGGGCGTGATTTTTATCGCCGACTTAAGCCAAAAGATTCTTTGCTATCTCACACGCGAATCTAAAAAGCGCGAAAATCCTTACATATTCATTGTGATTCCTTTAGCTGTGATTTGCTCCCAAATCCCGCCGATTCGCCTACTATACGCCATATTTTCTCCTTTAAGTAAAATTTAAAAAAATGTATTTTACCCCCCTATTTTAATTTTAGCTTAAATGATTGCCTTTTGGATTGTGATAGATTGTGCAAGTGGCGAATCTAAAAACATTTTGGCGATTTTTAGTGATTTTTGGCTACAATCGCAACTTTTTAAAATGCCTTTTTATTTACCAAATCACGCGCCACAAAGACGCACCAAAGGTTATTGTATGAATATCAAAGAGCAGCTTCACGGGCAAAATCTAGCCCTAAATCTTGCATTTTTCGCGCTTATCGCACTTGCCACCGCGCTAATAGCGTGGAATTTCAAAAAATACGGCGATATTTTTCAGATTTTATTACCTGCGCTGTGTGTGTTTATGCCCTTTTATGAGAGAGATTTTGAGAAATTAAAGCAACTTATTTTTGCCATTTTGCTAAGCACACTCGTGGTTCAAGCCACCAAACTCGGCATTTCCTACGCGGTGGCGCACTATGAAATGGGCGAGATTTTTAGCTTCGCACGGCGACCGATAAATATGGCGCGATTCGATGGATTCCCCAGCGGACACACGCAAGGGGCGTTCATAGGATTCACATTTGCGTTTGTGTATTTTAAAATGCGGTGGAAAATATTATTTTTTTGCCTTGCGCTATTAGTGGGAATCTCTAGGATTTATAGTGGGCATCACACGATTTTGCAAGTGATTTGCGGTGCGCTTGTGAGCTTTTTGGTATGCTACTTTGCAATCAAATTTTTGCAGAAAAGGCGATGAAATTTTCCAAGCCAAAACCGCAAATTTTGCCTGACTAAAAAAACAACAATTTCACGCACATTGAGAGTGAGACGATGACGACAAGGGGCTTTATGATTTTTATGCCGTATTTTAGTGCCATTTTCGCGCCGATATTGCCACCGATGAATTGCCCCACCGCCATAGCCGCGCCCACCGCAAATATAATATTGCCAAACACGGCAAACATAATCACAGCGGCGAGATTCGTAGCGAAATTGTAGAGTTTCGCCTCTGCTAGGGCGTCCTTTATGCCAAATCCGCCTAGCGAGATTAGCGCAATCATAAAAAACGAGCCTGTGCCCGGTCCAAAAAAGCCGTCATAAAAGCCGATTGCGCCGATGATGAAAGCTAGTGCGATTCGCGAAAGTCGCGCTTTGCTGGATTCCTCGCTGACTTTGGGCGAGAAAAGAAAATATAGCGCGAAAAATATCATCAAAAATGGTATCACTTTGCGCAAGAAATCTGCGCTTATAACTTGCACCGCGATTGTCCCACCCAGCGCAAATACAAAGGCGAATCCCGCAAATAAAGCGCATTTTTTTAAATCCAAATGTCCCTTTTTGTAAAACTGCAACACCGCAGAAAATGTCCCAAAAACGCCCTGAAATTTGTTAGTGCCAAGTGCCTCGTGCGCGGGGATTCCAGCGAGCATTAGCGCAGGAAGCGTTATCATACCGCCACCACCTGCGATACTATCGATGAATCCGCCTATAAAAGCCGCCGCCATTAGCAATAAAATCGTGGTTAGTGTTAAGTCAAATTCCATTTTGTCTCCTTATTTGCGAGATGATAATGTGAAATAAAAATTAGCGCGAATCGCACAAATGACAAATCGCCGAATCGCCATAGATTCGCTAGATTCGTAAAATTTGCCACAAAAACAAAGGCGCGATTTTAGCGATTCGTGGCTTATGCTTTTATAAATTTTCATCTTTTTTGAGTTTGTTAAGGTAGCGATAGACGCTTGGCTCGGAGATTTTTAGCAATTTTGCCACGATATAAAGACTACCTTTTATATTGAAAATGCCCTTTTGGTAGAGATTTTTGATAATGTCATTTTTCTGCGTTGCGCTTAGCGTGAAGCCAGATTTGAGGTAGTTTAAGTCAATACTTTGCGCCAAAATGTCCTCGATATTGTGGCTTAGATTTTCTATGCTGATTTGGGCGTTTTGTGGCTGTGGTGATTCGCCAAAGTCGCTTGATTCGCTAGATTCGCCCGATTCGCTCATAAGCGAGGCGGTGATTTCGCCAAATCCGCTTAGATTTTCAATCTCTATGATTTTATGCACGGCTTTTTGAATCTCGCTTGTGTCGTGGTTTATGCAAAGAATGCCTACTAATTTATCGCCCTTTTTGATAAAAAATGTCGAGCCATTTAGGAGCTTATTTTCCTTTGTCTGCGCTTTGTAATGGCATAAAAAGTCTTTTTTTAAATACGCTTTTTCTTGCAATAGCTTACTAGCAAACGCCGTAAGTGGCGAATCTATCGTCCGTCCGCTTATGTGGCTATTTTCAATGGCTGCGATATATGAGCCTTTTTTAGAGATGATATGAAATACGACTTCATAGCTTTTGCCCAAAACCTGCCCCAAAAAGTGCGTGAGCTTGATAAAAAGCTCTTTTTGCTCGTCATTCATTTTGCCCCCATTTTAAAAAATTTGGCATTTTAGCACAAAGGACTTTAGAGAATTATTGTAATAAATTTTTATTATAATAATAAAATTTTATTGACATTATAAATATTTTTTGCTTATAATTTTGGTGCATTTTATAAAAACTACAAAAAGGAGGACTAAATGCAAGATTATCCTAAGGCGATAGGACCATACTCGGCTTATCGAATGGCGGGAGGCTTTTTATACGCCTCTGGGCAGATTCCACTAAATCCGCAAAGTGGCGAGGTAGTAAGCGGTGGAATCAAAGAGCAAACGCAACGCGCTCTTAAAAATGTAGAGGCGATTCTCAAAGAGAATGGCTTGGATTTTGGTAGCGTGGTGAAAACTGCCGTATTTTTGGCGGATATGAATGATTTTGGTGCGATGAATGAGATTTACGCGAAGTTTTTCAGCACTCCATACCCTGCGCGTTCAGCCGTAGCAGTAAAAGAGCTACCCAAAGGTGTGCTAGTGGAAATCGAAATTGTAGCGTATAAAGGATAGATTATGTTAGGAATCATATTTTCTTTAGTCGCAATCTGCGGACTTGTATTTATGCTAGTTAAGAAAATAAATGCGCATATTTCACTGCTACTAAGCGGACTTTTCTTGCTTTCACTAGCTGGAATCTTTGCGTATTTTGGCGTGAGCGGATTTCACCCCATTGTGGAAAAAGGCTCGTTAAATTTGGGATTTTTTGATATTTTTCAAGTATTTAATCAAAAAATGTCAAGCACTTTGGCTGGGCTTGGAATGACTTTGATGTGCATTGCGGGATTTTCTGCATATATGGACCATGTGGGTGCAAGTTACGCGCTGTTTAAGGTTTTTGAAAAACCACTTAAAGCTGTCAAATCGCCACTGCTTTTGCTTGTGGTGGCGTATCTAATCGTGCAGTTTTTGGTGCTTTTCATACCAAGCCACGCTGGACTTGCTTTGCTTTTAATGGTAACAATGTATCCTATTTTGGTGCGCTCTGGTGTCTCTAAACTCTCAGCACTAAGCGTGATAGGCATTTGTCAATACATAGACCACGGACCGGGCAGTGGCAATGTCATTATGGCGTCCAAAATCGCCGAAATCGACCCCGCTGTGTATTTTGTGAATTATCAGCTTCCTACCACTTTGCCTATCATTATCGCGGTGGCTTTTGCGCTTTATTTTTCAAATAAATTTTTTGATAAAAGAGATGGATTCGTATTTAATCGCGATTTGGTTGAAAAAGAGCTTGTGGAAAATGGGGGGGGAATCCAAGTTAAAAAAGCCCCCTAAAATCTATGCGATTTTGCCTATTTTGCCACTTATTATTATTTTGGGATTTTCGCCCGTGCTTGATAGCGTTTTGGTTTCGCTTGGAATCTACTCGCCTGAGGAGATGAAAGAGTTAGCAAAAACTGCGATTCGCTCTAATGTCCCTGTGGCTATGTTTATTTCAACTTTTGTGGCGATTGCTTTTGAGATGATTCGCTATAAAAGCGTGGTTGAGACGCTTAACTCGATAATGATATTTTTTAAAGGTATGGGGCATTTATTTGTCATCACGGTGTCTTTAATCATCTGCGGACAAGTTTTCGCGCAAGGGCTTTTAAGCGTGGGATTCGTGGATACACTGATAGATTTTGCAAAAGACGCTGGATTTGGCGTGATTGCAATCATCATCGCAGTTTCGATTCTACTTGCGGTGTGCGCATTTTTGATGGGCAGTGGTAATGCAGCGTTTTTTAGCTTCGCACCGCTTATCCCAAATATCGCAAAATCTTTTGGCGTGGAAACTATCACAATGATAGCCCCAATCCAAATAATGACAGGATTCGGACGATGCGTTAGCCCAATCGCCCCAGCGATTTTGGCAATTTCAGCAATGGCAAAGGTAAATCCACTGCAAGTAGTAAAACGAACGGCGATTCCTATGTTTGTGGCGGCTCTAACAAATATCATAATGACTTATTATTACTTATAAAAGGAGAGAAAAATGAATACAAAAACAAAACTTATACACATAGGCAGAGGCGATGAAAATCAAAGTGTGCGTCCAGTGAATCCACCTGTAATGCGTGCTTCAACGATTTTATTTAAAAATCACGCAGCGTGGCAAGATACAAGAGAAAAACGCAAAACACAGCGCGTCCTAAGCTATGGTGCGCGTGGGACAGCTACGAATTTCGAGTTAGAAAAGCTCGTGTGTGCGTTAGAGGGCGGATATAGAGCGCAACTTTTTCCCACAGGATTAGCAGCACTAGCAATGGTGCTTTTAAATTATGCGAGTAAAGATGCGCATTTTTTAATCACAGATGCTATTTATGGACCAGTGCGGACGATTTGTGAGCTATTTTTAGAGAAAATGGGCGTTAGCGTGGATTTTTTAAAAGCTGATGCAAGTGATGTCGAATCTAAAATTAAGCCCAATACCAAGCTAATTTTATGCGAATCGCCCGGCTCGATTTTGTATGAAATCATAGATTTGCCAAAACTTTGCAAAGTCGCCCACGCACATAATATTCCTGTGGCAATCGATAATACTTATTCAAGTGGCTACTTGCTAAATCCGCTTGAATTGGGCGTGGATATTTCAGTAATCGCTGCGACAAAATATCTAAGCGGACATAGCGATTTGACTATGGGAATCGTTGTGGTTAATGAAAAAGAGTGGAAAAATTTTGACAAACTCCCAGAGGCTTTGGGATTCACCACTAGCCCTGATGATGCTTATCTTGTGCTTCGTGGTATGAGGACATTAGCGATTCGCCTAAAGGCACACGAGGAAAGCACCGACAAAGTGGCGGAATTTTTTCAAAGCCAAAAACTAATCAAAACCATTTTCTATCCAAAGCTAAAAAGCCACCCGAATCACGATATTTTCGTGCGCGACCATAAGGGCGCAAATGGAATGATTACCATTGAATTTAATGACAAAGTCAGCAAAGATGAAGCCATTAGATTCGTGGATAATTTAAAGCTATTTAGCATTGGCGCGAGTTGGGGCGGATATGAGAGTTTGGCGACTGTTACTACGCCACCGCGCACAGCTACGGATTGGAGTAAGGCTGGAGTATTTGTGAGATTTCACATTGGGCTAGAGGAAGTTAGCGATTTAATCGCGGACTTAAAACAAGCATTTGACAAAATAAACGCAAAATAAGGAGGATAAAACTATGAGTGGAGTAAGCGTATTTGATATGAGACTTTTGGCGGATTCGTGGAGTAGTGCTGAAATGAGGGCGGTTTTTTGTGAGGAAAATCGCATTCAAAAGTGGCTTGATGTGGAAGCAGCACTAGCAAAGGCTCAAGCAAAGCTAGGTATTATCCCGCAAAATGCAGCCGATGAAATCGCTAAAAAAGCGCATTATAAATATATGGATATGGATTTTATTTTTGCTGAGTTTAAAAAGACAAAGCACCCGCTAGTGCCGACCGTGCGTGGGCTAGAAAAAGCGTGTGATAATAACTTGGGCGAATTTGTGCATTTTGGCGTAACTACGCAAGATATTATTGACACGGGGCTAGTTTTGCAATTTAAAGAAGCGATGAATCTAATCAAAGCCGAATTAAAAGGCATAGCAAAGGCGTTGTTTGACTTGGCAAAAGAGCATAAAAATACCGCAATGATGGGACGAACGCTATCTTTACAAGCACTGCCTATCACTTTTGGGCATAAAGTTGCCATTTGGTTAAGTGAGATAAGTAGGCATTATGAGCGCATTTTAGAGCTTGAAAATCGCCTATATGTCGGCTCAATCGTGGGAGCTGTCGGCACAAAAGCAAGTTTGAGTGATAAATGCAACGAAGTGGAAAAACTCACACTTGAATCGCTAAATCTATCCGTGCCAGATATTTCGTGGCAACCCGCTAGAGATAGATTTATAGAGCTTGGATTCGTGCTTGGCAACATAAATGCGACTTTTAATAAAATCGCTCACCAAATCTTAATCCTATCTCACAACGAGATTGATGAAGTTGCTGAGCCTTTTGGCAAAGGGCAAGTGGGTAGCTCGACTATGCCACACAAGCGCAATCCAGCCGTTAGCGAAAATGCCGTAACCGTTAGCAACGCGCTAAAGGCGAATCTAGCCATTTTAAGCGACATAGAGCGACACGAACACGAGCGCGATGGGCAGGTGTGGAAAATGGAGTGGAAACTTTTGCCAGAAATGTTTTTAATGCTTTCAGTGGTGCTTTCAAATATGCGATTCGCGCTAAGCGGACTAGAAGTTAAAAAAGACAAAATGCTTAAAAATTTAGACACGCTAGGCGGATTCGTCCTAGCAGAGCGCGTAATGTTTGCCCTAAGCGACAAATACGGCAAACAACACGCCCACGAAATCGTCTATGAAGCAGCGATGAGCGGGATTGAAAGTCATAAGACATTTAAAGAAACACTACTAGCTGATAAGCGCGTAAATGAGGTGCTTAGCGAAAAAGACATTGATAGTCTAATGGACGCTACGACTTATGTGGGATTCGCGCCAAAGCTAGTTGATGAATTTTTAGATAAAGTCAAAAATGCGCCTATTTTGCGCTAGATTCGCCTATATAACAAAGGATTTGCGATGACTTATAGTGAGGAATTAGCCCACTTTGTGGTAAATCTAAAATTTGATGATATTCCGCCAAGTGTAGTGCAAAGGGCAAAAGAGCTAATGTTAGACACGCTTGGCACGGCATTAGCAGGTAGTAATGAATCCTGTGTGCAAAACGCGCTAAATGCGTTTATGAATTTGGGTGCGAATCTAAATAGCGCGAATCTAAAATTATGCCAAGTTTGGGGCAAAAATGTAAATCTAAGTGGCGATTACGCAGCTATGATAAATGGTATTTCTGCTCACGCGCTTGACTTTGATGACACGCACACAGAGGCTATTTTACACGCGAGTGCGATTTTAGCCCCGCTTTGTTTGAGTTATGGCTTTAGCGTTTGCGATAATGGCAAAAAGATTTTAAAGGCATTTATCACTGGCTGGGAAGTAGGCGCACGAGTGGGAATTGCCTCAAAAGGTAGCTTTCATAAGCGCGGATTTCATACCACCGCCATTTGCGGACATTTCGCTAGTGTGGTGGCGTGTGGGGTGCTACTTGATTTAAACAAAGAGCAGTTAATAAACACACTAGGAATCGCAGGTAGCTTTGCTAGTGGCGTCAATGAATTTTTATCAAATGGCTCAAATTCTAAAGTTTTGCATATCGCAAACGCCATTAAAAACGGCATTTTTGTGGCAAATCTCGCTAAGGCTAATCTCACAGGACCGCTTAGCATATTTGAGGGCAGAGATAATATTTTTGCCACATTTGGAATCAAAGAGCTATGCGATAAAAGTGAGCTAACAAAGGGGCTAAATGACATTTGGCAGGTTTTGCAAGTAAGCATAAAGCCATATCCTTGTTGTCATTTCGCACACGGGCTAATTGACTGCGCTTTGGCTTTGAGGGCTGATGGCTTAAAGTGTGAGGATATAGAGCAGATTCATTGCTTTGTCGATGAAGTGCCAAGTAACTTTATTTGCGACCCGATAAATGCCAAATACGCGCCACAAAGTGCCTATCAAGCGAAATTTTCAATGCCATTTTTAATGGCAGTGGCTTTTATTGACGGCTTTGTAAATCTAAGCTCATATCAAAATCTAAATCGCGCCGAAGTGCTGGATTTTGCGCGAAAAATAGACTATGAGAAACGACAAAGCGAGGGATTCCCAAAATATTTTCCCGGTCATATCCTAGCGCGTCTAAAAAATGGCAGTGAAATCAAAAAAGATATTTTCATAAATAAGGGCAATTTTGACAATCCTTTGAGTTTTGATGAGCTGAAATGCAAATTTTTAAGCAATGCGAAATTTGCTTTGAGTGAGAGCGAATCGATGAATCTGCTTGATAAAGTGATGAATTTGGAGGCACAAAGGGAGTTTGTGTGATTTATGATGAATCGATAATTTTGCTATAATTACGCGAAAATTAGATTCACAAAGGACAAAAGCGATGGCAAATATCAACTATGAAAAATATGCGCGTATGTCGCAAAAACAGCTATTTAACTCACTAATTAGCGCGGAAAAAAAAGAGCGAGATATTATTGAGCGCACACATAGACAGCTAAGCGATACGCGCAATTTGATAGCATATCTAAAAGTGCGAATCAAAGAGGGATTTAGCAATAAAAACGAATTTGTATCGCTAAAAGATTCGGGCTTAATTGAAATGGCTAATGAAATCAAAAAAACGCTTTCAGCGCGGGAATTAGCAGAGCTAGAATGGGAGTTAGAAAGGGATATAAATACGGATTATGGCGATGAATTTTGAGATTATATTAGATAAAAAATCTATAAAATTTTTGCAAAAACTCGCCAAATCTGCACCAAAAGAATATACCAAAATAATTGACTTTTTGGACGACAAACTAGCAACCAGCGAAAATCCCTGCCTTTTGCCTAATGCAAAGTATTTGCAAGGCTTTGGTGATAATCGCTATCGGTGGCGCGTAGGCGAGTATCGAATCATCGGCATTGTGGAAAGTGGCAAATATAAAATTATTCAAGTGATAAAAATCGCAAAGCGCGATGAGGGCACTTATAAAGGACTATAAATTTTACTTTTTCCTTGCACTAAAAATACTAGAAATTTTATGTGCGAATCTGCTTAAGAATCGCCAATGCTTTTTGTTATAAAGGCTAATGAGATAGATTGCAATAATGGCGAGAATCCCGCCAATGGCGGTGCTAAGCTCTGGCTTTTCGCCCAAAATCACAAACGATAAAAGCACGGCAAAAAATGGCACTAGTAGCGTGAAACTCGCACTTTTGGTAATGCCTACCACCTCAATGCCCTTGTAGTAAATGCTTGTGCCAAAAATGGTGGATAAAATCGCCACGATTGCAAGGAATCCAAGCGATTGAGGCTCGGCAAATATCGCAAAATCTGCGCTTTTCAAAAACGGCACGAAAAGCAGTGAGCTGACAAACGCGCTGTAAAAGTTGATGATTAGCGGGTGGAGCGGGAGTTTGCGGACACTTAGCGTTACACAAGCCCACAAAAACGCTGCCAAAATGAAAAAGAGGTTGAATGAATCAAAAAGCGTCCCTTTGCCAGATATGAAAAAAATACCAGAAATTAGCCCGATTCCAAGTCCTATGCACTCTATGCGACTAAGAGCTGCGCGGAATACTATCACGCTTAGCAAAGTGGCTAAAATAGGCGATAAAGTCGTGGTAATCACACCTGCGCTCCCTGCGTTGCCTAGATTTATCGCGTAGAAAAATACGAGCGAGTAAAGCGCGTTTGACGCGATATTTATGGCTAATCGCGGGTAGCAGAAACGCGGAATTTTTAGGCTTAATTTGTAGTATTTGATGAGTGGCAAAAGGCAGAGTGCCACAAGCGCGAATCGCCCAAATGCCACAATGAATGGTGAATGATTGCTTGATAAAATCTTTGAAATAGGCCACGATAAGCCCCAAAAAAACATAGCGATAAAGAGTAAGAAAATGAAAGTTTTTTGCATTTAATTTTGCGCCGTTTTTAACGCTTTGATTTCGTTATAAATCTTTTCAAACGCGCTACTACTCGGCTCAAAATACACACTATCAAAGAGATTCTCGTTGATTCCTCGCGCTTTTTCTAAATTATTTAGTATTTTATACCCACGCCTTATCATCGCGCAAACATTCACTACCTCCCCGCTTGTGCCACTTACAACGATTATGTCATTATCACTCACACTATCAAAAATCTCATACATTTCCATATATTTTGGTGCCTGTTCGTAGAAAAATACGATATTTGGCTTTAGCTTTTCGTTGCCACATTTTGGGCAGGGCGTGAAATCATAAGGCGCGTAGCCGATAGTTGCGATATACTCGCAATTTTCGCAACGAATCTCCCATAATTTGCCGTGTAAATGCAAGATATTTGCCTGTTCATATTCGGCGAATCTAGCGTTTGAATCGCTCAAATCTGTAATATTTGAATGGATTGCTTCAGTCGCTTCGCTCCCTCGCAATGACACAGTAACCTCCAAATGCGCCCTCTCAAACAAATCATCGACATTTTGCGTGATATTTACCACGCGAAATTCACGCGCCAAGCGCATTGCGATTTTGTGGGCAGTATTTGGACGCACGGTCGCTAACTCCGCACGGCGCAGGTTGTAAAATTTATGCACCAGCTCGTAATTTTTGCGCCACGAGTGATAATTACACACGACATTTGGGTCGTAATTCGCCCAAAGCCCATTGCTATCGCGAAAAGTAGCTAATCCACTCTCCGCGCTAATCCCCGCCCCACTAAAAATAATAATTTTGCCATTTTTGAAATCGCCATTTGGGTGATTTGTAGGATTCATTGCACTTCCTTTGTTTAAAAAAATACGCGCGATTTTATATAAATCCACTTTAAAAAATGCTTGTTACGATTCGCCATTACATTTAAGCTAAATTTATATTTAAAATGCTAGAATTCCACTTTCATTTTTTCATTTTTACAAAAATTCAAGCGCGTTTATCCTAATTTTAGTGGGCTTTTAGCCTAATAAAAACGCGCTAGTTAAACTAAAATACAAAGGAGATTAAAATGGTAACAATGAAAGATTTGCTTGAATGCGGTGTGCATTTTGGGCATCAGACGCGTAAATGGAATCCAAAGATGAAAAAATTCATCTTTTGCTCTCGCAAAAATATCCACATTATCGACTTACAAAAGACTATACGATATTTTCGCTATGTTTATAGCGTAGTCAAAGAGGCGTCCTCTCAAGGGCAGAGCATAATGTTTGTCGGCACAAAAAAACAAGCTAGTGAGACGATTCGCGAGTATGCAAATAGCGTGGGAATGCCGTTTGTGGATTATCGGTGGCTTGGCGGAATGCTTACAAACTTTGGCACGATTAAAAAGAGCATTCGCCGTTTGGAGCTGATTGAGGAAATGGAATCAAGCGGACAAATCGAGCTTTTGACAAAAAAAGAAAAGCTAAGCCTTTTGCGTAAAAAAGAAAAATTAGAGCGATATTTGGGCGGTGTGCGCAATATGAAGCGATTGCCTGATATGATTTTCATCGTGGATATTGTCAAAGAACATATCGCCGTTGAGGAAGCGCGAACGCTAGGCATAAAAGTCATCGCGCCACTAGATACAAACTGCGACCCCGATAAAGTCGATTACCCAATTCCGGGTAATGATGATGCGATTCGCTCTATTCAGCTATTTTGCAAGGAAATCACAGAGGCAATCATCGAAGGACGCGAAAGCAACAAAGATGAGATTAGCACGGATTCGGGCGATTACAGCGATAAGAGCGATGAAAATTTCGAGGAAATGATGAATAAAATGGGTGAATCCGAGCTCGAATCTGCCGAAGCTGAAGCAAACGAGGTGCGCTAATGGAAATCTCTGCATCTTTAGTAAAACAACTGCGCGAAATGACAGACGCAGGAATGATGGACTGCAAAAAGGCGTTAGTCGAGGTAAAGGGCGACATTGAAAAAGCGGTGGAATTTTTGCGCGAAAAAGGGCTATCCAAAGCCGCAAAAAAAGCCGACAGAGTGGCAGCCGAAGGCACAATCGCGCTTTTTAGCGAAAATGGCAGGGCGATTATGGTGGAAATCAACAGCGAGACGGACTTTGTCGCCAAAAATGAAAACTTTAAAAATCTCTGCGCCAAAACGATTGAGCTAATCAACAAAAATAATATTAACGATGTCGAATCGCTAAAGGCTCTAAAAGTCGATGGTGTGGCGTTTGAGGATTATCTAAAAGGCGAGATTGCCAAAATCGGCGAAAATATCGTGGTGCGCCGAATCGCGCTTTTAGATTCCACGCCAAATACCATTGTGGGCGCATACTTGCACTCAAATGCGCGAATCGGCACGATTGTGGCACTAAAATTCAAAAACGCCGAATCTAAAAGCAAACTAAGCGAATTAGTAAATAATCTCTGTATGCACGCAGCGGCGATGAAGCCCAAAATCATAAGCGCAGAAGCCTTTGAAAATGACTTTATCCAAAAAGAAAAAGCCGCACTCATCGCTGAAATCAAAAAGGGCAATGAGGAGCTAAAAAGATTAGGCAAAACGCTAAAAAATGTCCCTGAATTTGTCAGCAAAAAAGAGCTTACGCCACAAGTCATCAAGGCAAAAATCGAGGAATTTAAAGCAAATCTCCGCGCACAAAAAAAGCCTGAAAATATCATTGACAAAATCGCCGATGGAATGATGGAGCGATTCGTTGCGGACAACACCTTGCTAGACCAAAGGCTTAGCTTTTTGGGGCAGTATTTTGTGATGGACGACAAAAAAAGCATTGAGAAAGTTTTGGCGGAAAAAAGTGCCGAGCTAAATGATAATATTGAGATTGTGGAATATGTGCGATTCGAGCTGGGCGAGGGGATTGAAAAAGTCGCTGGGGATTTTGCAAAAGAAGTGGCAGAGCAAATGAAATAAAGCCTTTGTGCGAATCTCTCGCGCCTACAATCGCTTAGAAACGCAAAAAAGCGCGGATTTTTTTAATCAAAGATTCGGCGCAGATTCGGCGCGTGTTTAGCGCGGATTTAAGGAACAAAAAATGAGCGAGATTTTACTAAAAGCGCAGGATTTGGGGCATAGCTTTGAATCTACACTTTATAAAGGCGTGAATTTAGAGCTAACGCAGGGCGAAACGATTGCCATTTTGGGCGTTAGCGGTAGCGGTAAATCTACGCTCATCAATAATCTTTCATCATTTTTAAAGCCAAAAAATGGACGCGTTTTTATCGGTGGGAGCGATATTTACGCCCTTAGCGATAGTGAGATTTTGCGCCTACGCCGAAATATTTTAGGCATTATTTTTCAGTTTCACTATCTTTTTCGCGGATTTAACGCACTAGAAAATCTGCAAGTCGCCTCAATTCTCGCAAATAAGCCCATTGATAAAAAGTTGCTAGAAGCCTTTGGAATCGCACACATTTTAAAGCAACAAATAGGCGAATTAAGCGGCGGACAGCAGCAGCGGCTCTCAATCGCGCGGGTTTTGACAAAAAAGCCACACATTATTTTTGCCGATGAACCTACGGGCAATTTAGACACAGAGACGGCGCGTAGCGTAATGGAGGTGGTTTTTGACTATGTGAGGGCGCAAAATGCCGTGATGATAGTGGCTACGCACAATTTGGAGTTAGCAAAATCTTGCGATAGGGTTTTTTATCTAAAAGATTGCGCGTTAAGCGAATGCGCGTTAGATTCGATAGCGGATTCTGCGATTTATCGCCACAAGACGCATTTGACAAATGGAACTTTTTAGCTACCTAAGCGAAGGCAATGTCGCCAATTTCATTCTCTTAATCCTGCGCTTTAGCGGAATAATAGCGTTTTTTCCGTTTTTTGATTCGCGCCTTGTGCCACTTAGCGTAAAAGCGGCGATGATTTTCTTTTTGGCACTTGTATTTTATCCGCTTTTGCCACCATTTAACACAAATATCACTATTTTGGAGTTCATCATTGCGGGGCTTAGCGAGTTGCTATTTGGATTCATCGCGGCATTTTTCTTGCAAGTGGTATTTAATGCAATCGCTTATGCTGGGGAGCTTTTGGGCTTTAGTATCGGTATGAGCGTGGGTAGCTCGTATGACCCTGTGAGCGGGGCGCAAAACCTTATAATCGCCCAAGTGCTTAGCATAGTGGCGGTTATGGTGTTTTTGGCACTAGATTTTCATCATATCATTTTTTCACTCATCGCAAGTAGCCTAACTGCCACGAATCTAGGCGGTTTTATGCTAAGTGAAAATATGCCTTTGTATGTGCTAAAGGCGGCTGGTGGGATTTTTGTGATTGGATTTACTATTGCGTTTCCTGTGGTGGGGATTATTTTGCTATCCGAAATCATCTTTGGTATGATTACGCGCACTCACCCGCAGTTTAACTTGCTGGTTGTGGGGCTACCGCTAAAGGTGGGCGTGGCGTTTGCAGTGCTTATAATTGCGCTTCCTGCGATGATGTTTCACTTTAAAGAAGAGATTTTAAGCGCGTTAAAAATCACCGCAAAATTTATGGGACTTTGAATCGCAAAAATTTCACAAGCATTTCACAACTTTTTCATAGAATTTCACCGCCAAAATTAAATTTTAAGGAGTAAAAAATGAAAAAAATCATATTAAGTTTGGCTTTATGTTTCGGCGGACTTTTTGCGGGTGGTATGGATTTGAATGGCTTGATTACGGCTGTGGATAATCAAAACAAAACCATCACCATTAACGGATTTGTGGTGCAGATTTTGCCACAGACTAAGATTAAGCTCGATGACTGCGGAATCTTTGGCACAGATTTGGCAGGAAAATTCGTGGATTTGGTGCAAGGCTCGTTTGTCGAGGCGGAAGTGTTTCCAAATATGACAAGCGTGGCTGGGCAGTATGCTACGGCTAATGCTGGTGCGGCGGGTGCTCCTGCGTATATCGCAGAGGAAGTGGAGCTAAAATGCACTAAAAACCGCGCCTACTAGATTTACAAAAATCTCTTTGTGCCTTAAGGCGCAAAGGGATTCGCCTACGATATTCTACATTTAAATTAAGATTTGCTACAATCGCACTTTTATAAGATTCGCTTTTAGATTCACTAAAAAGGGGCAGAGTTTGCGTAAATACATAAATATTTGGCGTGAAATGGTGGGAATATTGCGTGATTTTATCGCCACGCCACATTTTAAAAAAATATTTATTTATGGAATTGTGTTTTATGGAATCGCATTATTTGCGCTAACACGCGGGGATATTTATTATATCGATGATTTATTCACCAGCGCAATGGATATTACTTGGAATCACAATAGTAGATATTTGGCGACTTTTATTCTAAACGATTTTACAGCATTTGGCAAAGGCGCGGTGGATTCATCGCCATTATTGCAGATTATGGGCGTGTGTTTAGCAGTGATTTCATCGCTTATTTTGCTGTATTTGATTTGTAAAAAGTTTGATTTGCTTGGTGTTTTAGCTTCGTTGCCTTTGGGTTTAAGTCCGCATTTTTTGCAAAATTTCTCTTATAAATTTGAGAGTTTATTTATGTGCGTGGCGTTGTTTTGCGCTATTTTGCCATTTTTGTTTAAAGAAAATAAACGCGTTTTTTGCGTGGTAAGCGTAGTTTGTCTTATTGCAATGTTTATGACTTATCAAGCGGCAAATGGGACTTATATTATTTTAAGTCTATATTTTGCGTTTTCGCTTTATTTTTTAGAGCAACGCAGTTTTAAAGAAAGTGCGATATTTTTGGCGATTTGTGCGATGAATCTAATTATGGCTAGTTTGTTCTATAAAATTATTATTGTGCAGCCTATAAACGAATATGTTGTCCAATACGCTTCGGACAAAATGATACCTTTGGATAGCCTTTTTATCGGTATTTGTGCAAATCTATCTGCGTATCTAACTACGATTTTTAATGATTTAAAGCAAACACCTTATATTTGTCTAATCGCTTTAATTGCCACACTTTTTGTAATCAATACCGCAATTCGCACAAATCGCAATAAAATCGCTACGATTTTTGCCACGATTGCGTTTCTTTTGCTTGGAATCTGCCTATCGTATGGGCTTTATTTGGTGCTACAAAAGCCACTTTTTGAACCACGAGCATTTTATGGGTTTAATGCGTTTATTGCTGTGCTTTGCATTGCAACGATAACCCATTCTGCCCCCCCCAATTTGCAAAAAATATTGCATTATATTTCTTGCGTTGCGGTAGTGGTTATGGCATATTTTCTTATTAGCTTTGCTAACATTTATGGCAACGCACTTAAAAAGCAAGATGAATATTTGGATTTTCGCGGACAGCTACTTATTAGCGATTTGGCAAATGTGCTTCCCAAAAATGCGACTATCACCATTGATATTAGTCGAATCGGTAATGCCAAAGTCACGCAACGATTTTATGATAAATATGGCATATTGTCGCTGATACCGCGATTGGCTAAGCAAGATGATGCTTTATTTATTGCGAAGTTGCGCCATTTACAAGTGCCTTATAATCTCGGTAATACAGAGCTTTGCAATTTTATGATGGAAAATTTTGATAAAGAAATGGTGTTTCAAAATACATATCACCGCATCGAAAAAGTAAAATCTTGTTATATTGTTACGCTAAATTAAATTGCAAATATTTTAACTTAGATTCGCGTCAAATAGCGCGAATCTAGTCGCATTTAGCGTTTAAAAACTACTTACTAAATGCCTTTTTGACATCAAATGGGAATGCTTGGTAGCCCATTGAGTCGTGGATTTGAATCTCAACGCTTGGGTCTTTTTCAGGTGCGTTTGATTTTGGATTCCACTTAAATTCATTGATGAATGGCTTAGGTGCGCCTGAAGGTTGCCCTGTGGCTATGTTAAAGCTCATTCCAGCAGTCGCGCTATACACCATTACGGAATTTGTATCGGGGATAAACTCAGTGATACAAGTAACGGGCGAATACCACGGATTGCCACGATTTTTGCCGTATTCCCACACTTGCTCGATAGTCATTTTCTTTTGGTCAATCTTATAGATTACCGCGCGAGAATATTTATCGGTAGGGAATGTAGGCTGCTCCATACCACGCGAATCGCCATTATCAAACGCCGATAGGTAGAGAATGTCGCCTTTGGATTTGGAGTCGATTTTGAATGCTGTGTGTTGCGTCCAAGTCCAGTCGAATCCGCCGTTTTTATTGCTGTATCCGGGGCATTTGCTTTGTTCATCGGTGCAGTTGATTTTATTGCCTTTAGAATCGACAGGTTGCAAGAGTGCGCTTTTAAATTTGTCTTTCCACCCTTTGTGTGCGCCGACAATCCATTTGACTTGTTTGTCGCGTCCGATTTTAATCATTGCGCTTTGGTGGCGAGATGAAATGATGATTGAATCGTCCTCCGCATCATAATACACGCTATTGACATGCGCCCAGTTTCGCCCTGCGCCTGTGCCGACAATATCGCCGAATCTATCGCTTGAATCTAATTTCGCTAATTCCTCATCGCTTAGTGTGTGTCCAGCTTGACTTGCGTCAATGTTTAGGCACACAGCCCCTTGGTCTAGCACTTTGATGACATTATCGCGATATGGGTCTAAAATCTCAAATAATCTCCACTCATCTACCGCGTTGCCGTTTTCATCGACTTCTAAAATCACATCGCGCACGGTGCGGACATTTTTGCCATCGGGGCGTTTGTAGTTAGAACTAGCAACGCGCAAGAAATAATGCCCCTTTGATTTGCCCTCTGTGGCGTGAAACATATAGTGCGAGTAGTCATTGTAAGATTCGGGTAATCGGCGATTGAAAATCTCGCGTCCCATAATGTCATATTTCACATATCTTTGTCCGAATCCCCACGACAACGCGCCGTCATCATTTTGACGGAATCCCATCATAACCCCAGCATTGTAAGCAGAGCTCATATCATAGATTTTATCAGGCAACATATACCAGCGCACTTCGCCCTCTGTGTCGATGATAAAGTTTTGTGGCTCGTAATTCCACTCTAATGCGCCACCTGCGGGGTTATTCCACACGATTTTTACGCCTTTTTTGTCTGAGCCTATGTTATTTACGAAATAAAGGCGATTTTTAAACGCCGAATCGACTTTTTTCACATCGATTTTGCTGAAAAATACGCCATTGCCTTCACCTGCGGATTGTCCGTAAAGCGGGGCAGTGTAAATGCTGTAATTTTCTTTTACGCGCTGTTTTTTGCCATTGTAGATTCTGTCATATTCTACTTGGACGGTGTTTTTGTAACCTGCATAAAGCCCAAAGACAGGGATTCCTCCGTGAGTTCGCAAATGTTTATCTGCGAGTGTGTAGCTTATGGTTTGTCCGCCTCGCTTTGGTGTTATAGTTACTTTTGCGTTTTGAATCACATAGCCACCATTTTTGATTACCGCAGTGAGCGGTGCTAATCCATAGGGATTCACCACAACCTCGCCGATTTTGCCCTGAGAACGATAGGTAATCGCAGGACCGCTTGGACCGCCGATGGCAAGAGCGGGGAGCGTTAGCCCTGTAAGCAGAGCAGTCGCTAACGCCGCACTTGTCATAACCTTTTTAATACTTTTTGCATTCATTTTTAGCCTCCTTGAAGTTTTGATTTTGAAATGCGGGAATGATTCTAAAGCATTGACATAATATTTTGATAACAAATTTTTTAACGCTTGGATTTGCGCACATTCACCAAAAAGTTATAAAAATATTATGGCAATTTCATAGAATTTTGGCGCATTAAAGGTTAAAAATCATTTTTAAAGGAGGCAAATATGAAAAAACTTAAATGCGCATTATTAGCTCTTAGTATGGTGGTGGTTTCGCCTATTTTGGCGGAAGACGAGGGCGAATCACAAGCACCTGTGGCAAGTAGCGGAGTGCCAAAGCCGGGCAATGGCGTAAGCACATTTGTAGCAGGAACTAGCGTCCCTGAAGGTGGCGTGTCGATGATTTTAAATTATAATTTCTTTTCGACAAAGCCAGATAATAATGCTAGAATCTATCGTAGCGTATTTGCGCCCGTGCTACGCGTGGGAATCGGCAATCAATGGGATATAGTAGTGCAAGTGCCGATGACTTTTACTTTGCAAGGTGGAAAGCGAACACCAAATCAAGCAGGAATTGGCAGTGGTGTAAATGGCAGAACGCTTGTGTGGTTTCATAAACAGCATTTAGCAAAAAAGTTTGAAAATTCATCAATTATGGTGGCTACAAATTATTCGCTCTCAATTCCTACAAATAGTGGAATGACTGGCTTTTGGGGCTTTGGATTCGGCGTGGGGCTAACTTGGGATTATCTATCAATGAGAGGCGTTTTTGACATACAAGCAACGGCAAATACAAAAGGTGCTAATGGCAATGGCGTTTCTCCGCTTACGCTATGGATAAAGGCGGGTTATCATTACGCATTTACAAACTATGTCTATGCTGGATTAGAGCTAAATTGGGATAGCTCTATTTATAGTAGCGCGTATAATGGATACACTGGCAGTGGCTCACACAATGTGTATTTAGGACCGATTTTGTCATTTAAGATTCCTGAGCTAAATGGTAGTGCGTGGGGCGTGGGCTTTTTCTGGGATTGTGCGAATCAATACCAAAACGCCACCGCTCGTCCAAAATGGAAAGAAGCGTGGAGGCTCACAAGCCGAATCACAGCAATGTTTTAAGTCGATATAGCGTTAGATTCGATATATTTAGAATCTGCGAATCGCTATCGAATCGCGCTATAAAAAATCGCAATCGCGCTAGGGAGGGGACGCAAAAATGAATTTATTAGATTGCTTAAATTCGCTAAATGTCCTTTGCGTGATGAATGATTCAGATATTGCAAAGGCGATTCAAAGTGCGTTTGCCAAAGATTTAAATAGCCTAAAAATCTTTATAGACGATGAGGAATCCGCCGTTGCGTCCTGCTACACGGATAGCTATGATATTGCGATAGTTGAGATTCGCCAAGTGGGTTTGCTCTCCGTCATCGAGGAAGCAAAGTATGCCAATCCTGCGTTGCAATTTATTATCATCGGTAATAGCGATTTGGCGTTGTTTGTGTTGCAATGCTTTAATTCCTGCATTTTTGCGTATCTACACAAATCCGTATTTTTCGCGCCCACACCGCAATATGCACCTAAAAATAGCGCGTATAATATGAGCGAATTGGAGGTGGTTTTGGCACATTTCGCGCTTTTCCAAAAAAGCTACGAAGTAATCCATATCACACCGCGAATCGCCATTGAACGCGCAAATGACGCGATATATTTGGATAATAATCCCATTTATTTATCGCCCAAACTTAAAAAAATTTTTTGGCTACTTTACACAAATGCAAATCGCATCGTGCCTTATGAGCATATTTTATCAAGCGTATTTGGCGCGGAGACTAGCATAGATAGCGTGAGAATGTCCATCGTGCGAATCAAAAAGCTACTCCAAAATGACGCAATCATCACAAATATCTCAGGCGAGGGCTATATGCTAGTATGCAAATCCAAAGTGTGTGGCGTAAATAGCCCCACACGCGCGGATATGGGGGGGGGGGAATCGCCTCGCCAAAATCGCGTGAAAATAAAGTAGCGTGAATCTGTGCCAAATATTTAAATAAATCACAATGTAAGTTTCAAGAATCAATTTTTGTTATGCCTTTGTTATGCGTTAAGCGCATAATTACGCGTTTCATAAATATCAACTTAAAAAGGAGCAAAATATGCGACAAACAACAAATAGCGCACTACGCAAAATCATTGCGCTAGTGGGCATAGCGGTGCTAGGTCTTAGCCTAGCAAATGCGGCGGTAAAAGAAGGCGTGGATTATGAAGTGCTAAAAAATCCTATTCCAAATGCCAAAAACACGGTGATTGAGGTTTATAGCTATGCTTGTCCATTTTGCTATAAATACACAAAAATCGTGCCGAATCTCGCCAAATATCTGCCTAGTGGCGCAACATTTAAACTCTATCATTTAGAGCAAAAAGGCGACTATGGCAAAATCGCATCGCAGGTTTTCGCGGTGGCAATGGTAAAAGATAAAAGCGCGAAATTATCAAACTTTGATAGCAATGGCGCATTTCACAAAGCTGAAAGCGCGTATTTTGATGAATATCACGCAAAGAAAAATCGCTGGGGCAACGGCAAAGACCCCGAATCTTTCCTGCAAACAGGGCTAGAAGCAAGTGGCATTAGCAAGGCGGACTACGAAAAAGCGTTGAACGACAAAGCCGTGCAAGATTTGCTAAAAGAGTGGGAGGCGAGTTATGAAGTGGCAAAAGTGCAAGGCGTTCCAGCCTTTGTGGTAAATGGCAAGTATTTGATTTACACAAAATCCATCACTTCAATGCAGGATTTGCAAGACAAAGTCAAAGAATTGCTTAAAAAATAAGCGGAGGCGTGGCGATGAGTAAATTTATAGAGCGATTCCCTTTGGCGAATCGCATAATTTGCACTATCGCAAAGTGGCAAGATATGCGATTCCTTTGGGGGCTAATGGTATTTGTGTGCCTCGCGCTAGTGATTGTGGCGCATTTCTTATTCCAAGAATATGGCTATATGCGCCCTTGTGAGCAATGCGTCTATATCCGCTACGCATTTATCGTAATGGCGTTAGGTGGCATTGTCGCGCTAATAAATCCGCGCAATGTGGCGTGTAAAGTGATTGCCTACATTGTGGCGTTTTATGGAATCATTCGCGGGATTATGTTTAGCGTCAAGCTAAATACGATTCACCACGCGGCACATAGCGAAGATGCGATTTTTGGGGTGCAAGGCTGCTCGACTGAGGCGAAGTTTGACTTTGGATTACCACTTGATAAGTGGTTTCCTAGCTGGTTTGCGCCTACGGGGGATTGCGGATTTGACTACTCGACACCGCCTGAAGGCATTGTGCTAGAGGGATTCCGCAAGGCTTTTGTGGAATTTTACTCAGAGGGCTGGTATCTAATACCATCACAACAATTTGGCAATATGGCGCAGTGTTGCTTACTCGCTTATATCGTATGCGCAGTGATATTACTTGCTATGCTAAGCTCGTGGTTAGTAGTGCGATTTGGGCGATAAAAAGAATATTTTTCAATTTGTTCTTGGGTAATCATTTGCGTTATTTCGGCACAAAATTTCGCTCAATGGACACTCAAGTCCTATTTCGCTCATTTCGCGCCAAAATAACGCAAACCACCACCGCAATCCACAAGGATTTGTGAGTGCAAATCTAATGATTTGCACGAAACAACCATTACTTCGATTGCAATTTGCATTGCAATCGATTACGAATCAAACATAAAATTGTAATATTTCGTCATTGCAGGATTTTGCTAACGCAGATTCTTGCAATGACGAGAGAATATAGAGATTCTGCTTATCAATTCACATATCATTTAATTTCGCATTTGATTTTTGATAAAATTCCACGCGCAAAAACGCAAATTTTTAAAATCACTTTTTTGGAGTTTAAGATAATGAGATTTAGGGCTTCAAACTTAGATGAGGCGAATCCGTCCCATTCACAGGCGAATTTCACGGCAAATCAACTAAATGATTTCGCCAAAATTTTGCACGATTATCGCGCCAAAACCAAAGCCAAGCTCGATGAAAACGCCACCGCCAAAGCCATAAAGCACAGCGAGACAAATATCGCTAGTAACGAGTTAGCGCAGTTTTTCCGCGCACTAGGCTTTGAATCCCAAATCGCCCAAAGCACAAACGCCAAGAGCGCAAATAGCGCGATTGACTTGGCACTTTTGCAAAATGGCGCAATCAAAGTTATCATCGAGGCAAAATTACCCGAATCGCTCTCCAAGTCAAAAGCCCAAATGTTCTCCGCGCAAAATCCAAACTGCAAGGCACTGCACGAGGCGATTTTGTATTATTTGCGCGAAGTGGTGGATAGGCAAAATTTTGGCGTTGAATCTATCATCATCACGGATTTTACGCGCTTTTTTATCTTTAACTACAAGGAATTTGAGCGAATCTTTGCCAAAAATGCCAAAATCAAAGACATTTTTGCAAAATTCAAAAACGACACGAGCAATTTTTATGCAAAGGCGCAGGGCATTTTGGATTCGCTTGATGATGAGATTCGCGGTGTTTGCGTGGATTTAGAGCATTTTGACAAATCTACACTAAAATCAAAATTCCCCCCAAATATTCTCTCAAAAAATAATAAATCGCTAGAAAAACTCTACGGCATTTTTCACAAAGATTTTCTCTTTGGCGAATTTAGGCAGAGCAACCCGCTAAGCCCCAGATTTTACAACGAGCTTTTATATATTTTGGGCTTAAGCGAGTATAATCGCAGTGGCAAAATCACAATCGAGCCTAGCAAAGAGAGCCTTTCACGGCAAAATACGCTCTATCATCTTATCACCACGCAAATTGATTCGCGCAATTTGGGCGATTCCAAAGATATAGATTTTGTGATGCAATTTGTCATTTTGTGGCTCAATCGAATCCTATTTTTAAAGCTAATCGAGGCGAATCTAATGCGATTCAACGATGATAAAAATCTATCTTTTCTAAATAAATCCAAGCTAAAGGACTATCAAGCCTTATCGCACCTTTTCTTTGAGGTTTTGGCAAAAGAGCATACTGAGCGCAAGGATTCGCCTCTTATCTATCTGCCCTATTTAAACTCTAGCCTTTTTGAGCGGCATAAATGCGAGGAAATGCTAGATATTTCTATGCTTGATAATGAGGCGGAATTTTTCTACTATGACACCACGCAGGTGCGAAAAGACGGCAAAAAACAAGCTGGGAAAGTAAATCTGCTGACTTATATTTTTGAGTTTTTGGACGCCTTTGATTTTGGTGGCAAAAATTGCGATGAAGTTATAGAGCAAAAAGAGCTAATAAAGACAAATGTTTTGGGGCTTGTCTTTGAGAAGCTAAATGGCTACAAAGAGGGCAGCTTTTACACGCCCAATTTTATCACAAGCTATATGTGTCGCGTTAGCTTGGAAAAAGTCATACTAGATAAATTTAATAGCGCGAATCCCAAGTGGAATGCTACGAATCTCAGCGATTTGGCGACTTTGATTCGCGATGAGAGAGAGCGCAAAGATGATTTTAAAAGGATTTTGCGTGAGATTCACATTTGCGACCCTGCGGTGGGTAGTGGGCATTTTCTCGTCTCTACGCTTTGTGAAATGGTGCGAATCTATCATAACTTACGCCTAAGCGATGAGCTAAATGAATACGAGCTAAAAATCGATAACGATGAGATTATCGTGTATGTGGAAAATGGCAGGATTTTCGAGTATAAAAAGCCCACAAAGCCAAACGATACAAATCAGTCGATTCAAAAATCACTTTTTCATCTCAAAAAATCCATAATCGAAAATAATCTTTTTGGCGTGGATATTAACCCAAACTCTGTGGAAATCTGCAAACTGCGCCTTTGGATTGAGCTACTAAAAAATAGCTATTATCTAAGGGATTCAAGCGAAGGATTCAGCGCGAATCTAAGCGATTCGATTCATCAAATGCAAACTCTGCCAAATATTGACATAAATATTAAATGTGGCAATTCGCTAGTGTCAAATTTCGCGTTTGATTCGACCTTTGCTATGGCGCAGACAAAGGACTTCGCGCAAAATCTAAAAGCCACCATTACCGCCTACAAAGCCCAAGTCGCCCTATACAAAGAGGCACTCACGCAAAAACGCGCAATCACAAGCGAGATTCACGCGCTAAAAGAGTTGCTAAAAAATTATCTGATTCATAATAGTAGCGAATCCAAACGGCTACGCGAGAATTTAAGGCAGTTTGTCGTGGAATACGGCGAAAATCACTTTGACATAGATAGCACATTTGGGCTAGAAATGTTGCGAATCATAAGAGGTGAGCAAAAGAAAAAGGTAGGCTTTAAATTTCAGCCCACTATGGAGCAGCTAGAGCCAAAAGCGATAGATAAAAAAGCAGTGGATTTGCTTAGCAAAATCAAAGCGGACTTTGAGATTTTGCAGTCATTTAATAGTGGCAATGCGCTTGAATGGCGATTTGAGTTTCCCGAAGTGCTTGATAATAACGGCGACTTTATGGGCTTTGATTTGATTGTGGGTAATCCGCCCTACATTCGCCAAGAGGAAATCAAAGAGCTAAAGCCACATTTACAAGAATCTTTTAGCATTTACTCAGGCACTAGCGACATTTACACCTACTTTTATGAGCGGAGCTACAATCTACTTAGGCAAGGTGGCATTTTAAGCCTAATCACTTCAAATAAATTCTGCCGTGCAGGATATGGCGCGAATCTACGGGCATTTTTACTACAATCCACTGCGATTTTGGATTTTGTGGATTTAAACGGCGTAAAAGTCTTTGACAAAGCCACCGTGGATACCTGCATAGTAAATGCAGTCAAATCTAAACCCACCAAATCACACACTATAAACTACGCAAATCCAAATGCCAAAGATTTATCCGCCCTAGTTTATAGCCAAATCGCCCAAGATTCGCTCTCAAGCGAGGCGTTTATCTTTGCAGATTCGCCTACACTCGCACTCAAGCAAAAGATAGAGCAAATCGGCACTCCGCTTAAAGAGTGGGATATTGAGATTTATCGCGGTGTGCTTACAGGCTACAACGAAGCCTTTATCATCGACACAGCGACAAAGGATAAGATTCTGGATTCGTGTGAATCGGCGGCAGAAAAAGAGCGCACTGCCCAAATCATCAAACCAATTTTACGCGGACGCGACATAAAGCGATATAGCTATGAATGGGCGGGGTTGTGGATAATCAATACGCATAACGGCTATTCATTGCCAAACGGCGAGAAAATCCCACGAATCGACATAGATAATTATTCCGCACTTAAAAAGCATTTGGATAAATTCTACCCGCAATTACAAAAGCGCACCGACAAAGGCGCAACACCTTATAACTTGCGAAATTGCGCGTATGTGGAGGTTTTTGAGAAAGAAAAGATTTCGTGGCAAAGGGTTACACAAGAACCAAGTTTTATTGTAGAAAAAGATTTTTATCTTTTGGATTCTATGGCATTTTTGGTAAGCAATTCAAAGCAAGAATTGCGTTATCTTTTGGCTTTTTTAAATTCAAAAGCGGTATTTTGGTATTTTAAAAATATCGGGCATTTGTATAGTGATAAGGGCTTTTTATTGTCGAATCAATATGTGAGTAGATTTCCTATACCAAAAATAACTGCTAAAAATAGACAAACCGCAAATCAAATCATCAAATTAGTAGATAAGGTTTTGCAATCCAAAGCACAAGGCAAAGATTCAAGCGAATCCGAATCCCAAATCGATGATTTAGTCTATAAATTGTATAATCTCGATTCAAATGAAATTCAAATTATACGAGGAAATTGAAAATGGAAACTTGCTATCTTTGTAATACCCCACTTACTGATAAAAATAAATCATTAGAGCATATTATCCCAAATGCTTTGGGTGGCAAACTAAAAGCGTATATTTTATGCAAAACTTGTAATAGCAAAATGGGCGAAACAATCGATAGTAATTTGATTAAAAATTTTAGCTTTTTTAATGTTTTGACAAATCCACAAAGAGATAGAAAAACGGAACAAAAAGTAAAAGCAAAAATTGATGGACATAATGTATTTTTAGGTGCAAACAATAAAATTATTTCTCCATTTATGCCAAAAATTACCGAAACTGAAAATGGAAAAAATATAGAATTTTTTGGCACATTTACAGACAAAAAAGATGAAAATGATTTTTTTAAAAAAGTGCAACAATGTATCAACAATCAATCCACAAAACAATACACATTAGACGAAATAAAGGCATTATCAAAAATAGAAATAAGGCAACCTATGATTTATAATGAATTTATATTTTCGCTAAACGATATACGCTTGGGATACTTAAAAATTTTACTTGGATTTTGTGCTTTAAAAGATAAGATTCAATATATTGACTCTAATATAGTTACATTTTTTAAAGAACGCAACTTACGAGAAATCGAATCTATATCTATAATATGCAATCCAAAAATATTCAACAACAAAATATATCATCGTATTTATTTGATAGGCAAACAAGATACAAAAAAACTTTTTGGACTTGTATTCATATATTGCTTTTGTGTAATTTTTATGCTTAATGATAATTATCAAGGTGAAAATTTTAAAGAAGGATATTGTTATGATATATTTTCTAGCAAAGAGTTAGATTCACATTTTGAAATTGATAATTTAGATATTGAAAAATGTTATTTTGAGACATTAGACGATAATATATGGCAATATACAAATAGTATTATGGAATTTATTACAAAATTTACTGAATGTATAGCTAAAGAATCAAAAGAGAGATTAACAAAAGAACAATTCAATAGTAAATTATGCGAAATTATTTTTGAAAACAATAAAGATAATAATAAATTAGGACTATTTTTATTAAATGAAAAAGTAATGAGGGATTTCATAAATGATAATGACAATGTATGGTTTTATATGCTGTATAATTCTATGTATGATTATTTTAAAGAATCCAAATAAATTGTCATCATCACAACATTTTCACCACGCCTTTACCACGCTACTATTGCAACTATTTCAAAATTCCAAATAGCAATTCGCAGATTTCACACAAACGCTTTGCCACAAAATAAAAGCAACGAAAGCCCTAAAGTAACTTAACTTTAAGCACTTTTTAAGCAAACTTAAGCCACAATTTTACCGTTTCCTACAAGGTATATCCTTGTAGCCCCCCCCCATTTAGCAGATGCGGTGGGGGACATTTCCCAAAGGCTATATAAATATTGAAAGTTATCACTTATATAGACGGATTTAATCTCTATCATTCTATCAAGGACTTAAGCAAAAAACTCCCTCACTAGAATATCTCAAATGGCAAAACCTCATTTCTCTTAGCAAACAATTCCTCCCTAACAACGACATTATAAAAAACACATATTTCTTTAGCGCATATCCGCATTGGAAACCACAATCATTGCAAAATCATAAGGATTATATTGCTATTTTGGAGGATTTGGGCGTAAAAGTTGTGCTTGGCAATTTTAAGATAAAGCAAGTGTATTGCGATAACTGCCACGCCACCATAATCAAGTATGCAGATTAACTGCTACTTTTATTTTTGTAGCACAATGTAAAAGTTTGCACCACCCAATACAATTTTTTCTAAAAATATCGTGCCTACAGCATATTCGCCACTTAAGCCAAACGAATTGCTATCCGCCACGCTAAATTTGCCTACCAAATTTTCCAAGAAAACGCGCTCAAATTCATTTGCCTCTCTGTCGCACATCATCTTTGTAGAGCCGCCATTCGTGGAGATTTCGATAGTTTGGCTATCCACACGCTTAAAATCGGTAAAGTAATTATTACAGCCCGTGTTGCCATAGATTCGCGCTCCATCAACGCCAAAAATCGCGCCTTCACGCGCCTCCATAGTCTTTGTGCCTACCACGATTCGCACGATTTTATACTCCCCCTTACTTGGCAAGATAGCGGATTTTTCCACGCTATCCACACTTCCAGCACCATACACAAACGCAAATGCCACTACTAACGCCACAAAAATCTTTCTCATCATTTTATCCTTTCGATTTCATTTAGAATTTCAGTCTTTGATTTTGGCTCTACAAGGCGATTGCCGACTTCCGCCCCGTCTTTAAAGAAAATCAGCGTGGGAATTCGGCTAATCTCAAATTCATTCGCCAAACCCTCGCTCTCATCGATATTTACCTTGATAATCTTGTAGCTTTGTGATAGCTCATTTAAAATCGGCGCGATTCGGACGCAGTCGCCACACCACGGCGCATAAAAATCCGCGATGACAAAGCCATCTTTGATTTCATTTTTAAAACTCTCTAAATCCATTTTTGTCCTTTTTTTTGAAAAAATTTCGCGCATTATAGCAAAAGATTTGCTCAAAATGAGTGAATCGACTTTAATTTTGGATTGCTTCGGCATTTGCAATGCCTCGCAATGACGAAAATATTTTATTTAAGATTCAGGCAACTTTCGCGCGGAAGTATTTTTAGGCGATTTTGTGGGTTTTCTAGCGCGAGGCTACGAGATAAGACTAGAGCCCAAGCGCGATGAATCCCGCAAAATCGTCAGCCAATGGGTTGCGAGGCGTTAGCCGAAGCAAAAAAAGACAATCGCGCCTCTTTTTTACATTCTCTCGTGGAATGTGCGGGAAATCACATCTAACTGCTGTTCGCGTGTGAGCTTTATAAAATTCACCGCATACCCACTCACGCGAATGGTTAGCTGTGGGTATTTCTCGGGGTTTTCCATAGCGTCCTTTAGCATTTCGCGTTGCAACACATTGACATTAAGGTGGAAGCCCTCATCGGCGAAATATCCATCCATTAGCTGCACCAAATTGCTTTCTTGTGTCGCATTATCGTTGCCTAACGCGCTAGGCACGATTGAAAATGTATTTGAGATGCCGTCTTTTGAGTATTGAAATGGGATTTTCGCCACCGAGCAGAAACTCGCCACGCACCCGCTTGTATCGCGCCCGTGCATTGGATTCGCGCCCGGTGCGAATGGCTCACCAGCCTTGCGTCCATCGGGCGTAGAGCCTGTTTTCTTGCCATAGACGACATTTGAGGTAATCGTTAGCACACTCATCGTAGGCACAGATTCGCGGTAGGTGTCGTGCAGTGCTAGGCGTTGTGAAAAGCCCTTGACAAGCCCCACAGCGATTTCATCTACGCGCTCATCGTTGTTGCCGTATTTTGGATACTCGCCCTTGATTTCAAAATCAACAATTAGCCCTGATTCGTTGCGAATGGGCTTAACTTTGGCGTATTTTATGGCTGAGAGCGAATCGGTGATTACGCTTAGCCCTGCGATTCCCCCTGCCATTGTTCGCATCACCTTTTCATCGTGCAAAGCCATTTGTATGCGCTCATAGCAGTATTTATCGTGCATATAGTGAATCACATTTAGCGTATTTATATAAAGTCTCGCTAACCAATCAAGCACAATGTCTAGCTTTTCTTTCACCTCATCATAATCCAAGTATTCGCCCTCCACTGCGGCGATATTTGGTCCTGCCTGCAATCCACTATTTTCATCTTTGCCCTCGTTTATGGCGTAAAGCAGGGCTTTTGCAAGGTTGCACCGCGCTCCGAAAAATTGCATTTGTTTGCCGACTTTCATCGGGCTTACGCAACAAGCAATGGCGTAGTCATCGCCGAATTCCTCTAACATAATCTCATCGCTTTCATATTGAATCGATGAAGTTTTTATGCTAACTTCCGCGCAAAATTTCTTAAAAGGCTCAGGCAGTCGCGTATTCCACAAAATCGTCATATTTGGCTCTGGTGCGGGTCCCAAGTTATAAAGCGTATGCAAAAAGCGATAGCTCATTTTGGTTACCAAATGTCGCCCATCAAGGCACATTCCGCCGATACATTCCGTTACCCAAGTGGGGTCGCCACTAAAAAGCTCGTCATATTCGGGTGTGCGGAGGAAACGAATCATTCGCAGTTTCATCACAAAATGGTCTATCATTTCTTGGATTTGCGATTCGCTATATTTGCCCTCGCGCAAGTCGCGCTCAGCATAAATATCTAGGAAAGTAGAGATTCGCCCGATACTCATCGCCGCGCCGTTTTGCTCTTTTGTCGCTGCCAAATACGCAAAATAAAGCCACTGAATCGCCTCTTTTATGTCCTTTGCAGGGGCAGAAATATCATAGCCATAGCTTAAAGCCATAGTTTTTAGCTCATTTAGTGCTTTTATTTGCTCACTTAGCTCCTCTCTTGCGCGAATCGTATGCGAATCCATTACATCGGGAATCATCGCTTTTTTCGCTTTTGTTTTCATCTCAATGAGTTTATCCACGCCGTAAAGTGCCACTCGGCGATAGTCGCCTATGATTCGCCCACGCCCATAGGCGTCTGGCAAACCTGTGATGATGCCCACTTTTCGCGCCAAAAGCATTTCATCAGTATATGCGTCAAAAACGCCGTCATTGTGTGTCTTGCGATATTTAAAGACATTTGCTACTTGCGCGTCCTCTTTTTTATTGTAAGCCTTTAGCGAGGTTAGCACCATTCGATAGCCACCAAAAGGCATTATAGAGCGTTTTAGTGGCTCATCGGTTTGCAGTCCCACGATGACTTCCAAATCCTTATCGATATATCCAGCCTTGTGCGAGGTGATTGTAGAGATAATGTCCGTGCTGACATCATATACGCCACCTCGCTCCCGCTCGATTTTCATCAAATCGCACACCTTTTGCCATAGCTTTTTTGTCGCGCTTGTCGGCTCTGCTAAAAAGCTACTATCGCCGTTATAAGGCGTGTAATTTTTTACGATAAAATCGCGGACATTGATTTCATCATTCCACAATCCGTCCTCAAACGCGCTATCTACGATGATTTTGCTATTATTTTCTACATTACTCATAATTTGCTCCTTTTACTTTGAGATACTATTATTGTAAAAAATTTCGTATTTAAGATTGCTTAGATTTGGCTTAAAAGTGTGAGATTTTATGAATCTTTTTCAAAAATTTGATATTTTTTTAAGTTTGGCTTAAAGGCGCATAAATCTCACAAAGATTCATATAAATTTGGTGCATTTTTATTGACTTTTAAGGTTTATTACGAATTTGTATCATTGTGCTTTTGTTTGTTTAGATTCGCGTGATTTGGATATTTCGGGCTAAAAGTCCTCAGTATGACGATAGGTTTGGATTGCTTCGGGCGTTGCCCTCGCAATGACAAAATCCATTACCTTGTCATTGTTAGATTCGCTTACGAACCCTGCAAATTCGTAGAATTTTCGTGGCAATCTACCAAACCTTTCCGTCATTGCGAGACTTTTTCAAAAAGTCGAAGCAATCCAAAAAATAAATAGATTACTTGTTTATTCTTTTTTACCACCCTTAAGGTCTTTAAATGTAATTAGTAGATTAAGGTAATACGCGATACACAGTAAAACTGCAATAACAATAACTACAACACCAAGTGCGATACAAATACAATGCTGTATTTTACATTTTATAAAGAATGTTATTGCAATAAATGTTATAGTAAAAATTGTATGATAAATAATCAATAACAAACTTACAAAGAAGCTAAAACGCCCCAAAGCTATATTGATTTTACTTGGTGAATAACGATAAGATTCTAAATCTCCATTAAAGAATAAGCTTGAACTTATATTATCTTCTATATCATATTCTTTATGTTTGCATTTATCATAGCTATCTAAATCACAAAAAAGTTTTTTGACATCTTTTTCAACCTCATCTATTTGTAAATTCTTTATATGCCATTCGTGTGCTTCTTGCACGAATTTTGAACCTTTTGCCATAGCTACCCATAGCGATGATAGCACCATAATCACAGCACAAAGTCCAAGAGAAGAAAAATGATAAACACAAATATTTTGTAAGCATTTTTCTATCGCCTTTAATTGTAACGCACCATATCCACCCCACGCCAAAGTCATAAACGCACCCAAAAATATAGAGCGTTGCCATAGATTGCGAATCTCATCAGCGTAGGCTTTGTATAAAAGTTTATAAACTTCTAATCTATACTCTCTTTCATCTTTTTTACACAAGACTTTACCCTACATCAATTAACAAATTTAAAAAACTAATATCGGTAAAGTTTTGCATTCTTAATGATGTTTAAAAATAACATAAAAATTTATTTAAATTAAAATTTATGAGAAATATATTCATTTGTAAAATACACTGAATTGACATTACAATTTGGTGTATTTTGCGCTAGTTTATGAACTTATATCCACATAACCTACAATATCACATACATTATGATTATAAATACTTAGCCTTGTTTTTTCTCGCGTAGCGTTTTGCGAATCGTTGCCACAGCGTCCTCCGCCGTTGATTCGTATTTCTTTTGGATTCCTGTGTTTAGCTCCGCTTGTCCGTGAACCTTTATAAGAAAGTGCTTATTAAACACTTTGTCATTATCTTTGTAATCCTCAATACTAACCGAACTTATATCTTTATAGAAAAATTCATTCGTTTTGCCAATATATTCTTTTGGATTTAGCAAATCCAGTCTAACGCTATTTGTTAGTAGTTGATTTTTGCCAAAGTGGATAATCTCAACAACCATAGGATTATACCGCCACACGCCGTCATCACCCTCTTTGCTTAGTTTGTAAGATTCCACGCCTATAAGGATTAAAGGCTGTCTTATGATGTCTGATTCCTCAATGCCTAGCTTTTCTAACGATTTTTGTGCCCAAAATGTCGCCAATTTATCAAAAAACGCGTCAATTTCCGCATCCTCTGGAATCATAGTCCTAAAATACCCTATCCCAACGGCAATAAGTATCCCAACAATCCCCGCAATCCAATTTACATATACCAATAAAGCGATTCCGATAATTGCCACAATTACACAAGCCGCTAATAATCCCTTTTTGCTATATTGAAAATATAGCTCTACTTGTTTTGCTGATAACATTTTTAACTCCTTTAAATTTAATTTTTAATCCAACACCGATTCAGCGTAGTTTTTAATAGCAAGGAGCTCATTTTGCTGAGAACACTCTTCTGAAGTATCTGCTACTTCACATTTGATGAATGCAGGGCGAATAAAATAGTCTTCCAATTTCCATGCACTAGTATCGCCAGTATAGTCAAAAGGACCGACTTTATATCTATGTTCACTTTGCTCTTTACCAAATAAAAATCTCTTTATCTTAATTTCTCCATTGAATACTTCATATAAATAGATTCCCAATGACGATAGCAAGTCTAACCCTACTTTATCATTTGGTATTTTAAATCTATTGATATGTTTAAGAAATTTTAAGGCTCTATAATAGTCTCCTTCGCCTTGCTCATAGGATTGATATTTGTCATTATCTACTAGTGCCTTTTCTAATTGCGTTATCTCTTGTGAAGTAAGCGTAATGTTATTATACGAATAATCTACAGTCATCACATATCCGCAAATATTGTCCTTTTCATTACGCTTTATATCTATGTAGTAAATTTGCACATTAAGGGCTTTTTCGACTTGTGCGACAGACATATCGCCTAATATATTGCCTATTTTTTTGAAATTTATACGGTTGTAGCCAAACATATCCTTGTTCTTTGTATTTGCATTGTTACACACGCTTTGTCCCTCGCCAAATTTACCTTGAGTGCTATTTACATTTGACACACCAAATAAATTCTCAAAAAATCCGCAACCGCCGATTACCAATCCCGCACACGCGAGAAACACCATTTTGTTTAATCTACTAAAGATTTTCATTGTCTTTTTCCTTTCTTTTTTGTTTTGAAATTTTCTGCCCTTTTGGGCGAATCTTTGCTTTACCGCCACGACTTTTTACCATTTTTGCCACACACGCGAATCTAAATGCGTGAAAATTAAGATTTAAGTTTGCATTTGGATTCCTTTAAAAGTGGTGTGGAGAGTGGATTGCTTCGGGCAAAGCATTTGCAATGACGGCGTAGAGCGCAAAGATTTGTCATTGCGAGGCGATTCAACGAATCGCCTAAGCAATCCAAAATGAATGAATCTATGCCGAATTACCTTTAGATTCGTGTAAAGTCCGTGAATCGCTTTGGGTTTTAAGTCGTTAAAATGGATACTTCGGGCTATCGCCTTCAGTATGACGAGGTTTTTGGTTTTGTGGCAATCATTCGTCATACTGAGCGTAGCATTTATGCGTAGCGAAGTATCCAAACCGAGAAAATCTAAATTATATGAATCCTTGCTACTTATCGTCATTGCAAGACTTGCCTTTGGCAAGTCGTGGCAATCTAAAAAAATTAAATCTCTAAAGTAGATTGCTTCGGCGATAAATCGCCTCGCAATGACAGCGTAGAATCCCTGCGGATTCTTAAATGAAAACGGGTGATTTAATGCGTAAAGTGCGAGTGTCTTACAATATATATATATATATATATAATTTAGTTAAGAAGCGTGGGGCGTGGGAATCTGTGGTATTGAATCTATGTGGATTTGTTTGGATTGTGTAGATTGTAGATTCGCCATTGTTTATCAAAATATTGCCCTTTTAAAGAAAATAATTTTTGGATTCTAATGATTTTCACTAAAAATTTTCTTAAAGATTTGTGGATATTTTGGAAATTTTGTTTATTGATTCGCTTGGTGGATTAGAGTTTAGGGAGAGAAAGGTGGATTCTACTTTTGGCAAAAGCAAAAAGTAGCAAAAACTTTAAATAAGGATTTTTGATTTATTTTTTTGATTCGCTTTTGGAGCATTGATTCGACACTGCTTTTAGATTCGCTCGGTTTGGATACTTCGCTACGCTCAGTATGACGAAAAGTCGGCGATTCGTCAAATTAGCCCTCGCAATGACAAGCGGTATGGCGAATCTAAAATTCCACCACATATCTAAAGGTGAATCTATACGGATTTTTGATTTTATAGCCCGGGCGGGAGCGAAAACTAGAGACGGTAGTTCCGCCTTGTGTGCTCATCACAAAATCTGGCGTGGTTACGGCATAAGTCAGCGTAGGAAACTTCGCCACCACTTCAAATCCGTGTCCTATGTAGGCAGAGGGCATAGTGCAGGAACGCCTACCTTGCGAAAAGTTATCACAGCTACGAATCCCGCCCTTTACGCTTGTCTTTTGAAAAAATATCATTCGCACACCCGCGCTAAAATTGATATTTAAAAAATGCTTGGTAATATCCGATGCGCCGATAGGTATGACTCCCGCGTTTGCGTTGTAAATGGATTCGTATTCGTTAATCGCTCGTCTATCAAGGCTCATTCCGCCTAGCCCCACACCGCCTAAGATTCCAAAGCTAAAAAATTCATCTGTGTAGAAATCTAGTAGCACATCAGCATTTAGCATGTAATCCACATAGCCGATAGGTTGCTCTTTGGATTTGTAAGTTACGGGCTTATAGTGCTGAATCCCCACATTTGCGTAGTAGCGAAATCCTATAATGTCATTTAAAAAGTGCTTATATCCTACCAAAAGCTCCCACGCAATAGCCCACGAACCAGCACTCGAATCTACGGACGCCGTCCATTGTGGCGCACCCGGATTATTCGGGTCTAGGCTTTGGAGCGGATTTTTAGCGATATGTGCGTGTTCTATGCTCATCTCACTGCGTCCCTCGCCCACACCTGCGCCGATGATTATCCCTGCGGGTTCTTTGGCAAAAAGGGGCGCAAGGGCGATTCCCAGCAATGATAGTGCAAGTAATTTGCTAATATTTTTCATCTCTGCCCCCTTTCCTAAAATGCTATGATATAGCGCAGTGTGAATTTATATGGATTTTTGATTTCATAGCCCGGGCGATTTTGAATACCGCGCAAGTAATTTAGCTGATTTGGCACTCGCACGGCTATCGTATCTCCAGCCTTTGTAGCGTAGTATGTGATAAGCGGAAACTTCGCATTTACCTCTATGCTATGCTCCAAAGACGCTATGGGCTTTTTGCAGCTGCGTCTGCCATCGCTCCCCGCGCTACACACCACTTGCCCAGCACCGCGAATCTGCTGAAAAAAGTTAAATCGCACTCCCACACTAGCAGACGCGCTAAAGTGGTGCTTATAAACCTCGCCGATTCCTTTATATATCGCCTCTGTGAGTTGCGTGGAGTCTGTCGCCGCACCCCAATCGCTTTCATAGTTATTTAGCGTGGGGCTATCAAATGTCGCACCGCCCACGCCAAATCCGCCAAAGATGCCAAAGCTAAAATCAGGGCTATCATAAAAGTTGATTAGCAAATCCGCGTTTGCGGTGTATTCGATGACGCCGATAGTGTTTTTGTCGTTTGAGAAATTTTTGTCTTTGTAGTGCTGTGCGCCGACATTTGCGTAGTAGCGAAATCCTATCCATTCATTTACAAAGTGCTTGTAGCCCACTAGGATTTCATAGGCTACGCCCCAGCTTGTCGCGCTTGTATTTACGCCCGGATTGTAGCTTAGCCAATTATTTTGTGCGCCACCAATGGGGAATCCAAGCTGATTGCGCGTGGATTCGGGGTATTTTATGTCGATTTTCGTTGCGCCATAGCCTACGCCTACGCCGACAATCCAATTCGCGCTCTCTTTAGCACTTAGTGCGCCCCCCCCCATAGCGATTAAAAGCAATGCGGTGGCAAAATATTTTATCCTTAAATATTTCAAAAAATCCGTCCTTGAAATAAAAATCGCCGAAATTCTACCCAAAATTCCGCGTAGATTCGCATTTAATTTGCATTTAAAAATCAATTATATAACGAATCGTAACGCGATATGGATTGCTTACGACATATTCGGGGCGCGAAACCCACCTGCCATTTACGCTTATAATATCAGGCAGTGGCGTGGCGCGATAGTCCATTAGCGGAAATTTCGCGTTAATCTCAATGCCGTGTCCTATGTAGTAAATCGGCACTCGGCAGATGCGTTTGCCATTTACCACTTCATCGCAAACCCTAGATTTTACAAGGCGATTTTTTTGAAAAATTGTAAATCGCAGTCCCACAGAGGCATTGACATTAAAAAAATGCTTAGTGATATTTGCCAAGCCGATAGGTTGCCCAGATTCCCTATCATAAACCGCCATATATTGCGTAATCGCCTTTTTATCAAAGCTAGTTCCGCCAAAGCCCAGTCCGCCTAGCATTCCCACAGCGAAAAATTCGCTCTCCCAAAAGTCAATCAGCAAATCCGCATTTAGCGTGTAGTCGATTATGCCTATTTTTTGCTGTTTGGATTGAAAACTCACAGGCTTATAGTGCTGAATCCCCACATTTGCGTAGTAACGGAATCCCACCCAGTCGTTTATAAAATGCTTGTATCCTGCCAAAAATTCCCACGCCACAGCCCACGAGCTAGTGCTAACATCGCGTTGCGCTCCCCATAGATTTTGGTATGGATTATTTGGGTCAAGCCCCTGCAAAGGATATTTTGAGGCGTGTGAATGCACAATGTCAAGTTTGCTATATCCTGCGCCGATTCCTACGCCTAGCATTATATTTGTAGGCTCTTTGGAGTAGAGATAATTCCCCAAAAACATCGCCGCTAGTGCTATGACTATGACTATGGCAAAAAGATTTTTGATAATGTGATTTTTAATATTTTTCATTGTCCGCCTCCCTAAAATGCAAATATATACCGCAAGGTAAGTTTATATGGATTTTTGACTTCATAGCCCGGGCGATTCGCATAGCCTAAGAGAAAATCTTGTTGCTGTCCTGTTACTATATTTGTCTGTCTAATGTAGTAGGTTACAATATCTCCCGAATCTGTGGCGCGGTAGGTTAGCATAGGAAATTTGGCGTTAAACTCTATGCTATGCTCTAGATAGCTTATCGGCACTTTGCAGGTGCGTCTGCCATCGCCACCTTGAGAGCAGACGCGTTTGCCCACCTCGCGAATCTTTTGAAAAATATTAAATCGCATTCCTACGGAGAGATTCGCGCTTAGGTGATTTTTTTGGATTTTGCCTAAATCTTTGTGAATCTCATAAGTAAAAGGCGCGTTGCCATAGCTCCACTGCCCTTGATAAGTCTTTAGCGCAGGGCTATCGAAATATGCCCCGCCCACGCCAAATCCGCCTAAGATTCCAAAAGTAAAACTCGGGCTATCATAAAAGTTTAGCAATAAGTCTGCGTTTGCGGTGTATTCCACGACTCCAGCTTTGACTTTACCAGCGGTGAAAATATCGTGCTTGTAGTGCTGTGCGCCGACATTTGCGTAGTAGCGAAATCCTATCCAGTCATTTAAAAAGTGCTTATAGCCCACTAGAAATTCATAGGTTACGCCCCAGCCTTGAGTGCTAGTATCTACGCTTCGTGCGCGGTTTGCGAGTTGATTGTAAGGTGGTGGTAGTTCATTTAGCCCAAAGCCGTTTTTGGCGGATTCGGGGTATTTTTCATCGATTTTGCTGACACCTGCGCCGATTCCTACACCAAAAAGCCAATTTGCAGGTTCTTTAGCATTTAGGGTGCTTAGGTGGTTTCCCCCCCCCCCTAAAGATAGCAGCGCGATTGCCAAAATCGCTCTTGCAAATGTGGCTTTGTGGAGATTGACGATTTTATTCATTGTTACTCTCCTAAAATTAACCTTTTTTAAACAAAAGGTAAAAAATAATCGCAAAATATACTAAAAATTTTTCTATGTTGTCAATAAAAAAATGATGATAATTTTAAAGATTCGTGTAACTTTTGCGGACAATGTTAAAATAATTTCATTAGAGTAAATATCAGTTATTTGATAGAAACTATTAGATTCGACTAGAAAATTATAAGATTTGCGTTATTTTTTTTGACGAATCCGCACCGAATCATCATTATAATCTTATCGTCATACTGAGGGCTTTAGCCCGAAGTATCCAAACCTCGCGAATCTAAATTGTGGGCGAATCAATGACTAAAAAGCAAAACAAAAGCAAAAGATTGTGATTTTGTATAGATTCGCTTAAAGTGAGCGAATCACTTTTATTTACGAATCGCTAAAATGGATACTTCGCTACCGCTCAGTATGACGATAGGTTTAGATTGCCACGAATCTGCTACGCAGATTCTCGCAATGACGAATCCACCCACCCCGTCATTGCAAAGGCTTTGCCCGAAGCAATCCAAAAAATAAATCCACACGAAGTGCGAATCCACCCACCTCGTCATACTGAGGCGACAAAGTCGCCAAAGTATCCAAACCGCGCGAATCTAAATTATGGGCGAATCAATGACTAAAAAGCCAAACGAAGCAAAAACTTTTGATTTTGTGTAGATTCGCTTAAAGTGAGCGAATCGCTTTTATTTACGAATCGCTAAAATGGATACTTCGCTACACTGCGTTCCGCTCAGTATGACGAGGTGTGGCACAGATTCACCCCAAAAAAATCCAAAAAATTTTTAATTTCACAACTACTTCACAACTTAATGGCATTATCGCGCCTCGCCTTTTTTGGCGATAAAATTTTTACATATAAAGGAGATTTTTTGATGAAAAAATTATTTTTATCATCATTGGTTTTTGCGGTTGGCTTAAATGCTGCGAATCTCGCACAGGAAGCCAAAGACTTTGGACTTTTGCCACTGCCTAGCACGCAAAAGGAAATCGATGCTTATTTGAAAGCAAATGGCATTAAGGCGACTGCATTTAGCGCGGCGAAAGCTGAGCTTGGCAAAAAGCTATACTTTGAGCCACGACTTAGCAAAAGTGGGATTATTTCGTGCAACACCTGCCACAATCTAGGACTTGGCGGGACGGACGGCATAAGCGCAGCTGTGGGGCATAAATGGACGGCGAATCCTCATCATTTAAATTCGCCCACCGTTTTTAACTCCGTATTTAACACTGCGCAGTTTTGGGACGGACGCTCCAAAACTCTAGCCGACCAAGCCAAAGGACCTATCGAAGCTGAGCCTGAAATGGCTACTCCAGCCAAACTCGCGGTAGAGAAAATATCATCTTTGCCTGAGTATGTCGCGGAGTTTAAAAAGCTCTATGGCAAGGTGAATTTTGACAATATCGCCGATGCGATTGCGAACTTTGAGCGAACGCTTATCACGCCATCAAGATTCGATAAATTTTTAAATGGCGATGAAAAAGCGTTAAATAAAGAGGAACAAGCAGGGCTAAAAACTTTCCTAGACAAAGGCTGTGCGACTTGTCATACAGGCGTGAATTTGGGTGGCAGTATGCAGGCATTTGAAGTGGCTGGTAAATATAAATTTGCCTCACTTGGCGACTTTAAAGGCGATGAAAATGGTATGGTGAAAACGCCTACTTTGCGTAATGTCGCCGAAACTGCGCCGTATTTTCATAATGGCGCGATTTGGAATTTAGCTGACGCGATTAAAGAAATGGGTAGCATTCAGCTAGGCATTGAGATTTCGGATAAAGAGGCAAAAAGCATTGAGACTTTTTTAAACGCGCTAAGTGGCGAAAAGCCTCATATCGCTTATCCACAGCTTCCTAAATCCACCCAAAAAACACCCAAACCCGAACTTTAAGAATCGCTTTTTAGATTCGATTAAAGTTTTTCTTACACTCTTAAAAGCCCCCATTTTTGTGGGGCTTTGTGATATTTTTTTATGCGTGATTGATTTTTTTAGATTCACCCCCAAAAATGCAAAAAAATGATAAATTTCACAAATATTTCACAATCGCATTTTAAGATTCGCGCTTTTGATTTTTAAAATAAGGGAGATTTCAATGAAAACCAAAATTCTAATCCTAGCTCTTGCTTTAGCAGGGGCGAATCTAGCGCAAGGCGCGGACTTTAATCCATCTATGCAAAGCTACATAGACAGCCTAAAGCGCGAGGCAAAAGCGGCGAATCCAAACTTTAGCGACTTTGATTATGCGCGTGGGGAGAAACTTTTTGCCACAAAAAGCAAGGGCAAAAATGGCGAGATGATTTCCTGCCAAAGCTGTCATAACGCGGATTTGTGGACAAATGCGACAAATATTTTTACAGGCAAAAGCATTAGCCCCCTTGCCCCAAGCGCGAATCCAAGCCGACTAACGGATACTAAAGAAGTCCAAAAATGGCTAAAGCGGAATTTCAAAGATGTATTTTTACGCGAAGGAAGCGCACTGGAAAAAGGCGATGTGCTTTATTATTTGATTAAACAATAAGGGGGCAATCGTGGGAGCAAAATCAATAAAAAAACTAGCATTTTTTTGCGCTATTTTAGCCTTAAGTGGCGTTTTGGAGGCGCAGGATAAATTTGGCTTTGGTGGCAAAGGCGCAAAAGGCGTGGCTGTGGTGGATAATCCGCTTTACACAAAGGAATGCGCGAGTTGCCATTTTGGCTATCAGGCGGGGCTTTTGCCTAGCGATTCGTGGCGATATATAATGGATACGCTTAATAATCACTACGGCACGGACGCAAGTATCGATGATGAGGGCGCAAGAATGACTTTGAGAGATTTTTTGGTGGCAAATGCGAGTGAGACTTCAGGCTACAAACGAAGCGTAAAAATCACGCGCTCACTGCAAAAAGGGACGCTTTATAAAAGCCTAACGGAGATTCCCTACCTGCAACGCAAACATAGAAAAATCGATAAATATTTGATAGAACAAAAGGAAGTGCGCTCTTTGGCGCGGTGTGCGGCGTGTCATAGGGACGCCGAAAAAGGCGAATACAACAAACGCACGGTAAATATTCCTAACTTTGGAGCGTGGCGTGATTAGCGATTCAAATGCGAATCAGAGCGATTTGGGGGCGAATCTGGGTGTGAATCCGCCCACGAATCAAGGCGATGATTCGCGTGTGAATGCGAATCTAAGCGCGAATCGTGCTGATTCGGGCGCAAGTAATGGGGCGAATCCAAATAGCGATTCAAGTGCGAATCTAGGGGCGAATCCACAAAATCACAATAGCGCGAATCCACCACATAAAAGCTACATTTTTCCGCTCTTTAATCGCGTCATTCATATCATTTTGATTATTAGCTTTGCGGGGGCGTTTTTATTGGCGCAGTTTAGTAGCACTGCGCATTTACACGCGATTTTTGGGCTAGTGTTTTTTAGTGCAGTGATTTTTCGCGCTATTTGGGGCTTTGTCGGCACGAAATATTCGCGCTTTTGTGATTTTAATTTTAGGGGCGTTATTGCTTATTTACGCTCGATTTTTGGCGAAAAACTGCATTTTACCTCGCATAATCCTGCTTCAAGCTGGGCTATTATATGTATGCTAATTATTTGTTTTTTGCTTGGGATTAGTGGGCTAATGCTGTGGGGAGCAAATGAGCAAATGGGGATTTTTGCTAAGGTTTATTTAGGCGATATGAGTGGGATTCACAAAGTTTTTGCTTATGTGATTTTAGCCATAATTTTATTGCATATTTGCGGTGCGCTCATTGATAAATTTTACAATAAATTTGATAGCATTGATTCAATGATTTGGGGCTTTAAGAAAACACAAATTTACGAAACCATAAAACTCGCAAATCCACAAAAAGCCTTTTGTGCGCTATCCTTTGTGCTAATTGTGCTATTTGTCGCATATTTGATTTGCCCCACAAATCTCATCTTAAAAGCGCAATTCACACCAAGATTCGCCCTTGATAGCGCATATAGCGCGTATAAAAACGAATGCGCGAGTTGTCATATAGGCTACGCGCCCTATCTTTTGCCACAAAAATCGTGGGAAAAAATGATGGAAAATTTAGAAAATCACTTTGGCGATGATGCGAGTTTTGATGGCACACAGGAAGTTTTGGGCTTTTTGGTGCGACATTCAAGCCAAAATTATAATAATAAATTTAGGGTGAATCTAGCGCGTGAAAATAGCGATGAAATGGCAATTAGCAATCGTGCGTTTTTTAAAACCGCGCATAAAAATGTGCCACAATCGCTTTTTAAAAGCGAATCCATAAAAAGCAAGGCAAATTGCAATGCCTGTCATAAGGACGCAGAAATGGGACTGCTTGGCAAAAGCAATATCGACTTTGCAAAGATTCGCGCACTAAAGGAGCAATTATAGTGGTAAATCATAAGCTAAAAATCGCTAGGATTCGCGCCAAAATTTTGGCGAATCTAAAAAAATATAAAGGCAAAAAATGGGCAAAAATGTAATGGACATCGTAATTTTTGTGCTAAGCGCGATTGTCGTGGTGGCGGTTTTAAGCGCGGTGGTGGCTATGGCACTCTTTGGCGGAGCAATCATACTTGGGCTTGGCGCGATACTCTTAAGCGTGGGCGTAATCGGCTATGGCGTGTGGTGGCTTTATGTGCGATTCGGCGGGAAATAGGGCGAATCTAAAAAAAATAACGAATCTTTGCAAAAGTTTTTGCTTAGTTTTGCTTTTGCAAAAAGTGGAATCTCTCTGCTCTCTCGTCATTGCGAGATTTGCCTAAAGGCAAGTCGTGGCAATCTATTTTTTAGATTTATGGATTGCTTCGCCCTTGCTACGCAAGGACTTGCAATGACGGAAAATGTGTGGATTGCCACAATTCAGTCTAACGCCTAATTTTGCAATGACGAATCTATGCGCTTCTCTTTGTCATTGCGAGTGAGTGTAACGAGCGAAGCAATCCAAAAAAAGATAAACAAATAAAAAAAACAATTACATTGATTTAATTAAAGTGAGTGATTCTCATAAGATTTGTAAGTCTATAAAATGGATTTCCACGAATTTGCTGACGCAAATTCTCACAATGACGAAAAGTGTGGATTGCTTCGGCGAATCTCAATATTATGAATCTTAAAGAAAACTTAAAATTCCCCCCCCCCTATTTGAATTTCTATGATTTGAGTAGATTCTACACACTTTTTACAAAAATATCATAAATTTTCATAAAAATTTCACTAAATTTGATTTAAATCAAAACTAAACGCAAAAAAATATGCTTTAATTTCACAAATGCTAATCAAAAGGAGGAGCATTTATAGAATTTTAAAGTGGGTTTTTCGCGGCGGTAACGACAAATATCTAATAATTTAGGAGGAAATTTTATGAGTGAATTTAACAGACGGAGTTTTTTGAAAACTACTTGTATCAGCGTAGGTGCGCTTTATGCAAGTGCAAATGCTACTCCATTAACTGCGGATAAAGGTGGCAAAGGTGGTGATAAGCCAGAGTTGCCTTCTTGTGATGTGATGATTATCGGCTCTGGCGGTGCTGGACTTCGTGCGGCTGTGGCTGCAAGAAAAAGCAATCCCAAGCTAAAAGTTGTCGTAGCAACCAAAATGATGCCTTCGCGCAATGCTACTTGTATGGCAGAGGGCGGAATCAACGGCGTAACGGACTTTAGCGATGGCGATTCATACAAGCTACACGCCTATGACACTATCAAAGGTGGCGCGTATTTAGTTGACCAAGATGCGGCGGTAAAATTCTGCGAGGCAGCGGGTGCTGTAATCAAAGAAATGGACTATCTAGGCACTTTGTTCTCACGCAACGACAAAACAGGTGGCGTGGCACAAAGAATGATGGGTGGCGCGTCAAAAAGACGATGCAACTATGCAGCAGACAAAACAGGGCATATTTTAATGCACTCCTGCCTTGATGACGCTATCAGCAATGATGTGAAATTCCTAATGGACCACGAGCTTTTAGACATTGCGGTAGTTGATGGCAAATGCGAGGGCGTAGTTTTGCGCGATATTCAAACAGGCGGAATCTACCCCGTGCTTTGCAAATCGCTAGTAATCGCCACAGGCGGATATACTAGGATTTTCTACAACCGCACTTCCACACCATTTATCGCCACAGGGGACGGCGTAGCAGCTGCATTACGCGCTGGGCTTGGCTTTGAAGACCCTGAAATGATTCAGTTCCACCCCACAGGCGTTTCAAACGGCGGGACGCTGATTACTGAGGCGGCTCGTGGTGAGGGCGGATACCTTATCAATAATAAGGGCGAACGATTTATGAAAAAATACCACGAAAAAGCCGAACTTGCCCCACGCGATGTCGTAGCAAGAGCTATGGAAATTGAGATTCGCGAAGGTAGAGGCTATGGCAAAGGGCTTGGCTCGTATGTGCTTTGCGATGTGCGACACTTAGGCAAAGAAACCATTATGAAAAAATTGCCAAAGATTCGCCACACTGCGATGCTTTTTGAAAATATCGATTTGATTGACAAACCTGTGCCTGTGCGCCCGACAGCTCACTACTCTATGGGTGGCGTTGAAGTGGCGAAATTTGATGATATGAGCACAAAAATCGCTGGAATCTATGTCGGTGGCGAGGCTAGTTGTATTTCGATTCACGGCGCAAACAGACTTGGCGGAAACTCACTAACTGACGCAGTCGTTACAGGCAAACTTGCAGGTGATGGTGCGGCAACTTACGCAAAAGATGCGTCTTTTGGCGAAGGCAAAAGAGTGCAAGAGCTAGTCGATAGCTGGAAAGCGAAATTTAAAGAAGTCGCAAACGGCGAGGGCAAGGCAAATGATATGTATGCTTTGCGCGAGGAATTAGGACGCGAAAATTGGGATAATATGGGAATCTTTAGGACACAAAGCAAACTAGACAAACTAGCTAAAAACCTCGAATCTATCGAGGCTAGATACAACAAGATTCGCATTCAAAACAAAAGCGAGATTATGAATACCGCATTTACGGATTATGTCGAGCTTGGCAATCTTATTTTGCTATCTAAATGCGCTTGTTTGGCGGCGCAAAAACGACTTGAAAGTCGTGGAGCGCACACTAGAGAGGACTATCCAAAACGCGATGATGAAAAATTCCTAAAACACAGCATTGTGAGCTTGGAAGACAACAAACTTAAGCTAAGTTACAAAGATGTCGTTGTAACAGACTTTTCACTTGATGGGAGGAAACCAGAATGAAAGTAGTAATAGAAAGATTCGATGGTGAGAAAACTTACGAGCAGACTTATAATGTCGCTGACGCCGATGTCAAAGGCAAAAC
>JBNMKJ010000010.1:0-59851 GCA_050874285.1 Helicobacteraceae bacterium | reverse complement strand
TGGGCTTTCAAGTGAGCGTGAGCAGGGCATTACTATCGATGTGGCATATCGCTTTTTTACCACAAATAAGCGCAAATATATCATCGCCGATACGCCCGGGCACGAGCAATACACGCGCAATATGGCGACAGGTGCTAGCACGGCGGACATTGCGGTGATTTTGCTTGATGCGCGTAAAGGTGTGCTTACGCAGAGCAAACGGCACTCTTATATTGTGAGTTTGCTTGGAATTAAGCACATAATCGTAGCTGTGAATAAAATGGATTTAATGGATTACTCCAAAGAGGTTTTTGATAAGATTGTGGCAGATTACAAGGCGATTATTCCGCAACTCGCTTACTCGAATCAAACAGGCGGCGACATTACATTTGATTTTATCCCCATTTCCGCGCTAAATGGCGAAAATATCTTGCATAAAAGCGATAAAATCGCGTGGTATAATGGGCTTTCCTTAATGGAGATTTTAGATAATGCAAAGATTCACAAGCAAGGCGGGACAAATTTCATTTTGCCCGTGCAGTATGTGAATCGCCCCAATCTCGACTACCGCGCATTTTGTGGCAATATAGAAAGTGGCGAGATTAAAGTGGGGGATAGCATAGTCGTTTTGCCCTCAAACAAAACAAGCAAAGTTAAGGCGATTGTCAGCCAAAAGATTGCGGATTTGGATTGCAAAAAGTTTGATAAAAAGACTTTGGGCGCGGTAAAAAGCGCAGGATTCCCACAAAGTGTGTCGCTTGTGCTAGAAGATGAGATTGACATAACGCGTGGCGATATAATCGCAAAGCGCGGACATAGCCTTAGGCTTGGCAAATGCGTGGTGGCGGATATTGTGTGGTTTGATGAGGTGGCACTAGAATTGCAATCTAGCTATGTCATCAAACGCGCGACTTCCACGCTCAAAGGCAGTGTGGAAAAAATCGTGTATAAAAAGGACATTAACGACTTTAGCGAACACCCCGCGCATAATCTGCACCTAAACGATATAGCGCGGTGCGTGGTGAAGTTTGATAGGGCTTTGGGGCTTGAATCTTATAACAATAACCGCGTGGCAGGGAGCTTTATCATCATCGATAAATACACAAACGCCACACTTGGGGCAGGAATGATTGTAGAGGTGCTTGAAAATGATAGTGATTCAAAGGGGCAAATCGTAGAATCGGGGCGAAAATATACGCCACAAGAAATCGCGCTAAATGCCTATATCCGCGAATTTTACCCTGAATGGGAGTGTAGGGAAGTTTAGGGGGATTTTATGCAAGAGTTGCCAAATTTGCTTTGCGAAATGGTAAAATTTTTGCTATAATTCGCCTTTATAAAACCTTAGGAGAATCGCCTTGTTAGCAGAGTTTGAAGCGATAAAAAATCACTTTGATACGCTTAATTTTAATGCTGAACATTTTGTAAATTCTAATGACATTTGCACCCCTATGGATTGTGTCAAAGAAATGCTTGATTCGCTGCCTAATGAATTTTGGCAAAGGCAAAATATTAAAGTGCTTGATTCGTGCTGTGGCAATGGTAATTTTCACGCTTACGCTGCGCTAAAAACGCCACTTAAAAATCTCTATTTCAACGAAATAAACGAAAAACGCATAGCAAACTTAAAAGCCTATTTTGGCGAAAATATCAACCTAACCATAATGGATTTTTTGGAATTTATCGAAAACAAAGAATATGATTTAGTCGTCTCAAACCCGCCTTACGCGAAGTTTAATGACGGAAAGCGCGTCTCTAAAAATCACAACCTCTCTCGCGCCTTTATCCAAAAATCGCTAAAGATTTTAAAAGATGGCGGATATTTGCTTTTCATCGTGCCAAATAATTGGATGAGCTTTGCCGATAGAAATGACTTGCCTAGTGAGCTTAGCAAGTATCAATTTAGGATTTTAGATATTGGCGGGGCGAAAAAATATTTTCCACAAGTTGGCTCATCTTTTACTTGGTTTTTACTCCAAAAAGTGCCAAACAAAGAAGCCTTTGAAGTGCGCAATCACTATGTGTTAAAAGATAGACAATTTGTAAAAATCACGCCAAATCAGCGATTTATCCCGCTTTATCACTCTCAAATCGTGCAAAATATCATCGATAAAACGCTAAATAATCACAACTTGCCAAAATATCAGATTCAGACAAGCTCAAATCTGCACCGCTACACCAAGCGAGAATGTATAAGCACTAGACAAGATAAAACGCATATTTACAAACTTATCCACACGCCTAGCCAAGTGGTGTATGCCTCAAAGCCTCATATATACCAAGAGGGACATAAAGTCTTTATCTCACTTACCAATCAATACGGCACATTTATTGATAACTGTGGAATGACGCAATCTATCGCCTTTGTGCGTTGCGAAAATCTCTCTCAAGCGCAAAAAATCAAAAATGAGCTTGATGAGCCCATTTATAAATTCCTAAATAATATCACGCGCTATGGGAATTTTAACAACATTAGAATCTTGCAAAACTTTCCAAAATTTGGCACATTTGCGCTAAGCGATGAGGAAAACGCAGTGATAGAGTCATTTAACAAGGCGTATTATGGCAAAGCAAAAAAATAAAAATATAGTCCCACTAAAAAATATTGATGAACTTGCTAGTGAGTGTAAATATGAGGATTTTGCTTACAAAGAGCATTTTAGTCTTATTTGCAAATTAACGCCAAATAATGATAAAGAAAAGCTAGAAATACAAATCATAGATGAGACAAAATGCCAAGATAAAGGCTTTGTGTATGTGTTTGTTATTGAAAGCAAAATTTTTAAAATCGGGCAATCCATAAGCAACATAAAAGAGCGCGTGCAAAGCTATAATTGTGGCAAGACAGAATACCGCATAAATGGCACAAACTCCACGACAAACTACTTTGTCTTGCAAAGTCTGCTAAAAATCAACAAAGAAGTGCTTGTATATGCGTTTTTCCCGCCAAAGCCACGATATGAGATTTTTGGGCAGGTGTTTGAGGACAGCTACCCGCCAAGCAAAAAAGCCGAAAATATCATCATCACAGATTTTATAAAAAAGCACGGCAAAAAGCCTATCGGCTGCACACAGACTTGAAAAATTGCTTTTTATGTGAAAAATATGCCAAAAAAATCCTTTGAATCTACGCGCGAATCGCGTGAATCTTTTAGTTTGCCCATTGCGCTTACGCCTAAAAAGACGCTACTTATCGGTGCTGGGGCGGTGGCGTGGCAAAAGTTTAAGGTTTTGCAAGATTCGCAGTGGGAAGTTTGCGTGTGGGCGCGTGAGATTTGCGATAAGCGATTCGCTCCATATTTTGCAGATTCAATAAATAATCGTGCGTCAGCACACCGAATCTCGCCCGATTCGTGGTGCAAAAAATCGGAATCAAAGGGTGCAGTAGTGCCACCCGCCGATTTTTTGCTAGAATCGGAGTTGCGAGGCTCTCCCCCTAAAAGCGAAAAAGCGGCAGCTTTTTGGCGCGTAGGGGGAGCGGGGCGAGGGGTGCAGCCCTTTTTGCGAAAAGAGACAAGTGATTCGTGCATTCAAAGCGATTCAAACTTTCAAATCCTCACCCTTACTTCCACCACCGACTTGCAACTTCTAAAGCCCTTTGAGATTATCATCGATGCAAGTGGCGATGCGAAACTTGGCGCGTTTTTACACTCTGTGCGCAAGGAATGCGGATTTTTGCTAAATGTCGTGGATACGCCGAATCTGTGCGATTTTTACTTTGGAAGTATCGTTAGGCGCGAGAATGTCAGCGTTATGGTTAGCACAAATGGCGCAAGTCCCATTCTCTCGCAAGTCCTGCGCAATAAGATTAGCGCGATTTTGCCAAAAGCACTTGGTGTGCTATCTCATCGCCTAAAAAATCTGCGCCAAATCGCGCCCCCAAAGGATAAAAAGGCAAAAAATTCTATCGCCAAAGAGTGTCAAAATGCGCTTGGCAAGGTGCTTATCATCGGTTGTGGTCCTAGCGACTTTGGGCTACTTACGCTAAATGCGCTTGAATCCTTTGCCTTGCTTGACATTGCGCTGGTGGATAATCTCATAGGTGCGGAGATTACTGCGCATATCAAGGGGCTTGGTGTGGAGTGCATAAATGTCGGCAAACGCAAGGGCGAGGCGTCTTTTACGCAAGAGGAAATAAACGCGCTAATGCTTCGCCACGCAAGGCAGGGCAAAATCGTGGGGCGACTAAAGGGTGGCGACCCTGTGATTTTTGGGCGTGTGTGGGAGGAGGCGAGTTTTTTACACACGCATAATATCGAGGTGGAATATATCAGCGGGATTACTTCTAGCCTGTGTGGTGCGCTGTATAGCGGTGTCGCGCCGACTTTGCGTGGCATTAGCTCGGGTGCGCTTATCGTTTCAGCGCATTTGCGTGAGAGCGTTTTCCACACGCAGTGGTTAGCGTGGCTTAAAGATTCGCCTTACACGATAATCGTGCTTATGGCGCGTAGCTTTGCGGAGCGCATTAAAGATGAGGCTTTAGCACAGGGCATTAGCGCGAATCTCCCTGTTGCATTTATCGCGCATATCTCATTGCCTAGCCAAAAGTCAATCATCGGCACTTTGGGCGAACTGCCACAAATGGCTGAGCTATGCGAAAATCCAAGCATTTTGATTTTAGGCAAAGCAGTTGCAGAAAGCCTCAATATGCCATTTATGGGTGAGCGAATCGTAATGGATTCTGTAAAAAAGCAATGATAATTTGCATAAATTATGAATCTAAATGTCTTAAAGTGATAATTTTGCGTTTAAGCAAAAAATTATGCGATTCTAAGTAAAATGTAATAAATACAATATATATTTTATTAAAGGAATACTATGCCAATCATCATTCCAAAGGACATTCCAGCCTTTAGTGAGCTAGAAAAAAGCGCGTTTGTAATGGACACGGCGCGTGCAAAGCACCAAGATATTCGTGCGCTTGAAATTCTTATCATTAACCTAATGCCTACAAAGATTCAAACAGAAAATCAGCTTTTATCGCTTTTGGCAAATTCGCCCCTGCAAATCAATATCACGCTTTTAACCACGCAAAGCTATGTGGGTAAAAATACGCCAAAAAGCCATTTGGATAAATTCTATGTGCATTTTGAGCGCATAAAAGGGCAAAAGTTTGACGGCGCAATTCTCACAGGCGCACCAATCGAGCATTTGGCATTCGAGGAAGTGAAATATTGGCGTGAGCTATGTGCGATAATGGACTTTTTACGCGCCAAATGCACCTCCACGCTGTATCTTTGCTGGGGGGCAATGGCTGGGCTGTATTATTTTCACAAGATTCCTAAAATTGCCCTAGATTCAAAGCTATCAGGTATTTATAGGCATAGCATAGTTACGCCAAATGTGCTATTGTCTGGCTTGGGCGACTCTATAAAAATCCCGCACTCAAGGTATAGTGGCGTTGATGAAGAGGTAGCGGAGCGTGTAGCGCGTGAATCATCGCTAGATATTTTGCTAAAAAGTGCGGAGAGTGGCATTAGTTTGCTAAAAGATGAAAAAGACATTTTTATGCTAGGACACCCTGAATATGGCAAATTTACCTTGCGCGATGAGTATGAACGCGATAAGGCAAAGGGTTTAGCAATCGATGCGCCACTGAATTATTTTGCAGAGGACGGCGAAGTGCGCTATGATTGGAGGGCGGATTCAAGTGTGATTTTTGCAAATTGGCTAAATTTCTGCGTATATCAAGATACGCCTTTTGTGTTGTAAGTGGATTATTAGATTCGCACTTCCATAGAGATTCGCTCTCACTCGCGCCATTTATTGCGAATCTGTTTGCTTAATTCCGCGCTGTTTTTAAATTTGATAGATTTGATAATGCTTAGGAATCCCTCACACGCGGTTTCAAGATCATCGTTGATGATGACAAAATCAAAATTCTCCATTTGTTGCATTTCGCTAAATGCGCCTTCAAGCCGTCGTGCAATAACTTCAGGCGAATCCGCCCCACGCCCTTTTAACCGCGCCTCCAAAATCGCCCTATTTGGCGTTGTGATAAAAATCGAAGTAGCGTTTGGATAATGCGCCTTTATCGCGCGTTGCCCCACAATATCAATGTCAAAAATGATGATTTTGCCCTCGCGATTCGCCCTATCCACCTCGCTTTTTGGCGTCCCGTAGTAGTTGTTATGCACCTTTGCCCACTCTAAAAACTTACCATTTTCAATGCCACTCTCAAACGCTTTAACGCTTATGAAATTATAATGCACCCCGTTTTTCTCGCCCTCGCGCCTCTCACGCGTGGTTGATGAGACGCTAAAGTAGAGATTTGGAATACGCGCAAACGCCTCTTTGCAAAGGCTAGATTTACCCGCACCGCTTGGACCTGAGATGATTATCATTGCTTTTTCGTAGGAAATGTGATATTCACAGTGATTTGCACACCGCTTAGCAGTTCGCGTAGCTTATCGATTGGAAATGTCTGCAAAATATTTGCAATATCCATATTGCCATCGCCCAAATTGATTTGGCTAGGAATGGAGGGCGTTTTGGACGGATTCGCACTTTGATTCGCGCCTTTTGGCGAATCGCTTGTTATATTTGGCGTTGCGCCCATTAAATCATCGCTAGATTCAAACTCATCATCGCTAATTTCCTCGCCTAGCACTTCGCTTAATGCCTCTTGTGTGAGTGAGCCAAATTCGTTATTATTGATAGAGACGCTTGGTTTTTGTGGCTTTTGCGATTCGCTTGGTGCGCTGGTGTTTGGCTTTTGCGTCCCCTCTAAGATATTTGTAATGTCATCAATTTGCTGTTTATCTAAAATCTTTGGCGATGAATTAACAGGTGATTCGCCCTTTGGCGTGGCTTTAGGCGTGGATTTGTTTTGCAAGGAATTTTCCTGCAAAAGCAAAATCGCCTCATCATCGAGGCTATCAAGCTCATTTTTGCTTAAATCCTGTATATCTTTTACCGCGCCGTCCTCATTTATGGGAAGTCCTAGCATATTATATCGCTGTTCCGCCGTAGTGTGCTGTTTTAGCGACTTTGAAAAATCTGGCAGTGCCGTGTCGCTACCAAGCGTCAAATCCTGTATAAAGTCCTGCGCCTTGAAGTTTGGCGAGATAGAATCCATCTCCGCGCTAATGCCACTGGAAAACGCGGTGTTAAAATGCTGCTCATCGATATGATTTAGCGCGTCCTCGCTTTGATTGAGTGGCGCGGATTGTGCAACACTTGGCGAATCGGCGTGATAATCCGCAGTGATATTATCCTGTGGGCTAATCTCTAGGTTGCTTAAAATGTCGTTATTGCCCTTGTTAGTGGGCTTTGGCGGTAACTCTAAAGGCGAATCACTAGCTATGCTACTAATACCACTTAAGCCATCTAGCCCGTCAAATTCCTCATTTGCCATACTATCAAAGCTGTATTCCTCGTATTTGGGTGGCTCTGCGCTAGTGGCTTGTGGCTCTGGCGCGGGAGGTGGCGCAGAAACCGCGCTATCTTGCGTCAAATCTGGCGGAGGCGCACTTTGTGTTAAATCGGGTGGTGGCGCACTCGGCGGAGGCGTAGAATCGCCACTCATATCAATGAAATTTGAATCCGCTACGCTTGGCGTGGGGTCTTTTAGAAAATCAAGCGATTCTAAGAAGTCGTCCTCCGCGCCTTGTGCATCTTTCATCGGCTCTTGCGAATTTGACAAATCTTGAGCAATATCCGCAAAATCATTGCTCTGTGAATCCGCACTTGGCAAATCCGCGCTTGGAATCGGCGAATCTAACGCCAAATCTATGGTATCTTGTGGCGCAGAATCTGGCGTGGAATCCACTTGTGGCGTTTGTGAATCTTGAGCTAAATCTATGGTAAAATCCTGCGGTGCTGGAGCTGGAGTCGTATCCAAAGCTATCGAATCCGCGCCTAAATCAGCACCCAAATCCACGCTTGGCGTAGGCGAATCTATGGCAATATCCGCAAAATCTGCGCTTTGCGAATCAACACTTGGCGAATCTGTGCTTGGTGTGGGCGAATCTAGTGCCAAATCTATCGAATCAGCACCTAAATCTTGTGGCAAATCCTGTGGCGCAATGTCGGCGATAGGCTCGGCGACTTGCGCATCTAGCGCAATATCTGGCGCGTAATCTGCTTTTGGCGTTTGCGCCTCTGCGCTAGGCTTAGGCTCTGCGCCCTTTGCCTCGCCCTTAGGCGTGTAAATATCGCCACCGATGATACTTTTCTTTTGATTTTTGGTCTTTTCCTCCTCCAAAATCTCATCTTGCAACGCCATAATTTGGCTAAAGTCAATGTCATCGGCGGATTGCGATAGATTATCTTGCTGTGGCTCTATGGCGGGTGGCAAATCTGCGGGAGTGGGCTGCGAATCTACGGGAGCGGATTGATTCACATTTGGCAAATCCAAATCAATGCCACTTTCTTGTAGCTGACTTACGCTAGGATTTGCACTTGGCACATCGCCTAAATCGATATCTGGGGTAGTATCCGCGCTTGGCGAATCTACCGCAGGATTTGGAGTAGGCTCTAGAATTGCATCTTGCGCTAAATCCGCGCCTAAATCTCCTGCACCCAAATCTAAATCCGCGCCTAAATCCGCACTCTGCGCCCCTGCGGTTGAATCTACCTCCCCTAAATCCAAATCTCCCGCACCTGTATCTATCGCGCTATCATCTAATCCCATATCAATCGATGAATCTTGCGGAATATCAGCATTATCAGCGGAGCTATTTAAATGGCTTAAATCCACCGAATCTAAGCCCTGCGAGGAATCCTCTGGAATATCAAAATCAATCGCCCCACTTTCGCTACCAAGCGGACTACCGCTAAAATCAATGCCCTGCGCCGTTTCTGGCTCTTTTGTGCCACTTAAAAATTCATCTTCACTATCGCTAAATTCCGATAAATCTATGTCGTTATTTGCGTTAATATCCGTCTCTGGCACTTCATCTATGCTATCAGCGCCACTTAATTCATCTATATCATCATTGATATTGCCTTTGGAATCGCTCTCATCTTTGACGGTATTCATATCGCTATATTTTTCTTTTTTTAGCACTTCATAAATATCTGTGGGTAAAAATGGCTTACGAATATAACTGTCAAATCCACTTGCCAAAGGCGAATCTTTAGCCAAAATAATGCAAAATTTGGTGGTTGCCATTTTGCTTTTAAAATTATTTACATCACCAGACTTTTTAATGCCATCATCGATAAAAATGCAACTATAATCCTTGTCTAAAGGAATCTTATCGACAGCATCTACCTCATCAAGCTCTATATTTGCCTTTTTAGCGGTAATGTTAAAAATTTTTTTGACTGCAGGATTCTTATTGACAAGCAAAAAGCGCATCATCACTCCACGATATTTTAAAAATTAAAATCGGCGATTTTAGCAAAAATCACATTTAGATTCAAATAAAATTAAGCGGATTTTTAGCATTATTTTTGCTTTTAAAAATACTTGATAATTTTAATGTGGAGGCTGTATGAAAAAACTTGTATTTTATGCGTTTTGCATAGGATTTTGGGCGAATCTTTTAAATGCAGATTCGTTATATTTTATGCCTTATGATTCAAAAAACGCGGTAAATGCGCTAGTTAGCGAAATCAAAGGCGCGAAAAAGGAAGTCAAAATCGCCATTTATAGCTTTACGAATCGCGAAATTGCAAAGGCGATTAGAGACAGCGCAAAGCGCGGTGTGAGCTTTAAAATCGTCTTTGATTACAAGTCAAATATAGATGATTCTTACTCGCAAATCGGCTATCTCGCAAAGCTAAAAAATATCGAAGTTTGCACACTGCAGGGCAAAAACAACGGCAAATATAATGGCATAATGCACAATAAAATCGCGCTCATCGATGATAAAAGCGTGGTTTTTGGCTCGGCGAATTGGAGCAAAAGCGCGTTTGAAGTGAATTATGAGATGATGATAATTAGCCAAAATAAAAGCTACATTGCGCAAATAGATGGATATTTCACGCGAATGCTTAAGGAATGCAAGGCGTTTTAAGATTTGCAAGTCAATGCTTTGCAAATCTAAAAATAAACTTACTCTTGCTCGTTGTGCGCTTTTACAAAGGCGTCAAACGCCGCGCTATCTAAGTCTAGCGCGTTGTCGCTAATAAATTTTCGTGCGTTTTCTAGCTGTGTGGGCGCGTATTGCTTATGCAAACTAATGCAATTTAGCGCGAATCTTAGAGGTGCGGAAGTTTCGGTAATCTCACCCTTATCCACACCGCGAATCGCCTCAATAAGCGCGGATTCAAAATTCCAATGCTCAAAAAGCAACGCCGTTACTTCGATACAATTCACGCCGAAAAATTCGCTCTCCACATCTAAAAAATAATCCGCCTCTTTGATTTTGCTTTGAAATTCCTCTATATTTTCTAGCTTTGCCGCCTCATTTGCAAGTAGCATAATGCCAGAAGTCATCAAAAAGGACGCTGGAAAAATCACCTCTTTTATCGCATTTGGCGCACCTTTATACACTTCCATTAAAAGCCTATTGTATTCACGGCAAATATCCAAATACGCAGTGGTGCTTGTGCCATAAGATTCGAGGCTGATTTTCATATTTTTGCGAATGACAGAGCTAATCACAAAGCCCTTAATCGTCCCCATACCAAAGAGCGAAACGGCTTGTGAAATATTTAAAATCTCGCGTGTGAATCCATAAATAGGCGAATTTGAAATACGCAAAATATCAATGATAATGCCCGGGTCGCGCTCAATGACTTTGACTAAGTCCGCAATACTTGAATTTGGGTCTTGGCACACGCTACAAACTTCACCGACAATCGATGAAATCGCTGGAAATGATGAAATATTTTTGATGAGTGAGGTATAAATTTCATTTTCTTGCATAATTTGCCCCTAAAAATAAAGTTAAAAACGCAATATTATCATAAATTTATAAAATTTTTAAGCAAAATTCACTACAATTCGCAACTTTATAAAATCAAAATTACGAGGTGAAAAATGGCACTAAATGTGTATTATGATAAGGATTGCGAGTTAGGTTTAATCAAAAAGAAAAAAGTAGCAATCATAGGATTTGGCTCTCAAGGACACGCACACGCAGAAAATTTGCGCGATAGTGGCGTGGAAGTAGTCATCGGCTTACACGAAGGCTCAAAGTCTAAGGCAAAAGCGGAGGCGAAAAATTTCAAAGTCCTAAGCGTAGGCGAGGCGACAAAGCAAAGCGATGTGATAATGATTCTAATACCAGATGAGTTGCAAAGCGATGTGTTTAAAAACGACATTTTGCCAAATCTATCGCCAAGCAAAACCATTGCGTTTGGGCACGGATTCAATGTGCATTTTGGGCAAATCAACGCGCCAAAAGAAGTAAATGTGATTATGGTAGCTCCAAAAGCACCCGGTCATACCGTGCGAAGCGAATTTGTCGCAGGTGGTGGAATCCCAGACTTAATCGCCGTAGCAAACGACTATGACGGCAACTCTAAGCAACTCGCCCTAAGCTATGCCTGTGCAATCGGTGGCGGTAGAAGTGGAATCATTGAGACAACATTTAAAGATGAAACCGAGACAGATTTATTTGGCGAACAAGCCGTGCTATGCGGTGGCGTAACAAGCCTAGTTAAGGCTGGATTTGAGACACTTGTGGAGGCTGGATACCCCGAAGAAATGGCGTATTTTGAATGCCTACACGAGCTAAAACTAATCGTAGATTTAATTTATCAAGGTGGCTTAGCCGATATGCGCTACTCTATCTCAAACACCGCAGAATACGGCGATATGATAAGCGGACCACGCGTAATTAACGCCGAATCTAAAAAGGCGATGAAAGAGATTTTGAGAGAAATCCAAAACGGCACTTTTGCAAAAGACTTTATCCTAGAGCGCAAGGCAGGGTATGCGCGAATGAATGCAGAGCGCAAAAACCTAGCAGCGCATAAAATCGAGCGCGTAGGCGAAAGATTAAGAGCGATGATGCCGTGGATAGGGAAGGGGAAACTAATCAATAAGGATAAGAATTAAAAAATGGAGTTTGTCACTCACTTCGTCATTGCAAACTACTATTAGTTATTGCGCCTTATTTCGTCATTGCGAGGGTTTTACCCGAAGCAATACATACCCACTCGTCATTGCGAGACTTGCCTTTGGCAAGGCGAAGCAATCCACAACAAATAAACCAAATGGATTGCTTCGTTCGTTGCACTCACTCGCAATGACATAGTGGAGTTTTGTCATTACGCCTTATTTCCGTCATTGCGAGGAAGCGAAGCCGACAAAGCAATCTGCACCCACTCGTCATTGCGAGGGCTTTGCCCGAAACAATCCACAAAACCAAAACAAGTAACTTTTCCAAAAATTTGTATTTTAAGCTATGAATCGCTAAAATCCGCGCTTTTTAAATGCACTTTATAGATTCAAAGGACTTCAATGCAAAATACCCAAAAGATTCGTAATATCGCCGTTATCGCCCATGTAGACCACGGCAAAACAACGCTAGTTGATGGGCTTTTAAGCCAATCTGGCACATTTAGTGAGCGCGAGAAAATCGATGAGCGCGTAATGGATAGCAACGACTTAGAAAAAGAGCGCGGAATCACAATCCTATCCAAAAACACCGCCATAACCTATAAAGACACCAAAATCAACATTATCGATACGCCCGGACACGCGGACTTTGGAGGCGAAGTAGAGCGCGTGCTAAAAATGGTAGATGGCGTGCTTTTGCTTGTCGATGCGCAAGAGGGCGTAATGCCACAAACCAAATTTGTCGTAAAAAAGGCACTAGGCTTTGGAATCCGCCCCATTGTCGTGGTAAATAAAATCGACAAACCCGCAGCCGAGCCTGATAGGGTGGTAGATGAAGTCTTTGATTTGTTTGTGGCTATGGGGGCGAGTGATGAACAGCTTGATTTTCCTGTGATTTATGCTGCAGCGCGAGATGGCTATGCGGTGAAGAATCTAGACGATGAAAAAAAGAATTTAGAGCCGCTCTTTGAGGCGATTTTAGAGAGTGTGAGTGCGCCAAGTGGAAGTAGTGAAAATCCATTGCAAATGCAAGTTTTTACGCTTGATTACGACAACTATGTAGGCAAAATCGGCATTGCGCGGGTGTTTAATGGCATTGTAAAAAAGGGCGAATCTGTAATGCTTGCCAAAGGGGACGGCACAAAAGAAGTAGGCAAAATCACAAAGCTAATCGGCTTTATGGGATTAGCACGGACTGAAATTGAAACCGCTGGGGCTGGGGATATTGTAGCGATTGCGGGATTTAACGCCGTTGATGTGGGAGATTCGATTGTGGATAAGGACAATCCTATGCCGCTTGACCCTATGCACTTAGAAGAGCCCACAATGAGCGTGTATTTCGCCGTAAATGATAGCCCACTAGCTGGGACAGAGGGCAAACATATCACGGCAAATAAGATTAAAGATAGGCTTTTAAAAGAAATGCAGACAAATATCGCAATGCGCTGTGAGGAAATGGGAGAGGGGAAATTCCGCGTAAGTGGGCGCGGGGAATTGCAAATCACTATTTTAGCGGAGAACTTACGCAGAGAGGGCTTTGAGTTTAGTATCTCGCGCCCTGAAGTCATTGTCAAAGATATTGATGGCACAAAATGTGAGCCGTTTGAACACTTAGTAATCGATACGCCACAAGATTTTAGCGGGACGATTATCGAGCGACTTGGGCGCAGAAAGGCGGAGATGAAAGCGATGAATCCTATGGGCGATGGATTTACGCGATTAGAATTTGAGATTCCAGCGCGGGGGCTTATCGGCTATCGTAGCGAGTTTTTGACAGATACAAAGGGCGAGGGCGTGATGAATCACAGCTTTTTAGAGTTTCGCGCATTTAGCGGAAGCGTGGAGTCGCGCAAAAATGGCGCGCTCATCTCTATGGAGGCGGGTGAGGCGACAGGATTTTCGCTTTTTAACATTCAAGAGCGAGGAACTCTCTTTATCGCGCCACAGGCAAAAGTCTATGTGGGAATGGTGATAGGCGAACATAGCCGTGATAATGACTTAGATGTCAATCCCATAAAGGCAAAGCACCTTACAAATATGCGCTCTAGTGGCGCAGATGAGGCAATCAAGCTAGTGCCACCACGCGATTTGACGCTGGAGCGCGCATTAGAATGGATAGAGGAAGATGAGATTTTAGAAATCACGCCTTTGAACCTGCGAATCCGCAAAAAGATTTTAGAGCCAAATTTACGCAAAAGGGCAAATAGTAAGAAGTAAATATGCAAAATATGTCAAGTCAATCCTTACCCCTAGTCTCTATCATTATCCCCATTTACAATGTCGCGCCGTATTTAGCGCAGTGTATAGAGAGTGTGATTGCACAAAGCTATGAGAATCTAGACATTATCCTTATAGATGATGGGAGCAGTGATGAGAGTTTAAGTATTGCGTTAGAGTTTGCTAAAAAAGATAAGCGAATCTTTGTGGTGTCAAAGCCAAATGGAGGGTTGAGTTCGGCGCGAAACACAGGGCTTGAATTTATCAAAGGCAGTGCATTGCGGGAGTTTTTTGAAAAACAAAGTTTAGATAAATCATTATTGCAAGAAAGTGAAGCCAATAAAACAATTCGCCAAGATGAGATAAACCACACTTCATCAGTCATTGCCAACGAAGTGAAGCAATCAAAAATCTCACAAAATGGATTGCCACGCGAGGCAAACCTCGCTCGCAATGACACAACAATTCAAAGCCTTACCCAAACACACTCCTTTGCTAAATCCTACAAATCCCTTAGCACACAAGAGCTGCTTTTTCACTTTACTAAAATCCAGCCAAACTTTATCAAAAGCGATTTAGAGAGGATAAATGACTTTATCACCCAAGAGCTTCCTAAAGACGCACTTATCCATTTCATCGATAGTGATGATTATATAGAGCCAGAGTGCATAGAACTTTGTGTGCAAAATTTCCTTGCAAAAGATTTAGATATTTTTGTGCATAATTGGAGTGATTTTGATGAGGAGACAAAGACACTTAGTAAAGGTGCATATATGGGCAAACTCAAAAAAAATAGCTATGAAAGTGGCTTAGAGCTCCTTTCTCACAATAAAATCTATAATTTCTTTTTTTCCCCACAAGGGCTTTTTAAAGCAAACATTCTTAACCACTATGCCTTGCGCTACACAGAGGGAATCTACCACGAAGACCACGACTTTGGGACATTGCTTTTTGCCCTAGCAAACAAAGTGGAGTATAGTGATATGTCTCTTTATGTGTATAGACATAGGGCGACTTCGATAATGAATAATCAACACAATATCTCTATGCCTGATAAACTCCCTAGCTTTTTAGAGCCTTTGCGAAAAGATTTTAGTAGCTACAAAGAAATGCGCGCTTACTTTAAGGCATATTGCTTTGTGGTGGTGGGGTTTAAGCTGTGGGAGTTTTATGAGGCTTTTGTGTATAGTGAAAATTTGCGTAGCAAAAAGCACGGATTGAAAAAGAAATATGAAAGTTTTTTTGGCAATATCACGCTAGGCTATGCGATGAAAGTGTTTAAAATCTCTCTAGCTAAAGACCCTATGGGGCTAAAGACAATGCTAAAGCAAATCCGTTTTCCAAAGCCCCTAGTGTGGTGGCATTTCTTAAAAGACTTGCACCGCCAGCCCAAAAAACTCCTACATATCGCAAATATGCGACACTTTATCTAGCCCTTAAACACCTCTTTCCACTTCCTCATCACCACTTCCTTGCTAAATCGCTCACTCGCGATTCGTTTCGCCTCATTGCCAAATGCAATCCGCATAGATTCATCACTCATTAGGGCGATGAGTTTTTCCGCATATCCTTGCAAGTCATTATCGGCGACTAAAAATCCGCTTTTATTGTTTTCGATAATATCGCTTGGTCCTGTGGCTATGTCAAAGGATATGGGTGCTAAGCCATAAGCTGTGCTTTCTAGTAGCACCATAGGAAAGCCCTCAAAATGCGAAGCCATAGCGTAAATACTCGCCCCCAAATATTCACGCTCAATATCTTTTGTAAATGGCTTTAGGATTATTGAATCTTGGAGATTTAGTGCGCGAATCTTAGATTGAATCTGCTCTTTTAAGACTCCATCGCCTACGATGATAAGTTGCCATTCGTTTAAGTTTGATTTGTCATTGCGAGAATCGCGTAGCGATTCGTGGCAATCCATTTTTGTTTCTTTGTTTTTGTGGATTGCTTCGTTCGTTTCACTCACTCGCAATGACGATAAGGTGGTGTGATTCGTAGGATTTTGCGATGATGAATCGTGGGCGTTTGATTTGCATAGCAATGACGAATCCCCACCCGTCATTGCGAGATTTTGCGTAGCAAAATCGTGGCAATCCATTTTAGGATTCATAGATTGCTTCGGCGAATCCATAGATTCTCCTCGCAATGACGAGATTTTATCTCTCACTATTTTCCAAATATCAAGTAATCGCACAAAGCCTTTTTCGCTACTAAATCTACCTACGCTTAGCACAATATTTTGACTGTGATTCGTAGCAACTTGCGGAATATTAGGCAAAAAGTTTGGGATAACTTTGATATTTTTATGGTAGCGTTGCCATATATCTAGCTCTTTATCGGTGAGTAGGATGAGGGTGTCAAAAAGATTATTGCGTTTATTGTATCTTTCAAATCTAGTGTGCTGAATCTTAATGTATTGCCCCCCCCTACGCTTGAAAAGTGGCATATAAGTCCAGTCATTAGTGATGATAATATCGGTGTGCTTGTATTTTTGCCACACTTTTAGAGCTAAAATAATTTTGTGTAAATTCTTAAAATATAGCTTTCTTATGGGGTTTGATAGCATTTTATCCTTCAAAATATCTTCGCCAAGGTCGTGCATAAAAGTTAGTTTTGCCTTTGTGTCATAAGGTAAAGAGGGATTTTGGCGATAAAAGCTAAGAATCTCTATGCTATGTCCACACTCACACAAGGCATTTGCGAGATTTGCACATACTCGCTCTGCGCCACCTGTGATAGAAATGTCGTTTATGGTTAGTAAAATGTTCATTTGGGTGTCCTTTTGGTTGATTTTATTTTTGCACATAGCTTTTAGCTTGGAATTATAGAATTTTTCCGCGCGGTTTTTTGTAGAGAAAAAATGAGCAAAAATGCTAATACAGAATAAACGATAGATAATCCTGCTTGTGAAATAGTAGCTTTTTTATTAAAAACTTCCAATGTCGGTATAACAATATATGGGTTATTTGCAAAGTATATACACAAAAATATATATAGTATAACTAACAATATATTTCTTATTCTTTGCACATCAACAAACACAAGCACACAATAAACAACAATAAATTCATAGTAATACATCAAATACACAACAGAATCTACGGTTAAATATTCGCCAATAGGCATTATACCATAGATAACAATCAATGCCACTGGAAATATTATTGTATATGAAATAATATACAAGATAGCAATTGCTAAATCGCGAAATGATTGTATGATTTCATTTAACATTTCGTATCTTCGTATAAATTTTTTAATACAATAATATACAACCATAATAACCATTAACGCAATTGCATTTGCTTTTACATTTATATTTTTTACTACTTGCATTATCTGTTCATACGGTTTTGTTATATACTCATTCAAATTATAAAAAATAACAAATAGTGCTACCAATAATACAAAATTATTCATAATACGCAATAAATCCGTGTGATGGTCTGAAATATGCCTATAAAAAGCCAATTGAATTCTATCGATGAAGTATTTAAATCTTTCTGAACCATATTGCTTGTTTATTATTTCTATTTCTTTAGCATATAATTCTAATTTATGCCATTCTTGTGCATCTAATGTGTTGTTTTGTGTTATTAAAATATCTTTGATAGTTCTAAATGAATCTTTGATGTTTTTAGCATATTTCAATCTATGCTTTTGTTCTATTATTGGTTTATTAGTCGAATCTTGTTTAATTTCTATCTTACATTGTTCATCATTAAAATTATTTTCAATAAAATTCTCAACTTTTTTAAAATCCAAACTAGCCATATCAACATTTACCAAATTTACAGCTTTATGCTCTTTAAATTGACAAGCACTAAAATTTGGCACTTCCTTGAAAGTTACGCCATAAAAACAAGTAGTTTGTTTAAATGTGCTTTCGTGGAAATCTGCATAATTATTAAAAACAGCATTATTGAAATATACATTGCTTTGAAACTTGCAATTACTAGCAGAGAAATTCCCATAAAACTCACAATTTTTAAAAGATACATCTTGTGCAAAATCACATTGTAAAATAACATCGCCTTTAAATATTATTTTGCGCATATTTGTTGGACTATCAAATTCTAATGGCTCACCAAACATTCTCACGCTCATACAATCAGTTTTTGCTTTAGTTGTTAGATTGATATTGAATGAATATATAGTGTGCTTGTTAGCTTTTAATATACCATCATTTTTAATCTCAATTATATTTGGGTTATTAAACTCTAATGAATTGTCAAACATTTTTTCACGATTAGTTATAGCCTTAATTGTTAAATTAGCATTTACTAAATATGTAATATATTTGACAGCTTCTATTGTTTCATTATGTTTAATCTCAATTATGTTGTGGTGATTTTTATTGATTGAATTAAATATATCAATTATGTCAGTGTTTAATGGAAATTGTTTAACTTCTAATCCATCTATAATTACCTCAATAATACTTTCACTATCCGTCTTGATATATGATATTGCCAAATTATCCATTAACACTCCTCCTGTTAAGGAATTTTGTCGCCTTTTCTACCAAATCTTTGTCGGTAGCAAAGTCAAAGTAGCGGAATTGTTCGCCACTTTGGCGAATCCCGCGCAAAATGTCGCCACTATTGCGGTATTTTAAATCTAGCTCGGCGATTTCAAAGCCACTCATCGTCTCGCTAAACTCCCTCAAACGCGCCGAATCGGCGTTATTTGTGTAGAGATAGCAAAAGCCCTGCATTCCATTGCGGCTAACGCGTCCGCGTAGCTGGTGCAATGAGGCAAATCCAAGTCGCTCCGCGCCCACGATTACGATAGTTGAGAGATTTGGCAGTGAGATTCCCACCTCAAATAGCGTTGTCGCCACCAAAATAGAGCCATTATCGCGGAATTCCTCCAAAATTTTCTCTTTGTCGGCGTCCTTGCCGTGCGTGGCAAACACGCGCTCAAAGTGTTTGCGCCAAAAGGGCAAACCTTCTGCTATCGATTGATAGGCGATTCCTTCGCTTTGCTCCACTAGCGGGTAGATTATGGCGACTTGTTTGCCTTGCGCGATTACGCTTTTTATATGCGCGAAAAGTTCGCCAAAGCCCTCGCGCGTGATGATTTGCGTCTTAATATTTTTTGGATATGGCAAATCTCTAATAAAACAAAAATCAATAAATTGCGCTTCAATCATCGCCATAGTGCGAGGAATCGGCGTTGCGGAGAATTGAATATTATGCGGTTTTTTGCCATCAATTTCTAGCATTTTTTCTAATCTTAGTCGCTGATTCGTGCCGAATCGGTGCTGTTCGTCCGTCATAAACAAATCAAACGCACTTAAGTTTCTATACAAAAGCGCGTGAGTGCCGATAAGAAAGTCGCACTCAGCGAGATTTTCGCCCTTGTCGTCCTTTATCATTAGTGCGGTGCGGATTTGCGGGGGCAAAAATTTTTGCGCCTCCGCGTAAAGCTGACGCGCCAAAATGGTGGTGGGCGCGAGTAAAATGGACTTTTTTGGATAGGCTAACGCTACGCAAGATAAAATCACAAGCGTTTTGCCACAGCCCACATCGCCCATCACAACGCAACGAGTGGCTTTTTCACTGCCTAATTTTTCGCGCAAAAAGGCAATCGCGTTGCTTTGCCCTTGAGTGAGTGAAAAAGGCAGATTTTTGATGAATGATTCAAGCAAAGGCGCGTTATTTAGGCGGTTTGTGGCGACAAACTCACGCTTTTTATTTGCCAAAGATTTCATATAATATAAAATTTCTACAAATTTGATTGCCTCTAAATACACGCCAAAAAGCCCACCATTGCGCTTAAAATCGCGTAAAAAGTGGCGCGAATCAAATGCGGATTGATTTGATTCGCCCAAAGATTCACGCATTTTAGATTCGCGCTTTGAATCAAACGCGGATTTTTGAGATTCGCCCAAAGATTCGCGCGATTCGCGCGATTCAAGCGATTCGTGGGTAGATTCGCTTGAATCTAGCGTAGATTCGGGGTGAAAAATCGTATAAATTGCCTCAACATAGCGCGATTCCAAGCCTAGCTCACTCAACGCCTCACGCGTTATCACAACGCGAAAAATCTCATTTAGATTTTGGCTTTTCATCTTTGTGGTGGGAAAATTCATCACAATTTGATTGATTTGCGTGATGATTTTGGGCTGATTGATTTGATAGACGCCGTTAAACTGCGCCACCTCGCCCAAAAGGCACATTTCCTTGCCCACCGCAAAAATGCTGTTATGAAAGGGCTTTGGGTGAAAAATATTTATGTCAATGGCGCAATCAAAGTCTAACGCAAAGGCGCGAATCTTTAGGATTTTTGCCATTTTTGTTTTGCCCTCGATTCGCACCCGAATCGCCCCTAGCGAATCCTCCAAATCGCGCAGTAAAAAGGTATTTGTATAGGATTTTGGCGCAAATAAAATCGCCTCATAGAGATTGTGAATGCCTATTTTTGCAAGTTTTTTTAGTGCCTCTATGTCCTCCACGCTTAACCGCCTAGCACACGCTATTTATCCACCACCACGCTAAAGCTAAGGTTATTTACCTCACTATGTGCCTTGATATAGGCGTTTAGCTCATCTAATTTTAGATTTTTAATCTTTTTGACAAACTCATCATCGTAATTTAGTGGCAGATTGCGCGTGAAATTGCGAAATTTCTTATTTAGCCTCGCATTTAGCGTCTCATCGCTTAAGACGCGTGAGCCTAAAATGTAGCTTTTCGCGCCATCTAGCTCTTTTTGCGTAACGCCCTTTTTGATAAAATCAGCGATAATTTTCTTAAAAACGCTAATTGCCGTGTCCTTATTTTCCAAGCTCGTTTGCAAATAACCCGCAGTCTGCGCCGTTACGCTATTGACAGAGGCGTAAAAATACGCAGAGTAGGCAAGTCCACGCTTTACGCGAATCTCTTCCATTACGCGCGAACCAAAGCCCGAACTGCCCATTATAAAGCTCATAAGCGTTAGTTTATGCAAATCTTTTTCGTAAGATTCAAAGTTAAAAGGCGATGCGAAATAAATAAATGCCTGTTTTGTGGGCTTTATGGTGGTAATCGTTTGCGCCTCGCTGTTTGGGGCAAATTTCGCGCGTTTGATTTTCTGTCCTTTGGGTAAAATCGTAAGCAACGAAGCCAAATCTTTTTTAATGGATTCTAGCTCAAAATCCCCGCCCACCAAAATCACAGCGTTTTCTAAATTAAGCGCACCGCCAACAAAGTCCTCAATATCGCTAAGTTTAATATTCTCAATGTCGCTAATCTCGCCCAAACTTGCATTTTCAAGCGGTGTGCCTTTGAAAATGAGCTTATTTAGGTTTTTGGAGGCGATATAATCAAAATTATTTTCCTTTGATAATAGCTCGGCTTTTAGCGCGACTTGGCTTTGATTAAACGCATCGCGCGTAAAATTTGGACTTTGAAGTAGCTCACGCAACAGCTCTAGGGCGATTCCCCTTTTTTCGCTCAAAAAACTTATATCAAAAGTAAGCGATTCTAGCCCACTGCTAACGCCTAGCGAAATGGCATTTGATTCAAGCGCGTCTGCAAAGTCAATCTCGCCTTTTGTCTTACTACCGCGATTTAAAATATCCGCGCTAAAGGCACTTAAGCCCACTTTGCTTTCATACACTTTCCCGCCACCATAGAAAACAATGCTGATATTTCCCAAAGGCAGGGCGTTTGATAACTCATAAATGAGCGGAATCTCCACGCCATTTACAACGATATAATCCAAATTTTCCGTCTTTTTTGCACTCTTTGTAGTTGCTCCCATATTTGCTCCAAAAGTTAAATTTATGATAAAAATTACGCTTATAAAAAATCTCATTTTCGCCTGTCCTTATGTTTAGATTCGCATTTTGATTCGCCGTAATTTGCCACACAGATTCGTCAAAAAACTAGCACATTTTTAAGATATTATACGCCGTGTCGCGAATAGCTGGAATCTCCCCCGCATCGCGAATCACTTTTATCATATCCGCCGTATTCATCGAGTTTCGCGCACCCGCAGATGCCACGACATTTTCCTCCATCATCGTGCTACCCAAATCATTTGCGCCAAAGGCAAGTGCGAGTTGCCCCACTTGTGCGCCTTGCGTAACCCAGCTACTTTGGATATTTTTGAAATTATCCAAATAGATTCGCGCCGCGCTTAGATAGCGCAAATAGCGGTTTGAACTCGCCTTTTGCATTTGCGGAAACTGCGCTTTTAGTGGCGTATTATCAGGCTGAAAACTCCACAATATAAAAGCGCGGAATCCGCCCGTCTCATCTTGCAAATCGCGGATTAGCTTGAAGTGATTCACAATGTCGCTTTCATCATCAACGCTACCAAACATCATCGTAGCGGTGGTTTTCATATCTAGCTTGTGGGCGGCGCGGTGAATGGCTATCCACTCACTCGAATCTAACTTCTTTGGCGCGATAATATCCCTCACCCTATCGCTTAGCACCTCCGCACCTGCGCCCGGAATCGAGCTAAGCCCAGCTTTTTTAAGCGTCTGCAAAACTTCCTTAACACTCACGCGCGAAACTTTGGCAATATAGTCAATCTCAATGGCACTAAAGCCGTGAATCGTGATATTTGGGTATTTTTCGTGGATATGTCGCACCAAATTTTCATACCATTCTAGCTTTAGCGTGGGGTGAACGCCACCTTGAAAAAGGATTTGCGTCCCGCCGATAGCGATTAGCTCATCGATTTTGCTATCAATCTCATCAAAACTCAAAATATATCCGCCATCCTCGCTAATGCGCCGTTTAAACGCGCAAAACTTGCAATCCACCCAGCAAATATTTGTGTAATTGATATTTCTGTCAATGATAAAAGTCGTAATTTTATCGCTATGCAGGTCATTTTTGATATGGTATGCCTTACGCCCTAGCTCTTTTAAGGGCGATTCGCACATTTGGCGCAAAATCTCTTTTTCATCAATTCTACTCATAATTTTTTACCTTTTAAAAAAATCAAGTGATTCGTGCGGAAGTATTTTTGATGAGAAATCGGGGTTGCGTAGCCACGAGCGAGGAAATAGGACTTGTCGTCAATGCTACTTCGCTACCGCTCGTAGATTCTTACGAATTGACGAAGCGAGTGGCAAGTCTCCCCGATTTATCACAAAAAGACAAACGCGCTTAAATTTTTTTGGCATTATAGCTAAAATGCTTTAGATTCGCTTTTTACTTCGATAGATTCAAGCAATTTATCGGAATCTAGCAGTGGCTCTAATTTCATTATTATCTCATAGCTATTGTCATTTATCGAATCCAAAATTTCTTTAATCTCTAGTGCTTTTTTCGTGGTGGCGGTATCTGTGAGCGTGTTAAAAAACACCAAGTCCGCATTTTTGCGCCTCACGCTAAAATCAATGCTTGAAATCTCATTTTTCATCAAACTAATCGTAGCGTTTGTGAGTGCCTCAAAATGCGGATTCGTAATGTTTAGATTGTCTATCAAATACTGCAGATTTTCGCTATTTGCCTCATAAAACGCGCTATTTACGGCGTCTTTTGCTTTTAGCGAAATGTCTAGCTTTTCTAAGCTATATTCATAAAAGCTCGGCGTTGTCGGGTCAAACCACTCTTTTAGCAAAAACAAAATGCTCTTATCGCGGAATCTCTTCTCACGAATCAAAACAGCAAAATTCACGCTAATAGCGATATTTCCTATGTCTAGCTTTAGCACTCTATCTAGCATAACATAGCCCAGCGCGGAATCCTGCTTAGTGAGGCTCACAGAGTAGGCGAAATTTTTAGGCAAAAAAATGAGATTTTGCGAAATCGCGCCAATATTGACAGCGACAGAAATTTGGCTTGTGTTTAAATCCGTGATAGCAAGGCTAATGTCGCTAAAAATAATTTTACGATTTTGCGAAATCAATGGAATATCTAGCAAATTTAGCGAATCAAGGCTAATATCATTGATTTTGCAACTATGTTTGAAAAACCCACTGCATTGCACTTGTGAAAAACTAAGATAAAGCTGCTTTTCATTTAGCTCAGTTTTTAGCGAGTTTAGGTAGCTGCCTATGGCTTTAGTTTCCACACGCTTTAGGTATTCATTTGCGATAAGTAGGCAGATTCCAAGTGATATTATGATAAATACTAGGCTAAAAAGTCCTTTTTTGCTCATTTTGCGATTCCTTTAAAATGTTTTGTGATTTTTGAAATTTATAGCATTTTTTTGCTTGAATCTGCGAATCTAAATGCAGGGACGATTTATACGCTAAATCACGCCACTACAAAATTTCGCGCAATTTGTTTGCCTCCGTCATCCATTCGCATAATTCATCGAATCTATCGCCTTTAATCATTTCTTTCGCGCTTTTTAGCTCTCTCTCATAGATTTCTATCGCTTCTAAAATCTCATCTTTGTTTTGCTTGGCAATCTCGCTCCACATTACGCCACTGCTCTTTGCGATTCGCACCATTCCTTTGAATCCGCCCCCAGCCACCGCGACAATGTCCTGCGCTTTTTCCTGCTTTAGCACGGCGTTTGCGAGTGCATAGCTCAAAATATGTGGCATATGACTGATGAATGCCGTGTGCCTGTCGTGGCTAACGGCGTCCATTTTGATGATATTCATCTCCAAATTTATGCAGATTTCACGCGCTAGATTAACTTGGTGCGCCCCACTTTGCGCAATATCCACAAAAATCATAATTTGATTTTTATACAAATCCTTAAACGCCGCCTTTGGACCGAAATTTTCCGTGCCTACCATAGGGTGCAGTGAGATAAAATTTTGGCGCAAATCTTTGGGAATCGCAGCGATAATCTCGCGCTTCACGCCACCAAAGTCGATAATCGTCTGCTCGGGTTTAAGCGTCTTTATGCCACGCACAATCTCCACTATCGCATTTACGGGCGTGCAAAGAAACACAATATCACACGCCAAAACGCCCTGCAAGTCGAGACATTCATCGACAAGCCCGAGTGAGAGAGCTTGACGGCGATGAATGGGATTGTTGTCATCGCCGATAATCATACTTGCGATGCGTTTTTCTTTGAGGGCGAGTCCCAGCGAACCACCCATTAAGCCAAGCCCGATAATTCCAATTTTCATATTAACTCCTTAGGCGCGTTGTCTTTTTGACGCTTTCGTGGGATTCGGCGCACTCAACTGCTCAATAGACGATTTAGTCTTATTTCGCAGTTTCGTGCTTGAAAACCCACGAAATCGCCTAAAAATACTTCCGCGCAGTTTTTTAAGTATTTGCGAATCGGCTACAAATCAAACGCGAATCTATGCAATTTATCGCAAAAAGACACTCGCAAAAAACTAATTTTAATATTATAGCCATAATTTTAAAGTATAATTAGCCTTTTATTTTTAATTTTTAGGCAAAATTTTTATGAAAAAACTCTTTTTACCACTCGCAATTACCGCCATATTCGCGCTTGAATCACGCGCACAGACGATAAATTCCATTCAATACAACGGCTTAGTTAGAATGTCGCCCTTAATCGCAAATGAAATCGCAAAGATTAAAGTAGGCGACAAATTAGATTCAAAAGCCGTAAATGACGCGATTTTGGCATTTTACCGCCAAGATTATTTTGATGATATTAGCGCGAGTTTTGAAAAAGGCGTTCTCACTTTTCACTTCAAAGAAAAGCCAAACATAAATAATATCGACATTAAGGGCTTTGGGAGCGAGAGCGAGACGGAGGATATGAAAAAATCACTTGGCATAAAGCGGGGCGATACTTATGATATTTACAAAGAAAAACTCGCCAAGCAGGACATTATAAACGCATTAGAGACAAAGGGGCTTTATGGCTCTGTGGTGGAAGTAACGGCGACTCGAATCGAAGATTCGATGAATCTAGTGTTTAATGTCAATAAGGGCGAAAAAATTATCATTAGAAAGTCATATTATCAAGGCGCGACTTTGGATAAGGACGATTTGGAGGGCTTTAGCGCGAATCGTGAGAGGCATAGTTGGCTTGGGTGGTTGCCGTGGTTTCCTAGTGGCGAAGTGAAGCTAAAGGAGCTAGAATACGATAATTTGCGCGTCCAAGATGTCTATATGCAGCGCGGATATTTGGACGCAAATGTCTCAGCTGGGCTTTTAAATGCGGATTTTACGAATTTCAATGCTTCGTTGCTTTATAAAGTAGTTGAGGGCGAACGCTATAAAGTCAGCGACATTGTGATTTCAAAGGCTGATGACACGGAAAATGTCTTTGACACAGAGGAACTCGAATCGCTACTAAAATTAGAAAAAGATGAATATTTCAATATCCAAACGATGCGAAATGACATTGAGATTCTAAAAGCGCACATTATGGATAAAGGCTATGCTTACGCGGTTGTTAGCCCTGATTTAGACAAAGACACGGAAAATAAAAGCGTCATTGTGAAATACAATATCACTATCGGCAAGGAAGTGCATATAAATGACATTACAATCACGGGAAACACTGTGAGTAGCGATAGAATCGTCCGCAGGGAAATGATAATCGCGCCCGGGGACATTTATAGCATTACAAATATCCGCAAAAGCGAAAACGCCCTGCGCAGAAGTGGCTTTTTTGACAAAGTAAATATCAGCGAGATTCGCCTTGATGAAAGCTCGATGAATCTACTTGTAGAAGTCTCAGAAGGGCGCACAGGCGAAGTTATGGCGGGAATCGGCTATGGAAGCTATGATAAATTTATGGTAAATGGCTCTTTGCGTGAGCGCAATCTCTTTGGCACTGGCATTGGCGTGAGCTTTCAAATAAATTGGAGTAAATATAATCAGCTTTATAATATCGGGCTTAGCAATCCGCGCATTTTTGATAGCGAATACAGCGCAAGTATCAATGTATTTCACAGCTACTACAAAAGCTATTATAGCAGCGGCTGGTATAGCAACGAATACACAGACTACATAGAAAATACCACTGGATTCAATGTCAGCGCAGGGCGCAATCTTACCGATGAGCTAAGCGCGAGTTTGACTTATGGATTTTCTGTTTCGACAATGAGTGGCTTTTCAAATGTGCGAAGCTATGCCGACTATTATCCTACCAAAGGCATTTGGAAAAGCTATCTAACGCCGGGCATTTACTTTGACAACACCGATGACTACTATTTTCCAAAAAATGGCGCGATTATTCAAGCTAGTAGCGACTTTGTAGGGCTTGGTGGGAATGCGCGATATGCCAAACTTTATGGCAAAATCGGGCTTTATTACCACCTAAAAAATCTCATAAATTTTGATTTGATTTTGCGCTATAAGGCGCAGATTGGCGCGATTTTCGCATATAGTAAAAAAGAAGAGCTAATGACGCGCACACAAAAGCAAGGGATTCCTATCACAGATACTTTTTATCTAGGCGGAATCGGCACGGTGCGTGGCTATAATAGCTCTCGCGTAAGCCCAAAAGACCCAGAAGGGCGACTAATCGGCGGTAGATTTATGTTTGCAAATAGTGTGGAGCTTAGCTTTGGACTAATTGAGGCAATCAATATGCGCCTAGCTGGATTTTTTGACTACGGAATGGTAGGACGCAATCAATTTAATGAAATTCAAGTAATGAGTGCTGGACTAGCGATAGAGTGGATTTCGCCTATTGGACCGCTGGTATTTGTCGTGCCATTTGCGATAAATCCACCGAAAAATTATAAAGATGAGGTGTCGAAATTTGAATTTACAATGGGAACGAGATTTTAAATAAAGATAAGATTATAAATGTTGCATACAAAATCTGCAAATTAAAATTGATATAAATTTTTAAAAACCTACAAACACTACATAAATGTTATCGGCTATGTAACAAGTGGCAGTTATTTTAATTTTTTTATCGTGGAGACAAAACAAGCAAGGCAGGATTTGCCCTGCCTTGCAAAAGTAAGCCTAGTAGTTATTGCACTATTTTGCTATCAATTTTTTGATAGTTGTAAGGCTTGTTGTTTTTGTCTAGCTCAAGCAGATTCGCTGGTGGATTGCCGTTGATTTCGGCGTGCTCATAGTAGCGAGTTCCAGCTTTTTTGCCATTGACATCGACTTTGTATCGAATATCGCCCGGATTTAGCTTTTGAATCTCTTCAAAAGTCGCCTCGCTTGGCGTATAAGCGATATTATGTTGTTTTGCAATCACCGCTAACGCCGTTTGCCCTTTTCTAGCCATTTCGACAGCTTGGAGTAGCATACGACTTGCCTCGCGTGGATTGTGGAATCCTGTGGAGTTTTCCGCGCCCACAAAGTCGCCTCTCATTTGTCCGCGTCTATGCAATTCAAGTGGCTCTTTTAAAATCGCGTTAATTTGCTCGTCATTTTTGCCTTGTTTGCCTAGCTCTTCGCGGATTTTCTTAATATCCCAAATAAGGCTCACAGTCGCGTATTCCGCACTTCGCAAGTCAAATGCGACAGATTTTTGAATATCTGCGATTTGCGCTTTTAAATATTCCTCGCTTTGATTGTGGCAAGTTTTACACGCGCTATTTATGTCAAACAAAGGCGAAGTGATATTGTGTTGCGTAACTTTTTTCGCGCCTTTTCGCACATAAGGCATATGGCAGTCCGCGCAAGATACGCCGTTTGCCGCGTGAACACTTCCGCTATACATTTCATATTCGGGGTGCTGAATCTTAAGCATCGGTGCTTTTGTGATTTTATGCGACCAGTCGAATTTAAATGCTTTGCCACCTTCGGCATTTCGCGCTTTGTCATAGTGCGCATCAAACATTTCGATTCTAAATGGTTTGCCTTTTTCCCACGCGCTCCAAGGATAGATTAGCTCTAGTCCCGCGACTTCGATTTCGGTAGGTTTGTTGCCATCTCTCCACGAATCAAACTCATCGTAGGTTTTTTGAGTGCCATTCCACCATTTTTTGCTCGAATCTTGTGCGATGGATTCGCCCATAACTTTGACTTTCGTGCCTGTGGGTGCGAAATAGTATTCCACATGGCATTGTGCGCACACAAGCGTTCTCATCTCATTTCTATCAGCCTTTACGCCTTGAATCGCGTCTTTTTCATAGCCACGCAAAATAAGCGAATTTACAAGCGCAGGGCGTGAGATTCGCAAAGACATATCCGCAGGATTGTGGCAGTCCGCGCAGGTTACACCCATTCTTTTTCCGCCGTGTGGTCCGCTATGCTCTTTGCTATTTTCCTCTATGCCATTTACCGCTGGGACGGTTTTAATCATAGTCCAATATTTAGTAGAGTTAAACGCTACCCAATCGCCTTTTGCGGTATTTTTAAGTAGCCAAGGTGTCCAGCCACTATGGCAGTTCATACACGCGGTAGGTTGTCCGCCAAATGCGGCGAATCCGTGCGCGTTTAGGAAATCTTTATTATTTCGCGCTGTATCCATTTGGTCAACTTGAATCCAAAAGTGCCCTCTCTCTTCATTCGCGTCAATGCTAAAAGGATACCCAGCCCAAAGCTGTGTGAGCTGTGGATAGCGGATTAGTTTGCTATATGCCAAATTCCCACCAAACTCTGTGCCTTTTGGCTTTTCAGTCTCAACGGTCAAATACATATCCAAATATTCGGGAAAATTTTTGCCCCAATAATCGAATGTAGGATTATCATCGCTCAACTCAACGACACTTTTTGGCGATACCGCCAATTCCTCAGCCTTTTTGCCGCTAATATTTACGGCTAACATTACCAAAGCTATACCTATAATCACAGCGATTGCAAGGATAGCTGGTAGAGTGTATGATTTTTTCATCTCTATATTCCTCCCTTTTATAAAATTAGAAATTCCTCAAATGCCCAATATTTTTGTGGCACGAAACGCAGCTCAATGATTTATCATAGTTATGGACTATGCCTGTGGTCGGATTCACAACATTACTAGCTAGTCTATCGTGGCAACGAATGCAATTTTCTTGCACTACCACTTTTGTCTTGCTTGTCGGTGTGAAATTAGTCGGTAAGTCCTTTAAAGTGAAGGCATAAGCGTGATTAAAGCCACTTTGGGCTTTCATCGTCCATTTTGCAGCAAAGCCTTCAGGGATATGACAATCATTACACGAAGCACGATTTTTGTGGCTACCCGTGCTCCAATCCTTATAAACCTCATTCATAACATGGCAGTTGTTACAAGCCTTTGAATCATCGCTGAAATAGGAAAATCCATTGGCATACCAAAATGTGAATGCTCCCACGCCAAAGACGAATCCAATCGCCACGACAACCGCTAATGTGAGAAGAGGAATAGGTTTTTTATCATTCATTCCAAAAATATCCCCCTTTTTGTCAAAAAAATTGCAAAATGCTTGTAATTTTAATAAATTTTTTTGCAAAAAAATTTGACTTAAATCAAATTTATGTAGTTTTTGTAAAGATTTTTTAGATATTTAATAGATTGATTTTGATAAATTTTTGATTATTTTGTATAAATCGCAATATTTATTAGGTTTGACTGCTTTGGATACTTCGCTATACTGCGTTTTGCTTAAGTAATAAAGAGGTGTTGTCATTGCAAGACTTTTGCAAAAAGTTGAAGCAATCCATAAATAACAATGTAGATTGCCACGATTTTGCTATGCAAAATTTCGCAATGACGAGGTAATAAGATAGCTGTCATCGCAAGTGAATACCTAAGGAATCTATACCAACCTGTCATTGCAAGGAAGCGAAGCTGACGAAGCAATCCATTTGGTTTTGTTTGATTTGGACTGCTTCAGCGAATCTATGATTCGCCTCGCAATGACGAGTGGGTGGATTTATCATTGAAATCCCTAAAACGGCACAAACCACCCATCATTTGCCAAAATAATATCGCTTTGGGCGACAAATTCGCGCATCTTTAGGCACAAATAAAAGCGAAAAATCGTTTTGTTAAAAAGATTTATAAGCGCATTTTTGCCTTTAGCGGGGCGATTTGAGAGATACACGCAAGAAATGTGCGAATCTAGTGGATAAAACGGCTTTGCGCCGCTTTTAAAAAAACTCACAATCTGCACTTCATAACCCAGATTCGCACTAAAAGCATTTGCTAAATTCACGCCCACGCGTTCCCCACCACCGCGCTCGGTAATGTCTTTTAGCGTGATTAAAATGCGCTTTTTATGAGTGGATTCAGCGGATTCGTAGCCAGATTCGCCCCGTTTATGGCTTTTGTAAGCCCATTTTTGCCCAAGTCGCTTTAGTTTTGCATATATATATATATATATTATGGTTAGATTCTAGCATTGTGCGCGGGTTTTCGGGGTGGTAGAGATGATAAGCAAGGGCGTTAAACTTCACGCGCCGTAATGCCCCACCATTAAACAAAAATCGCGCGACAAACTCGCTATCCTCGCGTCCCCAGCCCACAAACTCCTCATTAAAGCCGTTAATCGCCTCGCAGTCAATCTTAAAAAAGCTCATATTGCACCCGCGAATGCCCTTTATAAGCTCTTTTTTCTTAAAAATCTTTGCGGTGGTTTTGGAGGTTTTATAAATGAGATTCGCGCAAAAATTGCAATGCGTAGCCTTAAATGAGCGCGATTCAAAGGCTAGAGCGAAATTATTTTGCGCCAAAATTGCGCTCGTCTCATTTTCGCGCAAAATCACGCGTGAGCCTTGCAAAAATACGCCCCTTTGGGCGAATCGCAAATGCTCCGCAATAAAACGCGAATCCAAAATCATATCGCCATCAATGATGATGATATATTCGCCACGCGCGGATTTTATCGCGCGGTTGCGAATCTGCGCCAAGCGAAAGCCCTTGTCCTCGTGCCAAATGTGGCGCAACTCGCAAGGAAAATTTTTGGCATAAGATTCGACAACTTCACGCGTGTCGCTTGTGCTGCCATCATCGGCGATTAGCACTTCTTTGGGGAGTGGATTTAATGCGCGGACTGAATCCAAAACTAACGCCAATCGCTCTTTTTGATTGTAAGTAGTGATGATAAGCGTGGTGCTTGTGGGTTTTGGGCGAAGTGCCTCATAAAGTTTGGCGTATTTGAAAAACGAGCCAAGCGCGTTGCAAACGCTAAGCACAAAGCCTTTGTAGCCGTAAAAAACACCTTTTTTGAAAAAATAATTTTTCACAAAGCCCCAAAGGCTGTGATTGATTGCGCGTGAAAGCGTGGCTTTGTGGGCGATTTTTTGGGCGGTGCGAAAGTCGGCGATTTGTGAATTTTGCTCGGCGTATAGGGTTGTGTAGCGTTGCAATTTATCTAACAACTGCGGGATTCCACTACACGCATAATGCTTTATCGCGCCTTTTAGGTGAATCTTTTGCGCATTTGGCGGTATCATCACGCTTTCGTGCACAGCGTTGTCATTAAAGCGTGTGAAATTTTTATTAAAAATCCGCCACACAAAGTCTGGATACCACCCACACGCCTTTATCCACTCGCCATTGTAGAGATTTTTGCGTGGAATGGCGTAAATGTGATTTGGCTCTAAATTAAGCGCGTTTATTTCTTGCAATGCGTCTGATTCAAGCACCTCATCGCTATCAAGCGATAAAATCCACTCATTTTTGGCAAAACTCACGCACAGATTTTTTAGCGCACCAAAGCCGATAAACTCGCTTTGCTCTATGCGTAGATTTTTGTAAGATTCGTTAAACTCACGCGCAATTTGTAGCGTCCTATCCGTGCTACCATTATCAAGCAAAATGATTTCATCAAAATCTCTCACAGATTCAAAGCACTCTTTTAGCGTGGATTGCGCATTTTTTACGATAATACAAACAGAGATTTTATGCTTCAAAATCGCCCTTTAAGTAAGATTTAAAACGCAAATTATAGCAAATAAGCAAAATTTTAAGTTGAATTTAGCTTTAAAATCGCTATAATCGCAGTTTTATTTTTGAAAATATTTGGCAAAAATATTGCAAAATGGTCGCGTAGCTCAGTGGTAGAGCACTACCTTGACATGGTAGGGGTCGTTGGTTCAAGTCCAATCGGGACCACCATAAATCTAAAACACAAAAGGCGAAAGGCAGTTTTTGAGCGAAATAATAGCTTATAAAAAAGATGATAAAATCTTTGATTTACAAACAATCCACGAGCTTTCCATAAACACAGCGGATTACGAATCCATTCACTTTGATAATTCCAAAGATTCACTAGAGATTTTGCGCCACTCCACCGCGCATTTAATGGCAAGTGCGATTAAGCAGCTTTTTAGCAATGCAAAATTTTTCGTAGGACCCGTTGTGAATGAAGGATTTTATTATGATTTCAAAGTCGATGAGAAAATAACGCCTGAGGATTTGCCACGAATCGAAGAGCGAATGCGCCTTTTGGCAAAGCAAAATGATGAGATTGTAAAAATCTATATGACGCGCAAAGATGCAGAGGCGAAATTCAAAGACGATGAGCTAAAAATGGCGGTGATTAGCCGAATCGATGGGGATAATTTTAGCTACTATAAACAAGGCGATTTTGAGGATTTATGTCGCGGACCGCATATTCCTAGCACGAGACTGATTCGCCACTTTAAACTTACCAAACTTGCAGGTGCGTATTTGGGTGGCGATGAAAATGCTGAAATGCTTACGCGAATCTATGGCATTGCATTTGCGACAAAAGAGGCGTTAAAAGAATACGAATTTATGATGCAAGAAGCCGCAAAGCGCGACCATAGAAAGCTAGGCAATGAGCTAAGTCTCTTTTGCTTTGATGATGAAGTGGGTGCTGGATTGCCTATTTGGCTACCAAAGGGCGCGAGATTACGCAAAAATTTAGAAAATCTTTTGACAAAGGCGTTGATTGCGCAAGATTACGAGCCTGTGCGCGGACCTGAGATTTTAAAAAGCGACTTGTGGAAAATCAGCGGACATTACGATAACTACAAGGAAAATATGTATTTTACGACTATTGATGAGCAAGAATACGGCATAAAGCCGATGAATTGCCTTGGGCATATCAAGGTTTATCAAAGCACGGTGCGAAGTTATAGGGATTTGCCATTGCGATTTTACGAATACGGCGTGGTTCATCGCCACGAAAAAAGTGGCGTGTTGCACGGACTTTTGCGCGTAAGGGAATTTACACAAGATGACGCGCATTTATTTTGTCGCCCGAATCAAATCGAATCTGAGATTGTGAAAATCATCACATTTGCCACAAAGATTATGGATAAATTTGGCTTTAAATACGAAATGGAAATATCCACGCGCCCTGAGAAATTTATCGGTAGCGAGGCGATTTGGGAAGATTCGACAAACGCGCTTAAAAATGCGCTTAGCTCAAATAATATCAATTTTAGCATTGATGAGGGCGGTGGGGCGTTTTATGGACCAAAAATCGACATAAAGATTACAGACGCAATCGGGCGCAAATGGCAGTGTGGCACGGTGCAGATTGATATGAATTTGCCTGAGCGATTTGACATTTCCTACATTGATGAAAATAATATAAAGCAACGCCCTGTGATGATTCACCGCGCGATTTTGGGGAGTTTCGAGCGATTCGTGGCGATTTTGATAGAGCATTTTAATGGCGAGTTTCCTATCTTTATTGCGCCTACGCAGGTGATTTTCATACCCATAAGCGAGGAATTTGCGCCTTATGCGAAAGAATTATCAGCAAAATTGCTTGAATTTGGCGCATTTGCTGAGGTGAATCTAAAAGGCGATAGTTTTAATAAGCGGATTCGCATCTGCGAAAAGCAAAAAGTGCCATATATCGCAATCATCGGCAAAAGCGAGGTTGAAAATGGCGAAGTTGCGATTCGCGATAGAATCACCAAAACACAATATAATCTAACAAAGGAGGAATTTTTGAGTAAGATTAAAAACGAAATGAGCGAGGGGATTTTTTGAGAGACAACACTTTTTTAAATGACGAAATAACATTCGATGAGGTGCGCTGTATCGGTAATGACGGCGAACAATTAGGTGTGCTTAAAACCACAGAGGCAAAGAAAATGGCGCAGGACGCTGGGCTGGACTTGGTGCTTATCTCGCCCACCGCCAAACCGCCCGTGTGTAAGATAATGGACTATGGCAAATTCTGCTACCAAAAAGAAAAAAAGCAAAAAGAGGCAAAGAAAAAGCAAAAGCAAATCGAAATCAAAGAAATCAAACTATCTCCGCAAATCGCCCAAAACGACATAAACTACAAAGTTAAACACGCAAGGGAATTTTTGGAGGCTGGAAAGCATGTGAAATTCCGCGTATTTCTAAAAGGGCGCGAAATGGCAGACCCGAGAGCTGGATTCAGCGTCCTAAATCGCATATTAGAGACAATGCAGGATTGCGCAAATGCAGAGGGAGAGCCGAGCCTAGAAGGGCGATATGTAAATATTTTGGTAACGCCGAAGAAAAAATAGCGATTCTCATATTTTGCGCCAAAATAGCGCGTAAATTGTGAATGATAAATAAAAGCTAACACGGCAAATCCTTTAGGGCAAAATTATAGCAAAATTAAGATTTTTCATTGAATCACCTTGTAGAGTTTAAATTGTGCATTTTGGTAAATTAGCTCCGTGCGCTCTTTAAATGCACTTGAATCAATATTTATGCCACTATATGAACGCCACAAATCCCTCTCCCACAGCACAAAATCCACTTCATTTAATCTAGCGATATTGTTACTTGCAAATGAGATTCTATGTGCGTTTAGATATAAAACGCGTGGTTTGTGAAATAAAATCACAGCATTTTTGGGTGTGCTTTTATCGATAAAATCCCATATTTCTTTTGCCTCTTTTGTGTATGCTTCATTTGGAATGTGGTTGTTTCCTACTAAGTGATTATATGTGGAATTAGCTAGTAGGGCAAATAGTATGATGCTTATAATTCGCCCAAATATTTTATTATTTGCATTTAAATATGCAAGTCCTTTGGCACACCCAAATACCAAAAATGGCAGTAGCAAGTATGCGAATCGCAACCACGCAATATCAATCCATATAATTAACAATATAAAAAATCCTAGCGAAAAGATTATATAAAAGACATTTTCTGCGAATCTATTGTCATTTAGGATACTTCTAAGCGCAAAGCAATACAATATAACGCTTAATATAAACACTATGGGCTTTAGCATAATGTCTATCATTAAAAAGTCTTTAAAAGTCGCTATTGCGTATATATAGAAATCAAAATTATAAAAAACACTTTGCAAATTGATATTTATCAAATGTTGCCAATGCCCGCTCCCACCGCTTGAAAGTGTGATTGATACGATTGCGAATCCTATAATAAAGATTATATAAGGAATCGCGTGAATCTTCCACGAATAAGGCGAATCTATGTGTAAAAATGGCTTTAGGATTTTTGCAGTAAATAGATTCGGGGCGAATCTTTTGGCTAATAAAATGCCGTGCATAGTGAGTAACGCACACAAAATCACAAAGCCATTTATGCGAATCGTTGTAGCAAAGAGCATAAAGATTCCACCAAAGATTGCAATTAAAATGCCGTTGTTAGAATAGTGGATTGCTTCGGCTTCGCCTCGCAATGACGAATCTGCCCACCCAGTCATTGCGAGACTTGTCTTTGGCAAGTCGTGGCAATCTATTTGATTTGTAAGTGTGGCAAAATAACTTTTTATACTCTTTTTATTATTGCGAGATTTTCGTAGAAAATTAAAGTAATCTATAATTTTATTCATAGATTGCTTCGTTGTGTTCGCTTTGCTCACACTACCTCGCAATGACGAATCCACCCGCCCAGTCATTGCGAGAAAATACGCAGTATTTTCGTGGCAATCTATGTCTTTTTTATTATTGCGTGGCGATTCACCAAATAGCTTTGCCAAAATAATTAACGCAATAAATCCAAATAATAAAAACGGCATATCGCTTAACACATTATTTGCCACAAACGCAACCATAGCAGGATTTAGCGCGAAAAATAGCGTAGCAAAAAGCGCGTAGATTCGTGGCAAACGAATCGCACAAAAAATATAAAAGATTCCAACAAATAAAGCATAACAAATAATATTGACAAATTTAAATGCCACAATATTAAAGCCAAAGATTTTATATGTGATTGCAAGAAGCGCGGGGAATCCCCACGGATAAGCATAGGGACCATAGAGCCAATCACATTTAGTCATCATTAGCATATTATCAGCGATATATTGCGCGACTTCGCCATTTGCTAGGGCGATGGCTTGAGCGATATATCCGCTAAAATCCCCACCCCAATTATGCCCATCATTTACCTGCCCTACGCACAAAATAAGCGTAATAAGCGACAAAACAAGCGCAAGTGCATAATCATCTTTGCCAAATGGTGCATTTAGATTTGCTTTGAGTTTTGTCGCTAGATTTGTGCGATTCATAGCCAAACCCTTAAACAAAGGCGTAAATCACAAACTTTGTCATTGAGAGATTGTTGTAGAAAATTAAAGCAATCGATAATTTTATTTGTGGATTGCTTCGTTGTGTTCGCTTTGCTCACACTGCCTCGCAATGACGAAGTGGAGGGTGAATTTTGTAATGATGAAGTGTAGCGCATAGAGTCGTCATTGCGAGGCGATTTGCACAAATCGCCGAAGCAATACAAAATAAACGATTTTAAGATAAACATAAATTGCTTTGGCGTCTTAAATGCCTTGCAATGATGAGCTATTTGGCTTTTTGTGGATTGATAGAAATAGAGTGGATTTTTATTGGTGAGATACTTACTTAAATAAAGTGAATTCCCCCCCCCCATAGAGTTGCTAAAGATATTACGCGAGATTTTTATCATTTATGTTCCTTTGCTAAAAAATAAAGTTCATATTATGGCACAATTATTTTATTTTGTTGTTAATGGCTGTATTGTTTCCCCACCCCACTTATATTGCAAATTAGCAACTATGGGTATATATAATAGCACTGCGATGAATCCCAAATACCATAACACAAAGTTCATATGTGTGTGGATATATGAATGTGCTTTACCAAATACAAACCAGCTTATCGCAGGTAGCGCAAATATCACAAGCATAGCACTTAAAAGTCGCCTTTGTGTGCCCTTAAAGGCAAATATTAGTAGCAAAATATTTACCATAAGTAAAATAAAAAAATTCCCTCTAAAATCAAATGCTACGATGATAGGCGAGTGCCAATCTAGATACATTGCGATAACTTGAAGTGCATTTGCATTTAAAGATTCTGCAAATTTAGGCTCAAGGCTTGTAGGAAAGTCTTTAGGATTACCACCAACCATTCTACGCAAAAAATCTCCTTTATAAATGCTCTCTACCCCAGCAATAAAATCTCCATTGCCACGCATATAAGTATGGACACTAAATGCAAAGCAAAATCCAAGCACCGCTAAGGCAAATAGCGCAGTGGTTTGCTTTGCTAGTGTTTTAAGTGGCGGACAAATATTTATACATTTCATTTTTGCCAAAAATGGCGCAAGGAAAAATGGCGATAAAGAAAATAGCACTATGCTTGTTAGATATTCATAGCTCATTAGTGATTTTAAAAATAGTGATAAAACATAGCAAATGCTTAATAAGGCAATCTTGCATTTAAGTTTGCTAGGATTACTATTTTTATACAAAAGCAAAAATATACTAAATGAAAATATACTAGGCAGTAGCCACGCATAAAAATTGTGATATAGATTATTGCCATAGTTTGTAACCCACGGCGAAAGAAACATTGACGCAATAAAAACTATCCCAAAAAGTCTGCCAAAGATTTTACCAAGCAATAATCCTACAATCAAAATACTAATAGCACTTAGGGAAGAGCAAATCACATATAAAGGCTTTAAAGTTTTAAGATGAGTTTTAGTGCTTTTTAGCTCCCTATCATTAAAATATCGATAGATAAAGCTCCACACATATCCTTGAATCCCAATAGTTGATAAATAGGGTCTATAAGATTCAGGCACTATGCCCTTTTCTAAAATCCTATCGCTTTCAGCACCATAAGTTTGTATATCACCAACCTTTAAGAATCCAAGTCCATAACCTTGTGTGTCTAATCCATAAATATCTGCTAGACTTCGTGCTATGATGTGTGATTCGGTATCTCTTTGCCAAAATTTAAAATTCTCGTTATTTACTACACCAAAAGCATTATCATAAAAACTTACACTCATCGCAAAAAATGTGATAATAGCTAATAAAAATTGCGTTTTTTTATTACTAGTGGTGGCAATAAAATATAAAATTTTTGAGGCAAATAAAAAGACTAATATTGTAAGAAAAATGTAGTATTTGATAGTGTCTCTCACAAATGATTTAAGTTGCAATAGATTCATATCTTGCGTGGATTCTATCAATTTGATTAGTTTTATTAGGGGGGGGGATTTTCAATCGCGCTGTTTGCTTCATAAAGATTGATTTGATTTAGCAACAAAACAGCGATAATCGCAAACAATATAATTACACTTGAGGTAATTATAAAAAATTTAGCCCATTTTGGCAAATCAAAAATCGCTTTTATATTCGCCCTAATGTTTGCTAATAGTCGCATTATTATCTTTTGAATCGCTTGAATCTTTTGCGTTTGATTCGTGCGATTCGGTGGATTTGGGGGTTTCTAGGGCTTGAGGTGCGCTTGATTCGGTGGTTTTACTTGAATCATCTTTTGCATTTGATTCGATAGCTTTATTTGAATCGCCCAAATCTTTCGCATTTGATTTTTGTGATTTGGTGGGTTTGTTTGCTTTGGTAGATTCGCGTGTTTTGCTTGGTTTTTGGGTTTTTGGTGGTTCAATGGATTCGCTAGATTCAGGCGAGATAGTTTCGATAATGTCAATAGTTTCGCCCACTTCGCTTACTTTTTCGTGCTTCGCAGACTCAGTAGATTCGGTGGATTCGATAGATTCAATAGATTCTGCAGATTCGCTTACTGCGCTCATTTCTTTTTCTAGTTGCGCTTTGAGTGCGCTAATGTCGCGCGTGGAGTTATACACCATCACCGAAATCTCCGCATTTAGCACCCTGCGCCGTTCATCTTTGGTAATCGTAATAGGAAATGCGATGCGGACGCTGTTTTGCAACTCTCTCACATTAGATAGCAAATTTCTAATATTTAGCAGTTTGCGCGTCTGCCCCGTAATCTTAAAGCTGTGAATCAAAATGCCATTTTCCGCCTCCACTACGCCTAAATCCTCAACATTTGCGCCTTTTATGTGCGTCCTAGCGTATTTTTGCAAGTCTTTGGCAGTCATTTTGTGCTGTAATCGCTCAAAAACCTCCATATTATCGCGCAAAATCTCCGTTTCGCTACCCTTTAGCCTATCTAGCGTTGTGTTGATTTGATTATCCAAGATATTTGTCTTTCGATACTCCATAATCACAGATTTGTAATTATCCATTAACGGCACGAGATAGATAAATACACATAGCACGACTATCGTTATATACAAAACCAAAAATATAATATTTTTATTCCAATCCACATTGTCTATTATGTCAAAGATACTCATTTATTCGCCCACCGTGCTAATTGAAGTAAAGTTAAACCACCCATTAGGCAGTGCGAAAAAATCCGCACGAGTTTTGGTAAATGTCGCCCTAAGCGGTGCTTCCATAAGGAACGCATACGCCTCACGCGTGGGCGTTATGCCTTTAATGGTTAGCTTACTTTCCTCTAACATAATGTGATTTATGGTGATTTGGTCGGGGATTATGTCAAAGAGCTTTTCCACAGCCACAATCACATCGCCATTGTAGCTTTGATTAGTCGAATCTAAGTTGATTTCGTATTGCAAATTGCGGACATTTTCGTTTGTGGTGTTGATAAAGGCATCGTGTTCGGTTATATCGCCCCCAGAATTTTGCGTGTGCGCTTTGATTGCGGTGATTTGCAACTGCAAATACACGCCATAACCATAAATAATCCCCAAACTTAGCAAAATATAAAATATCCAAATTTTCGTCAAATGCGAAATGATAGATTTTTGTAGTGGCGGTGTGAAGCTGTATTTCATACTTTTATCCTTAGTTCCATTTTTGCGAGTCGCTCGATTTCCGCGCAGACATCTACGCGCAAAAACTGCGTCTCTAACATCATATTATTCGTCAAGTGCGTGATAGAGCTATCGCTAATCCCACTTGCGTCCAAAATCAGCAATTCCTCGATAAAATCACTCGCATATCGCTCATCGCGGTAGAAAGTGTTTAGCGTTTCTTTGATGATATTTATCATCGTATTTGCAGTGCTTAAATCGGTGAGATTGTTTTTTTGCGATTCCTCCTCGCTTTTGCTATCAAAATCTTTGATGATGATATTTTCGTTTATGTCCCCAATCGCTTCAAATTTCACCACATCATCATCGCTACTCTCTAGCCCTTCTTTAATCTCTAAATTATTTTGCTCAAAAGGAATGTAGCTGCCGTAATACACGCCACTTTTATCGGCAATCATTAGCGAACACGCACCCTTTTCTTGCAAAATGTAGAGTTTTTTTGAGCCATCTAGGCGCGGTTTTATTTTCTCATAAATCAAACAAAAGGGCGAAAAGATAAAATCCACGCCGTGAATCTTGCTAAATTTGCTACGAAACCGCGCCATATCATCTTTGTCGATATAGGCAAACCACCTGCGATTTACTAGCATAATCATAAGCGCATTGGGATTTAGCCCAAAGGCTTCAAATTTGCGGAGTTTATTGCCACTAATCAAACCCTGCTTTTTCGCCCTAGACATCGTGGCAATGTAGGTGTAAGGATAGCCGTTTTGAATGTGGCGGATATATTTTGCCGCCTCGATAGGCAAGTCGCCATTGACCGTGCGGAATGAACGCTCCTCGTTGTGCTGGGCATTTTTGTGGTGGGTAACCTTGACTTTGCAAAGCTGCACATCGACATCAACAGAAATTATCACTTTTCGATACAATCTGCCAAGTAATCCCACAGGCTTAAACCCCTTATATTTGAATTTCGCGGATTCTACATTTTTTTAGTTTAAGATTCATAGATTCGCGTGAATCTAAGCCGAATCAATGCCGAATCCACGAATCTAAGCGCAAATTTGCTCCCGAATCCACCCGAGAATCAAATGCGAATCCACCGCGAATCCAAGCCCGAATCTCTAAATCCGCAAATCCGCCCACAAATCCATACGGCGCATTATGGCGCACTGAAAATCTTGCGATTTAGGTATTTGTAATTCACACACGCGCCATTTAGCCCTTTATCACACGCGATTCCATACAATTCTAACGCCTTTTCGTAGTTTTGGCGCACACCATTGCCGTTTTCATACATTACAGCTAGATTGTTACACGCGCTTATGATTCCGCCCTCACACGCGATATTTAGGTATTTTACGGCATTAAAACTATTGCGCGGTGCGCCGTGTTTGCCCGAAGCATAGAGATAGCCCAAATTGGCACAGCCAATCAAATCGCCCTGATTGCACGCCACAAAGTTCAAATCTAATAATCCCAATTTTTCTTTATTTAGCCCAAAAATATTATAGGTGTTACTTAAAAGCCCCAGATTGTAGCACCCAAGCGCACTGCCCGAATCACAAGCGAATTTATAATACTGCAAGGATTTGAAATAGTCCTTTTTCACACCAATGCCGTTTGCAAACATATAGCCCAAATTATTGCACGCAAAGACATCACCACCACTGCAACCCACCATATACAGCTCACTTGCCATTAGCTTGTCTTGGGGGATTTGCTCACTGCCATTGTCATAAATGGAGGCTAGATTCGAGCAAGCAAGGGCATTACCACCGCTACACGCCTTGCGATAGTAGTGCATAGCCTTTTCATTGTCGCCATTTGCGCCGATGGCATACATATACATTAGCCCAAGCCCCAAGCACCCGTCCGCATCGCCAATCTCATCACAGGCTTTTTGAAAGAGATTAAAGGCTTGTGTGTAATCGCCCTTTTGCGCTAGGGCAATCGCTGCATTTGTCGCACTGCTGATAGCAAAAAGGGGCGCGATTCCCGCTACGCCAAAGACAAATGCGACTAATAAGATTCGTATTTTTTTCACAATCCACTCCTTGTTTGATTTGCCAAATTTTTAAGCAAAAATAATGCCAAAGAGTTTTTTAAATATTTTTGCGCTGAATTTGTGGGGTAGAAATGTGAATTAAATCGCAGATTCGTCACACTGAGGGCTTTAGCCCGAAGTATCCAAATCACACAAATCTAAATTATGGGCGAATCAATAAAATCACATTTAGATTCACCTAAAGTGTGCGATTCAACCTTGATTTACAATTCACCCAAATGGATACTTCGCCTAAAGGCTCAGTATAACGAATCTTTTTAGATTTCTTCGCTCGTTACACTCACTCGCAATGACAGGTTGGCACAGATTTCTTAGATATTCACTTGCAATGACAATCTTACCACCTCGTCATTGCGAGACTTGACGCAGTCAAGTCGTGGCAATCCATAAAATCTACACAAATCACAAATCCACGCCCCACCTCGTCATACTGAGCGCGACAGCGCGAAGTATCCAAATCACGCGAATCTAAAAGCAGTAACGAATCAATGATTAAAAAGCGAATCAATAAAGTGTGAATCCATAAAAAGTTTTTGCTTCGTTTTGCTTTCGCAAAAAGTAGAATCCCCCTACCTCGTCATTGCGAGATTCGGGCGAATGCCCGAATCGAAGCAATCTAAAAAAAATAAACAAATTTCCAAAATATCCACAAATCTTTAAGAAAATTTTTAGTGAAAATCATTAGAATCTAAAAATTATTTTTTAAAAGGGGCAAAATGTGATAGACAATGGCGAATCTACAATCCACACAAATCACATAAATCCACATAGATTCAATGTCGCAAATTTCCACGCCCCACGCTTCTTAACTAAATTATATATATATATATATATTGTAAGACTCTCGCACCTTACGCATTAAATCACGCGTTTTCATTTAAGAATCCGCAGGGATTCGGTAATTACGATTCACATAAATTTAATTCGCGCGGTTTGGATACTTCGCTACACTTCGTTCCGCTCAGTATGACGAATGATTGCCACAAAACCAAAAACCTCGTCATACTGAGCCTTTGTAAAAGGCGAAGTATCCATTTTAGCGACTTAAAATCCAAAGCGATTCACTTACTTTGCGCGAATCTAAAGGTAATTCGACATAGATTCACACGATTCACAAGTTTTACCACTCTCCACACCACTTTTAAAGGAATCCAAATGCAAACTTAAATCTTAAATTTTCGCGCATTTAGATTCGAGTGTGTGGTAAAAATGGTAAAAAGTCGGCGGTTAAAGAAACAAAAAAGCCCACACAAATGGGCAGATAAAATTTACAAAACAACAAAAGGAGAAACAATGACAACATTCAAACTCAACAAAATCGCACTTTGTGCGACTATGAGCGTATTTTTAGGCGGTTGCGCTTTATTTGGGCTATCTAGCTTTGATGGCGCAAAGGGCAAGTTAGGCGAGGGGCAAAGCGTGTGCAACACTCTATCCAAAGGCGACATTTTCCCCACATATTACCAAAGCACCTTTAAAAATATAGGTAGCTTTGTATTTAGTGGGCAATATACAATCGCGCAGGTGGAAAATCTGCTCGGCGCACAAGTGCATTATATGGAATTTAGTCGCAGTGATAGCGATAAGGTTTGCGCTTATATAATGGCGACAGATACGGCTTATAAGCAAGTTAGCCTAACTTCGCAAGATATAGCGAATTTAGAGAGGACACTAGCAGATACTGACGCATATAGCGAATATAAAAGGAGTAGTAATATCAAAGATAGCTACTACACCGCGATGAAATTCCTAAAATATCACAATCGACTAGCTACGCCACAAGATTCGCTTGGACTAAGAAGTTTGCGTGATTTGGGTGAGTTGCTATGGAAAGTCGATAGGATGGATAATACAAACTCTGCTGCTAGAAATATAACGGCGACTAGATTCTTATACGGCAAGGCGCAAGATGAGAGAGTGTATAGCGAGGGTCCAATGGCTGTTGTCGGCGTATATACAAATATCAGTGCTATAAATGCTGCCCTTAAATCGCCTATAATGCGCACAAAGCAACCCTGCCACCCACTATCTAACGCAGAGTGTTCTATGAAAATAAATGAAGTTCGCGAGATTAAAAACTACGCTGAATCATTACTAAAATAAATTTTAAAGGAGAAAATTATGGATACGAATTTAATACTAGATGAAATCAAAGGCAAACTCCCAAAGGGGAAAATAGGCAAGGCGACAATGGCGGAATTAAAAAGCAGACTAGATTCGTTAAGTGATAAAGGGCGAAGTGATGCGTTTTTGAAAATCCAAAATGCAAATCTCAAAACGCCCATCATCGTGGATATATTCAACTTTTGCTTTGGGACGCTTGGCGTGGGGCGGTTTATGATAGGTGATATTGGGATTGGGATTGCTAGGCTGGCGTTGCTACTAATTTGGTGTGCTTTTAGTGCGCTAAATGATGGTAGCGAGGCAATGAAAGCCATTGATATTACATTTGGCGTTTTTGTGTGGGGCTGGTGGCTTGTGGATTTGTATTTGGTGCTTAAAAAAGTGCGAATGCAAAACCTGCGAAAAGTCCTACTTGCGATAGATAGCGTGAAAAACAATTAACAAGGAGGTGCAAAAATGGGGCAATCATCAGTATTTTTGATGAATCTAATGAGTGCGTGGCGCGATAAGATTCCACAAGAACAAGTATTTATCGTGCAACAGCAACTTGAAGATGTAGATGAGCAATCTTTGTATGCGCTTACGACTATATCGCTAAAAGACCCTATGATAGGCTTGTTGCTTGGGATATTTTTTGGCTTATTTGGCATAGATAGATTTTATAAAGGCGATGTAGGGCTAGGCGTGGTAAAATTACTACTATGTTGGCTTACGCTAGGTATTTGGTGGGCTATCGACTTATATCTAGTGTGGCACGGAATCAAAAATGATAATGTCAAAAAAATTGCGCAGTCTTTGGCGTTTGCCAAACGACAAAGCAAAAAATAAAAGGAGGACAAAATGAATGATTTACACGGTGCAATAGTCCCATTCCTAAAGGATAGCAAAGATTATAAGCCTATTTTGCTTTATGAATCTACTTACTTTCTCATCGCATCAGGTGAGGATAAAGATTACCCAAATCGTAGAAGCATAGGCGTTCGTTGGCGCAAAAGCAGAAATGAAAGCGATAGCAATCAAAATCCGCTAGGATTTCCACTTACGCGTGGCACGATAAAATGCTGGTTTATAATGCCAGAGGATTTGGCACTTTGTCTATTGAATCATATCAAAGATTCAAATGAATGTATCAATAAAGATGAGACAAATAAAGCAATACAAGAGCTTACAAAACAAATAAAAGGAGAAAACAAATGAAAACGATAGTATTGTTGCTAGTGATTAGCTTAGGATTGGTAAGTGCAGTAAATGCGGAGTCGGTGTGTAATTCATATAGTATAAAAGACATTGCGGCATTCGATGTCGGTAGACATCTGTCTATCTTTACTACGGATGATTATAAGCAAGAAAAATATTGGGACGAACTTGTAATGCGCTATTACACGAGCGAAATTAAGAAAAGCGATAAAGAAACCTTATGTATCTATATGGGCACAATAGGACAGGGCTATCTTAATACACAGCTAACACCACAAGATATAGAGCAATTTGAGCGATTTTTGGTGGAAAAAGGTGATGAGATTAGTTATAAAAGCTATGAACTTGATAAAGATAAACACTTAAGGGTTTTAAAGTTTTTTAAATACTACAACAAACTTGATATTTTATATAGCATAAAAAATATAAGAATATCATTCTCACATAGGGAGAATTTGGATTTGTATGATAACGACCCGGGATATGGTAAGTTATGGTTGATAGCTGATATATTGATAACCTATAAAAATGAAGCGAGATTGATAGTAAAAAGGTTCGTTTATGATAAAAATATGGGTTCACCATTTTCACCATTTACACTTTTCTCATGCGATAGTTGGGATGCTTATTGTGCAAATAGTATCAAAACCCTTAAAAAAAGTGATGACAAAGACGCAAAAGCTATCGCCAAATGGGCTGAAACCAAGCTAAAGGAGTCAAAATGAGCAATGAATCCTACGCGCAATTCTTTAGCGAATTTGGCGCGTATCTATCCAAAGAAAAAGAGCGCAAAAAGATAGATAATGACTATAACCCACTGCTAGTGATTCGCTCACAAAGCGATGAAGTGCGTTTGCACTCACGCATTATCCACTCACTGCTAGATACGCGTGGGAAGCATTATCAAGGTAGCTTATTTTTAGAGCCGTTTTTGAAAGTGCTAGATTTAGCGGATTTTTTTATGGATTTAAACAAAGTGCTTGTCAAAGCAGAGTGGAATCACATAGATTTATATATCAGCGATAATGATAAGCATATCATCATAGAAAACAAAATCTACGCAGGGGACGGCGATAAACAAATAGAGCGATATATTAACACTCTAATAAAAAACGGCGTAGATTGTGAAAATATCGCAGTGGTATATCTAAGCATAGATGATAGAGACATAGCACCGCATAGCTTAGGCAAATGGGCAAACAACAAAGAATATTTAGTGTGGGACAACAAAAAGATTCGCTATAAAAATGCCACTTACAAAAAAGATATTTTATCGTGGATAGAATCTTGCCAAAGCAAAGCGAAAAATATCACAAATCTTTACGCCACGCTGGAATTTTATAAAAAATGCGTGGAAAATATCACACAAGGAGAAAAAATGGGATTAAATGAGTTTTTAGAGCAAAAGCCCGAATATATTACTATTGCAGCAGAGATTCAAAGGCTAAGATTAGAGGAAGTAAGCGTTGAGACATTTAAGAAAAGCGTAGCAAATAATGCTAAGTATAGCGATTGGCAAATTATAGACATTCATTACGATAAGAATGATAAGGTTGCTAGTAGTTGTATATGCGAGTTTGCTTATGGTAATAAAAAATATCTCAATCAAACTTTTAAATTTATGCTATCGCTGGAAAAAACAAGGGCAAATAAACACATAGGCTTTGGACTATTTGTAAATGGCGAATCGGGCGGAAAATCCTACAATAATTTTTATGATTTCAAAAATAAGGATATTCCCATAAAGATAAAAGAAATCGTTGCAAAGCACGGATTTATACTGAATCACTCGGGCTGGTGGCTACTTGATGAAAAAGATAGCTATATGGTGGATTTGGCAAGTGAGAGTTTGGAGGAATATTTTGACAAACTCTATCAAAAAGTTAATAGCTTAAATGAGCTTTTAAAAAATGATAGCGAAATAGCAAAACTCGCTAGTGAAGTTTAAAATAAAAAGGAGAAGGACTCACAATGACAAAAGGTTTGGTGGATTGCCACGATTCGGCGTTGCCGAATCTCGCAATGACAAATCCATACACCTCGTCATTGCGAGGGCTTTGCCAAAAGCAATCCATTTGATAAATTAAAGAAAATAAAGGAGACAAAATGAAAAACACACAAAAGATAATTTTTGCAATATTTATGGTGGCGTTTTCTTTGGGGCGTATTTTTGCCTTTGATGAAAATGAAGTAATCATCAACGATTCGGGCAATTTTAATGCGATTTTTGGCATAGATACGAGCAAAGAAGTAATCACTGATACGATTCAAGGGCAGTTAGGCGAAAATAGTGGCAAATCAATCTGTGAGACATTGCCAAAAACGGAGATTTACCCTGAGATTGACGCCCAAAGTGATGATTTGCAGATTATAGGGGATTTTTTCTATGGCTATGATTCGTATTCCGTAGCGCAAATAGAAAATCTCTTTAAGATTCATATTGATTATATGGAAATCAAACGCAAGGACAATGAAAGCGTATGCGTCTATGTCATATCAACAGACAAATCATTTATGGATACAAAGCTAAGTAGCGAGGAAGTAGAGCGATTCGAGGATTTTTTATTAGAAAATGAGCTGTATAATGGTAGAAAATATTATCGCGACATTTTAAAATTTTTCACGCGCTACGGCAAAATCGAAATATTTTATGATAACAATGCCCTAGCAATCAAAGTTTTTAAGGCATTTTTACGATTAGAGGGCGAAGTGGGCAGAGATATTGAGGGTGGCAAAGACTATGCGCCCATAGCCATGTATAGATTTGTCAATGGCGAGGCATTAACAGAAGAGCCACCATACTCAACACTGCGATTTGGCTCGAACGATAGGCAACTTGACGATTATAGGGCGACTTGGAATGATTTACCACACAAAGTAATACAAAAGAATGTCCTAGATTGCCACTGTCCAAATATGCCAAACTGCAAACGATATGAAAAAGAATTGCGCACCATAATTCACTTTGTGAAAGATAAAATCGCAGATTGGCATTATATTTTGTATCATAAAGGAGGTTAAAAATGCTTTATCATTAGGTAATGGCGACAAAAAGTTGTCAGTGGATTGTAGGTGGCGGTATAAATCATACTAGCAAACGCTAGAAAATAATAGGAGAAAAACAAATGAAAAGACTAAATAAAATCGCATTAAGCGTAGTGGCAATGGTGGCGGTAGGAATCGGCTTTAGCGGGTGTGGCGGTGCGCCAAAATGCGACAGCACGGACACGACAAACTTGCTTACGCAAATCCTCAAAGAAAATGTAAATGCTAAGGCTGAGTATAAATATTCGGCATTTATGACGGAATCAACCGACAAGGAAGCCAAAAAGGCGATTTGCAAAGCGCAGGTAACTATCAGCGTGGGCAATAGGCAAGAAAAGGAATTTATCACATATAGCGCACAATACACAAGCGATGGGCAAATCTATGTGGAAATATATGGCGGTTGATTGAATTGGTAGATTCGCCAAAGCAATCCAAACCTATCGTCATACTGAGCGCGACAGCGCGAAGTATCCATTTTAGAGACTTAAAATCAAAGGTGAATCGCCACTTTGTGCAAATCTGCGGTTAATTCGCTTTTGTGCCATTGATTCGCCCATAGTTTAGATTTGCTCGGTTTGGATACTTCGCTACACTTCGCTACGCTCAGTATGACAAGGTGGGGCATTATATTCGCGCTTTGTATGTATTTTTTTGGATTGCCACGACTTACAAAAAAAATAAATCCCCAAATAACAATATTTTTCAATTATTTTCAAATAAAACTTGACAATGATAGACTAAAGTTATATAATGCCGTTTCTATAAATTTATTTTATAAATCTCATATAAAGGATTGCAAATGAATATCTTTGAAAAACTTACAAATCAGTTTAGAGAGACGCTGGATTCTGCCCTAGCACTCGCGCTTAGCTTTAAAAATCAAGAGGTTGAAGTCGCGCACTTGGTGTTTAGCCTATTATCAAACTCAAATTCTATCCTAAATACCGCGCTAAATAAGCTAAATATTGATAGAAATGCCTTGTCGCTTGAGCTTAAAAGCCTAATTGATAGCTTTCCAAAAAGCTCAAATGTCAGCAAGGACAATCTTAGCATTTCTAAAAATCTGCTAAATAGCCTTGAGTCCGCACTTGGATTCGCCACGCAAAATGGCGATAAATTTATCGCCCTAGATTGCTTTATCATCGCAAACCTCGACAAAGAGCCGTTTTCTAACATTTTCAAAAAATATATGGATTTGAATGAACTTAAAAAAACGCTTGAATCAATGCGCGGTGGCGCAAAAATCGATAGTAGCTCAAGCGATGAAAATTTGGAGTCGCTTGAAAAATACGGCATTGATTTGACAAAAAAGGCACTAAATGGTGAACTCGACCCTGTAATCGGGCGCGATGAGGAAATCGAGCGAATGATGCAGATTTTGATTCGCAAGACAAAAAATAATCCTATCCTTTTGGGCGAACCAGGCGTGGGCAAAACGGCTGTGGTGGAGGCTTTGGCGCAACGAATCATCAATAAAGATGTCCCTATTTCGTTGCAAAATAAGCGCATAGTCGCCCTTGATATGAGTGCGCTAATCGCGGGTGCGAAGTATCGTGGCGAGTTTGAGGATAGGCTCAAAGCGGTGGTAAATGAAATCAAAAAAAGTGGCAATGTGATTTTGTTTATCGATGAGATTCACACCATTGTCGGGGCTGGGGCAAGTGAAGGCTCAATGGACGCTGCAAATATCCTAAAACCAGCCCTAGCGCGGGGCGAGATGCACACAATCGGCGCGACCACACTAAAAGAATATCGCAAATATTTTGAGAAAGATATGGCGTTGCAAAGGCGTTTTCAGCCCATAAATTTAGATGAGCCAAGCCAAAATGAGGCGATTCATATGTTGCGCGGTATCAAAGAAAAGCTAGAAACGCACCACAATGTAAGCATTTTGGATTCGGCACTTGTGGCTGCTGTGCGCTTGTCCGCGCGATATATTACGAATCGATTTTTGCCCGATAAAGCCATTGACTTAATCGATGAGGCGGCAAGTGAGATTCGCCTCCAAATCGAATCTTCCCCCGCTGAGCTACTTGCAATCAAGCGCAATATCGCAAATTTGGAGGTGGAAAAAGAGGCGTTGAATTTGGAGGGCAAAAAAAATAAACCGCGCTTAGATGAGATTAGCAAAGAGTTAGAATCTGCCAAAGAAAAGCAAAGCGCGTTAGAAGCGCAGTTTCAAAACGAAAAGGCGATTTTTAATGAGATTAGTGCGCTAAAAAATGAAATCGATTCACTCCGCACAAAGTCGCAGTTTGCAAAGCAAAATGGGGAGTTTAACAAGGCTGCTGAGATTGACTATGGGGCGATTCCTGAGTGCGAATCTAAGATAAAAGATTTGGAAGCAAAATGGGATAAAATGGCACAAAGCGGGACTTTGCTAAAAAATAGCGTTACAGAGGAAAGCGTGGCGGAAGTGGTTAGCAAATGGAGCAAGATTCCAGTCAAAAAAATGCTTACAAGCGACAAAGAGCGCATTTTAAATATGGAGAGCGAATTGCAAAAAAGCGTGGTGGGGCAAGATGAGGCAATAAATGCCGTCTCACGCGCTATTAAGCGCAACAAAGCTGGACTAAGCGCAGGAAATCGCCCCATAGGTAGCTTTTTATTCTTAGGACCCACAGGCGTGGGCAAAACGCAGAGTGCCAAAAGTTTGGCGAATTTTTTATTTGACAGCGAAAAGGCACTAATCCGCATTGATATGAGCGAATATATGGAAAAACACGCCGTTTCGCGCCTTGTAGGCGCACCTCCGGGATATGTCGGCTATGAGGAAGGCGGGATTTTGACAGAGGCAGTGCGTAGAAAACCCTACTCTGTGGTGCTTTTTGATGAGATTGAAAAGGCGCACCCTGATGTTTTTAATATTTTGCTCCAAGTGCTTGATGACGGGCGACTTACCGATAACAAGGGCGTTGTGGTGGATTTTTGCAATACGATTATCATTTTGACTTCAAATATCGCAAGTGATAAGATTATGGAGCTAAGCGATAAGATTGCTAGGGAAAAAGCCGTGAATGACGAGCTAAAAAAATACTTTAAGCCAGAGTTTCTAAATCGAATCGATGATATTGTGATTTTTAATCCGCTTGGAATAGCGCAGGTGGCGCAAATCGTGGATATTATGTTTGAATCCATTGCCAAAATCGCGGCGCAAAAAAATATCCATATTTCGCTAACCAAAGGCGCGAAAGAGCTGATTGCCGAAATCGGCTTTGATGCGACATTTGGGGCGCGTCCGCTAAAAAGGGCACTACAAGAGGAAGTCGAGGATAGGCTAAGTGAGATGATTTTGCGTGATGAAGTAGAAGAGGATTCAAGCGTGGAATTTGACGCAAAAGACGGGAAAATCGTAGCGAGGGTGAAATAGTGGGTAGCGATTTGTGTTTTTGCGGGATTTTTGCATTGCGAATCTAAAAGTAAAAAAATCCGTCATTGTGAGGCATTAGTAAAATCGTTCCCTCACCACCTTGTCATTGCGAGATTCGGCGTAGCCCCGAATCGTGGCAATCTAATTTTTAACTTTAGATTGCTTCGTTCGCTTCACTTACTCGCAATGACAGAATGTGGCAGATTCACACAAAAAAAATCCCAAACAATGCAAATTGCAAACAATGCACCAAATAACACAAACAATCCTTTTTCTAACACTTTTTTGACTTTTTACGATATTTGTTTTTAAAATTTTGGCTAAAATCTTTGTAGGATTTATCGCAAAAAAGAGGAAATTAAATGCTTAGAATCATCGTATCTTTGGGCTTTGCCCTGCTTTTTGCCTTTGCTGAAAATTGCGATTTTAGCAACGAGGCGCAAAGAGAATGTGAGATTGATATAAAAAATCCGCCACTAATGCTCCATAAGTTTGCTAAAGCCGATGGGAGCGAGTATTCCGAGTATCGTGCGTGTATCAATAGTGGCGATATTGAGATTGACAATACGCGCTATGAGGTGCTGGACTGCTCTATGGTGGAGAGCAAAAGTGGGAATCTCACAGAGGGCGTTAGCCTAACAAATGGCGCAAATCTTTTAAGAAACAAAGTCGTAACGCTAAAGCAAGATAATATTTTAATGCGTGTGGCTGGGGATTTAATAGTAGATAGTGGCATTCGGCTAAATATCAAAAATCCTAAAAATTTTGTCATTGAAATCATCGAGGGGACAAACACAAGAAGCAATTTAGTCCTACAAAGAGGCGCGTCCATAAATATTAAATCGCTGATTATGCCTGAGGGAGCTAACTCTAGCGTTTGGCTAAATACATATTACGGCGGGATTTATGAGCGGGAATTTATCGATATGATAAACCAAAAAACCCCTACCTTGCGCGGTGGAATGGAGACTTTGCTAAGGGTGAATGATATGTTTGCGCTAAGCAAGGACGGCGAAGATGTGCTTAGCTTTAATGGCAATATTTTTTGCGGTCCTGAGGTGAATCCGTTAGATTTAAGCACTCCAAACTACACGCTAAAGCGACTTTTTTACACTAAAAACAACTCTATCGCCCCGCCAAACAACGCAAATGCTATTTGTAGCGTAAAAGAGGGCGGTTGCTTTGATAATCTCATCAATTTTAGCAATCAAAAAATTGACACCAAAAACTACAAAGTCGCCACTGCACGGACAAAAATCATACCCACTTATGATATTTTCATAGAGAGCGGGAAAATCACTTCTAGCGATGGGCGGACACTCGCATCTATCGCGCCAAATGCCAAGATAGAGGAGCAAAACTACGGCAAATGCGAAAAGCCCACAAAAGTGGCGTTCGAGCAAAGCGTCATTGATAGCTATTTGGTAGCTATGGGCGTGAAAAAAGTGGATACTGCTGGGGACACAAGCGCAGATTCGGCGCAAAAAACGGAGGATTCAAGCGCGGATAAAACCGCAGAGGCGACAAAAATGGCTAGTGATACAAGCGCGGAATCTAGCGAATCTAAAGCTATCGCAAGTGCGAGTGGTGCGACAACAACGCCAAGCCAAGATGCACATTCGCCCATAAATGCGGAGATTCAAGCCGAGCTAGATGAAAATATCCAAGATTTACTAGCGACTTTTGGTATTCAAACAAAAAGGGAGGCGAAAGATTGGAGCGCAGATTCGGCGAAAAAGGCGGAGGATACAAGTAAAAGCGCAGATACAAGCAAAGAGGCGCAAAAAGTGGCAAGTGATACAAGTGCGGAATCGCCAAAAGAAACTACGGCGGATTTAAGCGCAGATAGCACTAAAGATTCGCCAAAGGCGGTGGCAGACTCGGCGGATTCAACAGAAACAAAGGCGGAAAAACAAACTGAAATAGCGCAAGATTCAAGTGCAAAATCTACTAAAACTGCGGAGGCACAAGCCACCACCGAAACAAAAGATTCGCCAAAGGCTGAAAAAGTCGCACAATCAGACAAACCTACAAAATCCACAAAACAAGCCCCCAAAGCCGAATCTAAAAAGCCTAGCGAATCTACGCAAATCACGCAAGATTCAAGCATAGATACTTCTAGCAAATCTAAAGCAATCGCAGATGCCACGCCAAAAGAAACGCCAAAGGCTGAATCTAAGCCCGAATCTAAACCCACACAAATCGCCCAAGCTAAAGAGCCTGAGCCAAAAATCGAGCCAAAAGCTAAGCCTGAGCCTAAACCCGAATCTGCGCCCGAATCTAAGCCTGAATCTAAGCCCGAATCAAAACCCACAGAGCCTACAAAAGAGCCACAGCAAGTCGCAAATGCCGATGATGAAAATCTAAAAAAAGCCCTTTTAGAGCCTGAGCCAAAAGATGAACCACAGCCTACTAGGACGCCAAAATCGGTGGGTAAAGAAGAGTTTATGATTGTGGAGCAGGATTTGTATGACAAGCTAAATAAAGAGTGCTATGGGGACTTAAAGTGCCTTTATAAAGCCTTGCAACCCTATGACGGGCTAGTTTGGAGCAAACAATCATCAAAAGAAAGGGTAAATACGCTCTATCTTGTGAATCTAACCGATGACAATCTTAAGCTAGAGTGCGAAATGCGCAATTACTACGGCAAAAACCTTAAAAAGTCCTACGCGCTGAGCCATACGAATAAAATCGGTGCGCTTGATATGAAATTTGCGACTTCTTATGATAGGACGCAAGTGATTTGTAAAACGCCTAGAAGCACCAAAGCCACGAATAAAATCATCGTTACACCCGCTAGTTTTGACTTGCAATATAATTTTGTCAATGAAGGCTCAGGCACAATTCCTACGCTAAAAGCGGGGGATATTCAAATCGCGTTTAAAAACTCACGAGCTTTGACGCTTGAGGGCGATGTGGATAATGGCTTTGGCGGGAATTTGGAAGTGAAAAATCTCACATTTACGCAGAAAAATAAATGCGATGGCGTTGAAAACACCGACATAGTCGCGCCAAATGGTATGAATCTGCGCTTTAGAAAAGGCTATTTGCAAAACTCTTATGCCACCATTAGCGCAAATACCATTGCCTTTGGGCGACTAAATATCGACTTTAAGATTGTCAATGATGATAAAACCTGCAAAGAGGGCATTAGTAGCCTAGAGCCACAATGTGTGGGCGCGAAAATCACTAAAGACATTAGCATAATCCCTGCGAATTTCCGCGTGAAAACAGACATTTTAGCAGATAGCGGAAGCAATCAAATCGCCTACTACGGGCAGATTGACGATAAGCATACTTTTAGATATAACCCCATTTTAAGCGTGGATATTGAGGCACTAGATGGCAATAATAAGCCTATCAATATCAACAAAACCTGCAACTACGGCTCTGTCGAGCTTAGCCTAAAAAATGACAAGCTAATTGAATTTAAGCGCAGTTCAAGCGATAGGCTAAACTCTAGGATTGTGGCGTATTTGCGCGACTTTGAAAAGCCAGAGGGGACGAATATAAAGGCGTATTTTGGCATTAGCAAAATCATAGATAAATATAAAAATTCGCGCACTATCGCGCAGGGCGATACAGCTGAGCCTAGCGAAATCACGCTAATGGATTTTAAATTCAACATTCGCTTTAGAAACGGCACAAGTCAATTTGACTACAATAATTTGGAAGTCTATGATAGGCTAGATGAAAATTCAAATCCGCTTGGAATCCTCTTTGTGCGTGGAAAATTGCAGACAAATGACATAAAAGGCGATTTGAAAGATTCGCCATCGCTAATCGCAAAATACGCCATTTACTGCAAATCCTGCGATAAAAAAGTCCTAGCAAAATATTTGCAATCCGAGCCAGAAATCGAATCGCGCTATTGGTATATCAACACAAAGCACCCAAGTAAGCTATATCTAAGCAACGCCTTTATCAAAATGCCACAAAATATCAAAAATCGCATAGAGATTCTAAACTCTAATGAGGCACTAGAAGGGCGACAGCAAATCACATTTAAAAGCAATAAAAGCGGGATTTACCCTATCACAATCGCCCAGCGAAGCACGGAATTTGCCCCATATCTCAACTATAATGACAAGTATAAAAATACTTATGTCTCAAATACCTTTAATGTGATGATTAGCGAAACCAAAGAGCCACCGACTATTTTAAGCGATATTGAGGCGATAAAGAAAAGCGATAGCACACCTAAGGCAAATCCAAAACCTGCGCCAAAAGCCACACAAAAACCTATCGCGCAAAAAGTTAACGCCAAACAAGCGCAGAACAAAGACGGCATTTGGCTTGATATAGAAGAATAAATGCTTGGATTCACGCCAAATGCGCGTGAATCTCACATAATCTCACAACTAAAACTCACCACTGCAATCAAATCAAAAAAATAAATCTCACAAAAACCACCGATTCGCAATAGCATTTAAGAAAATCTTAAGGGGGGGGGGAATTACAATTACAGCTCATTTTAATTTAAAAAAAGGAGAGAATATGAAAATATTTTCACAAGTGGCAATAGTGGCGTTAATGGCAGCAGGATTCGTGGCTTGTTCTACGACAACCATAGGGAATAAAGCTATCGCTAAAAAAAGCGAATTTGAGCTTAAAGACTCCGTGATTGTAGGCAAAACCACAAAACGACAAGTCTATGAAATGTATGGCGAACCAACCAAAAACTTTGGCAAACTTGATAAAAAGATGATTGACAAAGGTGCATCAGGACGCGCCGTGCTTGCTGGGCGAATCGAAGATGAGGAGTGGAAAGTCTCAAATCCCAAAACTACAAGTCTTATAATGTATCTTCATACAACAAATTCCTATGACGGCTCTAAGAAATATATCCCATTTGCAGGAGCATTTATGAGCGAAGATGCAAGTGTTACCAAAAAGGCATTTTACATTGGCTTTGATGATAATGATGTTGTAACAGAAAGGTGGTATTCAACCGAGCAAGTAGATGGCTCAAGGAAACAAATTCGCTAATCTACAACTTACTCACTAATAAAACTCTTCGTTTGGCAAAAGCCAAACGAGGCAAAAACTAGCCAAATAAATCAAAAACTTTTATATAGATTCGTAGCTGAGTGTGGTTTTTTTTAAATTACTTTGTGCGAATCATAGATTCACACTAGCAATGATAATATAAAATAGAAAATTTCTTTTATTTTATGGATTTTTTAGAAAAATTTGTAGTTTAGTAAATTAGCTCCGATTCGCGTTTTAAAAAGCGCGAATCTAAAGCCATTTTAGCGCATTTAGCGCGAATTATCCTGCGATTTTTGTAGCGTCAATGATATTTAAATCAAGTCCTAACTCTTTCGCACTCAAGCCAAATGCCAAGCCCACGAGTTGTGAAAGGTGGATTATCGGCAATCTAGCCTTAGAATTTGTGGATTTTTGGAATCGCTCTTGGTAAATGTCAAGCTGCATTTGGCAAAGCGGACAAGGCGTAACAACGCATTGCGCTTCGTTTTCACTTGCATTATTTACGATTTGAGAGGACATTTTTTTGACGGATTTTTCCGCTGGATATGAAGCGTGGAATCCACAGCAATCTAGTCGCTTTGCAAATGGCACGATAGTCGCACCTAGTGCGCTTACCACCGCTTCAAAACTTTTTGGATTCGTAGCACTTTCTTTGCCGTTAAATTCCTTTTCAGGGCGCAAAGAGTGGCAGCCATAAAATAGCGCGACTTTTAAGTCTTTAAGTGGATTTTTGACTTTTGCTTTGACATTTTTTAAGTCATCATAAAGCTCCCAAAGCAAACTCGTAATCTCTGTATTGCCCTCGTATTTCATATTGCCCTCTGCGAGATAGCCGTTAATGCGCTCTTTTGCGCCTTTATCAAGCGTATTTTTCGCGCGAGTTAGCGTTAGCATACAAGTGCTACAAGTCGTTAGCATAGGTTGCTTCATATTTTCCGCCAAAGCGATATTTCTAGCGTTTGCCACAAGTGCCGCGATAGGGTCTACATCTTGCGCTTGAGACGCACCGCAACAGCTCCAGCCTTTTATCTCATTTAGCTTCCAGCCCAAAACAGGTGCAATCGCCTCTAGGCTCATTTTAGATTCTTTTGCTGCTTGTGATAGCACACAGCCCGGAAAAAATGCGAATTCTTTTGCCATATCTTACTCCTTTTCAGCAGCTTGTGCCGCTTTTATCATTTTTACTAAATCTTTGTGTCCCTCAATCTCATCTTCGCCAAAGATGTGCATTGGATTCATCTTACCTTTTTTCATTAGGTTGTAAGCGATGTCCATTTTGCCCATAGAGCCAAAGATTCCATCAGAGCGAATCGCAAGATAGATTTCATTTAGGCGTCCTGAGCCACCTACCAAGTCTTTGTAGAATGCCATTGCGTGGTCTGGTCCTAAGCCGCTATCCATTCCGCCTTTGAGTGCCATAACGCGAAGATTCGCGACATCATCAGCAGAGCTAATGCCTTTAGGACAGCGATTCGCACATTCTTGGCAATGCACACAATTCCAAAGCCCATTTTTCACGCTAGGCTTGATATGTGTCATAGGGTCTTTGCCCCGCGAATCTGCCGCCGCACGATAAGCGTGAGTGAATACAAATGGTTGCATATAGTCGCTACTATCTGCTTCTAATTTGCTACATTCACTTGCACAGCTTCCGCACAAAATGCAATCCCATTGTTTGCTGATTTTTTCTCTCTCAGCTTCGGTTTGTTTGCAACCTTTCTCCGCGCTAAATTCCGCTTTTGCTACCATAGCTGGGCGAATCTTGCGCAAATTTTCAATCGAAGGCTCCCAATCCACCACCAAGTCGCTAATCACGCGGAAATTGCCTAATGGCGCGATTGTAATGCTTTTTGGATTGTCATATTCTTTTAGCAAATCGTCCATTATCGTATCACACGCAAGGTAAGAGTGCCCATTCACGCGCACCGCACACGCCCCACAAATCGCAGATTTACAAGACGCTGTGAAGTTTAGCGTAATATCCTGTGTTTGTTTGATTAAAATCAAAAGCGAAAGCAGAGTTTTGCCTTTGACATCGGCGTCAGCGACATTATAAGTCTGCTCGTAAGTTTTCTCACCATCGAATCTTTCTATTACTACTTTCATTCTGGTTTCCTCCCATCAAGTGAAAAGTCTGTTACAACGACATCTTTGTAACTTA
>JBNMKJ010000009.1:0-63684 GCA_050874285.1 Helicobacteraceae bacterium | reverse complement strand
AGTTTTGACAATTCCCCTATCCACGAAAAAATTAAAAAAATCTGTCTTTGTTTTGTAGTCAAACTCTTTGATAAAATCATTATCAAACTTCGCTAATCCATAGCCAAGCAAATTTAGCAATTCGTAATTTTCGTGCTTTTGGCTCATAGCTTGAATCCAGCTGTTAAAATATCAATGTGGCTTAATGTGTTTAAATCAACCTTACTAATGTCAGCATTTATAATAGTGTGCTTATGATTTGCCTTATAAGTTTGACACGCTTTGCTATCAATCTCAATTCCCCAAGCACATTCAAACCCAGCCTTTTCAAAGCCAAGCTCGATTCCGCCGATACCAGCAAACAAGCTACCTATTTTTATTTACGCCTTTTTAAATTCCGCACTTGATTTTCAACCTACACTTTCCCTATCACTGCGTTATTCCACACTTTTTCTTATGTGCCTCTATCGCCTCATCATCTAGCACTTCATCGTATTTGTTTTTGGCGATTCGCTCGGGGTCGTTTGTCTGTATGTCCTTATTGACATTTTCGATAAAGCCCTTAAAATCGCCATTTTTCTGCACGAGCATATCCAGCGTCTCTATATCTAGCTCCCGCGCCCACGCTTCAAATATGACTTTTTCGCTTTTTAGCTCAATCACACCTATGCCAAAACTCGCATTTAAGCGTGATAGCTCATTTCGCACTTCATCATCATCTTTGATTTCATACGCCACGAGGTAGCCCTCATTTGCAAAGCTAGAGTTTGATACGGCTTGGAAGTAGCACTCTTTTAGATTCGCGTTGTTGATAAATCGCTTGATTTCAAACGAGTAGATTTTGTAGCTAGATTTGCTTATATTGCGGAGCAAATCAAGCGTGTTGCCTTGATAATCCTCAAAAGGAAAGTGAATCCCCACAATATCAGGGTGAATCCACTCATTTAGCCCAGCCTTTGTGGATTTGCTCGTGTTTGCGTTAATCGTCTTGCAATACAACCCAAATCGCTCACTCTCATACAAAAACTTCACAAGCAATGGGTGCAAATGTGCCTCTAAAAAGCCTTTTTCCTTACTCTTTAGCTCTTTTTCTTGGGCGTCTTGGTTTTGTTGCTCTAGCTCTGTTTCCTTGCCTATGATTTCGTTTTGGCGGGATTTTAGCCAAAAGGTTGTAGGGCGTTTGCTTGCGATATAAAATGGCGAATCGCTTTTGTTTTTCATATTGACATACATTAGTGCCTGCATTGTTACTTCAGGCGTTTTGCCCACGCTATTTACTTTTTTATCAAGCCCCATATCCTTTGCCATATCCCACATTGCCTTATAATTTAACGGCGTTTTTGCCTCCTTTAGCACCGCTTCAGCCACTTCTAAAAATGTCATTTTCACTCCTTATATTTTTGTAGATTCTATCATTTTCTTATAGATTCACGCCTTTTAGTGCGTTTAGTGTCTTTGCTTTGTCCGCTTCGCGCATTAGCGTTTCGCCGATAAGGACGGCGTTTATACCGCGTGATTGCAAAAGGGCTATGTCGCTATGCGTGGCGATTCCAGATTCTGATACAAATATTCTATCGCTTGGCACGAGCTTTTTTAGCCTAATGCTCGTTTGCAAATCCACCTTAAAATCGCGCAAATCGCGGTTATTCACACCGATAAGTCGTGCGTTTGTTTGCAGGGCATTTTGCAGGGCGGATTCGCTATGGGATTCTACAAGCACGCTTAAGCCCACAGAGTGCGCTATATCGCAAAATTCTTTGATTTCCTCCGCTTCCAAAATCTCGCTAATGAGTAGCACACAATCCGCGCCCAGCACTTTCGCTTGATAAATCATATATGAATCGATGATGAAATCCTTGCGTAGCACGGGGATTTTCACGCGCTTTGCAATCTCGCTTAAATACAAATCCGCGCCTTTGAAAAACTCTGGCTCGGTAAGACAGGATATGCAATCCGCCCCCGCGCGTTCAAAATCAAGCGCGATTTGCAGGTAGGGGAAGTCTTGCGCAATAACGCCCTTTGATGGCGAAGCCTTTTTCACCTCGCAAATAAAGCGCATTTGTGGGGTGGAATCGCTAGATTCGCTTGGTTCGTTAGATTCGCGCTTGGATTCGCCCGAATCTAACGCCTTTTCAAATGCAAAAGGTGGTTTAATAGATTGTATCGGCGATTCGCCACTTGAATCTAAACTAGATTTTGGGCTAGATTCACCACTTGATTCCACCTGAATCTTATAGAGATTTTCCGCCTTTTCACGCATTTGCTTAAAGGCGATTTGCGCCTTATCACACTCCACACGCGCCTTTGTGGATTCAACGATTTTTTGCAAAATACTCATTTATTGCTCTCTTTGATAAATCGCTCTAATTGCGCTAACGCCTTGCCCTCATCGATGAGCGATTCCGCCATTTTCACACCTTGCGCTATGTCGCTGACTTTATTTGCCACATATAGCGCAGCCCCAGCGTTTAGGCACACTGCCTCGCGCTTTGCACCGCGCTCTTTGCCATTTAAAATCTCACGCGTGATTTTGGCATTTTCCGCCGCATCGCCTCCCTCAATTTCACGCTTATCGCGCATTTCATAGCCAAAATCGCTTGGCGCAATCTCATAGTCTCTAAACTCCCCATTTATCACTTCGCACACCGCCGTTTTCGCGCTCACTGAGATTTCATCGAGTTTGTCCTTGCCATAGACTACCATTGCGCGTTTCACGCCCAAATTATTCATCACACGCGCTAGTGGCTTTACAAGGCTTTCATCATACACGCCCATAAGCTCCATATTCGCACCTGCGGGGTTTGAAAGCGGTCCTAAAATGTTAAAAATCGTCTTAATCCCCAGCTCCTTACGAATCGGCGCGACATAGCGCATAGCGATATGGTAATTTTGCGCGAATAAAAAGCAAATGTGAATTTCATTCAAAAGCTCCACACTGCGCTCAGGCGGTAGATTGATATTCACGCCTAACGCCTCTAGCACATCAGCTGCGCCACTTTTAGAACTAGCCGCGCGATTGCCGTGCTTTGCCACGCTCACACCTGCGCTTGACACCACAAGCGAGGCGGTAGTAGAGATATTAAACGAATTTGCGCCATCGCCCCCTGTGCCTACGATTTCAAGCACATTTTGATTATGCAATAGCTTCACGCAATGCTCCCTCATACCAAGCGCACTGCCCGTAATCTCATCGATACTTTCGCCCTTTAGGCTTAGTGCGGTAAGATACGCCGACATTTGCACAGGTGTGGCAATGCCTTGCATAATCTCATTCATCACTTCACGCGCCTGTGCTGAACTCAAATCCGCCTTTTTGCTAAGCTGTAAAATCGCCTCTTTAATCATACTGTATCCTTTAAAATGCGCACATTTACGCACGAATAGTTGATAGGAAATTAAAGTTGCAATTATAGTATTTTTTGGTTGTAAGTGGAATACGCCGTCATTGCGTGAATCCACACCTTAAATTTGTCATTGTGAGGGCGACAAATTCGTCATTGCGAGAAAATCCGTAGGATTTTCGTGGCAATCCATTTCAGATTCGTGGATTGCTTCGATTCGGCGTTACCGAATCTCGCAATGACGAAAAAAGGTGGCTAGATTGCTTCGGCATTTACAATGCCTCGCAATGATGAGGTGGTGGATTCGTCATTGCGAGTGAGTGAAACGAACGAAGCAATCTACAATAATAAAAAACACAAAAATTTCGCCCATAAGATAGTGGGCGACATAGAAAATCAACCTTTGGAATAATAAAGCATAGGCAAGGCGCTCCCTCTGTCATTGCTATGGAGCAACGCGACTGAGGCAATATATCGCTCCCTTTGTCATTGCGAGAAAATCCGTAGGATTTTCGTGGCAATCCATTTCAGATTCGTGGATTGCTTCGATTCGGCGTTACCGAATCTCGCAATGACAAAAAAAGGTGGTTAGATTGCTTCGGCGATTCATTGAATCGCCTCGCAATGACGAATCGCAGATGATTCGCAAATTTAAGCATTTTTAGAATGCAAGTTTAAACATAAGCTCTGCTAGGACATTGCCTATATTTGCATTGATTGCGTCTTTTGTTTTAGCAGCAGTAGTTGTGCCTAGATAGCCTACTTGTGGGATTATAGAGAATCCACCGCCCACTTTATAAGGTAATTGGACGAATCCAGCATAAGCGTGATGATTTGCATTCACACCTTGTGTATGTGAGTATTGATAGCCTACACCTAGTTTAAATGCTAAGTCAGCATTTAGATTCACGCCATATTCTACCATTGCACCAGCGATATTTGTATTGCCTCCACCTCTAGCACTACTTTGGACATTCAATGAACTATGCCAACCCTCACCTAGTGTAGGTGCTGCGATTTGTAGCTCACCTAATTTTTCTGCGTTATATCCATAGTTTAGCAATACAGATATATATTGGTCGCCAAATACGGGGCGCACACCAGCTGTTAGCAAGGCTGAGTTTTTAGTGCCCTCTTTATTTGTTAAATTGTCGCCTGTTCTTTTATCATTTCTATACGCATAAGAAACAGCTACTTTAGCACGAAGTGAGCTATCTTTATACTCATAGCCTAGTGAAAATCTAGGCACCTCATAGCCTCTACCAGCTAGTGTAGCACCTCTAGAGTCGTTTTCACTAATTGAGAATGTAAGTCCAGCTACGCTATAAGCGATTTGTAATCGTCTTGTAGAAGTGCTAGTCCCACCAAAACCATTTAGCCCTGCTTCAGTGTTGAAGATAGAGCTTGAGAAACCGCCCATTGAGGTAACAAGCTCGTTTTTACCAGCTAGTAGCTTACCAGCATCGCCGAAATCATATCCAGCGTAGATTTGACGGAAGCCTGTGTTGCCACCAGCACCTAAAAGTGTGCTTTCGCCCACGCCGATTAGTGCTGCACCAAATAGTTTGCCTACTGTGAAGTTAATACCGATTCGTGAGTTGCCTTGAATCCCAGCAATAAACTCGCCTTGATGAGTTCCTGCGTTGCCACTATTAAAGCCGTAGCCTAGCACAGCATTTGCTACACCAAATACGCCAAAACTTTTATCGCCATCTTTGTAAATCTCCGCCGCGCCTAGCTGCCCGAGCAACGCCCCTGCTGCTATTGCACTGATTAAAACTCTTTTCATAGAATACCTCCTAAATTTTGAATTATAAAGAGCGATAAAATTAAAGCAAAAGTAATGCCATTTGTCAAGGAAAAGTGAAAAAATGTTACGAAAATGTGGAAAAAATGTGATATTTTGTAATGGAAATGGTGAAATCGTCATTGCGAGTGAGTGTAACTAGCGAAGCAATCCACAATTTTAAATCATAGATTGCTTCGGCGAATCTATGATTCGCCTCGCAATGACGAGGTGGTGGTAATGACGGAAAAGGGACACGATGAGGAAGTAGTAGAGTCGTCATTGCGAGACTTGCCGTTAGGCAAGGCGTGGCAATCTAAAAAAATATCGTCATTGCGAGTATTTGGCACAAATACGAAGCAATCTATTATAGTCATTGTGTGAATCGTAGGTTTTGTGGATTTTTGTGGATTGCTTCGGTCGCGTTGCTCCCTCGCAATGACGAGGTGGTGGTAATGACGGAAAAGTGGTGAAATGACGACTACTATGACTTGTCATTGCGAGAAAATCCGCAGGATTTTCGTGGCAATCTATTTTGGGCTTGTGAGAGAATCGTGGATTGCTTCGGTCGCGTTGCTCCCTCGCAATGACAATTTAGGTTTGGATTGCCACGAAAATTCGCTACGCTCATTTTCTCGCAATGACGATTCTTTGCCATTCAAAACAAATCCTCGTATAAATCCCTCCATTGCGGATTATTTTGCGTAATGAGTTTGATTTTATTTGCGCGATTGCCACCTTTGAGCTGTTTCTCACGGACAATCGCACTCTTCATACTCTCGCATACTTCATAATAGCCGAGTTTGTCAATCCCATATTTTTGCGTGAATCCGCCTACAAGTTTGTGCTTATGTTCATAAATGCGCTTTTGTAAGTCGCTAGTTACGCCGACATAAAGTGTGCCATTGGGTTTGCTAAAGAGGATATAGACAAAGCCTTGCTTGGTTTGGCGCATTTGTGTCCTTTTTTTGTTTTTGTGTGGATTGTAACATATTTTTTTGGATTTATTATCGTGGATTGCTTCGGTCGCGTTGCTCCCTCGCAATGACGATTTGGTTTGGATTGCCACGCCTTGCCTGACGGCAAGTCTCGCAATGACAAATTTATTTCACTTGCAATAACGCATCCACCACCTCGTCATTGCGAGGCGCGTGAGCAAAGCGAACGCAACGAAGCAATCTATTAGATTCGTTGAAGAATTGTGGATTTTTGGATTGCTTCGGCGAATCTATAATTCGCCTCGCAATGACGAGGTGGGGACGCAATGATGGGAAAGTGGTAAAATGACGACTACCATAACCTGTCATTGCGAGGCATTGTAAATGCCGAAGCAATCTATGATGTAAAGTTTTGGATTGCCACGACTTGCCTAACGGCAAGTCTCGCAATGACGAGGTAAGTTGGGGCGTAATGACGAAATCAAGGTGTAATAACGAGGTAGAGCGCATAAAATTTCACAAAAGACACTCGCGCCCTTAAAACAACGGCTTTGACATAACTTTCGGTATCTCTATCCCCATTAACTTTAACACACTCGGTGCGATATTGTTTAATCCGCCGTCCTCCACGCGCTTCACGCTACTATCCACCACAAAGCACCATACGAATCCCACCGTGTGATTCGTCAAAATCTTGCCATTTTCATCTTTCATTTTCTCGCAATTTCCGTGGTCGCTAGTGATTATGACAGCGTAATCCTGCGCCCTAGCGCATTCCAAGATTCGCCCAAGCTCCCTATCGACAGCCTCGACAGCCTTTATACACGCCTCATAATTCCCCGTATGCCCCACCATATCGCCATTTGCGAAATTCACCACGACAAAATCGCTTTTATTTTTCATCGCCTCACATACCGCATCGCACACCGCCTCCGCGCTCATCTCTGGCTGTAAATCATAAGTCTTAACTTTGGGCGATGGGATTAGCACACGATTTTCGCCCTTTAAAATGTCCTCCTTGCCACCATTGAAAAAGAAAGTTATATGGGCGTATTTCTCCGTCTCTGCGATATGGCTTTGGGTTAGATTATTTGCGCTAATGATTTCAGCCAAAGTCTCGCTCACATTTTCTTTTGGGAACAAAATAGGATAGTTAAATTTCGCGTCATACTCGCACATACAAAGGATTTTTATATCTCTTTTTTCGCGCTCAAACTCGCTAAAATTTTCCTCGCCCAAAGCGCGGATAATCTCCCTCGCCCTATCACTACGAAAATTAGTAAAAATAAAACCCTCGCCGTTCTTAATCCCGCTAAAATCGCCAAATGTCGCTGGATTTATAAATTCATCAGTGATATTTTCGCTAAACTGCGCATTTATGTAATCAATCGGTGTTAAATCAACGCGATTCACGCCATTTGCGATTGTGTCGTATGCCACTTCAATGCGCTCCCAGCGATTATCTCTATCCATTGCGTAAAATCTCCCGCAAATCGTGGCAAGTTTTACACGCTCACTTTGTGCTTCTAAGATTTGGCTTATAAATTTTGGCGCGGATAATGGTGGAATGTCGCGTCCATCGGTGATTGCGTGAATCCACACCTTTTTGCCCATAGATTCCAAAATCTTTGCTAAGCCAAGCAAATGCGATATATGCGAATGCACTCCGCCATCGCTTACAAGCCCACATAGATGAATCGTCCCCAAATCTTTGGCAAAATCCAAAAGTGTCGCATTTTGCGCGAGTTCGCCTGATTCAAGACTGCGCGTAATTTTTACCAAATCCTGATAAAGCACACGCCCTGCGCCCATACACATATGCCCCACTTCGCTATTGCCCATTTGCCCCTTTGGCAGTCCTATTTCCTCGCCAAAAGAGCATAAAAGCGAATAAGGCGCATTTGCAAAAAGCCAATCATAAGTGGGCTTTTTGGCGTTTGCAAAGGCGTTCCACTCGCGCGATTCATTGAATCCGATTCCGTCAGTTATCACTAAAACTACTCTTTTTTTCATTTGCTTAATTTTTCCCCAAAAATGCTAAATTTTAAAGTATAATTATGCTTTAATTTTCATCAATATTCAAGGTTTATTTATGCTTTATTATTTATATTCCGCATTTGGTGTTAATATTTTTCAATATATTTCTTTTAGGGCTGGGTTAGCATTTATTGTGGCGTTTGGGCTTTGTGTGTTTTTCTACCCGAAATTCATCATTTGGGCGAAGCTCAAACGCGCAGCACAGCCCATTTCAAGCTCACTGCCGATTCACAAAATCAAAGCAAATACGCCCACAATGGGTGGCGTGGTGTTTATCTCTGCGAGTGTGGCTACAAGTCTGCTTTGCGCAAATTTTGTGAATCTATATGTGCTTTTGGGCGTTTTGACTTTGCTATTATTTGGGTTTGTCGGCATTGAAGATGATTACAAAAAAATATCACAAAAAAGCAATCGTGGCATTTCGGCAAAAAGCAAATTTGTCGCGCTAGGCGTGATTTCGCTATTTATTTCGCTGTGCTTATTTTTGGGAGAGCATAATAGTAGCCTCTATGTGCCGTTTGTCAAAAACTATGTGCTTGATATGGGCTATTTTGCGGTGTTTTTTTGGACGCTGGTGTTTTTAAGCTCAAGCAACGCGGTAAATATCACAGACGGACTAGACGGACTTGCCACCGTGCCTAGCATTTGTGCCATTACCACGCTTAGCATTTTTGTGTGGTTAGCAGGAAATGCCGTCTTTAGCTCGTATTTGCTTTTGCCAAAAACCATTGGCGTGGGCGAACTCGTGGTAGTCTCATCGGCGTTGCTTGGCTCACTCTTTGGCTTTTTGTGGTATAACTGCTACCCTGCGCAAGTCTTTATGGGCGATAGCGGGAGCTTGTCCATCGGCGGATTCATCGCGTATATGGGCATCGTAACAAATAATGAGATTTTGCTAATCCTTATTTGCTTTATTTTTGTGGTGGAAACGCTAAGCGTGATTTTGCAAATCGGCAGCTATAAAATGCGCCACAAAAAAATCTTTCTAATGTCGCCCATTCATCATCACTTTGAAGTCAAAGGGTGGAGCGAAAATAAAATCATCATTCGCTTTTGGATAATCGCGCTACTAAGCAATCTTTTGGCACTTTTAAGCCTAAAGATTCGCTAAAGATTCGTAAAAAAATGGCTTAACTTTTGGGGGCGGATTCGTGGCAAAGATGAGAGATTTTTTAAAAAGCAGGGTTGCAAACTATAAGCGCGTAAATCTTTTGGGTAATGGCAAAATTATGAGCGAGTTAGGCAAGATTCTCGCACCTTGCGATATTTATGATGATAAATTTAGTGAAATTACTTACGATTCGGTGGGGAATCGCCTAATGCCGAGCAAGGAAATCCTAAATGTTGTTGCAGAATCTAATAAAAATAATTCGTCATTGCGAGATTTTGCAAAGCAAAATCGTGGCAATCCAAAGGATTTGCAAGAAAAGCAAAGCAACCAATTACAAGGTGGATTACCACGCCGATTCTGCGAATCGGCTCGTAATGACAAACTTTTAACGACACCACAAGACAAATTTACCCTAGATTCTACGCTATCAATCATTTCGCCGGGCATTCCACCACACAGCTTTCTAGCGCAAAACGCGCCCAATATCATTAGCGAGTATGATTTATTTGCGCCTGTAATGTCGCGTAGCGTGTGGATTAGCGGGACAAATGGCAAAACCACCACAACGCAAATGACTACGCTTTTACTGCGTGATTTAGGGGCGCAAAGTGGCGGAAATATCGGCACTCCGCTGTGTAACTTGGATTTAGATTCGGGCGAATCGCGCGATTTAGGCGAATCGGATTCGACAGATTCAAGTGATTTGCGCACAGATTCGCGCGAATCTCGCAAGGATTCGCACGATTCAAAGCACAATCCAACAAATTCCCACCTTTGGATTTTAGAGACTAGCTCTTTTATGTTGCATTACACAAATACCGCAAAGCCCGACATTTACGCGCTTTTGCCCATTACGGCAGACCATATTTCGTGGCATAGCGACTTTGAATCTTATGTCGCCTCCAAGCTAAAGCCTTTAGCGATGATGGATAAAAATTCAAGCGCGATTATTCCAAAAATCTACGCCGATTCGCCCCAAGCCAAAGCCTTTAAGGGCAAACTTTATCTCTATGACAGCGCGGAATCTTTGGCAAATCTCTTTGGCATAAATCCGCAAAAGTTGCGCTTTAAGGGCGCGTTTTTGCTTGATAGCATTCTCTCACTTGCCATTGCAAAGCTACTCACGGGCAAAATCGACTATGATTTGATGAACTCTTTTCAAATCGATAGCCACAAAATCGAGGAATTTTTTGACGCCAAAAATCGCCTTTTTGTCGATGACAGCAAGGCTACGAACATTTCGGCGGTGGAGGAAGCACTAAAGATTTATAAGGATAAATTTATTTTTCTCATCTTGGGCGGGGACAATAAGGGCGTCTCTCTCGCGCCACTTGTGGAAATTTTGCGCCATTATCGCCTAAAAGTCTTTGCAATCGGGGCGTGTGAAAATCATATAAAAGAGCTATGCGATGAATCGCACATAGAATGCGAGGTTTGCGGGGATTTGCAAAATGCGGTGGCAAAAATCAAAGCCGAATTTTGCGACACACAAAACCAAATCTGCCTTTTAAGCCCAGCGTGTGCGAGTTTAGACCAATTCAAATCCTACGCCGAACGCGGAGATTTATTTAAAAAATACGCGCTATCATAAGCACAAATGGCAAAAATAACGGCGCTACATTTTACTTAAACTACAATTTTTAATTTCTGCTACAATTTCATTGCTAGTTATCAAGAATCTTAAATCTTTTGGGAGCGTGTTATGAAACCAAATTCATTTGACTTGCGCTGGGTTCTCTCGCTGTTTGGCACGGCTGTGGGCGCGGGAATCTTATTTTTGCCGATTCGCGCTGGGACGGGCGGATTTTGGGCTGTCGTGGTAATGTGTGTGCTAATATTCCCTATGGTGTGGCTCTCTCATCGTGCGCTATCGCGATTCGTGGCTAGTTCGCAGAGCGCGGATAATGACATAGCCCACGCAGCCGCGCAGTATTGGGGGCGCAAGGCGAGTTTTGCCATAATGATTCTTTACTTTTTTGCGATTTATCCTATTTGTTTGGCTTATGGCGTGGGCATTACAAATACTTTTGGCAACTTTTTCATAAATCAGCTTGGGATTAGCGCACTTTATGACGAAAACACAATGCAGCTTTATCCCGCTACACGCGCGATTTTGGCGTTTGTGCTAGTTTGTGGGCTAATGCTAGTAATGCTTGCCAAAGAGGAAGTCATCACCAAAATCTGCTCTGCGCTCGTGTATCCGCTGTGTTTCGTGCTTTTTGCCTTTTCGCTATATCTTATCCCGCATTGGAAATTAGAGCTAATAGCGCAGATTCCCAGCGCAAAGGACTTTTTTGTGGTGATTTGGCTGACTTTGCCCGTGCTTGTGTTTTCATTCAACCACAGCCCCGCGATTTCGACATTCACGCAATCCGTGCGAAAGCACTACGGCACGGAAAATGCAAACGACAAGGCGAATCAAATCTTATTCAACACTTCGCTAATGTTGCTTGTGTTTATAATGTTTTTTGTGTTTTCTTGCATTTTGTCGCTTGATAGCGCGGATTTTGCGGCTGCTAGAGAGGCAAATATTCCCATTTTGTCCTACTTTGCAAATAAAATGGAAAATCCCATTATCGCCTATGGTGCGCCGTTAGTGGCGTTTTTGGCGATTGCGACTAGCTTTTTTGGGCATTATTTTGGCGCACACGAGGGGCTAAATGGCATTATCCGCAAAGGATTCAAACTCGCAGGAAACGAAAATCCCAATCTCCGCGCGATTAACATTTTCACAACCGCCTTTATGCTCGTTACAATCGTGGCTGTGGCGTATATCAACCCTAGCATTTTGGATTTTATCGAGAGCTTGGGCGGTCCAATCATCGCGGCGATTTTGTTTATAATGCCGATGATTGCGATTTATAGCGTCCCTGCAATGAAAGGTTTTCGCAATAAATGGGCGGATTTATTCGTGCTAGGGACGGGAATCCTAACGATTGCAAGTGTAATTTATAAGTTTTTTTAGATTCTGGATTCACAGGTGAGATTCGGCGAGGATTCAAACGCAGATTCGCTTTAGGATTCGCGGATATTTTTTTAAGGATTTGGCAATGCGTAATTTGGCGATTCACATTGCGCTGTTAATTTGCGTAAATGTCGCGCATTGTGTGAATTACACGGATTATAATTTGCCTAGTATCGTTACACTTTCTACTAACGAAAAAAGAGAGGATTTTACAATCTCAAGAAAAGGCAACGGCGATGCCTACTCTTTTAGTGCTTATGGAATGCGAATCATAGGCGCAAACGGCGCGACTTATGAACTAAAAGCCGACAATGCCGTTACGACATTTTTTTCAAAAGGCGGATTTTCGCTTACTCAAGCCACATTCGCGCTCACAGGCTATCACACTTTAGTTATTGAAAGCGGTGGCATAAGCGTGGGCGCAAATTCTAATTTTTCATACATATCAAGCACACAAAATATTAGTGCAGGTGGCACGGAATACGGCGGAAATCCAAAGGTGCGATTTAACACAGGCACAAGCCTTTCGCTTGGCACAAATGCTCGTGCGACTTTTTCAGATATGAGTATTTTTATCCACGATGGAGCGATTTCTCTATCACAAGGTGCGAATCTTACAATCGAGGCGACAAAAGCCATTCGATTCCAAGAATCGCTTACTAACAACGGCGGGACAATCACGCTAAACGGCAATGCCTACAATATCGGTGGCAAAAGAGGCATAGTGCCAAATGATAGAACCACAATCGCAAATTTTCAAAGCACAAATGGGACAATAATCGTAAATGGAAATTTTTACAACGGCGGACAAGCAGATAATGCCGTAGATATTACGGGCAGTGCGGGTGGATTCAATGTTTATGACCCTGCATTTGGCGGTGGCGGGAATCTAAGCATTTATGGCGGAAGTATGCAGATAAATGGCAAACTGATTTCTACAAGAGGTGGCGATGGCGTTTGGGGCGGAGATATAATCAACGCGCAAAATTCCACCATTTCAATCTACGGCGGGACTTTGACTACCACAGGCGGTGTGGAAAATCGTAGCGGTAGCACACTAACAATCGGTGCGTTAAATGACAAAATGGGGCAGATTGTAGGCAATGTCAGCAATACAGGCACAATCATCATTAACGCCGCTGGTGCAGGTAGTGGGAATCACGAGCTTATCACAGGCAATCTCACGGGGGGGGGCAGTATCAGCCTCATAAATGGCAATAGCGACTTTGCAAATGCCACGCTAACTAACGGCAATAAAACGCTTAGCATTGTGAAAAATGATGACAAAATCAATGCTTTTAAAATGTCGCTAAATGCTAACCAAAGCGCGACTTTGGGGGCGTTTGGCGATGATATTTATACCATAAATGGCGCAAGTAGTGCGAATCTTAAAGCCACCGCAAATGACATAAATCGCGCCGTTTTTAGCACATTTTACGCTACGCCTTTGGCGGTGATTGACGCGCTAAATGCGGACATTTTTAGCACTAATGCCACGCAAAAGCCACGCACGACAAAGCGCGTAATAAGGCGCATTTCCACGAATCAAACGCGCCAAACAAGGCAAACAAGGCAGATTCGCCAAATTCGTAGCGTTTCTAACGCGAATCCAAACGACATAAACGGCGGATTCATACTAAAAGGCATTTCGACAAATGGCGCAAGTGGCGTCTTAGGCGGAGTAAAGGCTGGATATGGCGTGGATTTCGCAAGTGCGCGATTCGCCCTAAACTTCGCCTACGCATACAGCGGATTAAATGGCGCGACAAAGGGCGCAATCGCCACGCACAAGACAAACACCAAAAGCCACAATGTCGCCCTGAACGCAACGATAGGGACGCGATTCGCGGGGAATTTTGGCTTTGATTTGGGGCTAAGCGGGGCTGTGGGATTCGCAGACTCCACGCGCAAAGTCGAATCCACCGCAATAGGCGTAGATTCCACGCTAAAATCCGCCCAAAAGCTCTACTACGGCGCGGTAGATATGGCATTTTCGTATAATTTTAAGATTGCAAAATTCTCAATCGCGCCGTATTTGGGGCTAAATAACGGCTATGTCGCTATGCCAAATTTTAGCGAATCTAGCACTAGCGCATTTGCGCTAAATGCAGAGGCTTACCGCGCGTATTTTTTAGACGCGCTCTTAGGGGCGAAAATGGGCTTTGACTTTGGCAATTACGGCGCGATTTTGGCGGATTTGGAATATAAATTTTTAACTTACAAAACGCAAAAAGAGCGAATCTTTTACTATGTAAATAGTGCGCAAGGTGCGGATAAATTGCGCTTTGAGATTCCACGCGGACATAAAATTAGCGTGGATTTGGGCTATCACAAGGATTTTAGTCGCTGGTATTTGCGCGTAGATGGCAACTTTGGCGCGTTGATAAATGCGAGTAAAGCAAATGATACGAATACGAATTTTTACGCTTATGGAATTAGTGCTAAATTTGGGTGGAGATTTTAGCGTGGTGTGGCAGAGAGGAAGGGATTCGAACCCTCGAACGATTGCTCGTTACACGCGTTCCAGGCGTGCTCCTTCAACCACTCGGACACCTCTCTAAAAAATCGCAATACTAGCAAAATCTACATTAAGTTTCTACACACTCGCTCAATGCGCTTTCATAAATCACGCCGTCAATGCCCTTATATGCGGCGGATTCAATGCCTTTGTCGTCCTTAATCACAAGCAAAATTTTGGCGTCCAAAAAATACTCATTAGCGATTTTTTGGCAAATTTGGGCGAGTTTTTTAGAGCGAATCAAAATATATTTCGCCCCCAGATTCGCATAGATTAGCAAATCCACAACGCGATTTATTTCCACAGCATAAGCGATTTCACACGCATTGCAGTGTGAAGCTAGTGCCAAATCATCGCTAAAAAACACAATCTCATTTGCAAAGGTTTTGCTTATGGATTCAACGCTACGAATCGCCCTAAATTTAGGGCTTTTTAAAGCCTTATGCCCGATAATTATCATAATTGCGCCTTTTGTTTGATATTTTTTTGCGATTCTACCTAATTTAATGTGATTTTTGGTTATTGTTTGTGGATTGCTTCGTCAGCTTCGCTTCCTCGCAATGACGAAAGATTGCCGTTGTAATAAATGTGTGGATTGCTTCGGCATTTGCAATACCTTGCAAAGACAAGTGGGTATAGATTGCTTCGATTTGGCAAATGCCAAATCTTGCAATGACCGAAAATCACCATATTATCATTGCGAGTGAGTGAAACGAACGAAGCAATCTATTTTAATTTATTGATTTTTGGATTGCTTCGACTTTTAAAAAAGTCTCGCAATGACGAGTGGGTGTGGATTGCTTTTGGCAAAGCCATCGCAATGACGGAAAAATATAACAAGTGGAGTGCGATTCGCCACAAGTATGGCGAATCTGCCAAGTTTTTAGCTAAGCTGCGCTTTTAGCATCCAAATGTCTTTTTCTAACTTTGCGATTACACCATTTGCGTAATCCACGCTTGTGGTATCTCCCGCTTTTTCCGCTGCTTTGGATAGCTTTTTAAAGCTATCTAGGAAATATTCGCAATCTTTTAGGACGATTTTTAGCACTTCCTCGCCTTTAAAATCGCTTTTGCTTTCCTCTTTGATTTTGGAGGCTTTTAGGGCAGATTCGAGCGTTACAAAGGGCTTTTCGCCAAGCTGTATAACGCGCTCTGCCACCGCGTCAAAAATCTCTGCAAACTCATCATAAGTCTCCTCTGTGCTTTCGTGTATGGGCTTAAAAAGCAAACCTTTTACATTCCAATGCAAATTATGCAACTTCATATAAAACACGATGCTGTCGGCTTGAATCTGCTTTAAAATATCTACTACCATAATTTCTCCTTAAAGTTAATTTTAGCCAAACGATAATTTTTATCATTTAGGTGCGGAATTATAATATATTTTATCTTAAGATTGTGTTAAGATTTAATGTGAGTTGCAATAGATTCGTAAGATTCCTTAATAAATCGCCAATTTGTGCCTACATCAATAGCCACACAAGCAATGGCATTGATACGAATGCAAATAGCACACCAAAGGCGATTGCGCTCACGGCTAGGTTGCTATCCAGCTTTGCTTTCATTATCATCGCACCTGCCAAAGTCATCGTAGGCATCGCGCTTTCAAAGATTGCCACTATCGCGGAGGGCGTGATTTCCAAGCTAAATACTTTTAAAACGGCAATAAATACGAATGGCGCAAGTAGCATTTTGCAAAAAATCACCGCGATTGTGCCTTTGTAGCTTGTCTTAATGCTGTTGAATCCCAGCCCAAGCCCGATTGCAAAAAGTGCCACAGGCGTTGCTGCCCCGCCAAAAAGGCGAATCGGCTCGAATATAAACTCAGGCAACGCAAATGGCTTTAGCGCGAATCCTAGCGCAAGGGCGATAAATGGCGGAAATGCAATCATTTTTTTGATATTTGCGATTAAAGACGCTTTTTGCTCACTTGCTAGTCCTACGATAAAAGGCGCGAAAAGTGCCATAGGCAAGGCAGTAGCGATTGCGTCATAAAAGATGACTTCGCTTACAAATTGCGGACTTTTATAAAGCGACTGCACGATTGGAATGCCGATAAATAGCGTGTTTCCAAACGATGATAACAAAAACATACTCACAAGCGTGGCTTTTGTCAGCTTTAGGATTCGCCCTAGTCCTACGCTTACAATTCCCGCAAATAGGCACGAGCAAAGCCCTATGATGATATAAATAATCAGCGAAAAATCAAAGCTAAGATGATATGCGCGTTCAAAAATCAAGCAAGGCAAGGCAAATATAATGGTAAAGTCCAAAAATGCCCGTGATTGCTTGTTTTTCAGCACTCCGATTCGCTTGGCGACATAGCCACCCATAAGTAGCGTAAGTATGGTGAATAAAGGCACGAAAATAAACATTAAAGATTCCTTAAAAATTATGTGGATTTTGCGTGTTGCTATGGCTTTGCGCGTGGGATTTGTGGCGACTTACAAGCGACTTGTGATTTAGGCGCGTAAAATTTCCGCGCGAATTATACAACTGCGATTCTTAAGTGGAATTTAAATGGTGGATTTTGTGGTAAAAAGCAGTCAATGGTAAGGACCCCCACACCCCCTACACATCGGCAATCGCCGACAGGGGAGCTAATAGCACAAGCTATCTGGCGCAAATGCGCGTTCATCGACTGCCATAGAAACAAAGGTGGGTAAGCAAAGTCAATCTCACCACTTGATTAACGACTTTGATTTTCTCCGCTTTGTTTCAAAGGGCATTATAGTGAAAAATGTGTGAATCTGTGATTTGTCATTGTAGTGATAAGAGTCATCATTGAGAGACTTGCCCTTTGGTAAGGTGCGGTAATCTATCACCTCTCCGTCATTGCGAGACAATCCGTAGGATTGTCGTGGCAATCTATTTTGGACTTGTAGGAATCGTGGATTGCTTCGGCATTTACAATGCCTCGCAATGACGATAGAGGTGTAATAACGAATCTCCACTATGTCATTGCGAGTGAGTGCAATGAACGAAGCAATCTATATTTATAAAATCCTACAAAATTTGTTTCTTGTGTGATTTGTAATTTTTTATTTTATGGATTGCTTTGATTTGACAAATGCCAAATCTCGCAATGACAAAAAGGTTTGGATTGCTTCGGCATTTACAATGCCTCGCAATGACGATAGAGGTGTAATAACGAATCTATCACAAATGTTAAAACTCTATTATATACCTAATTGTAAATCTATATGGATTTTTGATTTTATAGCCCGGACGGGAGACTGGCGTTTGCGTCCCATCTGTGCTTTGCATTATGTCATATTTCGTAGCCACATATTTTAACAAAGGAAATTTCGCCACAATCTCTATGCTATGCCCCATATAGCTCACAGGTGTGCTACAGCTACGCCTATCTTGTGAAAAGCTATCACAAACCCTAAGTCCGCCTATGATATTTGTCTTTTGAAAAAAGTTGATTCGCACACCCACACTTGCATTTATGTTAAAAAAATGCCTTGTTATGTCCGTTGCACCGATAGGTATTTTCTCTGTTGTGTTATATATACTCATATAATTATTTACGGCATTATTAGTAAAGCTAGTCCCGCCAAAGCCCATACCGCCAAAGATTCCAAATGCCATTTTTTCGCTTTCATAAAAATCAAGTAGCATATCCGCATTTATCGTGTAGTCAATTAAGCCTATGGGTTGCGTTTTTTTGCCTTTTGCATTTGTGGATTTGTAGTGCTGAATCCCTACATTTGCATAGTAGCGTAATCCCAAAAAGTCATTTATAAAGTGCTTGTATCCTACCAAAAATTCCCACGCCAAAGCCCACGATGATGAGCTAGAGTTACTCCTAGCAGTCATCACAGGCACACCATTGATAGTGCCACCAGCACCTGTGCCGATTATCGGGTGTCGCGCAAATTGCGAATGCTCTATTGCCAAATTGCTCTGTCCTGCGCCCACACCCACGCCTACTATGATATTTTCAGGTTCTTTGGCACAAAGGGGGCTTAGCATTAGCATAATTGAAAGTAATTTTATTATTCTCATTTTGCTCCCCTAAAATGCTATTATGTAACGCAATGTGAATTTATATGGCGTTTTGATTTCATATCCATATCGTTGCCTTGCGCAACTATATTTACCACCTAGTTGGTCACCGGGCAAAGGCTCACAGATTCGACCTACAACCTCAGGCGGAGTGGTAGCCTCATAAGGTAACATAGAAAAATGCGCTCCCATTTCCAAACTATGCTCTAGCATTGATATTGGCTTTTTGCAGGTGCGTTTGCCGTCCCCTCCTGCACTACATACCACTTGCCCAGTGCCACGAATCTGCTGATAAAAGTTGATTCGCGCACCCACGCTTAAAGAAGCGTTAAAATGATTGCGATAAACATCGCCTATGCCATCAAATATCGCCTCTGTATATTGCGTGGAATCTGTTGCTCCACCCCAATATGTATTGTATCTATCAATTTCAGGGCTATCAAAATATGCGCCACCCACGCCAAATCCGCCAAAGATTCCAGCGCTAAAAGCAGGGCTATTGTAGAAATTTATAAGTAAATCCGCATTTAGCTTATATTCAATAACGCCTATTTGCGTTTTGTTGCTTGTGAAAGTGGCGTCTTTGTAAAATTGTGTGCTAACATTTGCGTAATAACGAAATCCTAAAACATCATTTAAAAAGTGCTTATATCCCACTAATCCTTCAAATACAAATCCCCAGCTTTTGGAATGTAGAGTGTATTGATTATTCCAAGTTCCAGCTACCCAAGGAAACACTCCCAAGCCACTCGCCGAAGCGGAATAGGTCGTATCTATTTTGGTAAGCCCGTAACCCACACCAGCACCGACAAACCAACTTGCAGGTTCTTTAGCGCTAATCTTTAATGCACTCAAAATAGCGAATATGAGCAATAATTTGGCGAATCTAGCAAAAATAAGCAAATCTAAAACTCTACAATATATCTAAATGTGAATCTATATGGATTTTTGATTCTATATCCGGGGCGAGAGACATATCGTTGTCCTGCGGCTGCATTGGCATTTATCATTATGTCGTATTTTGTGGCATTGTATTCTAGTAAGTTAAATTTTGCTACCACTTCAAAATTATGCCCGATATTTTTTGAAGGCGTGTTACAAGCGCGTCTGCCTTGCGAGTATGTATCGCAGTTGCGAGTGCCACCTGATAAACCTATGCTTTGAAAAATGACTACTCGCACACCCACACTTGCATTTGCGTTAAAAAAGTGTTGAGTAATGTCAGATGCGCCGATAGGGATTCCCTCTGTGGCGTTATAGGTGGCTTTGTATTGATTTATGGCGTTTTTATCAAAGCTAGTCCCGCCAAATCCCACGCCACCAAAGACACCAAAGGCAAAACTATCACTAGCATAAAAGTCAAATAACAAGTCCATATTTAGCGTGTAATCAACCAAGCCTATTTTTTCTTTCTTACCTTGTCCTAGCAAAGAAGTCGGCTTATAGTGCTGGACGCCGACATTTGCATAGTAACGGAATCCTATGTAGTCGTTTATAAAGTGCTTATATCCTGCCAAAAATTCCCACGCTAAAGCCCACGAAGCTGTGCTCATATTTGTTCTAGGTGTCATCACAGGCTGTCCTGCTTGTCCGCCATTGTTTCCAGTGCCATCTATTGGGTGTCTAGCAAATTGCGAATGCCTTATATCCATAGTATTATATCCTTCGCCTACGCCTGCTCCTATTATGATATTTTCAGGCTCTTTGGCGACAAGGGAGATTGTTAGCATTAGTGTGATTGCAAGTAATTTGCTAAGATTTCTCATCTCTAACTACCTCCCTAAAATGCTATGATATAGCGAATCATAAATCTATATGGCGTTTTGATTTCATATCCAGCGCGTAGGTGTCCGCATAGATATTTACCAGCACTAGTTGGGTTATCAGTGGGAATATTGCCACAATATCTACCCATTACTTCAGCATCAGTGGTAGGCTTATATGTAAGCAGTGGAAATTTCGCGCCAAATTCTATGCTATGCTCTAAATAATTTTGCAATGGACTACGACAGCTTCGTATGCCATCAACACCCGTGCTGCATATTATATGTCCTGAACCGCGCAGGGATTGAAAGATATTGATTCGCACACCTGCATTTATAGACGCACTGACATAATTGCGCCAAATCTCGCCTACGCCATCAAATACAGACTCTGTGTAGTATGTGGAATCTTTTGCTGCGCCATAGTAACTCTCATAGCTACTAAGAAAAGGGCTATCAAAATGCGCTCCGCCCACACCAAATCCACCAAATACGCCTAGTGTAAATGATTGGCTATCATAGAAATTTATTAGCAAATCCGCGTTGATTGTGTAGTCTATAACGCCTAATTTTGTCTTATCGTCTGAAAAAACAGGATTTTTATAAAATTGTCCAGCAACATTTGCATAGTAGCGCAATCCCAAATAGTCATTTAAAAAATGCTTATATCCCACTAACGCTTCAAAGGCAAAGCCCCAGCTTTTAAAATGCGTATCTACTTGGTCGTGCCAAGTATTATCTTTCCAAACAAGCCCCAAACCGCCAGATTTTGCAGAAGCAGAGTATAATCTATCGATATTTGTAGCACCATAGCCACCGCCTACGCCCACAAACCAGCTTGATGGCTCTTTGGCATTTAACATAGCACCGCTTATAACAACAATAAGCAACGCAGTGGCAAATCTAGCGAATAATCCTTTAATCATAACGGTTACCTAAAATCTTTCATTAAAAAAATTGTGATTATATCGTAAAATATAAATATGAAGTAAATATATTTTAAATGTAATTTTTTCATTATATATAATGTGTATTTTTGCCACAATGTGGATTTGATAATGGGTTTGTGTGAATGAATCTACATATATTTATTTTTATAGTTTCGTGGGAATTTGGGATTTTTTTAGAATTTATTTTTTGGATTGCTTCGATTTGGCATTTGCCAAATCTCGCAATGACTGAAAGTTGCACTTGCAAACAAAAAGTGCGTGGATTGCTTCGGGCAAAGCCCTCGCAATGACGAAATATTATAGATACGCGTTAGATTCATAGCCAATTTCGCAATGTATTAAGTGAAATTATTTATAAATTTTCCGTAAATACTCCATTTTGCTAGTCGCATTTAGCAGTAGCATATCCGCCAAAACTATTGCTAAAAGCGATTCGGCTACCACGCTACCGCGAATGGCTATGCAAGGGTCGTGTCGCCCTTTTAGGCGCAATTCCACTTCGCGCCCATTTTTATCGATAGTCTTTTGTGGCTGAAAAATGCTTGGCGTAGGCTTAAAATGCACTTTTATAGCAATCTCATCGCCATTGCTGATACCGCCCAAAATCCCGCCACTATGATTGCTTAAAAAGCCGTTTTTATCGATAAAATCATTGTTTTCGCTACCCAAACGCGCACTTGCTTCCACGCCAGAGCCGATTTCAACGGCTTTGACGCCATTTAGCCCCAGCATTACCGCGCCGATTGCTGAATCTAGCTTATGATAAAGCGGTTCGCCAAGCCCGATAGGCACATTTTGCGCGGAAATCAGCGCGACACCGCCTATGCTGTCAAAATTTTCACGCGCATTTTTGATTGCCTCTTTTTGTGCGTTTTCTACCGCCGAATCAAGGCTAAAAATATCGCTTTTTGGGGCATTTTCAAAGGAAATTTGTTTTGCTAAAATCCCACCGATTCCTAAAATCCCACTGCGAATCGCAACGCCAAATTCGCGCAAAATCATCTTTGCAAACGCCCCAGCAGCAACCCTTGCGACACTCTCTCTCGCACTTGCTCTCCCGCCACCGCGATAATCGCGCACTTCGTATTTGTGAAAATATGTGAAATCCGCGTGGCTAGGGCGAAAAATATCTTTGACATTCGCATAATCGCTGCTTTTGGTGTTAGCATTCGCCACGATTAGCGCGATAGGCGCACCTGTGGAGTATCCCTCAAATACGCCACTTAAGATTTCTGCTATGTCGCTTTCTTTGCGTTGTGTGGAGTAGAGATTTTGCCCACCTTTACGCCGATTTAGCTCATTTTGCAAAAAATCTAAATCGATTTTTAGCCCCGCGGGAATCCCATCAATAATGCACCCTATCGCATTGCCGTGTGATTCGCCAAAGGTGCCTACGCGAAATTTTAGCCCTAGTGTATTCATTCTGCACCATTAGCTTGGTCGCGCTTTATGCGTTTGTAGGCGATTTTCGCGCAGGTTTGCTCGGCGTCTTTTTTGCTTTTACCCTTTGCAATGGCGAATCTCTGCCCATTTATCAGCACTTTCATTGTAAAACTTTTATTGTGGTCTGGTCCGCTTGAATCTAGCAAAATATACTCAGGCAACGCCCCGCAAATCGCTTGTGTCAGCTCTTGGAGGGCGGTTTTGTAATCCACAAAAAGGCTCTCTAGCTCCACGCCCCTATACTCGTGCTCTAGCAAGGATAATATGAGTTTTCTCGCGCTCTCCAAGCCTCCATCAATGTAAATCGCGCCGATTAACGCCTCAAAGGCATCTGACAAAATCGATGGCTTTTTATATCCTGCGTTGCGCGATTCCGCCTTTGAGATAAAGAGATATTTGCCTAGCTCTAGGGCATTTGCAAGATTCGCCAAACTATTTTCATTTACCATTGCGGCGCGAATCTTTGTCAAAACGCCCTCATTGCGCCTTGAAAGCTGATGAAACAAATAATCGCCGATGACTAAGTCTAACACCGCATCGCCCAAAAATTCCAATCGCTCGTTGTTTTTGCTTTTATCAAAACTCTTATGCGTGAGTGCCAAAAGTAGCAGATTTTCATCGCTAAAATAATAGTCGATTCGCGCCTGTAAGCCACGATAATCATTGAAATTTGATTCAAAAGCGTCCATTATCTTTTTGCTAAGTTTGGTGGGATTCGGCGTGAATTTGGGCGATTCAAGCGATTCGCCTAATTTGGCGTTTTTGGTTTTTAGTGATTTTTGTTTTCGCGCTTTGGAATCGCGCAAATCAAACAAATTTCCGCTATTTTTCGCGCCATTTTTTTTGACTTTTTCGGCTTCGGTTTTAGCGATTTTGTCGCATTCCTCATTTTCCGCGTGTCCGCTGTGTCCTTTTACCCACGCGGCAGTGATGATATGCTTTGTGGATAGGCTCACATATTCGCGCCACAAATCGGGGTTTTTCACCTCTCTAAAATTTTTCACAATCCAATTTTTAAGCCACAAATTTATGCCATCGCAGACATATTTTGAATCGCTGATTATTTCCACACAGCACGGCTCTTTCAAGGCTCTTAAGCCCTCTACAACTGCAGTTAGCTCCATACGATTATTTGTCGTATTAGGCACACCTCCGCTTACGACTTTTCTAAAATCTTTGCCCTCATTTTGATAACTGAGTATCGCACACCAGCCACCAAAGCCCGGATTTCCTAAACTTGAGCCATCGCAATATAGCGTAACTTTTTTCATTTTTTTGCTCCTTTTGCATTTTTAATTTTGCTTTTCTAATATTTCTAGCACAACGCTACTTCCGCCTACCTCAGCGCAGTTTGGGCATCTATGTGATTCAAAAGGAAAAATCCCTTGACAGAAATCGCACCGATATTTAAAGCCCAAATCCGCCTTTTTATGCGAATCTTTTCGCACGATTCGCAATAATTCTAACTCGAAAATTTCGCATTCACAATCATCGCTTATAAGCCCTTTGGCACGATAAATATCGGCGATTTGCTTGTGAGATTTTATCGCTTCTACTTCGGGCATATTTTTTTCTTGTATATTCCAAAGCAAATCAATGTAATTATGCAAGTTTTTCTCACTCATCACAATCTCCCAAAATCGCTTTATATTGTGCTGCAAAAAATATTGCAAAGCTAATTTTTTCGTGCTTTGCGTCATCGCTTTTAGAATCTCGCGCTCTTTTAGGCTTAGATTCATCAAGCTATCATTGATTAAAACTAGCATTTTTATGTAGTTTTTGACATTTGCTAACTTCGCCTTGTCCATTTTTGTCGCGCCACTCTCTACTTCCTCTAAACAGCTAACCACATCAAGCGCGTTGCTATACTCGCCTAGCGTCTCGTAAGTCTGCATTAAAAGCGTTAGCGCGTTTGTGTTGCGTGGATTGTTTTTTAGGATTTCGATAAAAATGCCCTTTGCGCGTTGCATAAAACCAGCCTTGTAGTAGGCGATTCCCAGCAATTCAAAAATCTCAATCTTTGCCTTTAACTCGCTAATCTTATCCAAAATCGCCAAATAAATCTTTATGGCATCATCGAAATTCCCGCTTTGGACATAAATCTTAGCGATGAAAATCAGCGTCTCTTGGGGCGTTTTGGAGAAATTTATCGCATCATTTAGATTCTTATCAAACTCATAAAAATTGAGATTGTCCGCCATTGCCTTTAGCGAATCCTCTTTTTCCTTTAGCTTAAAGCGATTGCGCGTGTAGTCCGCTAACGCCACTAAAATGATAATGGATAAAATGATGATAATGCTAAAAAGCGGGTCTTTGTAGAATTCCACAAAAAATGATATAAACTTATCCAAAAAATTTACCTTAACTTACATTATTATGCTTTGAGATTTGCTTCGCAAATCAGCTACGAATCTAACGCCGATTTGGCGAAACGCCAAAATATCCACCGCTCGTCATTGCGAGATTTTGCGATAGCAAAATCGTGGCAATCTATTTTAATTTTTGGATTGCTTCGGCGATTTGTTGAATCGCCTCGCAATGACGGCAATTTTTGCCTTTAGATTTGTGCCGATTCGCAATGCAATGACGAATCTTTTTAGATTCAAGCCACTTGCGCGGAAGTATCTTTAGGCGATTTTGTGGGTTTTCGAGCGCGAAACTGCGAAATAAGACTGATAGTCTATTGAGCAGTTGAGCGCGATGAATCCCGCAAAAGCGTCAAAGAGACAACGCGCTTTTATCTATTTTTTATTGCATCTATCGCAGCTTGATAATTCGGCTCATTTGTAATCTCCTCACAAACTTCCTTATAAATCACCTTACCGCTCTCATCAATGACAAAAACCGCACGAGCCAAAAGCCCACTTAATGGCGAATCATCGATTAACACGCCGTATTTATTGCCAAATTCTTTGCTTTTAAAGTCGCTTACGGCTCTCACATTTTTTATGCCCTCAACCGAGCAAAATCGCCCTTGCGCGAAAGGCAAATCCATAGAGACGACAAACACTTCGACATTGGGTAGATTCGCCGCCTCAGTATTGAATCGCTTGGTTTGCATTTGGCATACAGGCGTATCAAGGCTTGGCACGACATTTAGGACTTGAATCTTATCCTTTTTACCGCCCACGATGACGCCACCCAAATCATTGCCTTTTAGATTCACGCTTGGGGCTAAATCGCCTACTTTTATTTCATTGCCTAGTAATTTTACGGGGCTTCCCTTAAAATTTACGCTCATAAATTCTCCTTTTTATCTAAAATATTTTACAATTCCATTTTTGGAACTTGGAATTATATTAAAACTTTCTTAAAGGGTGGAATTTTGGCTAGGAATCACAACACAAAACGCTACATTTTGGACACTTCGATTATTTTAGATGACATTGCGAATCTAGCATTTATCTCGCAAGGCGGGGAAAATGAAGTCTATATTTCAGAGATTGTGCTTTATGAATTAGATAAGAAAAAAGATTTACAAAACGAGCTAGGCTATTTTAGCCGTGAGTTTTTTCGCGCTTTGCATTCAAATGAGGCGATTTTGCCCAAAAGGCGCACCAAAAACGGCGATAATATTTATAAGATTTTGTTTAAAAATAAGGACGCGGAGTTTGATATTTTTATCATTTATCGCGCAGATTATAAGACGAAAAATTTGGAGTATTCGCTAAATGACAGCCGAATCTTAGAGGTAGCAAAGGATTATGATTTCATACTTTTGACAAATGACATTTCGCTAAAGATTCGCGCTATTTCGCAGGGCGTCCGCGCCGAATCGATTTTTCGCAATATGGTGGAAAATCCTAGCGATATAAATTTTGCTTTTCAATTCGAGCTACACAAGGACAAAAGCACCGATTCGCTCTCCAAAAACGCGGAATTTAAAAAGCTAAAAGATTGGAGTATTATCGAAGTCGATGAGCAAGATAATACAGAGAGTTCGCTTTATCTCACGGGCAAAAAGAAATTTGGCTTTAAGATTGATGGCAAATTTGAAGAGCAACTTTTGGATAATATAATCGATGAAAACGCCCCATATATCCGCCCCATAAATTTGGAGCAAAAGCTACTTTACGCAATGCTAATCCACCCAAAAAATAAAGTTAGCATTATCACGGGTAGCACAGGCAGTGGCAAAACGCTAATTTCACTACAAGCTGGGCTTACGCTAGTAAAAAACGGCGAAGTTGAGGGCATAGTCTATATGCGAAACACTATCACTTCAAATGACAAAGAGGCTGAGTTAGGCTTTCGCAAGGGCGATGAGAGCCAAAAGCTAAGCTATTTTATGTATCCGCTTTATAGCGCAATCAATTTCACAATCGACAAGCTCCAAGAAAGCTCCATTGCCAAAAAAATCGAATATAGTGGCGATGTCAATACGATTGAAAAAAAGGACGCAACGGAGTATTTCATCAAAAAGCACAATATCGAAGTGATGGACATCGCACACGCGCGGGGCGTGAGTATCGCGCGGAAGTTTGTCATCTTTGATGAGGCGCAAAATGCAAGTGATGCGACTATCAAGCTAATAGGCACACGAATCGCCCAAGATTGCAAAATCGCCTTTTTGGGCGACTGGAAGCAAATCGACCACCCATATCTAAGTCGCTTTCGCAACGGCGCAGTTACACTTTTGCAAAAGGCGCAAAACAGCGACTTTTTAAGCGGGATTCAGCTGAAAAATACGATTCGTAGCGAAATCGCCGAATGGTTTGAGGAGAATATGTAGGGTGCGTTATCGCAACAAAATAAATTTATACCCAAATCAAGTGCGCGAAATCCAATCTCTATCAAATCCGCCACTAATTTATCGCAAACATATTCTTAAATTACTCTAAATGAAAAATTTATTTTGATTTATAATTAGGTATGCGCTTTTTCACACAGATGATTCGATAAATCCACCGCCTAGCACTATGTCATCTTTGTAAATCACAAGCCCCTGCCCATTTGCCACGCCATACACGGGCTCTAGTAGCGTTGCGTAAATCATTTCGCCACTAAATCTCAAATGCGTCCTCACAGCCTTGCTACGATAGCGAATCTTTATATTATATTCGCCCTCACTCAAATCACACGGCGTAAGCGACTTTGCGACAATTTCGCGCTTTAGCAAGTCCGCCTTATCGCCCACGATGATTTTATTGCCCTTTGCGTCAATGTCTAGCACATACTGCGCCTTTAATGAAAGCGGAATGTCAAGCCCCTTGCGCTTACCGATGGTGTATTGCATATAGCCCTTGTGTGTGCCGATTTGATTGCCATTTTTATCCACAATCGCGCCTTTTTTTTCAATATCCACTTCATTTTTTAGCGTCTCAATGTAGTCTTTCTCCACGAAGCAAATCTCTTGCGAATCTTTATATTCCTCTAGCTCCCCAAACCACGACATTGCAGCAAATGCCTCTTTTTTGACATTTTCTTTTAGTTTGTCGCCCAGCGGAAAAATCAGCCTATCTTTGGCGAATTGCGAGATTCCAAACAAAAAGTAGCTTTGGTCTTTTGTCTTATCCACCGCCTCTTGAATGTAGTTTTTGCCATCAATTTGCGCGATTCGCGCGTAATGTCCGCTTGAGATAAATTCGCACCCCAAATCTAAGGCGCGTTCAAGCCCTAGTCCAAATTTAATATTTGGATTGCACATCGCGCAAGGATTTGGCGTCTGCGCGTTTTTGTAGGAAGTAATAAAATAATCATAAACTTTTGCCTTAAACGCCTCGCGCAAGTCAATCACGCGAAAATCTATGTTTAGATTCGCTGCGACTTTTTCGCATTTTTGGATAAAAAAGTGGTGTTTTTTCTCTTTGTCGTGTAGCTTTAGATAAATGCCATAAACCTCGTAATTTTGGCGCAAAAGATATGCACTATATGAGCTATCTACGCCTCCGCTCATTAGCAGGGCGACTTTTTTCTTTGTCATTGTTGTGTCCTAAATTTATTTTTTAATGGCGCAATTCTAGCAAAAAAATGATTCGCGCGGAAGTATTTTTGATGAGAAATCGGGGTTGCGTAGCCACGAGCAAGGAAATAGAACTGATGGTCAATGCTACTTCGCTACCGCTCGTAGATTCTTGCGAATTGACGAAGCGAGTGGCAAGTCTCCACGATTTATCACACCCAGCGGGTTGCGAGGCGTTAGCCGAAGCAAAAACAGACAAACGCGCTTATCAAATTATGGATTCGGCGATTTTAATTTTATTGGCACACATAAAATGAATCTTTGGGTGCAGTTTGATTAGATTCGCATATAAATTGCGACTTAATTCTAGCCCTATTTCGCGCTCTTTTTGCAAGTCGCCATTTGCGCTTTGCAATTCTTTTATCCACGATTCGGGCATAAAACAGCCCGGCAATTTGTGATATAAAAATTCCGCTGTTTTTAGGGTGGTTACGGGATAAAATCCAAAGATTAGCTTTGAATCGCGCCCTAAATCCGCGTTGATTGCCTCAATCATCGCTAAAAGATTTTTGGCGTTTTGCACATCAAAAATGGGCTGAGAGATGAGCGCGAGTGCGCCTAGTGCGATTTTTTTGCGCATTTTTTTGGCGATATTTTCCATATCGTTTGCATAAGCGTTTATGACAGATAGCGGATAGATTTTTTTGCCACTATCGCTTAATTTCGCGCCGTTTAAATCCACGCCGTTATTTAGATTGCTAATGATTTCAAGCAACAAAAAGCTATTGCCCTCAAAAACCGCCTTTGCATTTGGCTGGTCGCCTAATTTTATCGGGTCGCCACGCAAAGTAAGAAAGATTCGCACTTCAAATTCATTTAATCCCAAAATCTCGCCCTGCAACGCGATAGAATTTTTATCTCTCGCGCTTATGGTGCAAATGGCTGGTTTTTCTAAAAAATCTTGTATTTTTATACTCGCTAAAATCGCGCTATGTTTTAAGCGTGAAAGTGGCGAATCTGTGCAAATAAAAGCATCGATTCGCTCAAATATCGCGCTTTGCTTAATATCGCGCAATATTTTTGCGATGCTAAAGGCTTTTTGCGGGACGATTTCATAGCTTAAAAATGGCGAATCGCTTAGCATTTTTTGCATAATAGATTCTATTTTTTCTTGCATTTTTACCTCGAATTTTTGTCAAAATATTTTGGCGCGAATCCAAAAAGATTCGCAATCTAACAATTTGTAAATTTTATCACAAAAGCAAAAAATAAACCGCATTTTATGATAAAAACTATATAATATCAAGCAGAAATCAAACTAATTCCAGCCCTAAAGGAACGAAAATGCAACAAATGCTACTTATGTTTAACTACCTTAAACGCTACCACAGCGACATTTTAGATACGCTTTGTATAATGCTTGGCTTTATCAACCTGCGAATCTACGCTCCGCAAACTATCAAGGATTTGATTACGCGCGTCAAAAAGCGCAAGGAAATGGAGTTTGAGACAAATGCCGCGCTTCAAAAATTGCTAGGCAATCTCTATGTCAAGCCCAATAGCAATCTAAATTTTATCAAAATTATGCGCTCACTAAATGATATGAATCCCACGAGTGAAAGCATTGAGATTCTAATAAACACCATTACGCAGAAAAAAACGATAAACAAACTCTACTCATATTCCACGCCTATGGAGATAAATCGCTTAATTGTGGATATTTTGGATTTGCAGGACGGAGATGAGATTTACAATCCCTGCTATGGAATCGGCTCTTTATTTCTCGCACTCGCGCAGAAAAAAAAGCATTTTAGCATTTATGGCGAGGAGTTAGATTCGAGCCTTGATAAAGTGGCTAGGCTGATTTTAAGGGCAATCAATATCAATTCGCGCAATTTATTTGTGAATAATATCCTAAAACAGCGGATTTTTCCGCAGAATCGGCAGTTTAATAAGATTATGTGTAATCCGCCCATTGACACTTACATAGGCATTTTGGATTTGAAAAATAACGAGCGATTCGCCAAATATGGCATTATCACAAAAAGCGTTCCTGAGCTAAGTTTCATCGTAAATGGCATTTCATATATGAAAGATAAGGGCGTGTTTATTATCCGCAACCAAATCCTTAAAAAGTCCTTTGTAGAGGAGCGATTCAAAGATAAGCTATGCGAGGAGCGGCTCATTGAGGCGATTATCGAGCTTCCAAGCAATATTTTTCCACATAACAACACGGAATTATTTTCGATAATGATTTTATCAAACAACAACAAAGGCATTTTGCATATCAACGCTAATGACGCGGAATTTTGCGCTAAGGACGGCAAATACAATCGCCTAGCAAAAACAGATGAAATCCTCTCAATGCTAAAAACCAAAAAAAATACCGCCCATTCGCTATGGACGCCTTATGATGAGATTGACACAAGCGATTTACGCGCCTCTATTTACATTAAAAAGCATAAATCTATCACAGATACGAAAAAAGACACCAAAAAGCACCGCATTACCGATATAGGCGTCCAAATTTTGCGCGGTGTGCGGATTTACAGCACCAAAGCCTCCAAAGCACAAAAATACCTAAATATCGGCATTGTGAATTTTAATGAGTTTGGATTCATTGATGAGGACGCAATGGAAAAATCTATCGGCGATAAGGATAAGATTGAAAAAAGTCGTCTGCAACCCTATGACATTTTGCTATCCTTGCGTGGCATAAATCCAAAGCTAACTATTATCGGCGATGGCGAAAGTCCAAAGATTGCAAACGCGGGAATCATCGTCCTACGCGCGAAAAATAAAGATGAGGCTTTGGGGCTATTTTGTCATCTTTTTACAAATGAGGTGCAAAAGATTTTGCGCGACATTTACTTTGACGCGGAGCGAAAAAGCATTGATTTAAACGCGCTGTATGATATTGAGATTCCGCATAATTTTGCCAAAGGCGCAAAAGAGCGATTTGAAAAAATCAGCGCAATCGGCAAGGAAATCACAAAGCTACACAAAGAGCTAGACAAATTGCGGTAGATTCGCATAGATTCACAATGTTCCCCCTTAAACTCAACGATTCAAAGCGCGTAAAATTTTATTTAGTGCAATGCGCCATTTTTATATTTTGTTTCCTTTGCTTTGCCCTAGCTTTTAGCGCGGATTGGCTAAAGATGAATTTTATGGATATAAATATTAGGCAGATTTTATTTCACTTGCAATTTCCACTGCTTAGCAAATCCACGCCTTATATCAAAGAATTTTGTATAGAAATTTTGTTTCCTAGCGTTGTGCTATCGCTTCTTGTGATTTATATGCGAAATATTTGGCTAAAGGCGATTTTAAGCATTGTGGTTTTTAGCGCGTGTATTTATATTGTAGAGGATAAATTTGAGATTACAGCGTATTTGGAGCAAAGAAAAAAAGTATCGGATTTTTATGAAAATTATTATATGCCTTTTGATAGTGCGAATCTCTCTGATTTCACACCCAAACAAAATCTAATCATAATTTTTGCCGAATCAATGGAATCCACCTTTAGCGCGAAAAATATCCCCGCGACTCTTAGGGGGGGGGGAATCCACTTGATTACTCGCCATTTGGTGAGATAATACCAAATCTTAGCAATCTCGCGCTAAAAAATACAAATTTTTCCACCACAGACGCACTTGGCGGGATAAATCAGCTTAATGGCACAAATTGGACGATTGCGGGGATTATTGGGTATTTGTGCGGGATTCCGCTAAATATTCCATTTTATCACAATGATTTTAGCAATGAGCATTTTTTGGATTCGGCTATTTGCGTGAGCGATATTTTGGCGGATTTGGGCTACACACAAGCCATTTTGGCTGGGACAGATTTTAGCTTTGCTGGTAAGCGAAACTTTTTTCAACGCCATAACATTCAGGTTATGGATTTGCCATATTTAAAGGCACAAAATCTTATTCCAAAGTCGCTACCAAAGGAAATGCAAGGCATTTGGGATTTAAAGGATTCAAAGGTATTTGATTTGGCTAAAAATCACTTGGAATCTATGGGCGATTCGCAACCATTTGCAATGTATATACTAAGCGTTGATACGCACACGGATAGCAATTTTGTGGATAAAGAAGTCTGTGGCGATATGAGTGCGAATTACAAAGGCGCGGTTTTGTGTAGCGATAAAATCATTAGCGATTTTGTGCGATTCGTGCAAAAGTCGCGCTTTGGGGCAAATACGACTATTATCATTTTGGGAGACCACTTGTCTATGGCGGTATTTGGCTTTCCGCGTAATGCGAAACGATTTATCTATAATGCCTTTATAAATCCGCGATTCACGCAAAAACCCACAATCGCACTAACTAAAAATCGCAAACTAAGCCACTTTGACATAACGGCACTGATTTTAGATTCGCTAGGGATTCGCACTAAATCTTTTGGCTTAGGGCGCAATCCGCTCTATGGCAAAACTTTGCTTGAGGGCGACTTTGACATTGAAAATCTAAACGCGCTCTTGGCGCAACGAAATAAAATCTATGATAGCTTTTGGGAAGTGAGAAAGTGATAAAATCACCTTCACGCCGTCATTGCAAGAATCGCTTTAGCGATTCATAGCAATCTACCCCACCCCTGCCCGTCATTGCGAGACTTGACAAAATCAAGTCGTGGCAATCCATACCTTTATAGTCATTGCGAGGCGATTTATCGCCAAAGCAATCTATGTGATTTATAGATTGCTTTTGTCGCTTTGCTCCCTCGCAATGACAGCGAAATGCGTTGCTTTCATCTAAAGCCATTACAACAACAAAACATTTTAAGCCAAAATTTTTATATAATTGCGCGTTTATTTTTTTAAAAAAAAGGCGAAAGTATGAAACACATTTTATTCACAGGTGCAGCGGGATATATCGGCTCTCACACGGCATTAGCGTTTTTAAAGCAAACGGATTGCAAAATCACAATCATTGACAACCTACAAAGCGGATTCATCGAAAATGTGGCATTTTTACAGCGTGATTTTGGGGCGCGAATCGACTTTATACAAATGGATTTAGGCGATTTTGGCGCGGTGGCAAAGCTAATAAAAAGCAATAAATTTGACGCGGTAGTGCATTTTGCAGCGTCCTTAATCGTGCCTGAATCAGTAGCAAAACCGCTTTTATATTACAGCAACAACACCAAAAATACGCTAAATCTTATCGCAAATTGCGTGGATTGTGGTGTGAATCGCTTTATTTTTAGCTCCACTGCTGCGGTTTATGGAGAGCCAAAAAGTATGCCCGTGAGCGAGGATTCACCCCTTGCGCCTATCAATCCCTATGGTAGCTCAAAGATGATGAGTGAGATGATTTTGCGCGACACGGCTTTGGCAAATGATGATTTTAGATTCGTTGCATTGCGTTATTTCAATGTGGCGGGGGCTTATGGTGGCAATGATTATGCCAAAAAGGCTGGGCTTGGGCAAAGAAGTGCGAATGCCACGCATTTAATCAAAGTCGCTTGTGAATGCGCGGTGGGCAAAAGGGCGAGTATGAGCATATTTGGCGAGGATTATGAGACTGCGGACGGCTCGTGTATTAGAGATTATATCCACATTGATGACTTGGCAAATGCGCATTTAAGCGCGTTTGAGTTCCTAGAAAATGGCAATAAAAGCGAGGTTTTCAATGTCGGCTATGGCAAAGGTTTTAGCGTAAAAGAGGTGGTGGCAAAAGTCAAAGAGATTAGCGGTGTGGATTTTAAAGCGGTGAAATCGCCTCGCCGTGAGGGCGACCCTGCGATTCTTATCTCAAATAACGCAAAGATTTTGGCGCAAACTTCGTGGCGTCCGCAATTTAATGATATTGATTATATTATTAAAAGTGCTTTTGAGTGGGAAAAAATGATTTAAATCGCGTGGATAAAACAGCATAAATTTAATGTAAAAGTGGCGATAAAGGCGATAAAATATGTTTGTGGCGTTGTTTTTTGTGAGCTTTTGCGTGTCAATCGCTCTTATCAAATTTGCCAAGCGCACGGGCAAAATAATGGATACAGATTTAAGCACAAAGCCCCAAAAAATGCACTCTGGCGATATTCCGCGTGGTGGCGGGATTGGAATCTTTGTGGCGTTTTGCATAGGAATCGCCTTGCTTGTGGCATTTGGCAAAATCGAGGCAAAATTTTTGGCACTTGTTATTCCATCGCTTTTGATTTTTGTAAGCGGGATTTTAGAGGATTTTCATTTATCTTTAAGCCCTAAGATTCGCCTGATTTTGCAAACAAGTGCCGTTTTGATTGCGATTATAATGTTTCCAAATTGTTTGATTGTGGACATTGGATTCGCCCTACCTTATGGCTTTGCAATCATTTTCACGCTTTTTTGTATGGTGGGCGTAACAAATGCGATAAATATCATCGATGGATTTAATGGCTTGGCTGGGGGATTCGCACTTTTGGTGCTAAGCAGTATCGCCGTTGTTAGCGCGATTGTGGGAAATGTCGCGGTTTTTTATATTGCGTTAGTGTTAATTAGCGCGATTTTAGGCTTTTTGGTGCTAAATTTTCCAAACGCCAAAATCTTTTTAGGCGATGGCGGGGCGTATTTGGTGGGCTTTTTGTTAGCATTTTTGCTAGTAGTTTTGACGCAAGATTCGTTGCCACAGCTCAGCGAAAATAGCGCGAATCGCCACTTTGTAAGCGCGTATTATGGGCTTTGCGTGATGATTTATCCTGTGTTTGAGGTGCTTTTTTCGATTTGGCGCAAAAAATACATTCGCCACCGCTCCGCGATGCAACCTGATTCGCTACATTTGCATATGCTGATTTTTAAGCGAATCACGCATTCAAACCCCAAAACCACGCTAATTTTACTAGCTTTTAGTGCGCCTTTTATTTTTACGCCCATTTTTTGCTTTGACAAAGTAGCGATTTTAATCGCGTTTATCGCGCTTTTTATCGCGCTATATTTGTTTGCCTACAAAAGAATTGTGCGTTTTCGTTAGGATTTTTATCAAATTTTAATCATTTATGCTATACAATCGCAGATTAAAATTTTGCATTTGATAGGACAAAATAAATGGATAAATCGCTCAAACTAAAGGATTTTAAGGCAAAATTAAACGACTCTATCATCATCGATGTCCGCGCACGAGGCTATTTTCTAATCGACCACATAAAAGACGCCATAAATATCGAATCGCCCAAGCGAATCGAACTCATCGCCAAAGAAAATGCCGATAAAGACATTATCCTTTATTGTCATCACGGCGTTACGGCAAAGGGCATTGTCGATGAGCTAAGCGATATAAACAATTTGTATTATTTAGATGCAAATTTTAGCGATGTGGTAAAATCTGGCGTTGATATGGTATTTTACAGCCAAAAATAGCGAAGGACAAAGAGCGTGAAAAAAATATTTTTAGCAATATTATGTGTGAATCTTTTTTTTAGCAATGCGTGGGGCGAAATAGAGGGCGAATCAAATATAGATTCAAACGAATCTAGTAGCGAATCTATAAAATCAAGCGCGGATTCAAAAGATTCGAGCGATTCAAAAGATTCGAGCGATTCAAGTGCGCTAGATTCGCTAACTATTATTAAAGAGATTGACAAGCACCACAGCACCCTAAGTATCCGCGAATCTTATGATAAAGTTTTGCTAAACAACGACAGCCTTAAGGCGAGTAAAAGCGCGGTGCAAAAGGCGCAAAAGCTAAAATCTGGCGCGTATATGCTTTTTGCCCCTGAGATTGACATAGTGGGCAATTACACATTTATGGAAAAAACGAGCATTGATATAGATATTCCGCCGTTGTCGCTTATGGGGCAAACGATAAATATTCCTTCAATGAAAATGGATTTACATAAAAATCACTTTGCCTTTGGCATTATAAACGCCGTTTATCCCATATACACGGGCGGTAAGCGACTATCCGCGCTAAAAATGGCAAAGCTAAATATCCAAGACAGCGAACTTTTAATGCAACTAAATAAAATCAATCTCTTTGAAAAGCTAGTAAAGTCTTATTTTGGCGTGAAATTAAGCTATGATGTGCATAAAACGCTAAAAGACAGCGAGGCAGGGGCATTAGCGCATTTAAATAATGCCAAAAAATTACAAGAAAATGGGCAGATTGCAAAGATTGAATTTTTAAGCGCGAAAGTCGAATATGACAGGGCGAAAAACAAAGCCCACGAGGCAAAAGACGCGCTTGACATTGCACTTTTGGCGTTTAAGACGATTTTGCAAGATGAAAATCTAACTAATAGCGTAGAGTTAGATGAAAGTGGCGAGATTATGAATCTAACGCTTACTTCTGAGCTAGTAACCGCGCTAGATGCGGAGTTAAAAACGCTACAATATTACAAGGACGCCGCCATTACGGCATATCCTGCGCTAAAGAGTTTGGAGGTTAAAAAACTCCAAACAAAAGAGCTTACCGAAATCGAATTTGGCAATTTTTTGCCAACCGTGGGGCTTTATGGCGGATATGTGCTAAAGGCAAATAATACAATGCTAAATCGCGCGATTCCAAGCTGGTTTGTGGGAATCACAGCAAAAATGTCGCTTATTAGCACAAGTGGGCGCGTTTTTAAATATCAGGCTAGTAAAATCGCGCAAAATGAAGTGGATTATCTCCACCGCCAAGCCAAAAGCGACATTTTGTTGCTGATTGAAAGCACTTACAAAGAGGTGCTATCCGCCAAAGAGAGCTACAAAAATCACAGCTCGACTATCGAATTAGCAACCGAAAATCTAAATCTCCAAGAAAAAGCCTTTATCAATGGTATGGCAAGCACGGTGCAAGTTAGCGATGCGAGAAATCAGCTATCACTCGCTAAAATCGAGGCGCAAAATAGTCAATATCGCTATGCGATTGCACTTGCCAAACTTTATGCCATTACTAATGATATGGAAAATTTTTGGACATTTTATGAAAAGCAAAACTAACATATAAGGGGGCGTTTAAGTGAATCCGCTAAAAACGATAAAAATCACGGCAGTTTTTGCCATTTTGGTAGCGATTATGGTGTGGCTTGGGTATAGTTTTTATGCCGCGCACAAGCCCAAAGAGGTATTCATTCAAGGGCAAATCGAGGCTACACAATACAGCATAAGCTCCAAAATCGCAGGGCGCGTGAATGAAATCTTTGTGAAAAAAGGCGACTTTATTAAGGAAAACGACTTGGCTTATACGATTTATAGCCCTGAGCTAGAGGCAAAAATCGAACAAGCAAAGGCGAATTACGAGGGCGCAAAAGCCTTGCGAATCGAGGCAGACAAAGGCACAAGGGCGCAGACGATTCAAAGCGCAAAGGAAGTCTATTTAGCGGCAAAATCAATGGCAGAACTAGCCGAAAAGACTTACACAAGGGTGCAAAATCTCTACGATAGTGGCGTGGTGAGTTTGCAAAAGCGCGATGAGGCGGAGACAAATTTTAAAAGCGCGAAATTCAACGCAAATACCGCCTATCAACAATACAAATTAGCCTTAGAAGGCGCGACAAAGGAAACAAAAGAGGCTGTAAAACAAAAAGAACGCGCCGCCAAAGGAATGCTAACCGAAGTGCAATCTTACGCTAAAGATACTCAGGCATTTTCGCCTGTGAGCGGAGAGGTTAGCAATGTTTTGATTCATAAAAATGAGCTGTCCCCTAGCGGATTCCCCGTAGTTTTGGTGCTAGATATGAAAAATGCTTATTTGCGCTTTAGCGTTACGGAGGATAGATTAGAGGAATTTCAAGTAGGAAGCGAATTTAGCGCATTTATCCCTGCATTGCAAAAAGATGGGCGATTCAAAGTGCGATATATCTCGCCTATGGGCGAATTTGCCACTTGGAAAGCCACGAATCGCAAAAATAGCTATGATATGAAATCCTTTGAAGTTGAGGCAAATGTCATCGATGAGATTGAGAATCTACGCGCTGGAATGAGCGTCTTAATCAAATAGGGCGCGAAAAAAGCGCAAAAACGCACTATGTTTGAAGCACTGCAAATCGAGCTAAGGCATTTTTTAAAAGACAAATTTCTTTTATTTATGTGCTTTGTTATGCCACTTTTTACGGCTAGTTTTGTATATATGACTTTGAGCGAAAGTATCGTGCGTGATTTGCCTATTGGCATTGTGGATTTTGATAACTCACAAATAAGCCGTAATATCGCCTTTAATATCGAATCTAGCTCAACGCTAAGCATTCAAAGTCGCTATGCTAGTGTGCTAGAGGCAAAAAACGCCATTAGCGCAAAGGAAATTTACGCACTTGTGGTTTTGCCAAAAGATTTGGAGCAAAACGCCAAAAAAGGCGTCCCCACGAATCTACCCATTTATTACAACGCCGAGCTAGTTTTTATTGGCAAAAATATCCAAAGTGCGCTAACGCAGATTTTGGCAAACGAAAATGTCAAATTAAAATTTAGCAAAAATATCGCCCAAAGCGCAAATACCACCCTTGCGATGGGCAAAAGCGTGGATATTCTGCCTCAAATCATCGCGCTTTATAATCCAAATAGCGATTTTGCGGCGTTTCTCTTACCTGCGCTCATTCCTTGCTTGTGGCAGCTTTTTATAATTTTATGTATGATTAGCTTTATGGCGTATGATGAGCGCGATGTGGGGCATATTTTAAATAAACAAAATAAGATTCGCGCATTTTACACGCATTTAAGCATTAAGGTGCTAATAAATACGCTGATTTTCTTTGCGTGGTGGGGAATCTTAATGCTTAGCTTTTATAATCTTGGATTCATCAGCGATATTAGCGTTCATAATGTCGCAACTATCGCGCTTTGTGCGTTTGTAACGATTTTGGCGTATAATAGCATAGGCATTTTTCTCTACGCTATCATTCGCTCACATACCCGCGCTATAAGCATTGCAGCCGTTTATGCCGCGCCAAGCCTCGCATTTGTGGGAATCACATATCCTATCAACAATATGGAAGCCTTTGCGACATTTTGGGGTAAGATTTTGCCTATCACAAAGTATTTGGAAGTCTATATGCAACAGGCAAATTATGGATTAGAGCCTGATTTTAGTATGCGATTCATCGCCTATAATCTTATATTTTTGCTATTTGGAATCTTAGGGATTCTCATCTACAAACAAAAAGCGGTGCTAAATGCGTGAAATAAATGTGATTGCGTTTTTAAATCGCGTAGCTGGGCTTTTTGCAGATATATTTGACTTAATTACGCGTGAGCTAAAAGTCATCATCACTAGCTTTTCGATTATGCTGGTAATCATTGCGGGGAATATATTTTATGCGTTTTTCTACCCAAGCCCTTATCTAAATGATGTCTTGCATAAGCAAAAAATCGCCGTTGTAGATGAGGATAGGACGCAAAAAAGCAGAGAATTTATTTTCAACGCAAATGCGCAAATTAGGACGGAAATCATCGCAAATACTTCTATGCAAAATGCGCAAAATATGCTTAAATTAAATGAAGTTTATGGTATTTTATATATTCCGCAGGATTTTGAAAAAAATGGCATAAAATCATCGTTGCCAAAGGTTTATTATATCGCAAATAACTCGTATTTTTTGATTTATAGTAGCATTTTGGAGGGGCTAAATAGCGCGGCAAGTGCCATTGACTTTAAAACCACGCAAATGCTTTTTAGTGGCACAGATTCGCAAAATATCAATATAACCGCGCACAAAAACCCGCTTCAGCCAGAATTTATCGCGCTTTTTAACCCAAGCGTGGGCTATTTGAACTATATCTTAGCGGCGATTTTGGTATTTATTTTACACCAAACAATGGTAATTTCGTGTGGAATCCTCTGTGGCACACAGATTCAGCAATATGAGCAATATTATCTAAACAAAACACTTCCGCAGGATTCGGCTTCCACTTTGGCGCAAAAAATGCAAAACCTATCTCAAAAAATCCCGCTCCAAAGCATTACAAGCAAGATTCAAGGCAATTCTATCACCTCGCGCATTAAAGATTCGCTAACGCGCAAGGATTCGCACACACCAAAAACGGCAAAAAATCCTAATGACGATTTATACTTCTTACACGCAAAAAGTCCTATTTTGCTAATTTTTGCGCGTGTGAGTGCGTTTATCGTGATTTATTTTCCGCTATTTTTGTTTTATTTTGGCTTTATTTATGACTACTACAATCTCACCACATTTGCAACTAGCATAAATCTTATACTTTTTGGCATTGTGTTTATCGTGGCAACGGCGAGTTTTGCAATATTTTTGGGCTTTTTGTTCTCAAGGCGCGAATATGTCCCGCAAATCACGCTTGTGATGAGTATGCCCTTGCTTTTTGGGCTTGGTGTCATTTGGCCCTCGCAATCCGTCCCAGCGGTGATTAAATTTTTTATGGATTTTGTGCCGATTACTCCCGCTGTGAGTGGATTTCTAAAGCTAAATCAAATGGGCGCGGATTTTAGCGACATTTGGGGCGAATTTGTGCATTTATTTTTGCTTGGTGTGGGCTACGCCTTTGGGGCGTATTTGATTTTGCAAAGGCGTTTTAAAAATGCGTGGCAGTAGAGATTTGCAAAGCGAAAACAGCGCAGATACCACAAATAATCATTCGTCATTGCGAGAGAGCGACCGAAGCAATCCATTATCGCCACAAGACGAATTTGCCCCACAAAACGAATTTGCCACCGCCCTAAAAGACGCCTTTAAGCAAGACATTGAGATTCTCTTTGGCTACATTTCTATGGGCTTTTGCTGTGGCGTTTTGCTCTCCACTAGCGGATTTAGCGCGATTTACGCGCTTATTATGAGTATTTTTGTGTATTCTGGCGTTATGCAGTTTTTAGCAATTAGCTTTTTTGCTGTGGCATCAACCCTCGCTCCACTTGGGCTTTTAAATATTTTTTTAATCACGCTTATTTTAAATTCGCGCCAAAGTTTTTACACACTTATAATGCTACAAAAATACCGCGCTATGGATTGGAAGCGGTTTTTAAATATCTTTTGGCTGACAGATGAAACCTTTGCGATTTTGAAAACCAAAATGCCCAAATCAAATGCGAATCTTTTTATCTTTTTTGTGTCGCTTTTGAATTATATTTATTGGGGTTTTGGTTGCGTTTTGGGCGCGGTGGTGGGCGGATTCATATCATTTGACACGCGCGGATTAGAGTTTATTATGACGGCAATTTTTGTGGTAATTTTTATCGACCAATGCAAGGCGATTCGCGCCCCCAAAGGCTACGCCCCTGCAATCATCGGCATTGCCACCGCGCTTTTTTGGCTAGTCGTCATCGGAGAGCAGTATTTTTTGCTCGTGGCACTTATTAGTAGCGTGGCGATTTTGGGCTTTTGCTATTATAAAAAGTGGGATTTTGTGGAAGATTCAAGCGCGAATCTAAATGACGATTCGCAAGATTCAAACACGCGAATCCACGCAAAATAGGGCTTAAATGGATTTAAATATTTTGCTAATCATCGCCGTCATCGCGGTGGCAAATTTCATCACGCGATTCCTAGTGTATTTCATAATGCCAAGCAAAATTCCGCCCTTTATCGAGTATATCTCACGCGCCCTGCCTTGCGTCATTATCGCAATGCTAGTGGTGTATTGCCTAAAAGGCACGAATCTTTCCGCCCCAAATTACGCACTCAAAGAAACGCTAAGCATAGCCGTCATCATAGCACTGCACCTAAGCGTAAAAATCCCCATAATAAGCATTTTGGGCGGTGTGGTAAGCTATATGATTTTGACGCAAGAGTTTGGATTATAAGCGTGAATCTAGCGATTTTTGGCGGTAGCTTTAATCCGCCACATAGCGGACACAGGGCGATTATCGAGTGTGCGTTAAAATGCGAATTTATTGATTTTCTAATCGTGCTACCAAATTTTAAAAATCCTTTGAAACGCGAGAGTGAGGCATTTTTAAGCGATAAAGAGCGATTTAACGCACTTGAATTAGTGGTGCGTGAGGCGGTGGATTCATCGCACATAAAAGCAAAAATCTATAAAAAAACGCCTACAAAAAAAAGTGTGGAATCGCTTTTAGATTCGATGAAAGATTCGCAAGATTCGCCCTGCGATTCACTAAAAAACGCGCCCACTACGCGCAAAATCATTCTCATCTCAAATTACGAGATAGCACAAAAAAAGCCATCTTTTGCGATTAAATCCATTTTGCATTTTAAAAATTTTTATGCGCCAAAAAACTTGTATTTTATAATCGGCGCGGATATTTTGGGCGAGTTAGAAAAATGGCATAAAATCGATGAGATTCGCCAAAATGCGCGATTTATAGTCGCTACAAGGGGTGAAATTCCCGTGCCAAGCGAATTTTTGCGCTTTGAAGTAAGCGAAAATATCTCATCAACCCACATTCGCGCTAATGTCAAAAATGGCACGAATCTTGCAAACCTAAATCTACCGAATCTAAAAAATGGAGCGAAAATTTTGGATATTTTAAATGAGATTGATGACAGAGTGGCGCGAAATAGGCTTGAATCGATAATAAATCTACTTGATAGCAAAAAGGCGGAGAATATCGCGCTGTTTGATTTGCGCGAAACGCCATATATCACGCGCTTTGTAGTCATTGCCACGAGCTTGGCGGATAAGCATAGCTTTGCCTTGCTAGATACGCTAAAAACCGAGCTAAAGGCAAATGGCGAGACATTTTACAGCACCGATGAGGAAAGTGGTGATTGGATAATCGCTGATTTAGGGGACATAATGATACATATCTTTACCGAAAATCACCGCAAAAAGTTTAATTTGGAGGAATTTTTGGCGCATTTTAAAAAGGATTTAAAAAGGGAGAAGTGATTTTTGAAATATAAATTGTGCTTAGTTGCTATATTTTTTATAAGTTTTTTGGCTGGAATCTTATATTTTGGCGGAAAATATTTTGCATTTGGTATATCCATAGAACAGCTACTTTTTATATTTGCATTTCCTATCACAGGCACTGATGATAGCGTTACAAAGATGATTGTTAAAGAGGTTTTACTGCGCGTTTTAATGCCAAGTATTTTTATTGCGATTTTTATGACATTATTGCCAAAAATATTACAAAGTGCGTATATTAAAAAGCTATGCAATGTTATTTTAACGCATAGAATTAGTCTTACACTTTGCATTAGCGTGTGTTTTTTTATTGTCGCTTTTAATGTTGCAGATTCTAAGTTGCAATTTAGCGCAATGATAAATAATCACTTTTTTAAACCATATTCTACCTTTTATGAGGATAATTATATTAAGCCAAATGTGGCGGATTACAAAAAGCCGCAAAATAAAAGAAATTTGCAAAACTTAATAGTAATTTTCGCCGAATCTATGGAATCCACTTTTAGCGGAGCAAATATTCCGCAATATATTGGGGGGGGGCAGGAATATAGATTGCGTTACTCTCCGCACGGAGAATTGATACCAAATCTTACTCGCATAGCCCAAAATGGCATAAATTTTAGCGCAAATGCCACGCTCGGCGGACATTTGCCAAATGTAGGCTCAAGCGTTACGAATCAAGCGACCATTTCATATCTTTGTGGCATTCCTATGATTTTCCCCAAAGGTGGCTTAGAACGCGCAAAAGGCGATTACTTTAAAAATGCCACCTGCATAGGCAATATTTTACACGCTTTTGGCTATACACAAGCCATTTTTACTGGCGCAAACAGCGGATTTGGTGGCTATACGCGTATCATTCAAAATCAGCATTTTGAGGAGCGCGATATACGCTATTTTAGAGCAAATGGCGATATTCCGCAAGATTATAATGTCGCTTGGGGCGTTGAGGATTTTAAACTTTTTTCGTTTGTCAAAAAATATTTGCAAAATTACAACAAATCTTACCCTTTTGCGATTTATATTAGCACTGTCGACACGCACTTTCCGGGCTTTGTGGATAAGGAATTTTGTAAGGATTTGGAGACGAATTACGAAAACTCGATTCGTTGTAGCGATAGAATTATAGGCGATTTTGTGGAGTTTGTGCAAAAATCGCCCTTTGGCAAAAATACTACGATTGTGATTGTGGGCGACCATTTGACTATGGAGCGCGATTTTATTCCGCAAGAAACGCACCGCTATATTTACAATGCCTTTATAAATCCGCATTTTAGTGTGAATCCAAGCCAAAAGCTCACTAAAAAGCGCGAACTTACGCACTATGATATTACGGCATTGATTTTAGATTCGCTTGGATTCAAAGTGAAGGCATTTGGCTTAGGACGCAATCCACTTTATAGAAAAACACTACTTGAACAATATGGCTTAGAGACATTTAATGAATCTATTTCTAAGCCATCAAAATTATATGAGAGTTTTTGGTAAGCGTGGGGGGGCTTCGATAGATTGCTTCGTTCGTTTCACTCACTCGCAATGACAATATGGTGATTTTCGGTCATTGCGCGGTAAAGTTAAGATTCGCACGAAGTAATCCACGCCCACTCGTCTTTGCGAGACTTTTTTAAATGCCGAAGCAATCCAAACACTTTATTATTTTAAGTGCAACTTTCCGTCATTGCAATATTTGGCATTTGCCAAATCGAAGCAATCCAAACAAATTCCAAAAAATATTTTAGATTCACTTAATTTTTCTATTTTTCTAAAATTTTTCTCACAAACCTCTTGACAAATCCCCCCCCCCTTGTGTTAAAATACGCATTTATTTTATTTTCTTTTGAAAGGATTTGCAATGAAAGGCAAAATTTTAGGGGCAGGTGCGATTAGTGCCGAAGACGGCGGACGATACTACTATGATGAGGGCGCAATCAAAAATCTAAAAGACGGGCAGAGATTAGAGGGCTGCGAAGTGGATTTTGATATAAAAGACGGCAAGGCGATTGATATTTATGTTACAAAAGGCACATTTAATGTTAATGATGCTACACAAAATCTGCTATCTACAGATTTGCAAAGTATAAAAATAAAGGCATTTATAGCGTTGGGTTGCTGTGTGCTTATGATTATCCCTATACTTGGCGTGATATTTGGATTGGCTGCGTTGGTGCTGTATATTTTGGTGGTTTTAGGATTACACAAGGCTTCACAAAGCACTTCGTTGCTAAAAAATTGGCTTTTGTCTATGGCAGTGTATTTTCTTGGTGCAATCATTATCTTTGTTAGCGTAGGTAGTGGGCTTTTATCGGTCGGTGCGCTTATGGGAGGATATAACTATTTTAGCGGACTTGGTATGATGTCCATACTTGGTGCATTACTTGGCTTTATTGTAACACTATCATCTTGGTATTTTAGCTATTTATATTACAAAGAAGTTGCATATATCACAAATGAGCCATTTTTTATGTATTATTTTTGGTGCGCCCTTGCTGGAACGATAACGCTATTTATATTCATAGGTGGCATTATTTTAATCGCCGCAGCAGTGCTATGGATATTAGCGTGGGTAAAAGCACAAGAAATCAGGCAATCTTATAGCGTTGTAAGTTAAAAATAATAACAAAGATTCAAAAAATAATTTTAGCTTTTGTATGTGATTTATGGCAATTTATTAAATATATAGATTGCTTCGGCAATGAATTGCCTCGCAATGACAAGGTGTAGCGTGTAAAATCATCATTATACAACTTACCCTTTTGGCAAGGTGTGGTAATCTAAATCTATCGTCATTGAGAGGGTGATAACCCGAAGCAATCTATCATTATCTCTGTCATTGCGAGTATTTGGCACAAACACGAAGCAATCCACACAAACGACAAAATCAAATTTATTTAATGATATAATCGCGCTTTTATGTTTTAAAGGGTAGCAAAATGGCAGAATCTTTTAAGTTACAATCCACCTACTCCCCCGCAGGAGACCAGCCCCAAGCCATAGAGAAAATCACGCATAGCCTTAAGCAAGGAGCGAAATACGCCACGCTACTAGGCGTAACGGGCAGTGGCAAAACTTTCACTATGGCAAATATCATCGCCACGCTAAATATGCCAACGCTTATAATGACGCATAATAAAACCCTTGCCGCCCAGCTTTATAGCGAGTTTAAGGGCTTTTTCCCGTGCAACCGCGTGGAGTATTTCATAAGCCATTTTGATTATTACCAGCCCGAAGCCTACATTCCGCGCAGGGATTTATTTATCGAAAAGGATTCAAGCATAAATGACGACTTGGAGCGACTGCGCCTAAGCGCGACTACTTCGCTTCTAGCTTATGATGATGTCATTGTCGTGGCAAGTGTAAGCGCAAACTACGGGCTAGGCAATCCAGCCGAATACCTCACAATGATTGAAAAAATACAAGTGGGAGAAATCCGCAATCAAAAGGAGTTTTTAATCAAACTCGTAGATATGGGTTATGCGCGCAATGATACGGCGTTTGAGAGAGGGGAATTTCGCGTAAGCGGGGAGGTGGTGGATATTTTCCCAGCCTATAATGAGAGTGAGTTTATCCGCATAGAGTTTTTTGGCGATGAGGTGGAGCAAATCGCGGTGTATGAGGCGATAGAGAGAGCGAAGCTAAAAAGCCTTGACTCCTTTGTGCTTTACGCGGCAAATCAATTTATCGTGGGCGCAAATCGCTTGAGTGAGGCAATCGATGGCATTGAGCGCGAGCTAGATAGCAGACTTTCAGAATTTAAAGCGCAAGGCAAAGAGGTAGAATATCAGCGACTGAAAGGGCGCACGGAATTTGATTTAGAGATGATTCGCGAATCTGGAATCTGCAAAGGTATTGAAAACTATGCACGGCATTTGACGGGCAAAAAGGCAGGGGAGACGCCTTATTGTTTGCTTGATTATTTTGAGCAAAAGGGCAAGCCCTATCTTGTCATAGTCGATGAGTCTCACGCGAGCCTGCCACAATTTGGCGGAATGTATGCGGGGGATAGAAGCCGTAAGGAAGTGCTTGTGGAGTATGGATTTCGCCTGCCTAGTGCGCTAGATAATCGCCCTTTGAATTTTGATGAGTTTATCAAAAAATCGCCACATTATTTGTTTGTCTCCGCCACTCCAGCAGAGCTCGAACTTGATTTAAGTGGGGCGAATCTTGCCGAGCAAATCGTCCGCCCCACAGGGCTTTTAGACCCAAAAGTCTTTGTGATGGATAGCCAAAATCAAGTGGCGATTTTATATGATGAGATTAAAGCCGTTTTGGCGCGAAATGAACGGGCAATCGTGGGGACGCTTACCAAAAAAATGGCGGAGGATTTGTGTAAATATTACAACGAGTTAGGGCTAAAGACGCAGTATTTGCATAGCGACATAGACGCTATCGAGCGCAATCATTTGATTCGAGGGCTTAGGCTAGGCGAATTTGACATTTTAATCGGCGTGAATCTACTGCGCGAGGGCTTGGACTTGCCTGAGGTTAGCTTGGTGGCGATTTTGGACGCGGATAAAGAGGGCTTTTTGCGTAGCGAGACGAGCCTAATCCAAACTATGGGACGCGCTGCGCGAAATATCAATGGCAAGGTGATTTTTTTCGCGCAGAAAATCACAAAATCAATGCAAAAGGCTATCGACATTAGCGAATACCGCAGGGCAAAGCAAGAGGCGTTTAATAAGGCGCATAATATCGTGCCACAGACGACAAAGCGCAAGTTAGAGGACGAGCTAAATGTGGAGATTCGCACGCAAAAGCGCGTGAAATTAGGCAAGATTCCCAAAGCCGAGCGCGATAAAATCATAAAAGAGATGACAAAAAAAATGTATGAGGCAAGTAAGAAGCTAGAGTTTGAGGAAGCAGCGCGAATCCGCGATGAGATTGCAAAATTGCGAAAAGGGTAGGCGAAACTAACCACCACTTCGTCATCACACCCACCTTTTTGTAATTGCGCTAGCTTTAGCCAAAAGCAATACAAGCACTTCGTCATTGCGAGGCGTTCGTTAGAAATGCCGAAGCAATCCATAAAAAATAAAAATCTACGAATCTCACGATACTAAAATAGATTGCCACGAAAATCCTTGCGGATTTTCTCGCAATGACAATGCGATTAGATTACTTTTTGATTTTTACTGACACAAAGTTTTACAATAACGAAGTTAAAAAAAATGCTTTTGTTTATTGCACTCACTTGCAATGGTAAAAAAGGATTGCTATGCCTTGTATAAGGGCAAGTTTCGCAATGACAAATCAGCCACCTCGTCATTGCGAGGCATTTTTAAATGCCGAAGCAATCTATAATTTTACTTTATGGATTGCTTCTAGCTATCACCACCGCAATTACGAAGTGGTGTAGCAATGAGTAAAGTGGAAATCTATATCATTTTTCATAAATCATTTTTGGGCGATTTGTAAAAATGTGATTGCAAATGGTGGCAAAATCTGCGCCGAATTTCTTGCATTTTGCAAAGATTTTGGGGAGATTTTGTTACAATATCGCATTTGATTTTTATAAAAGGTTGTATTTATGAGCATTTTAGAGAGACTGACACAAAGGGTTGATGAGCTACTAGCAAGGCTAAATGAGCTAAACAAGGAAATCGAGGGTTTGCGCCTTGAAAACAGCGCACTAAACACCGAAAAAGCCGAAAAAGATAGGCAAATAAACGCGCTATACGAGGAATTAGCAAGTCGCGACCGCTCGTATGAGAGCCTAATCAACAAAATTGACGAAGCCAAAAAGTAGCCCAAATCAGCGCATAAAATGGTGGAAAAGTGGATTCACGGCTTAGCATAGACTTGTATTTATCGGGCAAAAAAATACAAGTAAATATCGTCTGCATAAACGAACGCGCGAAAAAAGAGATTGAATCCACACTGCTCTCAAAGCGCGACTTAGACATAAAGGACATTTTAAAAGCATATATCCAAAAGTCCCAAGAATACGCGGATTTAGAGGATAGACTACAAAATTTAATCGACAAAATGGAGCTATGAAATACTACCTAATCGCTCCCTTGCGACTAAATCTTCCACCGCTAGAGTATGAATCGCGTGAGATTTTTCACAAAAATGACATTGTCAAAATAAGCATAAAAAATAAATCGCTTTTGGGAATCGTGCTTAGCGAGGTGGAAAAGCCCAATTTTAAGTGCAAAGAAGCGACAAAAAGCGAATTTATTTTAAGCGAATCGCAGGTTATTTTGGGGCATTTTGTGGCGAAGTATTATTGCACAAATCTTAGTGTAGCTTTTGGAATCTTTACGCTAGGCAATTTAAAAAATTCATCTTTGGGTATGCAATTTCGCACTTGTGAAAAATTTTGGGAATCAACAGACTCCAAGTCTAGTTTTATCCCAAAATTTTTCACAAATACAAAAGCCACACCACAAATACTAGAATTTGGGGATTCAAATAAAGGCGATTCTGCCGAATCTAAAAATGGCGAATCCGCGAATCTAGCGCAACAAACAATCGAAGGGATTGCGGTGGAGGTTGCGGAGTTTTTGCCAAATTTTGAGTGTGAGACTAGACTTGGTGTCTGCGAACACTCGAAATTTGGCAAATCTATGCAAGATGCACCCAAGCGCGAATTGAACGCACAATCCACATTCACACCGCCAAAACTAAGCCCCACTCAGCAATCCGCCCTAGATTTTATTTTAGCCCACGAAAAAACCTTGCTTTTTGGCGACACGGGCAGTGGTAAAACGGAGATTTACATAAACGCCATTTGCGCCACTATCGCGCAGGGCAAAAGGACGCTTTTTCTAATGCCAGAAATCGCGCTCACACCGCAAATGGAGCGTAGGCTTAAAAGCGTATTTGGCGATTTGGTTTGCATTTGGCACTCCAAAGTATCAAAGGCGAAAAAAGAGCGTATAATGGCAAATCTCCACTCTATCAAAATTATCGCAGGGGCGCGTAGTGCGCTGTTTTTGCCACTTGAAAATTTGGGGCTAATAATCATTGATGAGGAGCACGATGAGGCATATAAATCCACCGCGAATCCGCGCTATAATAGCCGTGATTTGGCGATTTTTTTGGCACAAAAGCAAGGGATTCGCCTGATTTTAGGCTCTGCCACGCCCAGCCTCAATAGCTATTATAATTTTGGCAAAGAAAATCGCATTTTTCGCCTAAAGGGCGGGTATTTCGAGGGTAAAAAAAGCATTGTTTTTGATAGCGATTTGGATAATGTGCCACAGAGTTTGCTTGATAAAATCGCCACTGCGTTGCAAAATCAAAAGCAAATCATCGTTTTTGTCCCAATGCGTGGTAATTTCAAAGTATTGCAATGCGAATCGTGCGGTAGTGGCGTGAAATGCAAACATTGTAGCATAAATATGAGCTTACACTCAAAGAAAAACGCGCTTATTTGCCATTATTGTGGCTATGCCGAGCCATTTTTTGACGGAAAAACAAAATGCAAGGCTTGTGATTCAACTGCCTTTAAAGCCCTAAAAATCGGCACACAAGAGGTTTTTAAGAATCTAATCACGCATTTTACAAACGCAAAAATCGCCATTTTTGATAGAGATGAAGTGCGCAGTGATTCGCGTCTGCGTGTGATTTTGAGCGATTTTAATGACGGCAAAATCGACATTCTTATCGGCACACAGATGATTAGCAAAGGGCACGATTATCACAATGTCGAGCTGGTGGCGATTTTGGGCATTGATAATTTGCTACATTCTAGCGATTTTCGCGCTTATGAACGCGCGGTTGCTTTGCTTTTTCAAATAGCTGGGCGTTGTGGGCGCAAAAATGACGGCGAAGTCTTTATAAATACGCAAAATCGCGCGTTTTTTACGCGATTCCTAAATGACTATGAGGATTTTTTGCGATTCGAGCTAGAAAATCGCGCGAATCTCTACCCGCCATTTATGCGACTAGCCCTTATTTGCGCACAAAATCGCAGTGAATCCAAAGCAAAAGAGATTTTGCAAAACGCAAAAAAAATAGTAGAATCCACCCACAGAAATATCGAAATAGTCGGGCTAAACAAAGCCCCCATTGAGCGAATCGGTGGGCTTTGGCGGTATTTTATGCTAGTGCGTGCAAAAAGCGCGAAAGAGCTATTAACCGCACTCTTACCGATAAAAGATATGGGCTTAATCATCGACATTGACCCGCAGAGCATATTTTAGGCGAATCGCTTTGCAATTTTTACGCGATTCACGCGATTTGCCAAATAAATGGAGGCATTTTTGAAAATAGGCATTTTGGTTGAATCCCCACTTTTAGAGCGCACACTGCAACTCTACCTACGCGAATATTTGGTAAATGTCGATGAGTGCGACTTTGTGATAACCGATGAAATCGATGAATCCCAAAGGAAGCCCATTTGCCTTATCAATTTTAGCGAGGATTCGGACATTTTGCGCCCGATTTACAAAGAGAGTTTGATGAGCGATTTGGCGCGATTTAGCACGAAGCTACGCGAAATGCGCGATTCGCTGGGCGATGACATAGAGACTATGAATATCAAAAATGTGCTTGACTTTGGGGAGCTAGAGCGACTGCGACAAAGCATTGAAATGATAAATGGCGCAGATTCGGCAGATTCAAATGTAGGGCAGACACATACTGCACGCACAAAAGAGCGTAGCATAAAGGATAAAATCGATATTATCGTGCAGGACTTCGCAGATAAACTCTATGAAACAATCAAAAATGGGCAGTAAATCTTGTGAATTTAAAAGCTAAAGCCGTAGCGAATGCCCACATTGTAGTGATTTGTTATGCTTGTTTTGACGCTCCACTCCGCGCCTACGATATTTTCGTGCTTTTGTAGAATCGTATTTGCCACAAATGGCACTCGCGCAAAAATCTCCACACTATGATATTTGGCGAGATTCGTGCGGAGACCGACATTTAGCCACACATTGACATTATTTTTGCGGAGTTTGAGATTTGTGGGGCGATTTACGCCTAAAGTCGTCAAAAATGACTGCAAATAGCTATCCAAATCCGCGCCCAAAAGCAAATCGCCACCTACACCTACGCCCACAAACGCGCCAAAATCAAACGCGTTATTTGCGATAAAATTCCCCAAAAAATCCACATTTATGCCGTAATTTAGTAGCGTGATTTTTTGCTTTTTGGTAATCCCAGCGTGGCGATTCATAAGCGCAGTGGGGCTTAGTGTGGCGTGAAGCGCGTTTAGATTCGCGTAATAGCGCAATCCCAAATGTGGCGTAAAAAACTGCTTATAGCCCACGATAAGCGCACCATAATTCACGCCACCGCCATTTGCTAACTTGCCTTTATACGCGGTTATGTCGCCATTTGCCTCTGTGAAGCTAAAATCCGTCCGCATAGTCATATCGCCGTAGCCGACATTTGCACCAAAAAACACGCCACTTTCCTCCGCAAAAGCTACATTTGCGCATATAGCCACGAATCCAAGTGCAAATCGAATGATTTTAGATTTTTTCATAGCAAATCCACTTACAAAATTTTGAAATTATAACACGAAAAAATATTGCTTTTTGGCTATAATTCCACAAATTTTCATTAAAGGGCGTAAGAAAGTATGCTTAGCATTGATGAGGTGGCAAGAGAGGCAAATATGTCGGTAAAATTTGTCCGCAGAGAAGTGGCAAATGGGAATCTACAATCCACTAAAAAGCACTCCAAATATCACATTTCAAGGCTAGATTTTGAAAGCTGGGTAGGCACACCACAAGTTACTAGAAGCACAAAACCTAAAGTAAAGCAAACAAAAGACACCGTTTATTGGATTGACATCGCCTCACAAATGCAAAGCATAAATGCTTGGAATAAGTGCGAATCTGGCACATATAATATGATAGATTTATTTTCTGGAGCTGGTGGGCTATCTTGTGGGCTTATGATGGCTGGATTTACCCCCATAGCTTGTGCGGAGATTTTGGATTCTGCCTTAAACACATACAAACATAATATTTGCGCAAAACTAGGCACAAAGCCACATTTTATAGCGCGTGATATTAGCGATTTAGGCACAAAAAATGATTTAATCAATTATGCTAAAAACACGCATATACATTTGATTGCTGGGGGATTTCCTTGTCAAGGATTCAGTATGGCGGGAAATCGCATAGTAGATGACAAACGAAATACGCTATATGTGGAAATGCTAGATATTGTAAGGCAATTAGAGCCAGATTTTATTTTAATGGAAAATGTAGAGGGAATCCGCTCAATGCTAAATGGCGAAGTGGAGCGCAAAATCATCAAAGATTATGCAAATATCGGCTATAAAATCAATGTAACCACACTTTGTGCGGCGGATTATGGTGTGCCACAACTTCGCAAAAGAGTGATATTTATCGGCAATCGAGTGCATAAGAGAAACTACCACCCAAAGCCCATTTATAATAAGCACAACTACAAAACCGTAAAAGACGCCATAGAGAAATTTTTGCACCTAGATGAAAGCAAAGCTATCAATCACGAATTTACCAAACATTCAAACGCTATCATAGAGAGATTAAAGAATCTAAAAGCTGGGCAATCGCTGTATGAAAACTACTCTGATGCGTGGAAAAGAGTGCATTGGGACAAGCCCTCCACAACCGTAAAAGAAAATCACGGAGGTGTGAATGTCCATCCATTGCTTCCAAGAGTGATGACACCGCGAGAATTAGCCGCTTTGCAAAGTTTCCCTGATGATTTTATATTTCAAGGTAGCAAAAAATGGCAATTAGTCCAAATAGGCAATGCTGTCCCGCCATTACTTGCAAAAGCAATAGGACTTGCCATCATCGAATCTATGAAAAAAGAAAGCGTAAATGAATACTTATTTTAAACATATTTGCGAGGCAAAAGACAAAATAAAAGCGTATTTAGATACGATATATCAAGTATCAGGCGATGAATTATTGCTTGAATTAGAGCATTATAATTTGCTTGAAAATCCACATAATTGCATTGAGACTTCCACAGCAATTGGCTTTATTTTGGAAGAATTTATCACTTCAAAATTAGAAATTTATACCAAAAAATTTCATAACAATAGCAATGAGATTGTAATCAAAAAAATATCTGCTAGTTCGGCTACGCAATATAGCTTTGATTGCTATGGTTTGTATAAAAATATTTTATTTTTGATAAATATTAAGGCGCAAAAAGATGGCTCTGCAAATAATGCAATCGCAGCAATAAATCGCATATATAAGGACTATGTCGAGGAAAGTATAGATAATATCAGCACAGAAAAATCCTACCTAATCCTAAAAACCCACTATGGCTTTGCCAAATCAAAAAATGATGGGGAGCGAAAAATCAGCATCAAAGGGACACAATGCTATGCTTTGGAAGAGATTGATTTTAGCAAAGGCATCTTAAAAGACCATAGAAATTGGAGCAAAACATTTAATGAAAATAGTGGCAGACTCCAAATACCTAACAAATGGCTAATAAGCCACAGACTAAAAGATAGCGAAATCTCTTATAACACAACAAAAGATTTTCTAACAAATATTTATAATGGCAAGTATAGCGGTGGGAAACAATAAATAAATGAAAATCAAATTTTGTGGGCTTTTTAGGGAGCAAGACATTGACTATGCAAATGCGCTAAAGCCAGACTTTGTGGGTTTTATCTTTGTGGAGCAATCAAGGCGATTTGTGGATTTTGCCACCGCTAAGGCTCTAAAATCACATCTAGATTCGGGAGTGAAAGCCGTAGGTGTGTTTGTAGATAGCACTTTGGAGCGCGTTATGGAGGCTTTGAGTGAGGGCATTATTGATATGGTGCAATTACACGGCAATGAAAATAATACCTACATTAGCGCATTAAAAGCGTGTATGCAAAGAGATTTGGGCAAGGAATCGCCTATTATCAAAGCGATAAAAGTAAGCGATTCGCTCTCTTTGGATTTGGCATTAGAATCAAACGCGGATTTTACCTTGCTAGATAGCCCAAATGCGGGGAGTGGCAAGGCATTTGATTGGAATTTTTTAGCACAGATTCTTGCAAAATCGCAGGATTTCACGCAAAAATTTCAATCGCACTTTTTTCTCGCTGGTGGCGTGAATGTGGAAAATATCCAAAGCGCAATCGCTCTAAAGCCCTTTTGCATTGACATTTCAAGCGGGATTGAATCAAATGGACTAAAAGACTTTGCCAAAATGCAGACAATCATAAACGCCATTAAAGGCGAATCATAAGGCAGATTCGCGGTGTGGCAAGTATAGATTCGCCCCACGCAAAACATACGCAAAGCATAAAATTCAAGTGCAAGATTCGCGTCTAGCGTGGATTGCAAAAAAAATAGCGATTCGCCACGCACAAGATTCGCCCCAAAATCACGCGAATCTACGCCTTTATGCCATTTAGAAAAATATCAAGCGCATTTGTAGTATGGCTATTTTTAAGCGTGTCAAAGCCCTGTGGTAGCACCTCAAAATGAGCGATGAAAAAGTAAAAATTCACAATGCTAATAAAAGAGATTATCGCACTTTGGATATTTAAATGGCTTTTAAAGTCTCCATTTTCAATGCCTTGCTGAAATGTCTCTTTAAAAAAGCCTACCATTTTGCCCTGCCACTGCGCGACAAGCTCTTTCATAAAGGGCTTTATATCAATGAGATTGCTGATGATAAAACGCGCGATAAAAGGCTCTTTTTGGTGCAGTTTTCCTACTTGTAAAGCATAGTGCGAAAGCCTATCAAGTGGCTTTTGCGGGGCAGTTTCTATGATATGCTCCACGCTTTTAAAACAACGCAAAAAAACCGCTCTATAAAGCCCCTCTTTGCTACCGAAATGATAAGAAATCGCACTTAGATTCGCGCCAGATTTTTGCGCGATTTGTCGCGTGGAGGTGGCGTCATAGCCTTGAAGTGCAAACAGCTCTAGCGCGGTATCTAAAATCGCTTCTTTTGTAGATTTTTCATTTTTTTGCATTTATCACTCCTTTAAGATTCGTTTAACACTCTAACTTTGCTTTTTGTAGCTTACAATCGCCCAGAGATTAAAGATAAGCGCGAAGCACAAAAGTGCGCACAAATCTTTCCATAAAAACGGCGAATCAAGCAAACTATCCCCTTTTAAAAATATCGCCCTTAGCGATTCAATAAAATAGCGCAAAGGGTTTGCCAAAGTCAGCATTTCTGCCCAAAGTGGCATTGACTTTATGGAGGTAAAAAGCCCACTTAGCAAAATCAAAATGAGGATAAAAAAGTAGCTTACAAACATTGCTTGCTGCATTGTGTTTGAGTAGTTTGAGATGACTAGCCCAAGCCCCGTAACGACTAGAATATACACAAGCGCAAAAACAAAAATGCTGCCATATCCGCCACGCGAGGCAAAGCCATAGACGAGAAATGCGAGTAAAAAGCAAAGGCTTACCACCACGATTCCCATAATCCAATAGGGAATGACTTTTGAGATGATAAAAAGCGACTTTGGCAGGGGGCTTACATTGATTTGCTCGATATTGCCACTTTGCTTCTCACCGATGATATTAAATGCAGGGAGAAACCCGCACAAAAGCGTTAGCACCATAACGGTCAGGGCTGGAATCATATAGAGTTTGTAGTCTAAATGCGGATTGTAAGCATAAAGACTTAAAATCTCTAGATTCCTAAGATTTGCACCGCTATGTGAAAAAGTCGCGCCATTCACACCATTTGAGCTTGTCCCGCCACTCGCACCGCCATTTGTCGCGCCGTTTGCGCCACTCGCCCCTCGTGAATCTAGAATCTTCGCATTTTTTTCCGCGCTAAATTCCGCGATTATATTGCTTAGATACCCAGCTCCAAGTGTGCCTTTGGTAGAGTTTATCGCGTTTGCATACAGCGCGATTGAGGCGCGTTGCTTTGATACTACATTTGCTTCAAAGTCATTTGGGATTTCGATAATTATGTCGCATTCACCGCGATAAATGCACTCTTTGGCACTCTCAAATGAAGTCGCATTGTGGATAATGTTAAAATAACTTCCCGCTTGAATTTTAGTGATGAGCTCATTTGAGAGCGTGGATTTATCAAAATCTAGCACGGAGAGATTGACATTTTTTATCTCCATATTTGCCACCCAAGGGATTACCAAAATTACCATTATGGGAAATCCTATCAACATTCTAGGCAAAAAGCTATTGCGAAAAAACTGCTTAAATTCTTTTTGCACTAAAAATCCTAAATCGCGCCTCGCCCTACGCGCAAAATCAAAGTTTTTCATAATCGCACCTTGTAAGTTTTAAGGCTAACGATTAAAACTATTGCGAGGGTAGCGCACAAAATCGCGCCCTCTTTTATAATGTAGCTTAGCCCTAAGCCCTCAATCATTATTTTTTTTACCCCCATTATGAACCACTTTGCAGGGATAATGTCGCTAAAATATTGCAAGATTTTTGGCATTGACTCAATAGGGAAAATCATACCGCTAAACATCATCACAGGCATCATAAAGAGCATTGCGCACACGAGCATTGCGACAATTTGGGTTTTTGCGAGATTTGAGACCATTAGCCCTATGCAAAGCGCAAGGAATAAATAGAGCATACAAAATGCCATAAGCAATGTAAGCGAACCTACAATGGCTAAATCAAGCACAAACACACACACAATAAGCGTCAAAACCAAAATCCCAAATGAGAGCAAAAAGTAAGGAATGAGCTTTGAGATAATCACAAGAGAGGGCTTAAGCGGCGAAATCAAAAGCACTTCCATACTGCCTTGCTCTTTTTCGCGCACGATAGAAATGCTAGTCATCATCGCACAAATAAGCATTAGCACAAGCCCTAAAAGCCCGGGCACAAAGTTTGGCGCGGACTTGCCTTGCGGATTAAAAAGCATTGTGCTAGATATATTTAGACTTTGTGCGGAATCTAGATTCGGACTTCGCGCTATATCGCTTGCAAACGCGCTTTGGATAATGTTGCTAGTAAAAATGCTTATCGTGCTAGCGCGGTTTGCATCACTTGCATCAAGGATAATCTGCACTTGCGCAGGGCGAATCCCACTATATAAATTCGCACTAAAATCTTGCGGAAAAACTAGCAAAAAATCAATATCCCCGCTTTTAAACGCGCGTGAGAAATCATTGCCAAAATCTTGTGCTATAAGGTTTTTTTGCAAAATAAAATGTGGATTTTGGCTTAGATGAGAGATGATTTTTTGCGTGTTTGAGTCATTTGCAAAATCTAGCAGGGCAAAGCGCACATTGCGCACCTCGCTACTTAGCGCAAAGCCAAAGAGCAAAATCTGCACTAAGGGCATAAGCACCAAAATCATAACCGTGCGAATATCGCGGAAAATATGCAAAAACTCTTTTTTGATAAACGCCTTTGAGGCGAGAATCTTTGGGTGATTGAAGAAGTTTTGTGCTAGATTTGCAATGTGATTTTGCGCGTTATTTTGTGGCAAGTTATGCGTGAATTTTGCGTAAAATCGTTGCATAAATTTTCGCGCTAAATTTTTTAGATTCCCCATTTACTCGCCCCTTTTGGCAGATTTTGCCAAATGAAAAAACACCGCATTCATATCTTTGACACCAAATTGTCGCTTAAGATTGCTTGGTGTATCAAGCGCGCAAATCTTGCCATCTACCATAATGCTAACCCTATGGCAATACTCCGCCTCGTCCATATAATGCGTGGTTACAAAGATACAAGTCCCACTTTGTGCCACCTCATATATGCGCTCCCAAAACTGCCGCCGTGTAAGTGGGTCTACGCCACCTGTGGGCTCATCTAAAAAGATGATTTTAGGGCTATGAAAGTTTGCCACGCAAAAGGCGAGTTTTTGCTTCCAGCCAAGTGGGAGTGCGCCAACAAGCATATCACGCTTATCGCTAAAATCTAACCTTGCTAAATCCTCACGCATTTTTAGCTCAATCTCGCGCGGATTCATTCCATAGATTCGCCCAAAAAAGTAGATATTTTCCCACACTTTTAGATTTTCATAGAGTGCGAATTTTTGGCTCATATAGCCGATATTGCGCTTTATTTGCTCGCTTTGGGTGGCAATGTCAAATCCCGCCACGCTTCCCCCGCCACCACTTGGAAGACTTAGCCCACAAAGGATTTTCATAGCCGTAGTTTTTCCCGCGCCATTTGCACCCAAAAATCCAAAAATCTCACCTTTCATAACCTCAAAACTAATGTCATCAACGGCGTTAAAATCCCCAAAAGTTTTGGTGAGATTTTGCACTTTTATGATGGGGCTAGATTGTTGCATTTGCAAACTCCATAAAGCAATCCTCGATATTTGGGGCAATGCGCGTAACCTCTAAATCAGCGCAACGCAATTTTTCGCGCAAAAACTTTTCTAAAATCGCACTTGATTTTGCCCCAAAATCCGCTTTAAATTCTGAATCAAAATCCGCCCCAAAATCCGCGCTAGATTGTAGGCGCAAATGCAAACTCTCCCCAAATAAAAACGCGCTTTTTACTTGGGGTAAATCGCGCAAATCCGCCAAAAGGCAAAAAGGCAAGTTTTTTAGCGCGAATAATTCCCCGCTAAAATCGCTAATAATTTCGCTAGGCGTATTTAAGCGGAAAATCTCTCCACCCGCCATTAACGCCACCCTATCGCATAACTGCGCCTCGTCCATATAGGGCGTGGATACGATGATAGACATTTGGCTTTTTAGCCCACGCAAAATCTCCCAAAACTCCGCGCGCGAGAGCGCATCTACGCCCGTGCTAGGCTCATCTAAAAGCAAGATTTTAGGCTTATGGATTAGTGCGCAACAAAGGGCGAGTTTTTGCTTCATTCCACCAGAGAGCGCACCTGCACGGCGGGTTTTAAATGGTTTCAATGCGCGATAAATTGGCTCAATAAGCGCGTAGTTTGTCTCTAACTTCACATTAAAAATATTGGCAAAAAAGTTTAGATTTTCTTCCACACTCAAATCCGCATACAAGCTAAACACCGCAGGCATATAGCCCAAATCCGCGCGAATCGCGCTAAAATCGCGCACAAAATCGCGTCCTAAAATCTCACACTCGCCCTTGTCGGCTAGCAAAAGCGTGGCTAGGATTCTAATAAGTGTGGTTTTCCCCGCCCCATCTGCGCCGATAAGCCCAAAGATTTCGTTCTCCTTCACTTCAAATGTGGCGTTTTTTAGCGCGAGGATTGCGCGTGATTTTTCGCCATAAGATTTGCTTAAACCCCGCGCTTGTAAAATCACTTTGCTATTTTTCATTTTTACGCCTTTGTTTTTTTATTCAATCGCGATTTCTTGAATCTAGATTCCCGAATCTAGAATCTATTTGATTTTGACTTGCCCATACGAGCCGATTTTGATAAGTTTTTCGCCATTTGCGCTTTTATTTTCCACCGCGATTTTTACCGCATAGACGACATTTTCGCGCTCATCTTTTGTCATAATGGTTTTGGGCGTAAATTCCGCCTTTGGCGAAATCCAAATAATCTTGCCTTCATACTCGCTAAAGCCCTTATCAAAATCCACAAACACCGCCACCTTTTGCCCCAAAGCGATTTTGCTTATGTCCGCATTTGTGAAATACGCTTTTAGGCGCAATAAATCGATATTTGCGAGTTTATAGAGAGGCTTATTTGGCAGGGCGAGCTCGCCTATATTTGCGTATTTTTCAAGCACCACGCCATTTATGGGGGCTTTTATCTCGCTTTTTGCGAGGTTATCACGCACAATCTCTAGCTCTTTTTGCAAAATCTGCTCTTGCAAATGTGCATCATCATAGCTCTTTTTTGTCCCTGCGTTTGCTTGATAGAGCCGCTTTAGACGCTCTGATTCGCTTGTGGCGTTTTGGAGTTGCAAGGTGAGTTTTGCCTCATTTAGTTGCATTTGGGTTGAATCAATCTTTACGCTTACTTGTCCAAGTGCGAGTTCGCTTCCCTCTATTGCGCTAAACTCGATGATTTTCCCGCTTACTTCCGCGCTTACTAGCACTTCATCAGCTTCAAAAATCCCCATCGCATCAAAGTCATTGTTGCTCCCACACGCGCTAAAAAGCACGGTTATCACGCAAATTGTGCTTATTGCAAATGCTTTTTGTAGAATGTTCATTCTCGCTCCTTTATTGATTTTGCTCTTTTTCTTGCCATTGATTAAGGCTTTGATAAATCTCATAGATTTGCTTTAATAGCTCGATTTCATCGTAATTATTTTGGAGTTTTAGCGTATTTAGCGCGTTTATCTCGCTTAAAAAATCATTCACACTTAGCACACCGTTTTTGAGTTTGACTTGCGCAGATTTGGTTAGATTTTCTTGCAGAGCGATGATTTGGGCGTTTTTAGCGATATTTTGCTCCAAATTTTTGGCGCGAGAAATTTGGCTTTTTAGAGAAATCCTCATATTGAGTAAAAATTCCTCTTTTTTGGCGTCATTTTGCAAAATCTGCACCCTGCGAATCTCGCTTTGTTGATGAAGCGAATAAAGATTGCCAAAGTCCCAATTTAGCCGAATCCCCGCGATATAGTAGTTATTAAATCCGCTTTTTAGGATATTTAGCGCGGGATTGCCATATCCTGCTTGGAAAAACGCATCAATATAGGGCAAAAATCGCGCTGTCTCGGCATTTTTGCTCATTGTGATTTCATTTGTTTTTAGCGCGAAAACGCGCATTTCAGGGCGCGATTCAAAGTTTGCGCTTTCTACATCAAGTAATTGCAAGGAATCTAGCGATTGATTTGGCGTTACTAGCTCTATGTCTTCATTTACTCCCACTAGCTCTTTTAGCGTATTTATGGCGATTTCGCGCTCATTTGTGAGATTTGCTAGAGTGTTTTGGGTTTGTAAAATCTCAATATTTAGCTTATCAATGTCGCTTTTATTTGCCACACCATTGGCGTATCGTGCTTGTAAGGTGGATAGATTTTTTTCTAGTTCTTTTTGATGAATTGCGCTTTGCTCGACTTGACGGTCAAATAAAAGTGTCGCGAAATAGGCATTTATCACGCTATTTTGCACGGCATAGAGGGCGGATTCTAGCTCGGCTTGTTGCGTGCTATATTTTGCCTTTGTGATAGAGCGATTTGCCCAGAGATTCCCCGCGTCAAAGAGGGGTTGAGAGATTTCGATATTTGCGTTGTATTGGTCTTTATTTAGGGGCTTGTAGTTAAGATTCCCACCTACGAGATTATTTAGCGTTTGGCTAGAAAAAGGCAGGGTGGTTACATCGCTTTGATAAGTGGCTTTCGCGCTTAGCTTTATGCGTGGCACATAGCTGATATTTAGCTTTGTAAGCTCCAAATCCTGTGCCCTTTGGAGCAAATCTTTGCTTTTATGCAGTGGATAATGCTCCCTTGCTTTGCTAAGCGCGGATTCAAGCGAAAGTGGCTCGGCATTTAGGTGCAAAGCCACAAGCGCAAAGATTAGGATTTGTCTCATTGAAACTCCGTTTTGAAATTTTAGTGGCGAAATACTAGCAAAGTAATTTAAAAAAGTCAAACGATTGTTTGAAATTTTAAATTATCTAAAAATTTAAAAGCAGATTCAATGCCTGTGCGGTGAATCTAATAGCGCAAAATGCGTTAAGATTCGGCAGATTCGCCGATGAAATTTTGATATGAATTTAATGGCATTATGTCTATGCGGTAGATTCCCTCCCGCTCTTTTTCTACTATCACGCTATCAAAGCCCAAATTTTCTAGCCTCTCTAGCGTAGCAGTCTCGCCCTCTTTTAGCTTTAAAATCTTGCGCAAAAGCCAATTTGCAAGGGCAGAATTTGGATTTGTCATTAGTGCTTTTGCATTATCTTGGCAGAGTTTCGCGCTTAATATTTCCCCTAGTGGCGTTTGTAAGCTAAAAGGCACTTCGCGCGGTGGGAAAAAGCTAGGATAACGGTTGTGAATCTCGCTAGGCACGGGTATATATACTTCATCAAAACTTCTAGCCCTACCACCAGCATTCCATTGATTTAGCCCACTTTTTTGTGGCACATTTTTGCCACCCTCATTATCACGCCTTGCGATAATGTGATATATCGAATCGCTTATGCCATACAAATCATTTGCAAGTTGCATTCGCTCATTGCGCAAAATCGCTACTCCTTTTGTAGCCTCAAAATCTTTCGCAAATATCTTAATTTTGATAAAATTACAAAATTATTTTTTTATAAAAGGATTCAAGCTATGAGTCAAAAGCACGAAAATTACGAATTGCTAAATTTGCTTGGCTATGGATTAGCGAAGTTTGATAATGATTTTATCAAAGAGTTTGACTACAAAACAAAGACAGATTTTTTTAATTTTTTCGTGGATAGGGGAATTGTCAAAACT